>JADFIR010000023.1 GCA_022566535.1 Planctomycetota bacterium
CAACCATTACGATGCGGTCTTCCCCGCCGTCGATTGCGGCACCCAGGTCGCGTACTACTTCAGCGCCGAGACCACGACCGGCCAGGAAGTGGTTACGCCGAATGGAGCGCCGGCCAACAGCTTTGCGACGCTCAGCGCCACCTCGCTGGTTGTGACGTTCCTTGACGACTTTGAAAACGATCTGGGGTGGACGGTGACGAACACCGGCGGATTGAGCGACGGGCCATGGGAGCGTGGCATTCCTGCCGGTGGCGGCGACCGCGGGGACCCACCCACCGATGCCGATGGCTCGGGCCAGTGCTATGTCACTGACAACGCCGATGGCAACAGCGATGTTGACGACGGCTTCACCACGCTCACCTCGCCGGTCATGGACGCTACCGTCGGCACGCCGATCATCTCCTATTACCGCTGGTTCTCCAACACCGAGGGCAGCAGCCCGTTCCAGGATATCTTTGTGGTGGAGGTTTCGGATGACGGCGGCTCGAGCTGGGTGAGCTTGGAGACCGTCGGTCCCGCCGGGCCGGAGGTGGGTGGCGGCTGGTTCCTCAAGGAGTTCCCCATTGCCGACTTCGTCGAGCTGACCGATCAGTTCCGCATTCGCTTCATTGCCTCGGATACCGACCCGCAATCGATCGTCGAAGCCGGCGTGGATGCAGTGCAGCTCACCGAGGTCGTGTGTGAGCCGCTGCCTAACACCGCCGACATGTCCGGTCCGCTCGGCCCCGGCTTCCCCGACGGATGCGTTGACGCGTTCGACCTCGGGACGCTGCTGGGTGCGTGGTGCTCCGCGGCGAGCGACCCAGACCCGCCCGGCGACCTAGACCCGCCCTGCGAGGGCTGCACCTCCCCGAACTTCGCCCTGGCGGACATCACCGGTGCGTTCAATTTGCCGGATGGGTGTGTAGATGCGTTCGACCTGGCGAAGCTGCTGGCGGAGTGGTGCTCCGTCGACGGCGGCAACCCCTGCGGCACCTGCTTCTAGGGCGGTTGCGAAGCAACTGGAGCGACCGTTCCGAGCCGCGATCGTGAGGGAGCGGTGGGTGGACGGCTTGCTGACGCGCGCGGCTCGTTAGGACCGCTACACATTCGGTGCAACGGCTCTCGTGGCAACTGGGGTTGAGGATAGACCTCGCGCTTGATACTCGGCTTCGGTGATGATGGGCATGTAGAGCTGCATGCGAATGCAGCGTTAGGGCAAGGCGTCGCCAGCGAGTCCACAAAGAGCTTCGTCGGCCTATGCTTCGCATGTGCGAGCGACGACGAACCTCCAAGACGCGACTGCGGTCATCGAGCTGTTCGACCAGGCGGCCCAGACCCTGCGGTCATCACCTCTTCGCGCCGGCTCGACGATGCATCTGCCTGGGCACGGTCGGCTGCTCGCCACGGGCGATTTACACGACAATCCCGATCACCTCAGGAAGATTGTCCACCTCGCTCGCCTGGAAGATTCGCCTCAGCATTGCCTTGTCCTGCACGAGATCATTCACAGCGATCGGCTGATCAATGGCGTGGACCTCAGCCACCGGATGCTCTTGCGTGTGGCCGACCTGCTGGTTAAGTATCCTCGCCAAGTGCACGTCCTGCTGGCCAATCACGAGCTGGCCCAGATGACCGGCCGGGGTGTATCCAAGGGAGCGGGCAACAGCATCGAGCTGTTCAATGGCGGACTGGCGTTCGTGTTCGGCGATCAATGGGACGCCGTGGCGGAGGCGGTCAATCGGTTCATCCGGGCCATGCCGCTGGCCGTGATGAGCGCGTCAGGCCTGTTGTGCTCCCATTCCTTGGCGGCGCCCCCAGCGATGGATCTCTTTGACCCCGACGTGCTCCATCGCGAGCTGACGGACGAGGACTATCGGCCCGGTGATGGCTCAGCGTACATGATGGTGTGGGGGCGCGGATATAGCGACCAGCAAGTCGAGCTGCTCGCCAAGCGGTGGGGCGTCAAGCTCTTTTGCCTGGGCCATGTTCACGCGGACGCCGGCGCGGCGACGCGAGGCCGGCGAGTGATCGTGCTCAACAGTGACCACGAGTTGGCGTCCGTGCTGCCGATTGACCTGGCTTGTGTCCCCACCGCCGAGGAGGCGATCCTTTCAGCAGTTCGGCTCCGGGCAATCGCGTTGCCACAACAACCGCAAAGATTCACCGCCCAGACACAGAAACCACAGAGCAGCAAGCCATGACTCAGAAAGCGGTTGACGATCGTGCCTCTGTGCCTCTTGCGTCTCCGTGCTCTGGGCCGCTGGGTGGTGATGAATGATGGAGAATCGAGGTGTGGCGATGGCGCAACCCGTACTCCTGGCCATCGAGACTTCTCAGCGGCAAGGCGGTGTGGCTATACGCGATCGTCGAGGTCGAACGCATGTCGAGCAGCTTGCCTCCACCTTGCGACAGGATGACGATCTGCTTGGAGCGATTGACCGGCTCTATGCCCGTCTTAAGCTGAAGCCCAAGGCGACGGAGGCGGTCGGCGTGTCGATCGGCCCGGGGGCCTTTACCGGACTGCGGATCGCCGTGAGTACCGTCAAGATGATCTGCGAAGCGCTGGGCACGAAGATCATCGCGGTGCCCAGCGCGTTGGTGGCGGCGGCGTCATATGAGGGGCCGGGGCCGATCCTCGTCGCCCTGGCAGCGAAAGGACCGACGGCATGGGTCACGCAGTTGGACCGAGTCGGCGGTCTGTGGCAGATCATCGGCGACGGACAGCTCATCGATGCCGATTCGCTCGGCCTGGATCAGATCAAAGCATTGTTCGCTGATGAGCACCTGCCTCAGAAAATGCGGGCCAAGTGTGAGCAGGCGGCGGTGCGAGTTGTCGAGCCGATGTTCGATCCACGCGCGTGCCTAGCCGTTGCCGCGCATCGGCTGGACCAAGGCAGCACGACGGACCCGCTGGCTCTGGGGCCTCTGTATCCACGCCAGCCGGAGGCGGTCGCGGTCTGGGAACGCCGGCACCCGTCCTAGACCCGACCGAGATGGAGTCCCAGAACCCGCTCAGGTGCGCGAGTTGTGACCTTTGCGCGGGATGGGCAGCAGCGGCGCCGGCCTGACGCTGAAGTTCCCGGCAGCCGTAACCGATCCATAACTCTGGCAATCTGCAATGGTTGCGGCAATCTGGGACATCCATTGGGGCATACAATTCAACGAGGCTGGGCTGGTCATGGCTAAAGGCAGTGGGACAAAGTCTTGGTCCAAAAAGCAGGTGTTCACGACCGGCGAAGCCGCTGAGATATGCAAGGTCTCCCAGCAAACCATCATTCGCTGTTTCGACAACGGGCGGCTCCATGGCTTCCGGGTGCCGGGCTCGCGGTTTCGGCGAATTCCGCGGGGTGAACTGCTGCGGTTCATGAAGGCCAACGACATCCCGATCGATGGGTTGGAGAGCACCCGGAAACGGGTGTTAGTGGTGGATGACGATGAGCAGATTCTTGATCTATTCCTCGATGTGTTCGGTCGCGACGATCGCTTCGAGGTCAAGACCGCGAAAACCGGATACGACGCCGGGCTGCTCACCGAGAAGTTCAAACCACATCTGATCCTGCTTGACTACATGTTGCCGGACATCAACGGCAACCTGGTCTGCGAGCGAGTTCGCGCCAACGCCGATCTTGCTGATACCAGGATCATCATCGTCTCCGGCGTCGTGAAGCAGGATGAGATCGACGCCCTGCTCCACAATGGCGCCGACGAGTTCTTCAAAAAGCCGTTCAATATTGACGAGCTTGTCAAGCGGGTAACGGAACTGCTCGACGTGTGAGTGGGGGATCGCCAAATTGAACTGGCGTCGGGAGCCGGTGATCTCGTGGCAAGCCGTCAGATGAATCAACAGAGGCGCGTCGAGCTGATCTTGCAGCAGTTGGATCAGTTGCCGACGCTCAGCTCAGTGGCCATCCGGCTGCTCGACCTGACTGCGGCCGAAGATTCCGACGCGAAGGATGTCATCGGGCTTGTCTCGTCGGACCCGGCCTTGTGTAGCAAGGTGTTGAAGTTGTGTCGCTGCATGGCTGGGGGTCGGGCGCGGCAGGTCACCACCATCGACCGTGCGGTGGTGCTTGTCGGGTTCGACGCATTGCGCAGTGCCGTGCTCTCGGTTCAGGTGTTTGAGATATTCGACGGGGTCGTCAGTCCCGGGGGCGAGCAGCGGACCGAGCCGGCGGTCTTCGATCGGCAGATGTTCTGGCATCACAGTATCGCGGTGGCGGTGGTTTGTGAGCACATCGCCGCAAGCACCAGCGGCCCCGGCAAGATCCAGCGTGGCGAGGCCTTTACCTGCGGACTGTTGCACGATCTTGGTCTGCTCGCTCTGCATGTTGCGATGCCCAAAGGCTTTGATCGCGTCTGCGAGCTCGCCGAATCGCACGGCAAGTCGTTGGATCATGCCTGCAGGCGAATCATCGGAATCGGCGGTTGCCTCGCCGGCAAGCGACTCGCGGAACATTGGCAACTGCCGCAGCGCATGATCGACGTGATTTGGCTACACGGTCAGCCGGTCAATGCGCTTCCGGACGGGCCGAACCGGCCTCTGATCGCGCTGGTTTCCCTGGCCGATGCGATCGCCCGGCGCCAGCACCTCACCCCCGCTGGCCATGCCCCGCAAGGCGAGGATATTCAGGGCATGTGTGACGAGATCGGCCTGGAGTATCGCGTGGTCGCTGAGATCATCCCTCGCCTTCACGATGAAGTTGCGCAGCGCGCCGAAGCGCTTGGGATGGGCGAGCAACACAGTGTCAACGTCCTGCTGCAATCGATCTGTCGGGCCAACGAGGTTCTCGGACGATCTCATGCGGCGATGCTGAAGCGAGCCGCCTCAACCGAGCGACAATCCTCGGTGCTCCAGGCCATCACGAAGTTTCACGACGCGACCGGGCCAGGGTCGGTCGAGCACGTTCTGGGCAGGGTCGTCGAATCGGCGCGAAGCGTGTTTGGGGACGGCCCGTTCTCGGTCCTCTACCAGGGCGGTGACGACGAACCCTGCCAGGTCTTCCATTTCTCCAGCGACGGTCGACTGCTTCGAAGCCGGGTGGTTGAGGTCCCGGCCGGCTCCGGGCGGCTTGCGGATCTCGACGGTGGGTTGCGGGCCTCGATGCGCGTGCAGGACGTGCTGCCCTGGCTGGGCGACTGCCTTTCACAGGGCGGCGATCAGCTCCAGACGTGGGTTCTTCCCCTGCCCTGTAGCCCGCACATCGCAGCAGCGCTGCTGCATGACCGATGCTTCGATACCGACCGAGAGCGCAAGACCCTCGACGCGCTGCTTCTTACCTGGGGCGCTGCCGTTGCCGCCGCCGCCGAGCACCAATCCGCCGGGCGACTTGCCGAGCAGTTTGCACAAGCCAATCGAACCTTGGCCGAAACCCGCGATACATTGGCTCAAGCCCAAGCCTTGGCATCATTGGGGGAGCTGGCGGCCGGTGCCGCCCACGAGATGAACAATCCGCTGGCGATCATCTCCGGGCGGTCGCAGCTGTTGGCCGGGCGATCACAAGATCCAGAACTCAAAGTCATGGCAGAGCAGATCGTAGAGCAGTCGCATCACCTCAGCGACATGATCACTGCCTTACGAGACGTAGCCGAGCCGGCCATTCCCAACGTCCGTTTGTTCGATCTTGCCGAGCTGCTGCACGAAATCGTGCGAAAGGTCAGTCCGAAAAGAAATGGAGATGTCCCGGTCAAACTCGTTATCGATGAAGAGCTTCCGCCCGTATGTCTTGATCCGGATCACATCGCCAAGGCAGTGCACGAGTTGCTTCGTAACGCTTTGGAGGCCCAACCTTCACGGCAGATTGAGCTGCGGGTTCATATTGATCTACTGGATGACCGATTGATGATCCAGGTAACGGATGATGGGCCTGGGCTGAGTGATCACACCCTTGCCCACGCGTTTGATCCGTTCTTCAGTGACAAGCCCGCGGGTCGCGGGCCCGGCTTAGGGCTTGCAGTAGCGCGACGGCTGGTCGAAGCGCACCGCGGGCGGCTGACGCTGGAGAACGCCGCCGATGGAGGGGCCGTAGCCACCATTTGGCTTGGTGCCTGGCGGGGGACGCAAGCGCAGCGCGGCGTGGCATGACGCCGTGTGCGGGGTACTGGGTGGTCAGCCGGCCGCAGAAGGGGTCCGACTGATCGCTGGGTCGTTGCTTGGAGGAGGGAGCGTCCGATGGAATCATTGGAGCGAGAGATTGCCGAAGCCTTCACCGAGCAGCCGCCCAAGCACGAGCCGGGGCGCATCCTCATTGCCGGTAGCCCAAGCGAAAGCCGCAGCGCCTTGGTGAAGAAGCTAACCGAGCGCGGCCATCGATGCATTTGCGTCTGCGGACTTCACGAAGCTCACGCTTCTCTTGTCCGCGGGCGATTCAATCTGGTGCTGATGGATCTGGCGCTGCCTGATGGCGACGGCCTGGAGCTGGCCCGATCACTCCAGCAGACCTCGCCGTCCACCAAGTCGATCGTGTTCTCTCAGAGCAAATCATTCCCCAAGGCTGTGGAGGCCCTGCACTGCGGCGTCGTTGATTTCGTCAGCATTCCGGTTGACCTGGATGATCTTGTGCAGCGCATCGAATCGGCTTTGGCCAAGTCGCAGGCGGACCGGCAGCGCGAGGAGCGACTGGCCAGACTCAAGCGCGTGTGCAAGAAGCTCGTCGCAGCCCGCCAAGAAGTGTCGCAGCACCTGGACACGCTCTGTAAGGATCTGGTGACCGCATACCAGGACGTATCCGTGCAGATGAGTGAGGTTGCCATGGCCAGCGAGTTCCGCACGTTGCTGAAGCAGGAACTCGACGTCGAAGAGCTGCTTCGCACAGCGCTTGAATATCTGCTGGCTAAGATCGGACCCACCAACGCAGCGGTGTTCCTCGCGGACGATCAGCTCAACTTCGACCTTGGCGCGTACGTGAACTACGACTGCCCGCGCGAAACGATCAGCGTGCTCCTGGATCACCTCTGCCAGGCGGTCTGCCCGCAAATGGCCGATGAGACCGAGCTCGTGTTGTTCGATGACGCCGATACCTTTGCCCAATTCATCGGCGCGGATGCGGGATTCCTTGCCGGCAGCCAGGTCGTCGCCCTATCCTGCTTGCACGAGGGAGAATGCCTCGCGGTGATCGTGCTGTTCCGCAGCAAGGATGATCCCTTTGGCGACGAGGTCTCGACCACGCTGGAGATTCTTCGATCAATCTTCGCCGAGCAGATCGCACACGTGCTGAAGGTGCATCATCGCGCTCGGCCTCAATGGCCAAGTGATCCCCCCGACGACGCATACGAACCCAACGACTACGACGAGTTCGGCTTCGGCGGCCTGGCGGCATAGGCGCCGGGTGGCGACGTTGATCCGCCCGTGATGCCCGACCGTAAACAGCCCCGGCCGGGGAACGGTCCGTTGAGCCACGGCCGCCGGGCCGCACGTTCCTTCCCTGGAAGATGTATACCTACCGCAACCCCAGCACCCGACCGAACGCCGAATTGTTTACAAACCAGCCCTGGCGGCCCCGTAAGGGCTACTTTTTGCGCTGGCGCTGCGGTTTCGGACGGGTGACGGGTGACGGCTTCATGAGCGCCTTGCAGATAGCCTCTCGCCAGTCCTTATTCGGAGAGTTTGAGCCGGTCTGGGCCAGGGTCTGGACGATTCTTGCCCGTTTTGTCCGACATTTCTTGATCGCGCCATCTACCGGCCTAGCGGGTTCGATTCCCGCCTTGGGGATTCGGCCTGTGATTCTGTGGAGGGAATCCGGGCTAGTCAAGGTCTGGTAACGCTAAAGTTGTACCCAATTTGCCCTGGGCGCTTGATATCGGTAGTTGCAGACCGATACTGTACCATACTCCGACATGCAACCCACTAGGGTCTGTGGTACGTCAAAAGGAAGTACGATAGCGACCTGAAAGGATCCCTAGTGTAGTTGTGCGCACTTGAGAAGGTCCATCGCCATGGCAAAGACAAAGACCCAACATGACCCTGTCCAGATCGATGCGCGGCGTGGTGATCAGCAGATCGTCTTCACCGACGAGGCGGAAGACCGCTTCGTAAAGTCGTGCCAGTGGGTCTTCGAGGTGGCAAGGCTCGGCATCAGCCGAGAGGTATGGTTGCATGAACTCCATGCGCTAATTGGCTATGTGAGAGCGTGGGTTGATCAGAACAAGAATCGAATCGTGGCTTGCTATGCTGCGCCGCGGGATAATCAATTCGCGATTCTGGTCTCGCCTGTGTCGGATCGATACGATTTCGATCTAGCAAAGCAACTCACTGCGCTCGATGTTAAACTGTCGGAGAAATTTAAGGCATGCGCGTGTGATGTTCTGCAGATTCCGAAAGGCAGTTCAAAATTCCCAGACTCACAGGGCGCTCTGGTGATCTATGACGCCGTTTCAAGAACACAAACAGAAGTGGTTCCACAACCGTGAGTTCTTGAAGACCATAGGCGACGGGTATTCAGATTGGATGGTAACGGTGATCTTCTACACGGCCCTACACGCCGTGGAGGCGCTGTTTTGTTATGACAATCTTGAGCCACACACAAGCCACACGTCGAGGAATCACACGCTCAAGAGTTACAATCGATATCAGAAGATCTGGGAGAATTATAGACCCTTATACGATGCCGCGAGAAGTACGAGGTATGACACTGACGCGCCAACTTGGATCCCATTAGAGGATGTCAAGAATGAGCTTGTCAAGTATTTCTACGCGGTCGAGAAGTCGGTCTTGAAGCTGATGAAAGACGAAGAGGAGGAACTAGGCCACATCTGGTAATGGGCGATACATCAGCCGCTTGCCGTTGGCCCCCAGAAATGCCAGCGCGACTCGCGCCCCATCGTCCATCTTCCGCGCGTTGTAGCGGAACACGAACTCATCTACCTACCGCTGTAGGTGCTTCTTGCTGACGTGGTGGAAGGTGCCGTAGATGCCGCGCTTGAGCAGCGAGAAGAAGCCCTCAACCGTATTCGTGTAGACATCGCTCCACACATATTCGCCGATACTGTGCTGAACTCGATCATGCCCACCGTGGAAGCGAGCGGCCGGAGAACGGTCCGTTGAGCCACGGTCGCCGGGCCGCGCATTGTCTTCGCAGACGTTACCGGCCTGGCATCGACGCCACGGCTTGGGTGATGTCACGGGAGACCACTCGCACGTGTTGTGGGCCGAGCATCTGCTTGAACGTAGCGATCAGGTCGGGCCCGGAGGTCACCCGTCGTCCGTGCGGTCGCAGCGCGACGCATTTCCCATTGGTATGCAGATGAAGCAGAACCTCCACGGACCCTCCGCCGTTGCCGCCGGCTCTGCGCAGGAGATCGTCAAGCGAGCGCATGATCCCTTCAAGTGGCTGGCCTTGCGGCTTGTCGATGAGATCCAGCTCGATGCGAGTTGCGACCTGCTGGGCGACATCCTCAATTCGGATGACCTGCTCAACGATGACCTGAGGTTCGCCGCGCGAGCGGTCCACTTTCCCGATCAAGGCGACGATCGCATCGTTACGGATCAGCCGGCCGTACCGGGCGAAGGGGTCGCTGAAGATGACCGCCTCGATTGCGCCGGTCTTGTCTGCGATTGTCACCACGGCCATCTTTTGCCCCGCCCTTGGGCCGCTACGCACGATCCTTGTGCGGACATGCGCCAGCACGCCTCCGAGCCTCACCGACTTCTTGTCCGCCAGCGTGGAGACCGTCCTCACTTCGGCCGCGCCCAACCGCCGAAGAGTCTGTTCGTGCAGATCGAGCGGATGGCCGGAGACATGAAAGCCCAATGCTTCCTTCTCCAAAGCGAGCGTCTTGATCTGTTCCCATGGCTGGACCTTGGGCAGCGGGCGCTGGTGTGGGGTGTGGGCACCGCCGGGCTGAGACGGCGAGAGGAGGAAGTTCAACTGGCCGCTGCGCCGATCATCCGCCGTCGCCTGCCCAGCGGCGATCGCATCGGCGAGGGCAGCGATCACCGCGGAGCGTTGCTCCACCGCGTGCACCGAATCGAACGCCCCGGACTTGACCAGAGCCTCGATCGTCGCCTTGTTGACGATTCGCAGATCAACTCGTTCGCAGAAGTTGAAGATGGATGTGAATGGACCTCGGGCCCGTCGTTGGTCGATGATCGCGTTGATGGCTGAGCTGCCGGCCCCCCGAATGGCATTGAGGCCGAAGCGCACATGACCATGGTTAGCGTCGCGCGGCTCGTCCGCGGCGTACACAACGGAAAAACTTGCCTCAGAAAGGTTCACGTTCGGCGGCTTGACCTCGACCCCGATATGCGGGTGATCTTTGCTGTGATCGGGAAACACGGTAAGCCGGCAGTCTTCCAGGTAGGGCGCCCAATCGTCAACCTTCCGTGCGGCACTCTCGTAAGTCAGCAGCGCCGCCATGTACTGGTTGGGGAAGTTCGTCTTGAGGTACGCTGTCTGATACGCGATGATGGCATACCCGGTCGAGTGTGACTTGTTGAAGCCGTAGCCGGCAAACTTGAGGATCAAATCGAACAGGTCGTCGGCCTTGCGGTCGGAAAGGCCCTTCTGACGGGCGCCGTCGATGAACTTCGGCCGCACCGCGTCGATCACCGCGCGGTTCTTCTTGCTGATCGCCTTGATGAGGCTGTACGCCTTCCGCAGTGGGATGTCACCCAGGCCGTGAAGAATCTGCATGACCTGTTCCTGGTACACCATGATGCCGTAGGTCTCCGCCGTGTACTTGTCCACGATCGGATGAACCTTCGGAACGCGCTGCTTGGCGTGCTTGCGCATGATGTACTGGGGAATCAGATCCATCGGCCCGGGGCGGAACAGCGCGTTGGCGGCGATGAGGTCTTCAATGCGATCGGGCTTCAGGTCCAACACCAGCCGGCGCATTCCGGGTGATTCGAACTGGAACACGCCGGCGGTGTCGCCGCGGCGGAACAGCGCAAATACCCGCTGGTCGTCGTAATCGAGACGGTCCAGATCCAGCGGATGCGGTGCAGGACAGGCTTGACGCTCGAGGCTGGAGGCTTGAGACACCCGAGGCGGTTCTTTGCCGACCGCAGACCAGATGGCCTCTTGCGCAAGCGTCTCGCGGATCAGCTTCTTCGCCAGCTCGATGGTCGAGAGCGTCCGTAGACCGAGGAAGTCCATCTTGAGCAGGCCCACCCGTTCGCAGGTCGGCCCGTCCCATTGCGTGACCACATCGCTGCTGCCCGCTGCGCGACAAAGGGGGACGATGTTCTCCAGCGGCTGGGTTGCGATGACCACCCCGGCTGCGTGCACGCCGGCGTGGCGGGCATGGCCTTCCAGCGCTCTGGCCGTATCGATCACCCGCTTCACCGCCGGATCCGAATCGTACTCGGCTCTGAAGTCCGGCTCCTTTTGCAGCGCTGCGTCGATGGTGATGTGCAGCTCGTTGGGAACGAGATTCGCCAGGCGTTGACCTTCGCTCGGCGAGCACCCCAACACCCGCGCCACATCCTTGATCGCCGCCTTGGCCTTGAGCCGCCCGAACGTGATGATCTGCGCGACGTGGCCGTACTTCGCGCGGACGTAGTCCAGTACGCTCGCCCGGCCATCCTGACAAAGGTCGATGTCGATATCGGGATACTCGCTTCGATCCGGGTCGGTGAAACGCTCGAACAGCAGGCCGTAGCGCAGCGGGCAGGCGTTTGACAGACCAAGTGCATATCCGACCATGGTTCCAACGCCGGAGCCCCGAGCCGTGGCGGGAATGCCCTGCCCGTGGGCCCAGTTGACGAAGTCCCATACGATCAGGAAGTAGGCGCTGATGAGCTTGTTGGAAAGGACCTGCAGCTCCCACTCCAGGCGATCGCGGATCTGCGGCGTGATGCCGTCGGGCCCGTAACGCCAGATGAGCCCGGCCTCGCACAACGCGGCCAACGCTTGATCGCAGCCTTGGCGAACCTCTTGCGGCGACCGCTTGTCTTGCTGTTGCGCGTCATAGGGCAGCAGCTCGAACGCACAGCAGAAGCGCTTCAGCCACTGGGTCGGATCACCGCCATCGTACGCCGGCGGCTCGTGCCGACGAACCACCCGCACCATCGGCGCGTGATTGGCCGAATCGGCCAGATCAACGTCGCAGCGCGTGGCGATGCGTGTTGTGTTTTCGATCGCCTCCGGAACGTCCGCGAAGAGCTTCGCCATCTCCGCCGGAGACTTTACATACAGCTGCGATGAGTAGCGAAGGCGCGAAGAATCATCCTTGGTCTTGCCCATCGAGATGCAGCAAAGGCTGTCGTGGGTGTCCGCGTCCTGTTCCGACAGAAAATGGGCGTCGTTGTCAGCGACGAGCGGAAGATCCAATTCCTCAGCCAAGCGCAGCAGCAGCCCGTTGAGCCGATCCTGTTCGGCTATCCCCGTCCGTTGCAGCTCAATGAAGAATCTCGGCTCCCCTTGCTCATTCTTGCCGAAGGTCGCCCCGTGCCATCGGGCTTCCTCGGCGGCAGCGACGTAATGCGCCTCGTTGTTGGTCTGCGCGTATCGGGTCAGATGGTGGGCAATTGAGCTGCCCAAGTGGCCGTTGATGGCAATCAGACCGTCGCACCACTTGGCAAGCGTGGACTTGTCCATCCTGGGCCGGTAGTAGAATCCGTTGGCAAACGCGTCGGAGCTGAGCTTGACAAGGTTGTTCCAGCCGATGTTGTTCTCGGCCAGCAACACCAGGTGGAATCCCGCGTCGGCGATGCCGGTGGCTGATTTCTCCCGGCGGTCGCCCGGGGCGACGTACGCCTCGATGCCAAGGATGGGCTTGACGCCCGCGGCGGTGGCCTTGGCGTAGAACTCCACGGCACCGTGGAGGTTGCCATGATCCGTCACCGCCACCGCGTCCATCCCCAACGCTTTGACCCGTTCGATCAGCCGATCGAAACGGATCGCGCCGTCCAGCAATGAATACTCGCTGTGTAAGTGCAGATGGACGAAGCGTGTTGCGGCAGAAGTGTCCATATCTTGTGGTTCGTATCTGATTTGGGCCTGTATAGTGTAGTCGTGACCGTGCCGGCGTCACCAGGATACCGTTGGCGGACTGGGCGGGTCAACGAACCGGCAAGTTGTTGGCAATTCACGGCAATTCACGGCCGCAACGCCGAATAGGATCGTGGAACCCCCGGATTTCACCCCCGGATATCACCCCCGGATTTCACCTGATGGACCCGGTTGTCCGACTCCATCCCTTTGGCTCCCAGCAACGCGACCGCGTCGCACGTGGCTATCGCTGGGCACAATCCCAGCCGAGCTGGATCGTCCGGTTGGCGGTGTTGACGTTCCTGCTGGTCGTCGGCCTGCCGATCCTGCTGCTGGTGATGTTTGCGGTGCTTGCTGCGTCGGTTGTGTTCGGTGGCCTCGCGCTATTCCACACGGCCCTGGGCAAGCTGCGCGGCCTGCCTCCGTACCGTGACGGGCGGAAGAACGTCCGCGTCATCCGCCGACAATAGCCTCGACCGAATAGCCGGCGGGCTACGAAGATGTGAATCCCGGCGCGCCGGGACCGAACGATTGAGCGTCGATCCGGTGATGCACCATGTGGTCGGCGGCCGGGCCGTGGACCGCACCGCCGCATCCACCAGCCAAGTCGGCCGGTTCGAGACTGAGGTATTGACCCATCCGGATAACCTCGCCGCCTTGATGGCGATGCCCGGCGAATGGGTGGATCGAATCCGCCAACGCCGCCCGATGAAGAAGTTGATCCTCGACATGGATACGGGCGCGCCGGGAGTAAGCGAGACCTACCGACGGCAGGAAGGTTCGGCGTAACGGATGGACCTCAGCGGCGCGCGTTATTGTGCGTCCGCTGGAGCGCTTTGTCGGCCTCCAGTTCCTGTCGTTGTGATTCTGTTCTCACCTTCTCAACAAGGTCCTTTGGCACTCTCAGATAGCAGGCGGAACCACCATATACCGCCCAAAAGAGCTCTAAATGAAGTCCCAATTCAAACCTGTTGTCCTTCGAATAGTCACCGATCTCAACAGGATCACCTTTGGGATGATTCAAGAACTAAGAACTAAGAACTCGAAGAACTCGGGACAGTCACCTATTACTTTACGTTCTTTGCTGGCTAACGCTACGCTTAGAATAACTCGGGACAGTCACCTATTACTTCACGTTCTTTGCTGGCTAACCCTACGCTTCAACCGCGCCGTCCTCGGCGGCGGCTGGAAGCGCTGGTTGGCGTTCTCCGTGGTTCCGAAAATCACTTGGTGTACGGAACAGACTCTTGAAGGTAGCCCCAAACTCCCGATCGCCGTCCAACTTTCCAATATCCACCTCATAGTTGCAGCACTTGAGCAACCGTTCGTTAATGAAACATTTCTTGCCTCGTGCATCCTGAAAGTCGAAGTAGGCTGCAACCACACGAATACCGTGCTTGTTCAAAGCTCTGACAAGCGGGACAAAGTCGCCATCGCCTGTTACAAGCACCGCGATGTCAATCTTGGCGTCCAATCCGATCTGAAGTGCATCCACCGCGAGGGCAACATCCGTCCCCTTCTCCCGGCGTTGTTGTGAAGTGGGCAAATACTTGGGATCGACGCCAGCGTGCATGAGATCGTGGTAAAGCCGACGGTCGAAGCGAAGTTGCTCATCGGTGGCGTTCTTCCCAGGAAACATACCTTGGTGCCAAGAAGCGTAGACGACCTTGTAGCTGGAAAAGCCCTGCTCCTTCTTGCTGATGAACGTCTCGAAGAACGTGTGGAGGGGTTGGAAGCTAAGCCAACCGAGCTTCCTGTCGTGGTAGAAGTACGCCTGCGCGTAGGCAAAGAAGGAACCATCGTAGAAGACTCCGATTCTGCAGATTGAACCTTGTGCTTTCATTTGCCTCCTCTTGTGGGCTAACAATGATTAGCTTGATCCGCATAACATGCGGAACTGTGGTTTCCTGTCCGTATAACACGCCTCTGGATCGTCTGCAAGAGGCGCGCTAAGCCCTTTATCTAACGACGAGGGTTCTGCGATGTCAATCTGTCCCCACCCCTTCCCAAGCGGCGCGACAGGCCATCCCGGCCGCCGCCTTGGGGCAGGTCACCTTGACTTGTCACTCCGATGGTCTCATGCCCGACACGCCCGGATACCCGCTGCCGGCCGGCGACCATGGGAATACTTTGGTCATCCAGCGGATCGCTTACGATCACATCTGCCGGGGGAGTGGATCATCTCACCTCTGCATCTGTCTTCTGATTCCTGATCCGATAGCCTGGACGCGGAACACGACCCATGGCCAAAAATAGTTACAACCAGAGTGTGTTCATCAACTGTCCATTCGACGATGAATTCAAGCCGCTGTTTCGCGCCGCGGTCTTCACTGTGTTGAGATGCGGCTACACCCCCAGAAGCGCGCAAGAGCTGGAGGATTCAAGTGAACCTCGGCTTAACAAGATCTTTCAGATAATCGAAGAGTGTCGCTACGGCATTCACGACCTTTCTCGGGTCGAGCTCGACGATGGCTTGCCTCGCTTCAATATGCCATTCGAGCTTGGCCTGTTCTTCGGAGCGAAGCGCTACGGAAACGAAGAGCAAGGCCGCAAGTCCTGCCTCATCTTTGAACGCAATGCACACTCCTATGAGAGGTTTATTTCCGACATTAAGGGACAGGATGTTGCCACGCATGAGAACAAACCGAAGGTGTTGATTCGAAGGATTCGGGACTGGCTCTCAACGAACAAACGGAGGCGCTCTCTTCCCGGAGGCGCTGCCCTCTGGCATGAATACACAAAGTTCAAGAGGTGGCTGCCAATCAAGTGCCGTGAGGAAGACCTGAAAGACAGAGAGCTGACGTGGGATGACTACCTAAACCTTTTGTATAAATGGGTTGAGGACGGATCGAGTGGGTACTCTTGACCGTCCTTCGGAGACAGCTAGGATTCTGTCGCACTATGGAGACTCGCGCATGGCAAAGTACAACAGGAACACCGGAAAGAGCTGGAGTCCCACCCAGGTCGCTCAGCTTAAGAGACTGGCCAAGCAGAACACGCCCACGAGGGTCATCGGGTTGAAGCTTGGCCGAACCGAAGACGCGGTTCGCTCGAAGGCCTCGGAAAAGGGAGTCTCGCTGAAGCCGACGAATCAGTCACCGTACAACCGCAGAAAGAGCTGACTTCGACTTGTGCTCGGAAAGCTCGGCGGTGGAGCCGCGCGAACGTCAAATGAGAAATGTCGGTTAGCCAGCCGTCTCCCGTTCGACCAGCGCCAGCCAGCCGTCGCGCAGGCGTTGGGTCATCTCGCCGACCTCGCCGTTGCCGATCTTCTCGCGCTCGACGCCGACGACCGGCAGCACGCCCCAACTGGAGTTGGTAAGAAACACCTCATCGGCGCCTAACAGGTCATCGATGTCGATCGTGCGTGTATCTGTGTGGACATCGAGTGAGTCAGCGAGCGCAATGATCGCAGCGCGGGTGATGCCGGGCAGAACGGGGGACCGCGTGGAATCCTCGAGCTCCTCGCCGCGGGCGATAGGCGTGTGCAGCACACCGTCGGTGACCAGGAACACATTGCTCACCGATCCGCCGACCAGGTGGTTGCTGAGGGCGAACCACAATGCTTCTGAGGCCTTCTTCGCGGTGGCGTGCTGCAAAGCGAGGATGCGCGGCCAGTAGTTCAGCGTCTTGTGCCCGGCCATGGGGTCCAGCGGATTCAACCGGCCGTCGGCGATCGTCACCACCACGCCCTGCTCGAAGAACGCCTCCGGATACATCGTCGGCGGCCCAGCCTCAATGAGGATTGTGGGATCGACTTTGCTTCGGCCCCGGGATTGAAGCAGGTTGAGATTGCCGCCCGTGACGGTCAGGCGCACCCGCGCCGATTCGAGACCGTTGCGTTTGACGACCATGTGGACCGCGTCGGCCAGCGGCTCGGCGTGCAGGCTTTCGGTGAGCAGCAGGAGCCTGGCCGACTCCACCAACCGCTGGACATGGGCGTGCGCTCGGAAGATTTTGCCGTGGTAGGCGACCATGGTTTCGAACAGCCCGATGCCGTGCTGCAAGCCCGCATCGAAGGCGGAGACGACGGCGGTGTCGCGTTCGATGAACTTCCCGTTGAGCCACACCAGCATTCGGCAATGCACCCCCAAGCCTCAAGCCTACTCGGCCTCAGGCCGCCAATAGCCGAGGATCACAATATCCTGCGATCCGTCACGATGCAGCACTCGCAGCCCCAGCGCATCCGAGCCGCCGAGACGGATCATCGCGGTGTGGGTGGCGTGCAGCGGCGCGTCGCTGAAGTCAGGGTGATCACCGACGGTGACATCGACGGCCAGGTGTTGGGCCGGCTCCGGCCGCTGCGACAACAGTGCGCGCAGAGTGGCAACGGCCGATTGACCGGCGAGGGAGGGATTGGCCTGGATCACCGCGTTGTTCCGCTCGCGACCCGCCGCAACGTCTACGCACAGCTGATGAACGATTTGCCGCACCGCCTCGATTTGCGGCCTCTGTTGGCGCGCCGTGATGATCCACACCGCCGCGGCCACCGCCACGATGACCAGCGGTATGAACACACGACGTCGATGCGTAGTACGGCCAAGGGCCATCAGTGCGCCTCGTTGCGGTGTGACCGACCCACGCAGTGTACCCATTGGCGGTCGCCGGCTGGAACTGAGGTCCTCGATCAGTGCGGCGCGCTTCCGCTGGAGGTTGTCTCGCGGGTGTTTGTGACATCGGGCGCCGGCTGCTCGGCGTCAATCGGATCAGCGTACAGCACATAGGTGCTGGAGGAGTTGAACGGTCGATTCAGGGCCATCTGTACCGTGGCCGTGAACGGGTAGGGGACATCCGGCCGGGCGTTGTTGATCTGAATGATCTCGCCCCCGACCTGGTTGCTGTTCTCATCAAAGAAGGTGATCGCGACGCCGATGTTGCGGACCTCCTTCGCCGCGTTGAGCACGCTGCCGGAGATCGTCATCGAGGAGTAATCGATCACGGTGCGGCGATCTCGATCGAGGTAGTACAGACCGAGGAAGGGGCTGTATTCGATGTCGTAGCGGGTCGTGTCTTTGGTGCGGTAGTGGTAGGCCATCCTGCCTGCCTGCACGTCGAGCCCCAGCGTGGAAAAGCCGGCTCGGCGATAACGAGCGCGCCGCTGTGCCTCGACCTCTTGTTGGGAGCGCTCGCTGCGAGAGGCCTGGCGGCGCTCGGCCCGCTGGGCGCGTTCGGCTTCTCGACGTTGGCGGGTCACCTCCGCCTTGCGGAGGCGCGCATCACGCTGAGCGATCGCTTTGAGCGCTTGGTACTGCTCGAAATCCTGCCCGAACTCGTGATGATCCGCGATGAACTGGCGCAGCTCCTGGAGCTCGCGCTCGGCGTCGGCCGTTTGGAGTCTCGCCGCCGCCAGCTCGCGTCGCAGAGCCTGGATCTGCTCGTGTAGCTCATCAATCTCGTCCAGCAGAACCTCCAGCGGATGCTTGGGCTCAGCGGCCGCCGGAGCCTGTGCCGAGGGCTCGGCCCGCTG
The DNA here is from genome assembly GCA_022566535.1 of Planctomycetota bacterium. GTDB lineage: Bacteria > Planctomycetota > Phycisphaerae > Phycisphaerales > SM1A02 > JADFFQ01. The sequence goes on from JADFIR010000023.1 coordinate 18,379, forward strand.
CGCCGGAGTCGCAGGTTCAACCTGGCCGTGAGCCGCCCAACACAGCCCCAAGATCACCACCGCCGGAAGTCTTCGCTTGAAAAGGGAACGCGTCATCGTTGTGCTCCTGCTATGGAATCGACTGCGGCGCAGATCAGCCCGGATGGATGTCCCTCGGGGGAGGGCGTTCGGGGAGATCCGGGGGGGCGCTCCTGCCGTGCCGCCTTGTCATGATTGGCCAGTAACCACTGGCGGTCGAGCATTCGCCCAAAGACCGTTGCCCTGGACCAGCCTAGGGCTCTTGCGGGATTTCAGCTGGCGGTTGAGCCCCGGGTATCTCCGAGCGCAGCCGCTGAGCCCGCCCAATCAACGCCTCGGGATCGTCGTCCCTCGGTTGGAGCACGTAGTGCCACTTGATTCGCCGATGCAGGGTGATCGGGACCATCTCGGCGATCAGATCCAGCCCGATCGCCTCCCACACCGGCGGCGAGGCGTTCCCGGAGGTCATCAGCGGCTCAGACCCCGGCAGATGAAGCCGCACGTCGTATCGGCCATAGAACTCAAAATCGACATCGACGGGGGTTCGGCCGATCTCCCGATCGTTCAGCCACACCAGCGCCCCCGGCGGCTCGGAGGTGATCATGATCGTCCGCCGAACACAGCCCGGGCCGAGGCCGCCAACCATCAGCAGAACAAGTGCCAGTGCCGGGGCTCGCAAACGCGCCATGCTCCCATTGTATTGCCTAGTCACCCACAGCTGCGGGTTCGGCGGCCGGGGCGTGGCGCCGATCGCGAAAAAAAACTTCCAAGTGCGCGCAGGATCAGCCCTAAAACGGCATATCTACCGGTGGAAACGCCTGCCTGACGGGGGAGCCATGTTGTGGACGGAGCCGAGCCATATTAAGGACGGCACGCGATTCACGCGGAGACCATGCGCGCAAGACTACGTTTCACAAGGAGTTCCGTTACGACCCTTGACCCTGGCGCTTCCCCTGCTGCCCGCCCGCCGGTAGCGACCACGCCGAGCAGACAGGCGGTGGCATCGGCCGGTCACTTTGGTGGAACCGCTTTCCAATGGTTGAGGTATAGTCTGCGCAGAGGCGTGCTCATGCGCCTCCTTGGCCGGTGCGGCGAGCAATTTCATAACCGTACGTTCTGCCCTCATACGCCGGGTCCTCCGGCACATCATCCCAGCCACTCCGGTCGACAACTCGGATACGCCTCGTAGAACCGGGCGTGCGCTGTCGGCGTGCAGGTTGTGCGCCAGCGGCCACAACCGGATACCGCCGGTGCTTTGCGTGAGCGACGGGAGCTTGCGATGTGTCGACCCAACCAACGGCCGGCTGGCCTGATCTCACGGCCCACCCCCTGTGGCATGCCGCCCCGGTTGCACGCGCCAACCGGCACGACCGGACCGCCGCCAGGCCGTGCCGGCCGGGCGTTCGGGACGGATTTCACTTGCATCCGACAAGAAATGCGTCATAATGTTGATAGCGGCCGAATGGGCCACGCCACGTGGGGCTTGGCTCATCGACTTTTCGGCAGGTCTCGGCCGGCATCTCTTTGGACCTGCCTGCAACCTCAGCGCGGCACGGAGTTCACTCGATCCGCGCGCGGACAATCTTCCATGAGCGCCGCGGCATGTTCGCATAGCGGTCGCCGTTGGGTCTGCGCGGTCGGGGGCAAGAGGCACGTGCCTCGCCGTGGCGGCGCGCAACGCGCCGCAGAAAGGATGGTGTCATGAACAAGCAAGTGTTCGAATTCCTGTACGCGATGGGAGCGTCACTGGTCCTCGCCGTCGCCGTGCAAGCCCAGACGACCTACTACGTCAATGGTGATTGTGGCAGCAACGCCTGGAGCGGGACCAGTCCTGTCTGTGCAGCTCCCGACGGCCCCAAGGCGACGATCCAGGCCGGGATCAGCGCCGCATCCGACGGTGATGAGGTTGTCGTCGCCGACGGTGTCTACACCGGGGCCGGAAACAAGAACCTCGATTTTGCCGGCAGGCTGATCACGGTTCGCTCGGCCAACGGTCCCGAGAGCTGCATCATCGATTGTGAAGGATCGGGCCGAGGGTTCTCTTTCCCCGGTGGCCAAATGACAGGGGCCGTCGTTCAAGGGTTCACGATCACCAACGGCTCGGCCGATGTTGGCGGCGCGATTTACAGTGCCGCGGACGGCCTGGCCATCGCCGACTGCATATTCAGCCACAACATTTCGACGAGTGATGGCGGCGCGATTCGCAACGATCAAGCAACCGGCCTGACGATCGCCGACTGTATCTTCAGCGATAACTCGGCGGGCACGTCCAACGGTGGAGCTGTCGCTACCAGAAATGGCACTGTGACCGTGGCTGCCTGCATATTCACCGGCAATTCGGCAGGCGGCGGCGGCGCCATGTTCAGCGCGGGATCTGGCAGCATATCGGTCACCGACGGTGTGTTTATGGAAAACAGTGCAGGCCTCGGCGGCGCGATGTTTGTCACTAACGACGTCGCAGCGACGCTGGAGACGTGCACGTTCACGAACAATGAGGCTGAGCTTACAGTTGGTGCCTTGGTTGTCGCGGGGAGCTCAGCAACCCTGATCGGTTGCAGCTTCATCCGTAACTCGGCCGACTGGTTCATGGGTGGGGTGCTTAACACGACCGACGCGACATTGGTCAACTGCATCTTCAGCCGTAACTCAGGAGACCTTGCCGGCGGGCTCTACAGCGCGGCGGACTCGACGATCGTTAATAGCACGTTCAGCAACAACCTTGGCGGCGGCATAGCTCTCGGTGCCGATGCGTGGGGCGCCCCCGCTGATGTGACACTGGCGAACTGCATCCTCTGGGGCAATACGCCGCATCAGATCGCATATGAGGGCGGTAGCGGGACCGTCAGCTACAGTGACATCCAGGGCGGGTGGTCCGGGCCGGGGGACAATAACATCGATGCTGATCCGTTCTTTGTCCAACCCGGGCTCGACAACGTCCGGCTTTCATTTGGTTCACCGTGCCTCAACGTGGGCAGTAACGCGGCGCTGCCGCCGGATGAGTTCGACCTCGACGGTGATGGCGACACCGATGAACCCATCCCCTACGACCTCGATGGCAATGATCGCATTCAAGCGGGCATCGTGGATATGGGCGCTTACGAGGGCGAACACGAGCCGCTTCCGCCCGGCTCGAGCGACAGCGAGTTGGACCTCGATCAGGGTGAGACCGTCATCCTGTTTCCAGCCGGCGGATTGTTCGATCCGCTCAAAAGCGCTGCCGTCGTCTTCACCAACGTCTCCGGCCCGGACAACGCCAGCGTCACCGTCACCGAGTGGTACCAGAGCGTTCATCCGGGAGCCGGCGGCTACAGCGACCTGACCAGCACCCTCACCATCGAGACCTCACTGGACGATGGTCAGTTCCTCGCGCTGGTGTTGCTCCCGTTCAACACAGATGTTCTGGGCGGGATTGATCCGTTCCAACCGAACCTGACCTCCTTCGATCCGACCATCGGCAACTGGGGCCTTGCCGTCGCCGGCAACACCGTCAACAGCCCCGGCTTCCCCTGGCCGATCGGTGACCGGGTGATCGTCGAGGGGCCGGGCGGATACGAACTGACTCAGGACCTCGGCGACTACGGCGTCTACTGGCTCCCTTCAGCCCAACAGGGATTCGTCTGGGCGAATGTCGATTTCGCGGCTGATCTTGCTCTCGGCGCCGCGTTTTGTCCGCCGGATTGCCGACAAACCCCGGACGGTGTGGTGGACGTGCTCGACATCCTCGCCGTGCTCACCGCCTGGGGCGGCGCGTCCGGCAACGGGCCGTGCGACCTTGATCAGAATGGCTCCGTCGATCAATCGGATCTGCTCGCGGTGCTCAGTGCCTGGGGACCGTGCTCGCCACCCGCCAATTCGCAAGGGCCGTTTGCAGGCGTACGCACCGTCGCCGCGTTTACTCTTCCAAGCCAGACGAGCCGGGTTGGCAATAGCGGCGGGTTTGATCGAGACCCAGTCACTGCGGTCGAGCCGTCGGGGCGCGGTGATCTCGACGGAAACGGCCGGGTGGACCGCAACGACGTGCTGATCCTGCGCAGGTCCTGGGGACCGTGTGGTGATGGGCCCGACGCGTGCCCGACCGATCTTGATGGCGACGGCGTTGTCGGCGTCGCCGACATTCTGACCCTGCTGGCCAACTGGGGGTCGGCTCCGCAGAAGGCGATCGACCCCTGATGAAGCCATATGGGAGAATTTGGTTCAAGCCCAGGAGACGAACATGCGACATCTCATGCCACTTCTTGCCGCGGCAGCATCAGTCCTGAGCACCGCCCCGGCCTACGCCGACCTCGGCGATCAACTTGCCAAGCTCCTGCCCGACGACGGCGCGGCGGACGACCTCTTCGGTGTCTCCGTCGCGATCAGCGGGACCACCGCCATCGTCGGGGCCTGGTTTGCCGACGTCAACGGCGCCCAGTCGGGCTCCTCATACCTGTTTGACACGACCACGGGAAAACAGATCGCCAAGCTCCTAGCCAACGACGGCGCGGAGCTCGATCTGTTCGGCATTTCCGTCGCGATCAGCGGCGCCACCGCCATCGTTGGGGCCCCCGGGGACGACGACAACGGCACCGACTCTGGCTCGGCCTACCTCTTCGACACCACTACGGGCCGGCAGATCGCCAAGCTCCTGCCCAAGGATGGCGCGACGGACGATGTGTTCGGCGTCTCCGTCGCGATCAGCGGGGCCACCGCCATCGTCGGGGCCTGGGGAGACGACGACAACGGCGTCAACTCCGGGTCGGCCTACCTCTTCGACACCACCACGGGCCGGCAGATCGCCAAGCTCCTGCCCAACGACGGTGCGGAGTTTGACCGGTTCGGCGTCTCCGTCGGGATCAGCGGCGCCACCGCCATCGTTGGGACACGTGGCGATGACGACAACGGCGACAACTCCGGCTCCGCCTATCTGTTTGACACCACCACGGGCCGGCAGATCGCCAAGCTCCTGCCCAACGACGGCGCGGCGGACGACTGGTTCGGCTGGAGGCTCGGGATCAGCGGCGCCACCGCCATCGTCGGAGCCTATCAAGACGACGACAACGGCGACAACTCCGGCTCGGCCTATCTCTTCGACACCACCTCGGGCCGGCAGGTCGCCAAGCTCCTGCCCGACGACGGCGCGGCGGAGGACTACTTCGGCCGCTCCGTTGCGATCAGCGGTGCCACCGGAGAGGAGGTCGCTATCGTCGGGGCGCGGGGAAACGACGACAACGGCGACTTCTCCGGCTCCGCCTACCTCTTCGACGCGACCACCGGCCGGCAGATCGTCAAGCTCCTGGCCAACGACGGCGCGGCCGGCGACGTCTTTGGCACCTCCGTCGCGATCAGTGGGGCCACCGCCATCGTCGGGGCCCCCGAGGACGACGACAACGGCACCAACTCTGGCTCGGCATACCTCTTTGATGCTGCCGGCGCTTCTGCGTGTCCGTGGGACCTCGACGGCAACGGCGTGGTCAATGTCCTTGACTTGCTCGAAGTGGTCCACAACTTCGGGCCGTGTGACGGGGAATGCCCGGCCGACTTCGATGGCGACGGAATCGTGGACGTTTCCGATTTGTTGGCCTTGATCGCGAATTTGGGGGAGTGTCCCGGAACCGGTTGCCCCTGGGACGTCAACGGCGACGGCGTCGTAGACCGTTTGGATGTCATAGCCGTGAACGACAACATGGGGTCGTGCAAGGATCCCGACAACTGCCCGTGGGATGTCAACGGCGATGGCGTGGTGGACGGCGCCGATGTATCCGAGGTGGCGAGCCACTTCGGGCCATGCCCGAAGGAGTAGTTGACCGCGACCAGCCGCCAATGCCGACGCGAAGCGACCTGCTGGCCCACCTTACCAATTGAGCGGCGTGTCCAAAAATGTTTAGCCCCGCCGGCCACGGCGGGGCGATCGTCCACGGACGCGCGTCGCCGTATCGGCGCCTCCAGGGCCGCGCCGTGAGCGCGCGGGTACCTTCCAAACACAATCAGTCGTCACTCGCGGCGCGCCGCAACGGCCGCGACGGCAGGAGTGCCTGCGTGCGATCTTGCGCTATTCGACCTCGACCTTCGTGGCCAGGAAGGTCTGCCCTTCGAGTCTGCCGGAGACGACCGCCTGCCTGGCCGCCGTGCACAGTCCGTATGCGTGGAGATCCATATCGACCCCGGTCATAAGCCTCGGCTGACCGTCAACCACCACCGCGGGTTTGCAGCCGGCCACACCGTCCATGGAATAGATGCACATCGCGCATCCGACCTGCATGGTCGTTTCCTGCGGCGACGCCATGGAGTACGTCGCCGGGTGTGAAGGTTCTGCGGTTCACGTTTCCTGAGCGCATGCCGCAGCCGCCGACAACGAGCAGATCGCCAATATCGCCAGGTACTTCATTGGGTTCACCTTTGGGTTATATTCCTTGATTCCCGACGCGAACACTATACCCCCACGTGAGCCTCACCGCAACGAAGATCGCTTCCGCATCCGCTGCTCGGGGCCCCGGGTCAGCCACGCGGTTGATGGGCGCGATCGGATCAGGTCAGGCAGTCCAGGCGAGTGGTGCTCAGTACCGTACGGTGATGCCCGCGAAGCCGGGCCATGCATCTGCGACGCGCTAGAACAGTACGGAGAAACCGGCGACGAACCTCTCGTTATCTTCTTGACCCCGGTACTCAAGGTTCAGCAAGAACGTATAGCTCTCGTTGGGGCCGCTCATCGTGAAATATGGGATGTAGGCCGTCTCACGGCCGGATTTAGTGACGTGTTCCACTCGAAAACCGACGGCGGCCCGGATCCGGTCGCGATCATTATGAGGCAAGAGATACTCAAGCTGCAGACTTGAACGGACGCGGGAGGCCGCGCCGTCTTGCTCGTCCACACCGATCCCGCCCGTGATCTGCAAAGCATCGATGTTGAGTGTGCCGAGTCCCGTCAGGAGCCAGCGGTCATCATCGACAAAACCGTGCAGCCCAATGGAGCTGAGCCCCTGACGGTAAAACGTTTCCAGGAAGACTCCCTTGGGTGACCCTTCCAATTCGAAGCTCGCCTCATCGCGAGCTTCGGTTGTCAGCGGAATGGAAAGCTCACCGGGAAACGGTAGAGTCACAAAGTGAAACAGCCCGTCGCTGGGCGATTCACCCTCGATTGATTGAAACTGGTAGGTAAAGCCCGGCGATCGTCCGGCAGGCGAGAACGCTCGCAACGACTCGATACGCTTGTTGCTCGACGGATCTCCCGCCAGGGACGTGCCGAAGAGGGCCGGCGTGCTGACCGACAACCGCCGTGAGACGTCAACCTGATTCAGAGCGCGATACTGACCGATGGTGAGCGCACTGCGGTCGTCGATCTGCCAGGTGAGGAAGGCGTCTTCGAAGCGGCCGCTGCGGTCGCGCAACGTCCCATCGCTGCGGGTTTGGAGGCTCCCGATTCGCCACTCGACGAAGTAGGACAGGGAATCCCCGATCGGCCCGCCACTAATCAACTCCACCTTGCTCAGGAAACGCTCACTGAAATCCCTGGAGATCTGTTCTTCCAGAAGCGCGGTAATCCAAACCGCCACCGGGGCCGTGGCAATCCTGTCTTGCTCGAGTGCCGCGGGCATGCGGTAGCCACGTGCGAGGAAAGCCATCCCGTTGATGTTCAACTGGGGAGGGACCGAGTGGCAGGAGGTACAACTGGTGTTGTACGTGCGGGCAAATTGCGGTGTGGCGTGGGCGGGCGGCGCGGCATAGGCGACGCTGATCGCCGCGAGTCCGAACATTGCCGCTGCGCGAACACCGCGGGGAACGTACCGGCCGCGTTTCATGTCTGCCTCCATGGTGCATGGTTCATGAGGGGGGTTCTACGATCAATTGCCCGCGCATGAGCCGCGGGTGAATCGAGCAGAGGTAGATATACGTTCCCGGCTGCGGCGCGGTGAATCGCAAGACGACGGTGTCGCCGAAGTCGGTCATGCGTGTTTTGAGGCCCAACTCTGCAATGGTCAGGTCGTGCTTCATCCCTGCGTCGCGGTTGCGCAGCACGAGTTCGATCGTCTGCCCGGTGCGGACCCTCAGGGTGGGGTTGTCGAGCCACCGCGACGGGTTGGCAGGATCCGCTTGGCGGAATGTCATCTGCTGAGCGATCAGCTCGATGCGGATCACTCCCTGCGCGCCGGGGGCACGACCCATCAGTGCGCTCCCCATCAGGATGACAAGCCCCAGCCCGACCAGCAGGGACACCCCGGCCACGCTTCGTCTTTGTCGCATCGTCATCGATCAGTCTCCGGTGAATTCATGTGCTACATTCCGATGGAATCGGGAATCCATCTACATTGCCACCAGCAGACTGGTGGCGTACATCAGCCCAAAGCCGGCCGCCAAACCGCCGAGGTTCGGCAACGGTCTGAGCACGCGGGTCACGGCCTCACCCGCCGCCATTTGACGGAATATCTCGTACACAACCTGCAGGATGGCCCCGGCGCCGATCGCGAGAAACAGAACAGACCACAACGGCGAATAGGCGAACGCACCGACCCAGCCGCCCACGATCGTCGGCCCCCCGGCGAGCAGGCCGAGCCACCCAAGGTGGGCCACGCGCACACCCACCCGAGCCAGTGGCGACACGATGGCCAGCCCTTCGGTGATGTTGTGCAGCGTGAAGCCGACGATGAGCATCGTTCCCAGTGAAAGGGCGCCGAGGTTGAACGCCGCGCCAATGGCGAGACCCTCGCCCAGGTTGTGCAGGCCGATGCCCAGCGCGATGAAGTAGGCCAAACCGAGGCTCTCAAATCCCGGCCCGCGGCGGGTGGCTCTCTCCTGCATCCAGCCGCCGGCGGCAAGCAGCAACAACATCGTTCCGACGACGCCGAGCACGATCAGAGCCGGACCTTGGTAGACCTCCGGAAGCTGTGTGGACGCTTCCAGCGCCTCAGCCAACGCATCGATGGCGAGAAATACAAGCAGACCCACGGTAAAGCACAACAACACGTTGATGGTGCGCTCGCCGAGCCTTCGAATGAGCGGATACCACATCAGCCCGAGGTACACGGGGATCAACCCCACCAGTACGCCCAGCAGCGCAAAGAGCCCGAAATACCGAGCTGTGGCCGTCGGTGAAACGACAGCGACCTCGATGGTGGTGCCGAAGGTGACGCCGGTCTTGGAGATCAGCACGACTTCGTGCGCTTCGCCCTGGACCCACGGGTACTCCAACCAGATGACCGCCCGTCCGAGGCGGCCGATGGTGCGGCGGCGCTCAAGCTCCTCAGCCCGGTCGTCGGGCAGGAGTTCTTCCAGAGCGGGATCGTTGGTCAGACCGTGGCCGGCGTCCATCCAAAAGGACCAGTACGCTTCGTCCACCAACACCTGGGCCACGGTGACGGGGTCGGGGCCGCCGTTAACCAGATGCAACTCGATGAGGCCGAGTTCCGGGAGCACGGTGCGAATCACGGAGAGCTCCTCCACGGGCGGAAAGTCCTCCCCGCGCACGCGGTCAAGCGGCTTGAGGACCGCGATCCCCCACAGCACGACGCCGAGTAGTCCAAGCGGAGCCACGGCGAGAAGCCCGGTGGCGGCCCATCCTCGCGAGGTGATCGGGTTTCCCCGCCGTTGGTGGTCTGTCTGCGGAGGCGTGGTCATGTGCGCTCACCCGGGACCGTGGCTGATCAATGACGGCCTGGCGTCGAGGTTGACTTCTCGTAGAGCCGCCAACAGCGCGCTGTGGTCCATCAGCGGCTGGTCCCCCAGGTATTTCCAGCGAATTCGGCCGTGCTTGTCGATGAGAAACGTGCCGTGGAGCTCTTGGCCGGTCGAGGCCAGATACGTGCCGTAGCGCGCTGCCACCGCACGGTCAGGGTCGGCAAGAAGCGGGAACGGTCGTTCATGACGGGCGACGACATTGGCCCGGTTGACGGAAGGACGATCGGAACTGACCGCCAGGATCTCTGCGCCCAGCCCGCGGATGGTCGCTGCGTCCTTTTCGAGCAACGCAAGCTGGTCCCGGCAGAACGAACAGACCACGCCCAGGTGGAAGACCAGTACCAGGTTCGCCTGATCGCGGTAGTCAGACAGCCGGACCATGCGGTCATGTTGATCGACGAGGGCAAAGTCTGGGGCCGAGGCCTGGTCGAGTCCTCGGGCAAGCTGCTGCTGAGCGTCCTGCGCGGCGAAGAGCCCCATCCACCCCAGCTCCGCGAACTCACTTTGGTGGGCGTGGAACATGTACCGTCCCGGCCAACGGGGGCGGAACTCCAGGATCGCACGCTCCCCTTGGCACATCATCACCGTGTCGGTGTGCTCGCTCGTCTGGAGCTTGGTGCCCGTGCGAAACACGTCGAAGAAGCCGGCGTGCAGGTGGAAGGAGTTGATCGGGTCGAACTCGGTGATGTTGACCAGGTACACCCGCACGAGTTGACCGACCTTCACCGGGATCGGATGCCGCATGTACTGGAAGGCCACGGTGTTGACCGCGTAGACCTCGTTTTCGCCATCGAAGTTGGTGTCGAAGCCGTTCATGACCATGATCAGCTCGCGGACCTCCCGGTTTTCCGGGAAGTCAGGGTTGCGGGTCTTGGCCACCTCCCGCAGCGCACCCTCGTAGCGGTTGGGGTCTGGATCGACGATGAAGGCGCCGTACATCCCTTTATGGATGTGCCGCTTGAGCGGAACCAAATGGCAGTGGTAAAGATGCAGTCCAACCGGCTCGGCCTCAAACTCGTAAATGAATTCCTCGCCGGGCTGCACGTACTGGTCGGGGAATGTGCCATCCATTTCGTGCCGGTGCCAGCCGTGGAAGTGCATCGTGTGGGGATGCGAGGCGGCGTTGATGAATCGAATACGAACCAGATCCCCCTCGGTCGCCCGGATGGTGGGTCCTGGTACCTGCCCATTGAAGGTCCAGGCGGGGAAGTAAACGCCCGGGGCGATCTCGATCTCGCGGTCCATGGCTACGAACTGGTATTCGCGCAGTCGTGTGCCGTTGGGTCGTCGGGTTTCGCGATAGAACGTCTTTGCAGCCCAGCGTTGCCGCGATGGAACCTTGCCCGCCAACGTAGCTTTGTTGTAGTTGGTGAGAAAGGCGATCGGATCGAAGTAGTCGTCTCGGCGCACCTCGCCGACGGTGCCCAGGCCGCCCATGCGGTGTGCGCGGGGGTGGCCGGGGGCAATTCCCGGAAAATCCTTAGCGCGCGCTGATCCGTTGGTTTGTCCGAGGATGGCCGGTGCGGCCCAGGCCGCGCCCAGGCTAGCGGCGCCGCTGGCGGCCAGGAACGCGCGGCGGCTTGCTCGGCCCGGCCGCGGTTTGTTGCTTTGTTTGACCACGCCGTCGTCCTTCATCGGTCAGTCACTCCAAATCAAGTCCGCCAGTCTCGGCCGTATGCCTCTCGGCGAATGACTCCATGTGCTGCAAAGTGACCTCTCCGACGTGGTGCTCGATGCCCTCGGCATCGGGACCGGCGTCGGGCTCGGGCACGCCCAGCGCAACCAGGAAGCTGAAGACGATCTCGTGTCGCCGGCGACTCTCCGCGGCGAGCCGCTCCCCTTGGGCGGTGAGCCGGATCGGACGGTACGGCTCGGTCTCCACAAGCTGCTCCTGGAGTAGCCGGGCGACGATTCGGCTGACCGTGACGTGCGAGACGCCCATGTGCTGGGTGAGATCCTTCACGCGACACTCGCCGCGGCGATGCACGATGTCCGAGACCGCTTCGACGTAGTCCTGGGCCGTCTCCATAGCGTGGTCGGCCCGGACCTTTCGGAAGGTCGGAACAGCCCGGGGGAGTCGATGATGGAGCCAGCGACGTTGCGTCATGCCAAGCGATCCGAACCATGGACCAGCAAATTGTAGCACTCGCTACAGCCTGGTCAAGCATCATCGGAGTTCTGGCTGGATCGCTTGAACGCCCGGTGCCGAACAGGTGATCCAGAACCACATAAAACCTTGCAAATACAGGTTATATGGACGATTTGGCGCCTCAGCGTCATCGTGGAAGCCTGTGGCTGCGTCGCCTGATACTTGTAGGCAATGCTACGAAGAGCAGACGACTCCCCGCCTCACGCGCCGATTGGCGTTGGCAGGAGGTTCCTCCAGCGCAGCCCCGAATCCGCTGGCGGACCGTTTGGGGCGAAGGTCACCGCGGCGAGAGTGAGCGGGAATGTAAGGGCGTCTACAATGCTCGCCGTCACACGGGCCTGTGGCGGAATCGGCAGACGCAGTGGACTTAAAATCCGCGGCCCCGCAAGGGGCGTGAGGGTTCGAGTCCCTCCAGGCCCATCGGCCGTGATCCCAGAGCGACCGGCGGCTTGGGTTGGGCGGTTCAGCGGCCCCATCGCGAGCCGCTACGGTCTGACAGGATCGGCTTTCCGCTGTAGTCGAGTTCTATCGCGCTTGCGAAGCAATTCCTGATAGACGCAGGTCGTGTCGTTCACCATGCGCTGAAGTGAGAAGGAGCGCACGCGCTGGCGTGAGGCGTGTCCCATGGGCGGCGCGGATCATGGCGGGGCTGAACTCGATCCCCACGCCATATGAAGGCTTGAGCTGGCGCAGCAGCTCGCCGTCGGCGCAACCAATCTCTACCAGTCGCTTGCCGGAGGGGATAATGAACCGGAAGTGGCGCAGCTACTGCTCGTGGTAATAGTGGTTGCGGTTGCGATAGCCGGCGCGATAGTCTGCCAGCGCGTCGAAGAAACCACGAACCCGCTGCTTGAATCCGGAGTCGATGTCCTTGGTCGAGGTCAGGGCGTTGCCCGGCGTGAACTCGACCGCCATCCCCGTCGCTGCTCGGTCAACTTCGATCTGGCTCATGCCGGGCGTTCTAACAAATCGAACAAAGGTTGGCCGGGGATGCGTCGGATACGCCTGAGCGGATTTCGCCGTACGGGCGAAGGCGACCCGTCAGGCCAGCTCTTCGGTGGCAGGTTGTAGCACGAACCGCCCGGCGTGTTGCGGATCGTGTGCGACGTGCTGAACCGGATCGCCGGGCTCGTGGTCCAGCACCATCCGCCAGTTCTCATCAGCAGCCTGTGCCAGCATCTGTTGCTTGGAAAGCATGTTCTGGTACGGCAGCATGTCGTAGCCCATGTTGAAGGCCGAAGCGACATGGTGGACGGTGGGCATCACGTCGCCGGGAAAGCACACGACGCCCCGGCCATCGTCGAACCGCACCGCCTGCTGTCCCCAGGTGTGACCGACCATGGGCCAGACCACGAGGCCGGGCAGAACCTGGGTCTTGCCCCCGACCAGTCGCAGCCGACGGGCGATCGGGTCGAGATGGCTTCGCAGGTAGGTGCGGGTCATCGTGGATTTGTTCGCCAGGGCGTCCTCCCACTCGGTTCTCTGCACAACGATCTGGGCGTTTGGGAACGTTGGAGCTGTGGCGCCGGATTCATCGAGCTCGGTGAGCGCAGCCGCGTGGTCGAAGTGCAGGTGAGTCACCACGACAAGGTCGATCTGTGAAGGCTCGCAGCCGGCCTCGCGCAGAGCATCGACTACCGTGCGACGCTGAAGGTCGTAGTAGGAGCGCTCCTTGTCCGTCCACTTGTCGCCGAAGCCGGTCTCGATCAGCACCTTGGTGGACCCGTTGTCCAGCAGCAGGCAGTTTGTTTGCAGGCTGATACGGTTGAGCTCATCGGGCGTGGTGAGCTTGGACCAGATACTCCTGGGGACGACGCCGAACATCCCTCCGCCGTCGAGGCGGATCGTTCCGGCGCGAAGCAGTTTCCAGGACCAACTCATTTTCGGGTGTGCTGTTGGTTGACAGACTTGTTTAGCCGCCGCTCGCAGAGCGGCGCGATGGTGCCCGACGCGCGGGTCTGCGACCCGCCCGAAACAGTAGCAGATCATGGAGGTACGCGAAACTCGCTACGCCTGGACGATCGTATCGGGTGGGTCGGCGACTCTGGCCATGGCATGGCGAGTGTCGATGATGAGTTTGGCGTGACGGGCGATCAGCTCATAATCAATCGCGTTGTGATCGGTGACGATCAGCACGCAATCGTGCTCTGCGATCGTCTGCTCGGTGAGTGGCACAGAAGTCAACTCAATGTGGTGATCGCGCATCCTGGGGAAGGTGGGCACGTGAGGATCGTGATACGTCACCACCGCTCCGCCAGACCACAGCAGCTCGATGATCTCGGCGGCGGGGCTTTCGCGAATGTCGTCGATATTCGGCTTGTAGGCGATCCCGATGACGAGGACCTTGGCGTCACGCAGCGCCCGGCCGCGGTCGTTCAGCGCCGAAATGAGTTGCGACACCACATAGGTGGGCATCTGGGCGTTGATCTCCCCGGCCAGCTCGATGAACTTTGTGCTGCGGCCGATCGACTTCGCCTTCCAGGTCAAATAGAACGGATCGATGGGGATGCAATGGCCGCCGAGGCCCGGCCCGGGGTAGAACGGCTGGAACCCAAACGGCTTGGTCGAGGCCGCCTGGATCACCTCCCAGATATCGATGTCCATATCGGCCAGCAGCATCTTCATTTCGTTGACCATTGCGATATTGACCGCGCGGTAGATGTTTTCGAGCAGTTTCGCCGCTTCGGCAATTTCGGCTGAGGCAACGCGGTGAACCTGGCTAACCAAGTTGCTGTACAACGCGACGGCCATCTCGGAACTGGCCTCGTCCACGCCGCCGACCAGCTTGGGGATCGAGCTGGTGGTGTGGTCGGCTCGCCCGGGGTCTTCGCGCTCGGGGCTGTAGGCAAGGAAGAAGTCTTCACCGCATCGCAGGCCGGTGGCTTGAAGAATCGGCAACAGTTCGCCTCGGGTCGTGCCGGGGTAGGTCGTCGACTCGAGCACTACAAGCTGGCCTTTGCGCAGCATCGTGGCGATCATCTTGGTGCTGTCGAGCACAAAGCTGAGGTCGGGTTCGCGATGCGGGCCTAATGGCGTGGGTACGCACAGCACAAGAGCGTCGGCGGCCGCGAGGCTCTTGGGGCTTGAGGTCGCCTCGAACCTCTCCGACGCGGCCAGTGTCCTGGCCAGCTCTTCGCCGAGGTGGTGAAGATAGCTGCCGCCCTGCCGTAGCGTGCTGATCTTGGTTGTGTCGGTGTCAAACCCGATCGTGCGGAAGCCGGCATTGTGCACCGCGCGCACCAGTGGCAGCCCCACATAGCCCAGGCCGACCACGGCAATGGTTGCGGTCTTGGTGCGCAGACGATGCCTGAGTATCTCCGCGGGGGCCACCGGCGCGACGGTTGGGTTCGGCGTGGAATCGGAAGATCTGGTCATGAGCATTGTTCACAGAACCCAGTACATGATGTACATGATAGAGGGGTCGACCGCGAGCAGTGACCCCGCATTGCCTACGGTCGGGAGGCCCACAGCCCACGGCGTGCATGCCGCGGGCTTGAGTGTTCAATCAGGCAATGCCCTAGATCAGGGAGTCGGGTTGCTCAAGAAACTTCACGACCGTATTGAGAAAGCGAGCGCCTTCGGCTCCATCGACGACTCGGTGATCGCAGGCAAGGCTCAGAGGCATGATCTTGCCCGCGAAAAACATGCCGTCCTTGACGAGCACCCGCTCCTTGACCCGGCCGACAGCGAGTATAGCGACCTCGGGATAATTGATAATAGGCGTGGCGTACATCCCGCCGAAGCTGCCGATATTCGTGATGGTGAACGTTCCGCCGATGAGCTCTTCGCGCCCAATCGTGCGGTCGCGGCAGCGCTGCGCCACATCCGCGACGGCGTCGGCGAGTCGGGCGATGCTGAGCTTGTCCGCATCGCGGATGACCGGAACCATCAGGCCATGCTCAGTGTCCACGGCGCAGCCGAGGTTGATCACGCCCTTGATAAGAATTTGCTGCTTCTCGTCATCGACGTTGGCGTTCACCGACGGATGGTGCTTCAAGGCCTTGCACACCGCGGTTATCACGATTGGAAGGAAGCTGAGCTTGCTGTCGGGTCCGGCATCGTACTCAGCCCGCCTCTGATCGAGGTTTGTCACGTCGGCTTCGTCGGTCACGGTGAAGTGGACGGCGGTCTTCACCGATCGCTCCAGTGACTGGGCAATCTTTCGGCGGATCCCGCGGAACGGAATACGTTGGACGACCCCGGTTTCGTCGGGGCGGACGGCGGGCAGCGGCGGCGCGGCTTCGGGCTGTGATCGCACGGGGTCGGCCCCAGAGCGACCGACGAACGCATAGACGTCCGCAGCGGTGACGCGCCCGCCCCGGCCGGTGCCCGACACCTGGTTGATATCGGCGCCTTGCTCGCGGGCGATGCGGCGAACCGCGGGCGTGGCCAGCGCCTTGGCCGGCACCGCTACAGCCTGCTCGTCAGTCCGGCCACGGGTGAGGCGATCGGAGACCGTCAGCCCGGTGTCCACCGATCCCACGACTGTGCCGGCGTCCGCGGACTCGCTCTGGGGCCGCCCGGTTTCCTGCGGAGCGCTGGCTGCGCCGGTTGAGCCATCAGCCGCCTCGTAGGTCACCAGCACGCTCCCGACCGGGATGACATCGCCCTCCTTGCCGTGCAGTTGCTTGATCACGCCGGACCACGGGCTGGGCACTTCGACCAGGGCCTTGTCGGTTTCCATCTCGGCCAGCGTCTGATGCTCTTGGACTTGATCGCCGCGCTTGATCTTCCAGCGGATCAGCTCGGCCTCGGCCACGCCTTCACCCAGGTCCGGGAGAATGAAATGAGACTTGTCAGCGGGTTGCGTGATGACCATAGTGGTGTGCTTGTCGCTGCTTCAGAATCTCACCGCAGAGGCGCAGAGGACGCAGAGACGAAGGAGGGGCTTGAGAGAACTTTGCGGACAATCCCATTCCGGAGCATCGCGACATTGAAGTTGATCAATAAGCCTACGGTTTTCTGCGCTAAACGCAAGTAGGTCAATAACTGCGCCTCGTGAATCGGCATAATCTTCTCGACACACTTAAGTTCGACAATCACGTTGTTCTCGATCAGAAAGTCCAACCGATAGCCGCAATTCAGCCGCCGACCCTTGTATTCCACGGGCAAGTCAACCTGGTGCCGAAACTGAATACCTCGGCGCTGCAACTCATCTGCAAGGCAGAATTCATATGCTGACTCGAGCAGTCCCGGTCCAAGCGCTTTGTGGACTTCCATCGCAGCGCCGATGATGTCACTGGTGAGTTCCTTGTGAGGGTAATCATCGAGATCCATTCTGTACTCTCCCTCTGCGTTCTCTGCGCCTCTGCGGTGAGTTCATACGGAGTCAGTACGCGGCGACTTCCTGGATGGCTTTGCGAATACGTTCGGCTTCGGGAAGGTATTCGAGTTCAAGCTTGTAATAGGGCATGACGGTGTCGAAGCCGGTCACGCGCTGGATCGGGGCCTCCAGGTATAGGAAGCAGTGCTCCATGATTCGGCTGGCGACTTCGGCGCCGAGGCCGGCGGTCTTGGGCGCTTCATGGACGATCACGGCCCGGCCGGTCTTCCTCACCGAGTTGACGATGGTCTCTGTGTCTAGCGGATAGATGGTCCGCAGGTCGATCAGCTCGATCGATTGGTCTGATTGTTCGATCGCGGTGACGCACTGGACGACCGGAGCGCCCCAGGAGATCACCGTGATCTCGTCGCCGGGGAGCACCACTCTGGCCTTGCCGATGGGAACGGTGTATTCATCTTCGGGGACCTCCTCACGGAAGGCGCGGTACAAGCGTTTGGGCTCGAAGAAGAGGATTGGATCGGGGTCGCGAATGGCGCTGATGAGCAGGCCCTTGGCGTCGTATGGTGTCGCGGGCACAACGACCTTGAGGCCGGGTTGATGCACGTAGAAGGCGGCGGGGCTGTCGCTGTGCAGCTCAGGTGCATGAATACCACCGCCCACGGGAACTCGCACGGTCATGGGCACCGTAAGAGCGCCTCTGGTTCGGGCCCGCATCCGAGCCGCATGGGTGCACAACTGGTCGTAAGCCGGGGCAAGGAATCCTTCGAATTGAATCTCCGGTACGGGGCGCAGCCCGGCCATGGCCAGACCGATAGACGCGCCGATGATGCCCGACTCGGCCAGAGGGGTGTCCACGACGCGGCTTGGGCCGAACCTCTTGAACAGGCCTTCGGTGACGCGGAACACGCCGCCGTTTATCCCCACATCTTCGCCCAGGACAATGACGCGATCGTCCTTCTCCATTTCCTGGATCAGAGCGAGGTTGATGGCTTGTACAAGAGTAAGGTTTGCCATTGGGGGGGTAAGGAGTCAGGGGTTAGGGGTGAGAGGTTCGGTCAGAGCCGGCCCGTCCCCGGGCCGGTGGAGGCTAAGGCAAGCCCGGCTCCGATACGGTTTCCTCGATGCCTTGTTGTCGTGAGGCCTCGATGCCCCCTTCGAGCTGTGACGGGTCCTGGCCGAGGCAGGCGGTGCGCAGCGTTGCCCGTTGGATGCGCAGCTGATCGGGAAGCTGGGCATAAAGGGAGTCGAACATATCGGTGGTGCTTGGCGCGGCGATTTCCTCAGCCCGTTTGACGGCCGCGGCGACCTGCTCTTTGGCGTCGGCTTGCAAGGATCGTTCCTTCTCATCGTCCCATCGGTTGCGATCGACAAGGTATTTGCGCAGTCGAATCAGCGGATCTCGCTTCTTCCACATCTCGACTTCGGCGGAATCGCGGTAACGACGGGCATCGTCCGCGGTGGTATGGTCGCCCAAACGGTAGGTCACTGCCTCGATGAACGTGGGACGATGGCTGCGACGAGCGAGTGCGGCCGCGTCGCGAACAACCTTGACCATCGCGAAGATGTCGTTGCCATCGCACTGCACGCACTCCATGCCGTAGGCCAGGCCGCGCTGAGCGATCGTCGGGGCGGAGCACTGGATCTTCGCCGGTACGGAGATCGCCCATCCATTGTTCTGACACACAAAGACGACGGGCAGATCGAGATTGGCGGCGAAGTTCAGCGCTTCGTGGCAGTCGCCTTCGCTGGTCGCCCCGTCTCCGAAGAACGTACAGGCGATGCGATCCTCGCCTCGGTACTTGCTGGCCCAGGCGAGGCCGACCGCGTGCAGCATCTGGGTTCCGATGGGGATGGCCTGCGGCGTCATGTACAGACCATCGGGGATCTGATTCCCGCGCTCATCGCCCATCCAGTGCAGCAGGATGTACTCCATGGGCAGGCCCCGCCAGAACAGCCCGGGGTTCTCGCGGTAGCAGGGCACCAACCAGTCATCTTTTCGAAGAGCGTACACGGCCCCGAGCGACGCCGCCTCCTGGCCTCGGTTCTCCGGATACGTTCCCATTCGTCCCGATCTCTGCAACTTGAACGCGATCTCGTCGAAGCGCCGGCAGACGGTCATGTGCTCATAGAGCTTGACCACATCCTCATCGCTGATGAGGTCTTTGCCGAGCTTCGCGTCGAACTCGCCGTGCTCATCGAGAATCGAGATGTACTCGATGTTCGTGCTGAGAACGGTCCTAACCGGCATGGACCTGCTCCTTGGAGGCGTCGGCCCCCTCGGCGATGCGGCGGTTGGCGAGTGCGATGGCGGCCGCATGGGTGGAAGGCATGGACTCGGCCTCCTGGAGAACCTGGGTCATGGTGGACTCGATGGCGGAGATCTTCTCATCGACCTGGTCCTCGGACATTCCCCGGTACATGCCAGCGAGGCGAATCATTCCGCCGGCGTTGGCGATGATGTCGGGCGCGTAGAGGATGCCGAGATTCTTCAGGACAACCGCATCTTCGTCCGGATCGTCGAGGATGTTGTTGGCAGCGCCGGCCACGATGCGGCAGCGGAGCTTCCGGGCAGAATTCGCATCGATGACGCCGCCCAGGGCGCACGGGGCGAGGATATCGCATTCGACATTGAGTATCTGTTCCGGGGCGGCGACCTGGATGCTGAACTCATCCACCGCGCGCTGGAGCCGGGCCCGGTTGAGGTCAGCGGCGATGATCGAGGCGCCATGATCCGTCAAGATGCGGGCGAGCTGATAGCCGACGTGGCCGACGCCCTGTATGGCGATGGTTAGGCCGTCAAAGCTGACGGGTCGCCCGAGGTGCGCCAGCGCCGCCTTCATAGCGTTGACCGTCCCGCGCGCGGTGTAGGGGGACGGGTTGCCGCCGCTGCAAACCGTTTCGCCGCCCATCACGTACTTCGTCTCGAGTCCCATCCAGTCCACGTACTGGGTATCCAGGCCGACATCTTCGGCCGCAATGTAAGCGCCGCCAAAGGTATCAACGAAGCGACCCATGGCCCGAGCTTCGGCCTCGGAGGTGGGATCGGCGGACTTGCTTAGCAGGATGACGCTCTTGGCTCCACCCATCTCCAGGTCGGCCGCCGCGGCCTTGTAAGTCATTCCCTCGGCCAGGCGAAGCACGTCATAGAGCGCATCCGCTTCCGTGGCGTAGTGCCATCGTCGCGTACCTCCAAGAGCGCTGCCCAACCTGGTGGAGTGGATGGCGATGATGGCCCGCAACCCTGTTGGCTGATCATGGTGGAAGCACACTCGCTCGTGGCCGCGTTCGATCATCTGCTCGAAAGTGTTCATCACAAACTCATCAACGAGGATCACGAATTCGCCCAGCGAAAGGAGTTCCGGCCGCCGCCGCCCGCCGCCACCCGGGCTCGGCCTGATCCGCTCAGGTCGGCACATCTGCCGTGGCCACGTTCGAACCGGAGCCGAACTGCGGGATGTGGGTCTGGTCTGGATTCCGACCCGCACCCCGGGCGGACTCGTCCGGCGTCTGCTCAGGGATAACGTAATCCGAATTGGGCAAGGAATCCATCTGCTTCATCGCGGCGTGCGCGCAAGCGACCGTTGTTCGGTCGATGTTCTGGCGTAGCGCACGAATATTTAGCCTAATTTCATGCTCAGCCATGGCGCAAACGTGCTCGACGATCTTCGTCTCGTTCGCCAGCTGGTCGCCGTTGGCGCCGTCGCGAATGGACTTATCCAGACGTGACAGGCTGCACGCCAGGGCATGAATCCACACGACGCACCAGCTCAGCCGCTGTTGGATCATTTGGCGGGTGATCAGCCCCTCGCGGTGGATTCTCATCGCCAGCTTGACCTGGTGGCTGAACTCGCGGATGTTGCGTTCCAAAGCGCGCTGGAGGCCGTCGAGCTCCGACACCGATCGGCTCATCACCGGTGCGCGGCGACGAACACCGAGATATAACTCGAGGACCAGCCGCAAACCTTCCTTTACATGCCTGGCGGGGCTGCTCTTCACGCCGAGCATAAACTCGCCGAGCTGCTTGGAGCCGTAAGCGAAGATGAAGCTGTGCATGACTTCGTTGGCCCCTTCGACGATGGTGTTTATTCGGCTGTCGCGCCATAAGCGCTCGATCTCGTTCTCGGTCATGTATCCTTCGCCGCCCATGATCTGCAAGGCCTGGTTGACGGTGCGATAACCCATCTCCGAACAAAAGACCTTGCACACGGCGGTTTCCAACATGATGTCGGAGTCGTCGCGATCAAGGAAGCCGGTGGTCATGTAGAGCATGGCGTCCATGGCGTAGCAGGAGGCGGCCATGGTCGCGATCATCTCCTGCACCAGCTCGAACTCGCCGAGCGGGCGGTCGAATTGATGGCGGTACTTCGCCCACTTGGCGGATTGTTCCAACGCGGCCTTCGAGCCGCCGACCATCCCCGCGGACAACGTGCAGCGACCGAAGTTCAAACAGGTCAGGGCGACGTTGAGACCTTTGCCTTCCTTGTGCAGCAAATGTGAGCTGGGCACCTTGACATCGGTGAAGCGCATGCGCGCCTGCCAGGTGCCTCGAATGCCGCATTTCGAGCGATTTCGGCTGAAGATGTCGATGCCGGGCATGTCCGGCGTGCAGATGAGGGCAGTGATCCCCTCCTTCACCTTGCCCGAGGTTGGGTCCCGCAGCTTCTGTTTCGCCATGACGGTGAACAGGCCGGACAGCGCTCCGGAGGTGGCCCACTTCTTCTCGCCGTTGATGATGTAATACCGGCCGTCTTGCGACAACTCGCAGCGGGTTTCCAGGCTGGCGGCATCGCAGCCGACGTTCGGCTCCGACAAGCAGAACGCGCTGAGCGTGTCCTTGGCCATCCTTGGAAGGAATCGCGTCTTCTGCTCCTTGGTCCCAAACAACTCGATCGCGCCACAACCGATGGAAAGGTGCGCTGAAACCAACACCGCAGTGGACCCACAGGTTCGACCAATGCGCTCCAGAACGCGGTTGTAGCTGGTGATGCCGAAGCCGGACCCGCCATATTCCTGGGGGATGATCATGCCCAGCACGCCAAGGTTGAATAGGCGCCGCACAACCCACTCGGGGATCTCCTGATCGCGATCGATTTGGATCGAAGGGTGTTCGTTGCGGAGGTACTCATCCAGCTCGGCCAGAAGCTGATCGCAGCGAGCAGTTTCCTGGGCGCTGACCTCGGGATAGGGAAGGATCAGTTCCTCACGGCAGTTTCCCCAGAAGATGCTCTTGATGAACCCCATCGTCTCGGGGTCAGGCCCGAGCATCTCTGTGGCCCGCTCGATCTGTTTTCGATCTTTGTCCGAGACGTTCTTGAGATCGATGGCAAGATCAGGCTTGGACACGAGCGAATCCTTCCTCTGCTGCCTTGGCGGCGCGTGGTCCTCTATTGTATACGGCGGCGAACGGGGCCGGGGAACATCGGCCCAACCGTCCCCGAGCGCACGATTGCGTCTGCGCTGTTGTTTGCCGCGTTGGGCCTGGCGGCGACCGCCCCACGGACGCGCACGATCCGACCCGGTCATGGCGGCGGTGCAGTCGGCGTCGGAAGGCGCGCTATGAAAGCCGTTCACCGATCCGATAGTTTGCCTCCGAACCGCGCGCGCAGGCGCGATTGGGCCTCTGGGGAGGCGAGGACGTCGGCTGAGAGTTTCGCGGCCCGTTCGAACACCTCGTCGTCAAGTGACCCGTCGAGTTCGTTGACCCACCTCTTGGTCGCGGCGATGGCGTGCGGGCCGCCTTCGGCCAACTGGTGGGCAAGCTCAGCGGCTTCCCGGTCAAGGCGGTCACGTTTGGCGAGGTGCGTGGCGAGGCCGAGTTCGGCAGCTTCCCGGCCGGTTATGGTTCCGCCGGCCAACAGCATTGCTCGTGCCCGGCCAGATCCGATTCTGCGCATCAGCCACGGGGCGACCACCGCCGGACACAATCCGAGGCTCACCTCCGGGAAACCCACGTTGGCTTGGGGATGAGTGACGGCGAAATCAGTGACGACCATGAGTCCGCATCCCCCGCCGATTGCCGCCCCTTGGACTCTTGCAATGGTGGGAATGGGCAGCCGACGGATTCGCCGCATCACGCGCGAAAAGTTCTGAAGCATGCGGCGCATTCTCGCTGCATCCGCCATGACGCCTTTGAGATCCATCCCGGCGCAGAAAGCCTTGCCCGCCCCGGCGAGGATCAGCGCCCGCACGGTCGCATCGCGTTCGACGGCCTCAATCGCTTCCGCCAGCGCGTCGATGAGCTCAAGCGACAGCGCATTGCGCGCGCCCGGCCGATTCATCGTGACGGTTGCGATGCCGTCGGTGACGTTCGTCAGCACAGTTTCCGACATGCGGGCAATGTACCAGGAACCAGCAACCAAGCGCCGGCAACTACTCCGCGAGCGTCCCGCATTCCGGGCACCGTTCGCTAAACTCGCTTGCCCTGAGGTCATATCCGCAGGCGACGCAGCGGCCTTCGCGTTGGCGCTGTTGTTGCCGGACGTGACGGCCCGCCTGCACAACCCGCCAGCCAAAGCGCCAGAGGGAGATTCCCAACCATGCCGTGTAGGAAAGAAGAAGGTACCACACGACCCCATTGGCCAGCCAGGCCGAGAGCCGGCGCGACACCGCAGGGAGCTTTCCTTGCCACACGGCGACCGCTTCATCGTGCCCAGCTTCCAATAGAGCCAATTCGATCGCGGCGCGAAGGGGCGAATCGGGCGGCAGGTTAACATCCGCTTGAGGCTCGCCACGTGCGAACAGATCGAGGCCAAGTTGCGCCCGCAGATGGCGCCGTGAAGACTCAAACGGCCAACCGTGGTGCTCAGTCCCGTTGGCGAGGTGAAACATGCCGGACATAACCGAGTCATCTCCCGTCGTGCTCCGCAGACCGAGGTCCGGGACAACCCAGGCCCAGACAGTCCCGTCCGCGGATTCGTACAGCCTGCCCGTGATCTGTAGTTGCGACACCCGCAGTACGTAGGCTCGGTCCACCAGCCACACCGCTGGGGCGGTGAGCGCCAGCGCCGCCGCGAAGGCGATATTCGTGGCCCGGCCCCACACCGACCGCGGCCGATCGGCAGAGTAGTAGCGGATCAGGCGCAGCTTGTTGCGGATCATCCGAACAATCATGGGCCGCAAGATACATCCGCTGCACGATGCCGGCGAGAAGCCATGTTGATGCACCGGCCAAGTGGGTGGCAAGCCGGGTGCATTTGATTCATCGGTGCTGCGGTTGTGTTATGTCCGGGGGCGGCCTTGCCAATAGGCATCCAGCATCGTGCGCGCCTCGTCGAGGATGGCGATCTGAGCGGATGATTCCGCGGGGTGCTCGAACAGCTCCTCATCGAGCGAACCGTCCAGCTCGTTCAGCCAGGCTTTCGTGGTGCGCAGGGCGTGCGGGCCGTGGCGGGCGATCGTTTCGCACAGGGTCATCGCGTCGCCCAGTACAGACTCATCATCGCGGCTCACACGGCCGGCAAGCCCGACTCGATACGCCGTCTGGGCGTCGATGAGCTCATCACTCATCAGCAGTTTGCGCGCTGCGCCTGGTCCGATCGCCTGTTGCAATGTGGGAATCGTCACCGCCGGGGAAACGCCGATTCGATGGATCGGGTAGCCCAGCTTTGCGGTCGCCGAGACGACCACGAGATCGCAAGCTGAGACCAGCGCGCAGCCGCCGGCGATGGCCGCCCCGTGCACCGCCGCCACCACGACCTGCGGTAGGCGGCGCAGCGAGCGTATCAGCACACTGAGGCGCTGGATGAACGTGCCCATGAGCGAGGCGTCCTCGACTGCCGCCGCCAGATCAAACCCGGCGCAGAAGACCTTTCCTCGGCCGTGAATCAGCACGACGTGCACATCGTCGTTGGCCTTGATTGCGCCCAGCGCCTCATCAAGGGCGTCGAACATGGCAATCCCCAGCGCATTGCGGTGATCAGGATCATTCAGCGCGACGTTCGCAATCGCGCCATCAACGTTCAGTTGGACAATCGTTTCAACCATTCCCTCAGCCTCCGGCTCTGCCGGGAGATCGATCAAAACAGCAGCAGCCCCAGTGTTATCCATATCGCGGCGAAGATCATGACGACCGTCGTGTAGCCGACGATGTCGCGGGCCTTGACGCCGGTGATCCCCAACAGCGGCAGGGCCCAGAACGGCTGGAGCATGTTGGTGAGCTGATCGCCGTAGGCGACGGCCATCAGCATCTTCGGATAGCTCACGCCGATCTCGCTTGCCGCCTGCATGGCAATGGGGCCCTGGACGGCCCATTGGCCGCCTCCGGACGGCACGAACAGGTTCACCACGCCCGCACTGAGAAAGGTCGTCACCGGCAAGGTCGTTTCGTTGCTGACGCTGGCGATGTTCTGGGCGAAAAGCTCCGTCAGATGGCTGTATTTCATCATCCCCATGATGCCGGCGTACAGCGGGAACTGCAGGATGATCCCCGAGCAGCCGCGGACCGCGTCGTTGACGGCGCCGACGTACCGCCGGGGTGTGCCGTGCATCAGCAAGCCAAGCGCGAGGAATAGGAGGTTGACATCGTTGGGCGTCAGTTGCTTCCACGATCGGGTCTCCGCAATGATCGGCCAGTCATCCCCGATCACAAACAGATCGGCCAGCCAGATCAGCATCGGCACGGCCAACAGAACTGAAAAGATCGGCGTCGCCTCCAGCCAATCGGGCAGCGTTCGCAACGGCTGTTTCGGGGGCGTGTGGAGTTCTTCGACCTCGAATTCGCCGTACCCCTGCATGGATTGTTCATCGCGTGGAACCAGCATCACGATCGTGACCAGGGCGACAAGGATGAGCCCGCCGGTGATCAGCAGGTTCATTCCCGAGAGTATGGTGTGGTCAAAGGGGATGGTTTCAAAGTCGATCTTGATTCCTTGGAAGATCTCTTGGACCTCGCCGGCGTTAGTCACCTTCAGCGGCGCGGAGCCGGAGAATCCGCCGTGCCACACGAGCAGCCCGAGATAGCCGGCCGCCGCCAGCAGTGGATAGTGGTGCGGGACATTGCGGTCGTTGAGGCTCTTGCCGACCTGGCGGGCGATCAGCGCCCCGGCGATCAACCCCAGGCCCCAGTTGACAACCCCCAGCATCATGGCCACCGAGGCGACCAGCGCCGTGCCGCCGAGTGCGGACCGAGGCAGTCCAGCCAGCTTCCTGATGGCCCATGCCAGCGGCGGGCTCGAAGCCAGCGCATGGCCGGTGATCAGAATCAGGCACATCTGCATCGAGAAGGTCAGCAGCTCCCAGAAGCCGTCCTGCCAGAACCGGATCGCATCGATCAACGTGCCGCCCACGACCGTGCCATCACTCAGCGTCGATCCCCCAAAGGCCATCACCAACACCCCCGTCAGCAGCGTCAGAGCGATGGCGAGAATGAACGGATCAGGGCACGTCCGGCGGAAAACCCGGCTGATAACCAGGCC
This sequence comes from Planctomycetota bacterium, assembly GCA_022566535.1. Taxonomy (GTDB): domain Bacteria; phylum Planctomycetota; class Phycisphaerae; order Phycisphaerales; family SM1A02; genus JADFFQ01. The sequence goes on from JADFIR010000023.1 coordinate 44,891, forward strand.
AAGCGTGCTGATCATCCCCAGAGCCTATCTGGGCAGGCTGAGAACGCAAAAAAAGACCGGCCCTGGCCAGGGACCGGTCGAGGAACTCTCTCTTCTCTCCTGATACGTTTCGGCAATCTCCCGCGGCGGTTCCGATCAAACCCATTGGCCGGTGCAGGTTCCCCACCGGGCCGGAGTGAGCAGGTCGGCCCGCCATCAGCGGCTGACCGGCAGCGTCAGCAGCGGGACCTGGGGTTTTATCTCGCCGGACTGCAATGCGAGCAGTTGCGTCAGCAGCGAGAAGGTGGACTTGGAGTCCAGGTCACTGTCGTCAATGTAGAACCACGCCCCGCGGTACCGCACGGTGGTGTAGGCTCGCACCGGGCGAGGCCCCGACGAGCGGACGCGCAGCAGATCGCCGGTGATGCTCTTCCAGTCGAAAACCTGGCCGGAGGCATCGCGAGTGACGGTGACGAGGCCGGCGGCGCGGTCACGGGCGGGGACCTCCACGCCTTGTGAGAGGTAGAACAGCGACGCCATCAGGGAACGGGTGATCAGAGCGATCTGATCCCCGCCTCCTCCGGCAACGGCCCGGGTGAGGGTGAAGCGCGACTTGGCCGGGTCCAGATTCAGCTCGCGGATCAACCGTTGGACGCGATCTTCGGATTGAGCCTCGGGCGCAATGCGGATTTCGATCCGGGCGTCTTCACCCTCGCTAGCGGCTCCGAGCGTCAGGATGCCGTCAAGCTGTAGCTCGCGCATCAGTGCGGTGACCCTTCGGAAACGTTTGTACTTGGGCGCCTGCGTCGGCGTGGGACCCGAGGCGGTCGGCGCGTTGGGGATGCCGTTGATCTCTTGGACGATCACGCGCATCAGCCGATCCATCGACCAGCCGGAGTGGTACAGCAACAGCAGCGTTCCCAGCTCGACCGGCGACAGCAATTGCGTGACGAACTTCTCTCCCCGCAGCGGGAGATAGGTGATGGTGGGCTTCTCGGTGTATGCGAGCTTGCCGCTCAGGCCGAAGGTGTCGGCCTGCGACGGCAGCAGCGCCGCCGAGGACGAACCGGACGCCTCAAACGTGAAGCTGGTGGCGATGCTGGCCGTTTCCAGGAAGGACGGCGTATCGCGGTATTTCAGGCGCACCAGGTTCAACAGCAGTTGCTGGTCGTTGGTCTGCTGGATGGCGATGTTGTAGTCGGCTCGGCCGGCCCGGATCGACGCCGGGCCGGTGGGGTGACAGCCGACAAGCGTTCCCATGACGCTCGCGGCGACGGCCAAAGAGAGGCGGGATATCGTCATCGCAGTGTTTCCTGTACGACCGGACGCAGCCTTCAGATCGTGTGTGTCTTATCAGCGATGGTCTGATCGGACAAGACCGCCTCGCGATTGGCGGACCTGACCCAATCCGCAAGACCGGCTACCAGACGGTCGATGTGTGGGTACGATCACCGTGTCGTGAGAGGCGGTGCAGGTCGGATGAGGGGTCGAGGCCCATCAGGCGGTGCGGTAGTCGGGCCTGCTCGATCACCGGCGCGGGGCCGCATTCGGAGCTAAGTGATGATGAGCGACCAAGACAGCGAGCAACCCAAGCCGTACCCGGTTGACCCAAAGGAAGCGTCGCCGGCAGCGTCACAGGACTCGCTTCAACAGGCCCATTCCCTGAAGGTTGAACGCGGCGATGATGCCGAGCCCCTGCCGCTTGAGCTGGAGGCGCCGCCGGAGAAGAACCCGCCGCCGGGCGAGGCCGAGTCTTCCGCCGGGCAGACCGAGTCATCCGTCAAGGCCCTGGACACATGCCCCAACTGCGGAGCGTCAATGGCCGGCAGCGACACCCTTTTATGTCTTCGCTGCGGGTTTGACCTCAAGACGCTCAAGGTCATCAAGACCGTCACCGGCGAAGCGGCCAAGGTGGAGCAAGACGAGCAAGAGGACGAAGAGGCCCCGCCGATCAGTCCGCCGGGCCGTGGCGAGTTGTGGCTGCCCGCCGCGGTGGCGATTGCCAGCCTGCTCATCCTCTCTATTGGCTATCTTAGGGCAGCGGGAGGATTGTTTGCCGACGCCGAAGCGATTGGCGTCGGGTGGCGGTTGATGGGGGTGCTCAATGTGGCGGCGAGCACGGCTGTATTGACATTCGCCGGGCTTGGTGCGCTGTTCGTCGTTGCCCATATGCTCCACAAGCCGCTGGGCAATGTGAAGCTTGCCGCCGTGCGGATGCTGGGTATCGTCGCCGCGATCGCTCTGCTGAGGTTCGTGAACGTGGAAAGCGCGGCGTGGGAATGGACGTTCGAGCTTGCTTCTCAGGCGGTCGCGTTCATCGCCCTTGCGATGGCTATGTTTCGCTTGAGCGTTCGCGACGCCGCGACGGTGCTCGGGGTGACCGTGCTCGCCGTGGTCGGGTTGCTGATGGTCTCGCAGCTTGTGCTGTGGGCTGTCCTGCCCTTCGGCTAATCGATTGCCACCAGCTCGATGTCGATCGTCAGCGTCACGTTGGGTGGGATGGCTCCGTTGCCGTATCCCGCCCGGCCCCAATGTTTGTTCGGCGGGGACTCCACGGTGCGCCGGCCGTGTTCGCGCATGCCTTCGACCGCTTCGTCGATCGCCCTAATCACCGTTGATCTGCCCAGCTCGAAACGGTAGTCCCGGTCACGGAGGACTTCCCGGCCGTTGGCCAGCCGC
>JADFIR010000003.1 GCA_022566535.1 Planctomycetota bacterium
GGGGTCCGGCGGACCACCCGAGAGGGGGCCTGCCTGACGGGGACTGGCTCCCTGGAGGGGATCCCCGTCCTACTCGCCCTCACGGAGATCGTGATGAACCGCAGTGGCAAGGCCGTCGCCGATCTGCTGGCCCGACGGCATCTGGGACCGGAGGACCTGCTGCTCCTCCACGACGACCTGGACCTCCAGCCTGGGCGGATCAAGATCAAGATTCGAGGCCGCCATGGCGGCCATCACGGCGTGGAGTCTGTGATCACCCACGTCGGGACTGAGGCCTTTCTCAGGATCAAGATCGAAACGATCAATCGCCTTACTGACGACCACAAAAACTTCCTGCGCTAAATCCAGAGCGTCCGAGTGCTGAAACCCCTGGTATGTCCCCAAAACTCTTTAAAACAAACAAGAGAGACATCTCAGCGCTTCTATTGGAGGAATTCGCCCGACCTTCAATAAGGAGACTCTCGGATGTTGACAAGGACCAGGAAACGGAAATCGACGGGCTCGAAAAGACGATTCATTGGAAAGCCCAACGGCCAAATCCAACAGCGTGTCCAAGACGTGGGCCCCGAGCACTTCGGTGTCGTCGCGGTGGACTGCGCTAAGAGACGATCCAAATGGATGCTCTGCAACTTCTACGGCAAAGTTATCATCGAGCCAACGACCGTTGAGCATGCCACAGGTGGCTTACGCGCGATGACACAAGTTGTCGCCGAGGTCTGTCACGCCGAAGGATTGACCGACACCATCGTCGCCGTCGAGAATGACGCCGACGACTGGCAGGCGGCGATTGGATATGCCCGGCACATGACCGAGATCGACCCGCACGGGATCGGCGTCTGGCGGCGGCTGGGCGATGTCCTGTGGGAAACCGGCGATCGAGCCGGCGCCGCGGATGCCTACCGCAGAGCCCTGGCCAACGATGCCAACTTCGAACTGGATGAGTTGAAGCAACTCCCCCAGCGCGAACGAGATCTGCTTCACGAGCGCATTGATCATGCGCGCCAGTGAGCGCCGCGCGAGCCCCGAACATTTGACCCGCTGCATCTCCAGTAGCCGGGACGCTACGCGTCCCGGCTACCTTGAATAGTCGGTGCCCTCGCCGGTGGCCGAAGGCCTCAGGACGGCGTAGTGGGGAAGCCCGATTTCCCCGAGGTGCTTACGGATTTCACTGATGAAGGGGTCGCTGTAAGGCTGCGCCTGGAACTTGATCTTTACGTACTCTTCCATCCGAGCGATGACTTGTTCATCCTCAAAGGTTGTCTTGTCCATGGCGAAGCAGTTCTTGCACCATGTCGCCCACATGTCAATGAAGACGAGTTTGTTCTCGGCCTTGGCCTGTGCTAAACCTTCGTGCAGTGACCCCGTCCAACCTGCTTCATTGAGCCGGGCCTCGACGGCAGCTTGAACGACCCCGCTTTCGACATTCGTGCTGTCGTAAATCTCCCACGCCGAGTAGCCGTAGTAGGCGGCGAACGCCAGGATGAATACCCCCATCGCCTGCTTGACGCGAACCATCCAGGGGCCGGGCTTGGGCAAGAAGGACAGACCCCCGCCGGCAAACGGCCAAGGCAACGCCATGCCCAGACCGAGGAAGAACGGCAGGGCCAGGTACATCGTCGTGCCTTTGGCGTATTGATCGGAGGAGTACACGATGACTTGAATCACGACCGGCGCGACGCACGCTCCGGCCAGGAGCGCCGAGATGCCGCCCATCCCGAACGCTAGCGCGAAGGTGCCTCGTTTACCCTTGCCCGCAAGGTCGAGCTTGCCTTGTAGCTTCGAGAAGTCGATGGCAAAGACATCCAACATGGCCAAGCCCAGGACGATGAAAAGAATGGTGATGCCGACGTTGAACCAGATCGTGGAGTTGATGGCGCCGAAGGTTGCGGCCGTAAGGGTGACGACCAGCCCCAGTGTGCCGTAGACGATTGCCATCGCCAGGCCGTACGTTCCACCGAGCGCGAACCCGCGTGCGCGCGAACCGGCCTGGGCGCCCGCGCCGATGATGGCGAGGTTGATGGGAATCAGGGGCAACACGCACGGCGTCAGATTCAGCGCAATCCCGCCCAGGATCACAAGCAGTAAAATGACCAGTGGACCCTTGTCTTCAAACCATCCCGTTTGAGCGGTCCCCGATTCGGCATCGTCAATGAATTGAAGGAAGTCTTCGACGTTCAGATATCCGCCTGCGGTTCGAAGGATGTCAAAATCCTCCAGCTCGGCCATGATGTCAAGGTCGGCGTCGGGCGTCGTAGTGGTTGGATCGGTTGGGGTCGGCGTGCCAACCGGTCCGCCCTCTTGGGAAAAATCGATTCCGTCGAAGAGCGGGCTCTCGATTTTCGCGACCTGCACCGTTGCCGGCACGACCTGCAGCTCGTTGGCCAACTCCCGCGTCGTCGGTGCAAGGCAAATCCGGTCGTCGCAAGCCTGGTAGCGCAGCGAGCTGTTGATCGGATACTCGCCCGGTTCCACGTCCCGGCCGACTTCAATGGCCACCCCGATCACGAACTCCTGCTCGAACCCCGGTTGGGGCTCTTCCAGCCCCGGCACTTTGATCATGACGGGCTCGGGGTACACGACCTTTCGGACCGTAAATCCCTTCGGCGGCCCTACGGTGAGAACGGTCGGGATCAAGAATTCGTCGAGCGGCTTGTTTGACTGAACGTGGAAGTTCCCATGAATATTGACCTTCAGCGCCGCGTGGATGGTGGTTCCCGGGTGGGCGGCATCCGTCTCGAAGACCCACCGGGTATCAACCTGTGGCCCGCGGGGCTGCGCCGACGCAGGGGCTGGGGCCGTGGCACCGGCGAGGAAGATGGCAACCGCGCAGGAGGTTCTTTCAAACATGATCATGCCCGACCATCAGACAACCGGAGGCGATGGTCCGATGCGAGAGCCTCAAGTTGACCGCACGGCCGCTCCGATAAATTGTATGGCGAACACACTCCGGGAGAGCATCGGCCGAATGGGAGAGGTTCCTTTGTCCACTGCTACTTCTTGTCGAGACCAAACGTGGTCCAGGGATGAGATATTCCCGCCCAGGAGGCGATCCCAGCCATGACCGACGTCCTGGATCAGACAGATATCGACGCCTTGATGAGCGCGGTGTCGGCCGGGGAGGTTGAAGAGGTGACGCAAAAGGGGCAGATCTTTTCTCGTCACCGCAGCGATCTCGAGAACGTCGAGATCAAGGATTACGATTTCAAGCGCCCCGAGCGAATCAGCAAGGACCAGATGCGGGCGCTGCATACCCTTCACGAGGCGTTCGCCCGCAACTTCAGCGCGTCACTCTCGGGGTTCTTGCGGACGATTGTGGAGGTCCGCGTCGCCAACGCCGACCAGCTGACCTACGCCGAGTTCATCGCCAGCCTGCCGAATCCCACCAGCTTCAATCTCATCGATGCCCCGGTGCTGGACGGGCAACTGTGCCTGGAGATCAGCCCGCTAATCATCTATCCAATCATCGACCGTCTGTTGGGCGGGTCCAACGAGGAGGTCTTCATCCCCAAGCGGCCGCTGACGCTGATTGAGACTCGGTTGATCCAGAAGATTCTGAAACGGGGCATGACGGCGCTGGGCGAGGCATGGGAGAGCGTGAAGAAGATCGACTTCACCCTGGCGGACATGGAGTCGAACCCGCAGATCGTCCAGATCGTGCCGCCAAACGAAGTGGTGGTGGTGATCGGCTTTGAGCTGAAGCTGGGCAACCGGGCCGGGACCATGAGCCTGTGCATTCCGTTTACGGTGATCGAACCGCTGATGGAAGACATCAGCGCCCGAAGCTGGTTTCAGGCCGGCCGGGGTGGCAGCGATGATCTTTGGGGCAGGCTCATCGCCGATCGCATCGCGGACGCATCAGTAGAGGTTACTGCGACGCTGGCGGAGACCACCATCACCGTCTCGGATCTAAGGAACCTGGAGGCTGGGGACCTGATCATGACCGACAAACTCGCCACCTCGCCCGTGGCGGTCTACGTCGAGGCCGTGCCCAAGTTCCTGGGCAGCATCGGCCAGCACAGAGGCAATCGCGCGGTGAGAATCCAGCGCCCGATCAAGCCAAGCGACCGCATCTAGCAGACCTCTTCGCACCTTTGGGGGACTCCCGATGGGTCCTGTGCCCATCGAGACAGCCTATGTGAGCCAGCGGTGAGCCGGGCGATTCCTGGACACCTGCCCGGCGACGCCCCCTGTGCAATTGACCGGCGCGGCACTCCTCAGCGCCTGTTGATCTGGGCAAGCTCTGTTGACTTGGCCGGTGAGTTGACGATACTCTTAGTGGGTTGCTGGCCGATTTGGGCAGCAGCGATGATGTTTGGGAGCACTCCCGGAATGCTGGTGGCTGTTGATCGAATGTGTGGTCATGGTCGCTAACAGCGTCCATCCCGAGCGCTGGGCTACAGTGGCCCGCGTGCTGCCGAGCGGTGCCGACCCGCGAGGGGTTCCCGCGAGCGAAAGGTGGCAGCCGTGACCTGACCCAGCGCGACAGGGCAGCTGTCCGGGCGACCACCGCGGGTCACGGGATGTCTCCAACGAGGCGCTCGTGGCCTTGTCGTTTTGGAGAAGAACGCGATTGGCGATCGGGAAGAGGCAATGCAGACGACGTGAGCACTGACCCATGGCCGATGAAACCGATGCCAGACAACTCAACAACTCAACAACTCAACAACTTGGCATTTGAGAACAAATGAATCCCGAAACCCTTCGCATCCTTGACTCGATCGCTCGAGATCGCAATATCGATCGCGACCTGCTCATTGAGGATCTCGAACAGGCGATGGTCAGCGCCGCCCGCAAACACTTCAACTCGCTCGACGCAGAGGAGTTCGGCTGTCATATCGATCGGACGTCCGGCGAGATCACCATCTGGCGCAATCTCGAAGACAGTGGCCGTGAGGTCATCTCTTTGGAAAGCCTCGGCCGTATTCCCGCCCAGACCGCCAAGCAGGTGATGATCCAGAAGTTCCGCGAGGACGAGCGCGATAGTCTGCTGGAGGAGTTCTCCAAGCGTCAGGGTGAGATCGTCACCGGCACCGCCCATCGCTATGAGGGCGGCGCTCTGGTGGTGCAAGTCGATCGGGCGGAAGGCTTCATGCCTCGCTCGGAACAGATTCCGGGCGAACAGTTTCATCCCGGCGATCGCGTTCGTTGTCTGATCCTCGACGTCCGCGACGTGGGCCACCAGGTCAAGATTGTCCTGTCGCGAGCCCATCCCGACCTCATTCGCCGCCTGTTCGACGCCGAGGTCCCCGAGGTCGCCGAGCGGGTGATTGAGATCAAGGCCATGGCCCGTGAACCGGGCTTTCGCACGAAAGTCGCCGTCACCTCCATCGACTCCAAGGTTGATCCGGTCGGCGCCTGCGTTGGGGTGCGGGGCAGCCGGATACGCAACATCGTCGATGAGCTGGGCGGCGAGAAAATCGACATCGTCCGTTGGAACGAATCCAGCCAGATTCTCATTGGCAACGCACTCAAACCCGCCGAGGTCGACGAGGTCAGCCTCTGCTTCGAGCTTGGGCGGGCCACCATCATTGTTCGCGAAGATCAATTATCGCTGGCGATCGGGCGGCGCGGGCAGAACGTGCGTCTCGCCGCGCGGCTTACCGGGTGGGACATCGATATTCTCACCCCCGCCGAGTTCGCCAAGAGCCTGGAGATTCTCGAACAGACGGTCAAGCCCATTGAGGGCGTGACCGAGGCGATGCTCGACCGAATGGGGGCCATGGGAATGATTAGCGTTTTCGACATCGAAGAGGTCGGCGCGCCTGTGCTTCAGGAGGAACTCGATATGACGGCCGAGCTGGCCGAGAAGGTCGTCGAGATCTGTGCCGCCCAGGCGATCATCGTTGCCGAGCAGCAACAGAAGGAGAAGGAGGAAGCCGAGCGTCGCAAGGCCGAGGAGGAGGCCGCTGCCGCAGCTGTGCTCGGGGAAGCCGGGAGCGCGTTGCCCCGCCTCGACGCCGAGACCGACCAACATGCGGAATCTGTAGCCGCGTCCATTCTCGGCGAGACCGCCCCCGCGCCGGCCACCGAGGACGCCTCGCCGCCTTCGGCCGAAACGCCCTCTAACGCTGAAGGCGAATCGCCCGCCGAACCGGCCGAACCGCCCCAGCAGGTGAAAACCGATGCACCGGCGTCACAGTCCCCGGATGAACAGGAGCGTGTCGCACCCTCTTCATCGGATAGTCGAGGCTCCGCGTAACTACGAGAGCCGTGGAGATCGCCGTGGCAAAGAAGGCAACCTCAATTCGAATCTTCCAACTGGCCAAGGAACTTGGTGTCACCTCCAAGGACCTCGTCGCGAAATGCCAGGCCGAGGCAATCCCCAATATCACCAACCACATGTCCACGGTTTCTATGGGATTGTCGGCGACGGTCCGCGAGTGGTTTGGAGAAGGGCCTTCAACCGCGACCACCGCGGTGGAGACCGCTGCGCCGGTGGATGTGGCCAAGGCTCGCGCCAAGGCCAAGAAGAAGGTCACCAAGAAGGTCGCCGACAAGGCCGTGGTCGAGGCACCCCTCGTGGCGGCCGAGACAACTGTCGCCGACGCCGAGATGAAAGCCCTCAGCGAACCGCTCGGGGTCGCGCCGCAGCCGATCGAACACGCCGAGACAGCCGCGCCGGCCGCCGTTGGGCGAACGCCGCCGCCCCCGTCGCCGCCAGCCGGCCCAGACACCGCGTCGGCCGCCCCTGCCTCGATTGTCAGGGCAGCGGTCGCGGCGCCGCCGACAAACGTGCCCGACCGCCCGCAAGTGGTCAAGCCCGCCGGCCCGATGCTCGGGCAGCCGACTCGGGCGATCCTTACCGGTCCCAAGATCATCCGTGTGGAAAGTCCTGATGTTGTCCCAATGCCGGGGCCAATCGGCCGGCAGACGGATCCGTCGATCCGTCGCAGCGGGCCCCGAGCGGGTCGTGGCGCAGGCGTCACCCAGCCGGAACTTCCTGAGGCTCCGACGACGGAGCCGGCCCGCGCCGGGCGAACCTCGCGCCGCAACAAACGCCGCACTGCCTCGGCTGGCGAAGATACCGGCCGCGTCGGTCGCACCCTGACCCCCGTCGATCGGCCGTTTAACTGGCGAACGCAGGACCTGCGGGAACGTGAAGCGCGGCTGAACCGCTCCGGCGGGTTCTTCAAGGCCCATCGCCGCGACAACCTGAAGCGTTCGGCCGGCGGTGGCCATCGCGCGGTGACCGCCGTCGAGGCCGGCGGGTCGGTCATGGTCATCGCGCCGCTTACTATCAAGACCCTCTCCGCTGCCACCGGCGTCAAGGCCTCGGACATCGTCAGACAGCTTGTTCAGGCGGGCCAGCAGGTCGGCCTGGGCTCCACCATTGATGCCGAGAGCGCTGTCGAGACCATGCTCGAATTCAGTATTGAGCTTGAGGTCGTCGAACAGAAATCAACCGAGCAACAGATCGTCGAGCATTTCGAGAAGCGTGAGATTGTGGACCAACGGCCTCGAAATCCCGTCGTGACCATTCTGGGACACGTCGATCACGGGAAGACCTCGCTGCTGGACCGCATCCGAAAGACGAACGTCGCCGCCGGTGAAGCAGGTGGGATCACTCAGGCGACTAGTGCTTTTCAGGTGCCGGTTCACACCGGTGACAAGCACCGCTCAATTACCTTCATTGACACGCCCGGTCATGAGGCATTCACTGAGATGCGTGCTCGCGGGGCGAACGTCACCGACGTCGTCGTTCTCGTCGTCGCCGCTGACGACGGCGTCATGCCGCAGACGATCGAGTCGATTAACCATGCCAAGGCCGCCGGTGTGCCGATCGTTGTCGCCCTAAACAAGATCGATAAGCCCGAAGCCACTGATGGCAATATTCAGCGGATCCTCGGCGAGCTGGCGGAACATGATCTCAATCCGGCCGAATGGGGCGGTTCGACGGAGGTATTGCGCACCAGCGCGCTGAAGGACCAAGGCATCCAGGATTTGCTGGAGGTCCTGGACTATCAGGCTGAGCTGCTGGAGTTGAAGGCGGACTTCGGGGGCGATGCTCAAGGCACCGTCCTAGAGGCCATGCTTGAAGAGGGCCGCGGGCCCGTGGCCAATGTGCTCGTTGCGCAGGGGTGCCTGCAAAGAGGCAACTTCGTCGTGGCCGGCAAAGCCTTCGGCCGGGTTCGCGATATCGTCGACGACCGTGGTGGGCGCCTCGACGAGGCCTGCCCGTCAACACCGATTTCCCTTTCGGGCCTCAGCGACGTGCCTGACGCCGGCGACTTGATCTACGTCGTCAGAACCCTCAAGGAAGCCGAAGCCTCTGCCCAGGAACGCAGGCAGCAGCAGCGCGAGCGCGACCTGGTCCGGACCAAGATCTCACTCGACAACATCTTCGAGCGCATGGCACTAGCCGCCAAGAAAGAGTTGCCGCTCGTGGTCAAGGCCGATGTGCAAGGTTCGATCGACGCGCTCATTGGGGTGCTGGAGAAGATCCCCACCGAGGAGGTTACTGTCGCGATCAAGCACGCCGCGGTCGGCGGGGTGAACGAATCCGATGTTGTCCTGGCCGCCGCCGCCGGTGCCATCGTGATCGGCTTCAACGTCACCGCGGCCGCCCCGGCTCGCCGAGAAGCCGAATCCCGGGGCGTCGATATTCGCTTCTACGACGTGATCTATGACGTCGCCGACGATATCACCAAGGCGGTCGAGGGTCTTCTCGAACCCGAGCACAGGCTGGAAGTGCTCGGCCATGCCGAGGTCAGGGAGGTCTTCAAAATCTCCAAGATCGGGATGGTCGCCGGCTGCTATGTCACCGATGGCCAGATCGAGCGCAACGCGCAGATTCGCGTTACCCGCGACGACATCGTGGTCGAAAAGGATCGTCGGCTCGAGCAGCTCAAGCGCTTCAAGGAGGACGTCAAGGACGCGCGAGCCGGCCAGGAATGCGGCATGAAGATCGACGGCTATGACGACATCAAGGTGGGCGACGTGCTGGAATGTTACAGAACAATCGAGGTCCGGCGCACCCTTTAGGAGAAGGCATCGAGGCATCGATCCCTTGAACCGTTGATGCCTCGATGACTCGATCCTTATTATGACCAAACGCACGGACCAGGTCGCTTCGCTGATCCGCAGAGCCGTGCAGACGGCGCTGAGCCGCGGTCTGCATGATCCGCGGATCCGTGGACTGATTTCGGTGACGAAGGTGCATCTCGGCGAGGACCTCTCACAGGCCAGCGTCTATGTGTCGGTGCTGCCGGCTGAGCATGCTGAGTTGACGTTACACGGCCTGCGACACGCCACCTCGCGCATCCGGGCACAACTCGGCCGGGCCGTCCGCCTGCGCCACATTCCCCGCCTTTCGTTTCACCTTGATGATTCACTCAAGATGCAAGCCCGGTTGGATGCTGCGCTGGCTGAGGCTCGCGGCGAGGGGCTCCCGACTGACGCCGACACGCCGCCGACGGAGGGTACGGACCCGTGAAGCACTCCCGCCTGCGGGTCAGGAACTTTGCCAGCGTGCTGAAGAGGCGCCGCAACGCGCCCCTTCCCACCCCACCCGAGCTGGATGACCCCATCGCCGTGCTCGTGATGTCATTGCTGATGTGGGAGACGACGACCGCCAAGGCCGCCGCGGCATACAAGCGCATCATGGACCGCATTGTGGATTTCAATGACCTTCGCGTGTCGATGCCGCACGAGGTTGTTGGGTTGATCGGCTCGCGATACCCGTTGGCGCTACAGCGATGCGAGAGACTGCGGGCTGTGCTGCGCGATACGTACAATCGCGAGCACGCGATGAGCCTCAAGCGACTGCATACCGTGGGTAAACGAGAGATCAAGGCATACGTCAGATCTCTGGACGGCATCGTCCCCTACGCTGCGGATCGGGTCATGTTGTTGTGCTTCGATACGCACTGCATCCCTGTTGATGACCGGCTTCGCCGCGCGCTGGTGAAGGCGCAAGTGTGTGACGACTCGGTGCAGATCAGCGAGCTTGCATCGTGGCTGGCTCGACAGGTCAAGGCTGCCGATGCGGTGGCGACCCACTCGACTCTCCAGGTGTTGGCCGACCGCCTCCCAACTGCCGCAGCCATCCCTGCACCTGCGAGGTCATCGGCAAGAGGATCTACCGCCAAGGACGCCAAAGACATCACCCCGTCGAGGAAGATGTCAGCCAAGTCACGAACCGGATGAACGTCGGAGGATGCCTCAGCTGGTGAGGTCCCACGGAGGCTGCCACCTTCGAGGACATGGACGTGAGCGGGACGCCGGGAGACGCCAACCATGGCCGGCCATAGCAAATGGGCCAACATCAAGCATCGCAAGGCGCGCCAGGACGCCGCCAAGGGAAAGACGTGGTCCAAGTGCAGCCGGGCCATTATTGTCGCTGCGCGCCAGGGCGGTGATCCCGATTTCAACCTCGCCCTGCGCTACGCCATCGACGAGGCCAAAGCCGCCAACATGCCCAAAGACACCATCGCCAAGGCGATCAAGCGCGGCACCGGCGTGTCATCCGGCGCTGCGTTCGAGGAAGTGCGCTATGAAGGCTACGGACCGGCTGGCGTCGCCATCATCGTCGATTGCCTCACCGACAACGTCAATCGCACCGCCCCGGAGATGCGCAGGCTGTTCGAGAAGCACGCAGGCAACCTCGCCAAGCCCGGCGCCGTCGCATTTGGCTTCGAGCAAAAAGGGCTGCTGTTGATCGAGGCGGCCAAGGCGACCGAAGATCAACTCATGGAGGCTGTGCTCGAGGCCGGAGCCGATGATGTGGCCGAATCCGACGGTGCGTGGGAGGTGATCTGTCCGCCGGGGGACCTCCAGGCCGTCAAGGAGGCGCTAGGCGCTGCCGAGATTGAGCCGGACTCAGCCGAGATCACCATGCTGCCGGCGACAACCGTCGCCTGCGATCGCGCCGTCGCGGCCAAAGTGCTCCGCCTCATCGACGCTCTGGAAGACCACGACGATGTGCAGAAGGTCTTCCACAACGCCGACATCCCCGACGAGGTGATGCAAAGGCTTGAGGCTTGAGACTTGAGGCGCGATCATGGCCTGATGCCTAATGCCTAGTGCCTCATGCCTTCCCTCTGCTACGACATCACTTTCACCGGCCGAGTGCAGGGCGTGAACTTCCGCTGGACGACCTGCCGCATCGCCCAGCGCTGCAGTGTCGCCGGCTGGGTGCGCAACGAACCGGACGGCTCGGTGCGCTGCGTGGCCGAAGGTGAGCCGCAGGCACTCGACGCGTTCGTGAAAGCCGTCGAGGATGCGATGGCCGGGTACATCAATGAAACGAAGATCACCACCACCGCCGCTACGTGCGATCTGCACGGCTTCACCGTGCGCTACTGAACCCACTATCGCTTCGCGCACGCGAGTTGGCGCCGGGCAGTCTTGATGCGCTGAGTTTCACCGGGCGGGCTTGCCCAGCCGGGCTCGCCCCGCCTTGACCGCGGGGTTTCGGTATCTCGCACTGTAAAGCCGGCGATGGCATCGCCGGCTTTTCACAGACCGTTGCACAGCTTTCAGAGCCGCGGCGTGTCGCCGCGGACCGCCCCGGCACGGGGCGGCTCTGTTGTGAGGAAACGTTCCATTTTTTCCTTGCGGTCCGAGCGCCCGGCGTGGTATGCTGGCCGCCATCGTTGGGAGGTAATCGCAGGGGGCTCGTGACCTCCGGGGGCGGCTATGGATGGCGTGGCGGGCACCGTGAACAGCCTCTTGGGACCGCAAGACAAGGAGGTATAACAGTGTGTGATGAGAACAAACATTCCATCTGCTGCCATGTCCTGGTCGGTGCCGTTGTTGCTGCATTCGGCATCGTGAACAGCAGCGCCTTAGGCCAATGCGAGGCCAACGAATGGGCTGTACTTACTGACAGCAAGCGCCCGGACGCCGGCGCGTTCGGCGTCTCCATCGCCATAGATGGTGGCACTGCGGTGATCGGAGATGTCTCGGACATTGACAACGGGGTGAACGCTGGCGCGGCCTACGTGTTCCAATTTGACGGCTCGAACTGGGTGCAGCAGCAAAAGTTGCTCGCGGCCGACGGCGCAGCGGGTGACGTTTTTGGGGGCACGGTGACCATCTCAGGCGACACGATCGTGATTGGCGCACGCAATGACGACGACAATGGCAACTACTCCGGCTCCGCCTACGTCTTCCGCTTCGATCCCGACACGTCCAGCTGGATTCAGGACCAGAAGCTGCTCCCTGATGACGGGCACTTCAGTGACTACTTCGGCATTTCGGTGGCTGTCTCGGGCGACATCGCCCTGATCGGAGCGCACTTCAGTTCGATCATTCCCGGCAGCACAGCCGGCGCGGCCTACGTATTCCGGCATGACGGCTCGAACTGGGTCCAAGAGCAAAAGCTGTTGCCCGACGATCAAGATGTGGCCTCGAGGTTCGGCATCTCCGTCGCCCTCGACGGCGACATCGCCGTGATCGGCGCATACCTTGACGACGACCTCGGGAGCTTCTCCGGCTCGGCCTACGTGTTCCGCTTTGACGGTTTGAGTTGGGTCTTCGAGCACAAGCTTCTGGCCGCCGACGGTGGGTCGGGCGACTCATTTGGATTTCCTGTGGCCATCTCCGGCGAGACGGTGGTGGTCGGCGCCCGAAGGCACGACGAGTTCGGTCCGCAATCCGGTGCAGCGTACGTGTATCGCTTCGACGGCTCGACCTGGCACCAGGAGCAGGAACTCCTCCCTGGCGACGGCGCTCCCTTCGACAATTTCGGCTGGGCGGTCGCGGTGGCCGGCGACACCGCTGTGATCGGAGCATGGTTTGACGACAACGAGAACGGCATCGATGCCGGATCAGTGTACGCGTATCGCTTCGATGGCAACGCTTGGACCGAGCAGGCTAAGCTGACCGCCGCCGACACGCTCGATAGTTACCAACTCGGCTGGTCAGCTGCCCTCAGCGGCGACGTCGCCATGTTCGGGGAGGGGCACCATACCTACGGCTCGGTCAGCGTCTTTCGCGGCTTGTCCGATTGCAACGACACCGGCACCCTGGACATCTGTGACATCGCCGAGGGAACCAGCAAAGACGCCAACGCCAACGGCATCCCCGATGAGTGCGAATGCCCCGCCGACCTCGACGACAACGGCAGCGTCGGCATCCTTGATCTGCTGACGCTGCTGGCCGCGTGGGGTAGCGACCCGGCGGGCCCGCCTGACTTCGACGGTGACGGCAACGTTGGCATCCTTGACCTGCTCACACTGCTCGCCAACTGGGGCCCGTGCGCGTAGACGTTTAGCTCCGCCGGCCACGCCGGGGCGATCGTCAACGGGCGCTGGTCGGCGCGTCGGTCCCTCCAGCTTCGCGTTCCCGAGAGCGGGGATCTTCCAAACACAATCGGTCGTCACTCGCGGCGTGACGCGCCACTTGCGCGCACGGCGGGTGGAGGTCGCGCCGGCGGTGCCCGGTGGGCGACGGGGCCATGGGCGTGCCCTCTCGGCAAAGGGTGGGGCAAGCTCTCGGCGGGTGGCATGTACCCATAACGTGCTGTGAGATAATAGATTACAATAAGAACCGGCCGTGGATCGCCTCCCCGCCCGCTGGTCGCCGCCCCTGGGCAGGACCGGCACTGCCCCTCACCGCTTGGCCTATAAACCTCCGCAGAATACTGGCCTACCCGGCCGTTGCGCGGTACAGTGGAGTGTGGTGTGTCCGTGGAATGGGCGCGCCATCGGGGTGTTGAATCCCTTCTGCGGGGCTCACACGCTCCTGTTTCGCTTCTGTTCTGACGGGTCGGCCCCAGCCCAGAGGACCCTCCGCCGCTGACGGCCTCTGTCTGAGTACCAAGCCAATTCAAAGACTAAGGAGGTAGGCAATGTACCGAGCGAGTTTGAGTATCGCAATGATGTTGGCAATGGGCGGTACGCCGGCTCTCGCCGGCCAGTTGCCTGGCACATTGAACTACACGAACGTGACTTCCGGCCGTATCAACCAAACGGTGGGGGAACAGACCAGCAACGAGAAGGAAGTTGATTTTGGCGACTTTGACAACGACGGCGATCTGGACGTCGTGATCGCCAGCGCCCACAGCGACTTCGGCCATCGCCGCAACAAGCTGTACCGCAATGACGCCGGCGTGTTCAACGAAGTCAGCGGCGCACCGATCATTCCCGGCTTCAGCGGGACCACCGTCTCTCGCAACGCGTTCTTCCGTGATTTCAACAACGATGGCTGGCTGGACATCTGGATCATCAACGACGGCAACTCCCAGAGCGACCAGCTGTATATCGCCCAGACTGCCGGCGGCCAGTTTTCCCATTACGTCGATGAGACTGCGGCCCGCGTCCCTGTCTCGAACACTGGGGCCGCCTGCGGCGGTGTGTCGATCGACGCCAACATGGACGGCGACTTCGACGTTTACATGGGCAACTACCCCAACAATTCGCAGGACCAACTGCGTGACAACACCGGGACGGGCTTCTTCACGAATGTCACCAGCGCCATGGTCCCGACCGACTTCAACTACGTCGTGGACGTTTCTTCCGCCGACATGAACGGCGACGGAAAGCTCGACCTGCTGATCGGTAACTGGGCCGGGTTCGGCGGTAACTGGATTTACTACAACGACAACAACGGTGGCGGCAGCGGCGTCGGCGACTTCAAGTATGCCAATAGCACGCAATCCCTCGGCAACGCGAGTGCCAACGAGAATGCCATGGAGCCGGGCGATTTCGACGGCGACGGCGACCAGGACATCTACTGGACCAATCGCCTCTCCAGCACCGGCGACCGCATCCTCCGCAATAACGGCAACGACGGCGCCAACAAGGCCACCTTCTCCACCCTCAACATCCTGCCGTCATCCGTGACCGTCCGCCTGTCGCGCAAGGCGACGGTCGCCGACCTCAACAACGACGGGCGAGTCGACATCTTCGTCATGAAGGAAAGCAGCACGACTAGTCGGCCGACGATCCTGCGCAACACCTCCGTCAACCACGTCATATCGTTCGTCGATTGGACGCCGAACCCCGCATTTCCCCAGGGCTCTGTGCACCTGGGCTGGCACGCGGCCCTCTTCGACACCAACGGTGACGGTGATATGGACATCTTCCTCGGCGGCTGGGCCAACGATCATCTGTTCGAGCAGGTGCCGGCCAACGAGTACGCGGAGGGCGATCTGGTCGGCGGTGTGATCCCCAACGTGTACAACCAGGACCCGGCCGCGGTCCTCGGCTCCGCGATTCTGGACGAAGCGGACACCTACACCATCAACGGCCTGGGGACCAACGCGTTCATCTCCGTGGTGCTCAACGGTCCCGATGATTACCGGCTAGAGATCCTCGACGCCAATAACGTGGTCTTGATGACCGTCGATCGCGGGGGCCTTGGCGTGGAGGAGGCGGTGCAGTACGACCCGCCCGGATCACCGACCACGCTGAAGCTCCGCGTCACGGTGCTCGACGGCGGCAGGGTTTCAATCTACGACCTGAATGGCGACGGGACCGTGGGAATCCTCGACCTCCTGGCACTGCTCGCAGCCTGGGGACCCAACCGCGGCCATCCCGCCGACTTCGACGGTGACGGCACGGTGGGGATCCTGGATCTGCTGGCGTTGCTGGCCAACTGGGGTGAGGCTGGGGGCGCCAACGACTATATCCTGGAGGTCTTGTCGCGCAACACATGATCTGCTGGTAGCGCCGGCCGCGGGCCTGCCGCGGGGATGAACAGCGATGAGCCTCCGACCCGCAAGAGTCCTCGCCGTTCTCGTCGCGATCGTGACCGGTCACGAGGAAGCAACCCTGGCGCAGCACGGTGGGGCGCTTGAGTTCGACGGCGCCGACGACCGCGTGACCGTGCCCTACGACGACTCGTTCCCGACCGAGGTCTTCTCGATCTGCGCGTGGATCAAAGCCCCTCCGCCGGGGCACCGGTCTGCGATTATCGCCCGCGGAGAGGACGACAACTCGTGGGATCTCGCATGGCAGCTCTACCTGGAGCCCGACGGTTCGTTGCGCCTCATGGTCGAGGACTCGACGATGCAGAACCACTGCTACCCGTACGTCTGCTTCAGCCAGGACCTGCAGAGTAACTGCAGCCTGTCCGGCAATCTCCTCGTTGGCGACGAGACGTGGCGCCACGTCGCCGCTACCCGCACTGCATCGGGCGACCTGGTGATGTATGTCGACGGACAGCCCGTCGCCGACTGCGTGCAGACCGGTGTTCCTTCGTCCGACAACTTCCAGGACCTCACGATCGGGTGCACGCACGGGTACGTCGGTCCGCCGCCGGGTGGCGAAGAGCCGCCCATTTGGTTCCTTCCCGGGCGCATCGACGAGCCGGCGATGTGGAGCATCGCGATGACGCCATCACAGATCGTGGACGTGTACTTTGCCGGTATCGATCCGCGGTCATCCGGATTGGTCGGCTTCTGGACGTTCGACGAGGCATCGGGACAGGTCGTCGGCGATGCGTCGCCCCAGAGCAATGACGGCTATCTCGGGGCCGAGCCCGAAATCGACGATGCCGACCCGATCTGGATTGTCGATGAGGTCATGTGCCCCGCGGATCTCGACGGCTCGGGCGACGTCGGTGTCGCCGACCTGCTGGCCCTGCTTGCAGCGTGGGGACCGTGCTCGGGCGAGTGCCCCGCGGACTTCGACGCCGACAACACCGTCGGCATTCTCGACCTGCTTGCGCTGCTGGCCGACTGGGGCCCGTGCCCGTGAGCGCTGGGGTCTAGGCGGTCTGAGCACCTGCAATGTGCCCCAGCCGCGTGCATCCTCGACAGTCCTCTGTCCGATGATACAATCCTATTTGGCCTAGAAACAGGAGTGTATCAGCCGCCGGGCTAGGGCCTTTCTGACGAATCCGTAATTGGCGTCAAGCCCCGTGTTGGCGGTGGACCGAAGAAGGGGCTAGACCTGTGCCGCGACCCGCTCCATCCGATTCGTCAGACAGGGCCTAGGTGAAAATCATGAAATCGCGCTTATTCTCGGGCTACGATCCAAACGCAAAGGACGCAGAGGACTTTTCAAGGGATCTGCGAGCGACTCTGGAACTTTCGGAGGAGCACTTGTCGCAGTGTCTCCGCACCTTTCCAGAAATGCGCAGGGCTGGCCTCAAGCGCGTTCGGGACGCATTCTTTAAGGACCTCGAGCAGCGCACAGAGCTAAGCCGGCTGTGCTTGAAGCAGGCTCTTTCCGTGATGGGGTTTTTTGTCGATCACCTGCTCGGTGACGACAAACGCGAAATACGACGCGATACCGCCCAGGAGTGGGCCGATGATCTTGAACACCTCAAAGTGATCGAGTCCAATCACCGTACCGCATTTCTAGGTTTGGCTGCAGATTTGGTTGCGACCGCGAGTAGTTTAGAGCGAGAGCGACTGCGACGAGAGGCCGAAGCGGGTGTGCTTCCTGTTTTCAGGAGTTGCGGTGTCACCATTGAAAGGAGGGCTGTCCAAGAAGATATCTATCATTGGGGGGAACCTATCGATGACTACCAGCCTGAAATGGTGGACTCGGTTAACATAATCTCCGTCCACATCGGATTTGACGGTGGTGATCCATCGGATGTGTATTTTCAAATGGCAGAACAGCACGTCGACTATTTGATCGATCAGCTTGTTGCAGCCAAGAAGGATCTAGTCGCCTTCAATCGTTTTCTAGAGCAATCACGCGGGAGTCGCCGCGGCCAAGGTTAAGTTATCTATGCCCGATTCGATCAAGCCAGCCACGGAATCGACGTCAGACAGGGTGCAAGGTGAGACAGTAATCACCTTCGCGGACACGGCCTACCAGGTCATATACACCATCCAAGGTTACGTGGTCGGCGAGTACAAATACAGACGTTCCTTCTTGGCTAAGCGAGCAAAGCCAAAGGAGCCAGTGTCCGCCAAGGGGGGTACCTTTGCATCACACATCGAACCACATTGGACTCCTCTCGAGGCTGAGGAAATCCCATCGCCCAAGCTGATCTCCGAGCGCGATGCGAGCGACGAAGCACCGTACGGCTTCTGGAGCCGGCGTTCAGAACCCGTCCCTCGGACACCAGAGCAGATCCTTTCGGATCTCTCGGTCCCGCTAACTGCCTACCAACTGGCTGACAGAATGACACTCCTGCGGGACTACCTTGCATCCGACAAGATCGTCGAGATGATCATCCAGCAACTCCACAACGAGGCCATTCCACCGCGGCACCGTTGGGCCCTCCTTGAGATTGTCGCGAAATCCAAGCCCGAGGAAGCAGTACAACTGGCCAAGGAGCAGTTAGCCCGTAGACAAACAGATGAACTTGTTCTGGGCTGTACAGCCATTCTCCGGTTCGTACCCCTCTGTGCTGAGGATTCGGCTGCAATCTGTGATTTGATCGTGACCCAGGCAAGTCGCCTGTTCAAAGCACGATCGGCCCTGGCAGGGAACGATAGGCGGTTGCTCCGGGAACTGCTCTTGGTGCTAGGTGCAATTGGATCGCGAGATCACGTCGGTATGCTCCTCGATTTTCTCGATACCGACATTGAGTATGTGTATGGTGAACAGATTCTGATCGCACTCCGCGGTTTACTTGTCAGGCACCCGGAGTCGATCAAGGATGCGGATTTAGCGCGCCTGATCGACCTTGGACGCCAGCGACTTCTCGCCTGGGCAGATCCCTATGTCGTGGGAAGCGATGATATGTTCGCGAGAGCATCTCGATTGATTGAGGCGCTTTGCGCACGCCTTGGAGAGGAAGAATTGGAACTTGTAATCGAGGCGGTCGAAGAGTCCCAATACGGTCCACTGGCGCGTCGCGTCCTTCAGCATCTTTCGGCTTGCCAGCAAGAACTCGAAGCTCGCGGCTTTAATGCCATCACAATATCCAGGAAGATAATCATGGAGAAGGTGAGAGGGGCTCTAAGGGCACTCTCGTAGTATCTGCGAGGTCGGCTATTATCCTCTCGAGGGTTTCGGATGGCGTATGGTGTCTTGTCCACAGACGCCCCACTGGCGATTGCTCGTGGCTCTGTCCTGTATTTTCTCAAGAATCACGAGCACGATCGACAGCTGCCACATCACGTGGCGGTGGCCGCTCATGCCTTAGACGTCGAATCTGGTTCCAGCATTCCTGTTTACGACTGGCCCTACGATCCGCGCACTTCACGCAACTTTGATGGCACTCGAGAAGTATCGATTACCGCAGACATATCGCGTCGAACTATATTCATTTTCGGGTGGTTGGATGATGGAGAACACCCAACTGGAATTAATTGGCAGACGCTGTTCGACGAGGCGAAACGGGTATTAGCGGAGGTTGCAGCAAGCAGCCTTGACCAAATTCCGGACGATCTCTACTCAGTCTGCCCAGGCAAAGAATCGCCTTTTCAGCATCCCGAATCTGGGGTTGTGTTCCGGTTCCGCGGGTCTTGTGTCGGTTTCGTGGAGCATTGCTATGAGACGGCGGGCGCCGACATTGTGAACGAAGGTTCCGATGGTCGGAATGTGCCTGGTCTGAGTGCTGGCGACATTCGCGAGGTAGACGTCGTGTTTCCTAATTTCGCACGCCGATCGCGTCACCTTGATAATGACGGGTACGCTGCTTTACTCGAGGAGGAGTTTGGACATCCTGGCCTGTACCATATACTCATGCCGGGCTACCAGCTTGCAGCATTCAGATCGTGCGGTCCTTACCCCTATTCACCCCAAAAGGAAGATGCCTTCCACGTAATGACCTGAGGCCAGAAGGAGCGCAACTCGTCAAGAGTAGTCGCTTCGGCGAGCGGCCCCGGCGATGACTTCGGCCTGGCCGTCTCGGGTGATCTCGTTCTCGGACCCGCCGCCTCACTGCTCATGCCCTCGCCACAGCTCAGTGTGAGGGTCGAGGGCAACTACGACGTGGCGATCAACAATAACGCCAACTACGACATGGTCCAGGCTGAGCTGCGCATGATCGGGCTGGGTGGGGTGCCCCAGTCCCTGGAAGTGATGAGCCAGGATATCGGTCCCGACCCGGCTGGTCTGGATCGCACCGTGCCCGGCCACTATCCGATTGGAACCTTGCGCATCGGCCCGACGCGGACAACCGTCAACATGACCGACATTCACGACAACGACGGCCTTGGCCAGAAGCTCTGCGAAGCGATCTACGTGCAGGATCTCATCATCGAGTCCGGGGCGACGCTCAACACCCTCGGCTGCCCGGTGTACTACGTGAACCTCACCAACAACGGTACGGTCGATGATCCGGCGAACCTCATCGCCCTGCCGCCGCCGCCTAGCACCGCCGATATCTCCGGTCCGCTCGGCCCCGGCTTCCCCGACGGATGCGTTGACGCGTTCGACCTCGGGACGCTGCTGGGTGCGTGGTGCTCCTCTGCGAGCGACCCAGACCCGCCCAAGGACGAAGACCCGCCCTGCGAGGACTGCACCTCACCGAACTTCGCCCTGGCGGACATCTCCGGTGCGGGCAACGCCCCCGACGGTTGCGTCGATGCGTTCGACCTGGCGAAACTTCTGGCCGAGTGGTGCTCGGTCGCCGGCGGCAACCCCTGCGGCACCTGCGGCCCGTAGCGGCGCGGCGCAGCCATGTCTTTGCGCACACGGCGCGTTGAGGTCGCCCCGGCGCGCACGAGTTGGTCAAAGATAAAGGCTCGATGCGCCTGTGAAGTGCCGACTTAGCGCGAGATAAGCCTCGGTTAGCCGAAGTTATGGCGCACGCGGCATGCTCGGTGCGCGCAGGGCCGGCCGCGCGGCTGCGGCCCACTTTGTGCGCGAATGTCGAGTTGCTTGCCTCAACGGCCTTGACAAGTCACGGAACATGACGACCCTGGGGTCTATGAAGGTGTCCACCCGCATCGTCGCCGCGATGCTCCCTGTCGTGCTGCCGCTGGCCGGGTGCGCCACCGTGAGGCAGAGCTTTCCCGGCTCAACCGCTGACCAGGTGTGGACCGCGCTGGTCGCGGTCGCCGAGAGGCCGCAATACGACGACTGGACCGTGCCGACCAACGAGGTGTGGGTTGATGAGCCCGATCGGCGGATCGAGGTGTATCGCCGGTTGCAGCGGGTGTTGTATAGACCGGGCGCTCAGCCGCATCATGAGCGGCGTACCTGGCGGTTTGAGATTCGCCTGGAGCCGACCGATCCGCCCGAGGCTGTGTTTGAGAGCCGCGGCTGGGGGGTTCCGGCGCAAGCGCAGATTGAGGGCCGGCGATACTTTGGAGACGTGTTAAACCTGCTCTCCGGTTATCCGGCGCCCCAGCCACCGCCCGCACCCCAACCGGTGACCGTGCCAAGCACACAACCGCGGGCCTCGCCTGAGACATTTCTGGAAACGGTGCCGCCGGCCCGTCCTGACGACTGAGCCGATCGCGCCGCCGGTTGACGGCGCCCGCAGCCGCAGCTCGCAAGTCGTATCACAAAGAAGCTCGTCGTGGTTGTTCTCGTTTGTTGCCGAAGCGCGCCGGCTTTGGGCTCGCGGCGGAGCGCGCCTTCGTCCACCGCCAACGCTATACTGCTTCGCCCGAACTGACGCCGCTTCTATGGAGTTTTTGCGCGATGGCTGAACCGATCAGGATGACCGACCACGGTCTGAAGGTGCCCGACAATCCCATCATCCCCTTCATCGAAGGCGATGGTACCGGGCCGGATATCTGGGCGGCGGCGGTGCGCGTCTTGGAGGCGGCGATCGCAAAGGCCTACGGCGCCACGCGCCGCATCGAGTGGCGCGAAGTGTTGGCCGGCGAGAAGGCACATGACCGCACCGGCTCCTGGCTACCGGATGAAACCATCGACGCGTTCCGCCACGACTTGGTTGGCATCAAGGGCCCGCTGACCACACCCGTCGGCGGCGGCATTCGATCGCTCAACGTGGCGCTGCGGCAAATCCTCGATTTGTATGTGTGCCTTCGTCCGGTGCGCTACTTCCGGGGTGTGCCAAGCCCCGTCAAGTATCCCCAGAAGACCGACATGGTCATTTTCCGCGAGAACTCCGAGGATATCTACGCGGGGATCGAGTTCGAGCACCGCACAGATGAGTGTGAGCGGTTCCTGAAACTCCTTGCCGAGCACTTCCCGAAAAGTTTCGAGAAGATCCGCTTCCCAGCCACGGTAGGCATCGGCATCAAACCGGTGTCGCGCGAAGGCACGACGCGCCTGGTCAAGGCCGCGATCCGTTTCGCCATCGACCATGAGCGCAGCAGCGTGACGCTCATCCACAAAGGCAACATCATGAAGTTCACCGAAGGGGCGTTTCGCGACTGGGGCTACGAGGTCGCTAAAGAGCACTTCGGCGCCGTCGAGTTGGACGGTGGGCCATGGTGCGTCATCAAGGCCGGGACTAAGTCCTCAGTCCCTGTCAACGACATCATCATCAAAGACGTCATCGCCGACGCGTTCCTCCAGCAGATCCTCACTCGCCCGGCTGAGTATGACGTGATCGCCACGCTGAACCTCAACGGCGACTACATCTCCGACGCGCTGGCGGCGTGCGTGGGCGGGATCGGGATCGCGCCCGGCGGCAACATCAACTACGAGACCGGCCACGCCATCTTCGAGGCCACCCACGGCACCGCGCCCAAGTACGCCGGCCAGGACAAGGTCAACCCCGGCTCGCTGATCCTCTCCGGCGAAATGATGCTGCGGTACCTTGGCTGGACCGAAGCGGCCGACCTCATCGTCACGGGCATCACCGGCGCAATCGCCGCGAAGACCGTGACGTACGACTTCCATCGCCTGATGGATGGCGCGACATTGCTCAAGTGCTCCGAGTTCGGCGACGCGATCATCGAGCACATGGCCGCCGGTGTCACCGTGGGAACGTGACCCCGAGCTACATGGATCGTGGCCTGTCGAGCGACCCGAGCTACTCGGCTGGCGTGGTCCTTCCCTTCGGACTCCCGCGTTTCGGGAGGTCGAGTTGATACTGCTACAATGCGATTGTGATGGAAGACGGGCGCCCGGTTTGCTCGACCGAGTTCCGCTGCGTCGGCTGCGGCTATGACCTCAGCGGATCAACCGTCGGTGGATCGTGCCCGGAGTGTGGTAAGCCGATAGGCGAGTCGCTGCGGGCGCGTCAGGACGGCGCGAAGTCTTGCGGCCAGGCCACGGCCTGCATGGTTGTGGGGATTCTGTCGTTGACGGTGTGTGCGTTGGCCGGGCCGGTCGCAATATGGTTGTACGCGAACTCAAAGAAGGAGATGGCCGTTGGTGGGTACAGTCGCGGTTCCCACACCATGGCGAAAGCAGGCCTGAGCATGGGTATTATCTCGATGGCCTTGCTCGGCTTGATGATTCTCTGGGCGATCCTCGGCGAAGCAGTCTGATGACATCGCTCCATACGACTTCGAGCGCCTGATGGAGGGAGCCGCACTTCTGAAGTGCTCGGAGTTCGGCGACGCGATCATCGAGACAGATTCAGAACCAGCAGTGATGGTTGCGGATTTCTCGTGATGGCTCAGCGGGCGTTCTCGACCAGCTTGTTGAGGCGCTTTCGGGCCCGGGTCAGGATCGCGTCAAAGCCGTCGGGGCTGTGGTAAGCGTCGTTAAGGGTGTCGGAGATCGCGTCGATGAGTCGCCGCATCCTGGCCTTCTCAGCAATAACCTTCGCGTGCTGAAGGGCCTTCGTCGGATCCTCAGCCACATCTACCAAATCACGAAGCTGTTCGGCTGCCCCGGCGTCGTCGAGGGTTCCGGGTGCTGCTGCGGCCGCGATCAGTTTCTCCGTATTGAGTGATCGGCGCTTCCGGCTGGCCTTGATCATCGCGTCGTAGAGCCGGCCATGCTCCGGCCTGAAGAACACGTCTCCATCTGAGATGATCTTCTTGACGTCTTTGACAATTCCCGGCTCGCGCAGCATGGAGCCGAGCAGCACCTTCTCCGAGTGGACTGAATACGGCGGGACCTTGGTGGTCGCGGCCAGGATGCTCGCCATGATGGGTTTCTTGAACACAAGTCGATCCGAGTGCGGGCCTCACAGCATACCACGCCGGATGCGGTGACCGCGTCGTCGGGCGGAGCCAGCGAGCAGCCGTCACGCCGTTTCATAAACGAGCATCGTGATGGCGGTCTCGCGATGATCGAGACCCGGTTTCCTTGCCGTGCTATCTATCGGCCAGGAGTTCCGTAACGCGGTCCTGCAAGTCTTCCCGGCGGAATCACCCCGCCCCTGGGTTTTGCTGGCACGAGGGCCGGATGGGGGCTATCGTCTCACTTGGGAGCATGACCTCGGGCCCAGGAGAGGCAAAATGTTTCGCCGAATCCACACTCGATGGCTAGTTGTTGCAGCCGGCGCGATCTTCCTCTCCGCCGGGCCAGCTCACGCTGCGATGCCTTGCGACGCGGATCTCGACGGTGACGGCGACGTCGGGATTCTTGATCTGCTGACGCTGCTCAGCGCGTGGGGGACCGACCCCGGCGGGCCGCCCGATTTCGACGCCGATGGCGCCGTCGGCGTCCTCGACCTGCTCACATTGCTCGCCAACTGGGGCCCGATGGTTTTTGATTACGGGCCGCCGCCGGACAACCCGGAGGCTCAACAAATCGGCTTGGAGATGATGGGGGCCTCCGGAGGGCTGCTCGTGCCGAAGGAGGAGTACCTGCGTATCGACCGCGATCTGGGCTTGATTCGCAAGGCTGAGCCGGCGTTGCAGACCGAGATCCATTCACCCGCATGGGTTCCCAGCCAGTTGCTGGTCGGCTTGGTAAAAGGCGCGCCGCAGGATGCGTATCTCTGCCTCAACGTCATCTACCAGGTGATCAACGTGGAGCACCTGTTCGGGAGCTGGTATCTGCTGACGTTTGCGGGCAATCTCAATGTCGTAGCGCTGGGCGAAATCTACGCGGAGGCGCCCGAGGTCCAGTACGCCGAGCCGAACTTCATCATCGGCGGCCAGAACTACTGGGTGCCCGCGCCGCTGGGTGAGGGCGTATGGCGATGGGAGATCGACGACGGTTGGCACGACTGCTTCGATGGCTGCGATTGCCACCGCCTGTACGTCTTCGAGACCGACGCCCAAGGCAATGTGACGCTGATCAGTTACCAGGAGGTCGGCGCCCCCTGGTGCGAGTTTGCCGGCTGAATGAAGGCGCGGGGGGATCGCCGAACGTCTGAGCGGCGCGCCCCCGGGCTTTGAGGAACAACAACGGGGCGCTCCCACCGAGCGCCCCGTGATGCTCGCGTCCGTGCGAGCGGGTCCGTCCGCGGCTCATCAGCGAAGCGCGCCTGGGGCGAGCCTCGCTGAGAGGGGTGGTGTTACGACGCTTCGGCCCGGGGGTGGGCCTGGTCGTAGGCGTCGCGCATCCGTTGGGTGGTCAGATGCGTGTACACCTGGGTGGTGGAAAGCGATTGATGCCCCAGCAGCTCCTGCACCGACCGCAGGTCGGCCCCGTTGTCCAGCAGGTGGGTGGCGAAGCTGTGGCGCAGGGTGTGGGGGCTGATTTTGGGGTCGAGCTTGGCTTGGGCCAGGTACTTACTGACCTTGCGTCGAACCGAGCGCGTCGAGAGCCGGCCGCCGTGCTTGTTGATAAACAGGGCGGCGTTGGGATCGAATGGCTGGGCGGTGCGCCTCAACTCGGTGTCGAGCATCGCCGTGTAGTGGTGAAGCGCCCGCAGCGCATGCGATCCGAGCGGCGCGATGCGCTCTTTGCGCCCCTTGCCGCGAACGATCAGGGCTGCTGAGGTATCGTCGATGTCGCCGCGGTTGATGCCGACGAGCTCGCTGACACGAATGCCGGTGGAGTAGAGCGTTTCGAGGATTGCCCGGTCTCGAGCGCCGAGCAGATTGGTGTCATCGGGAGCCGACAGCAGCTTCTCCACCTGCTCGACGCCGATCGACTTGGGTAGGCGCTTGGACTGCTTGGGGGTTCTGATCATGAGCATGGGATTGCTGACGATCAGCTCGCGCCTTTCCAACCAGCGGTGGAACGAGCGCAGCGTGGCGATCTTGCGGGCCATCGTGGCCGGGGAATAGTTCCGCGTGCTCAAATGCTCGAGGAATCCACGGATGCCAGTGACCTCCATCTGGAGCATGGCGGCGGTGACCGTCACGACCCCGACCGTGGCCAGCACGTCCGTGTCGGTCCTCTCGGCATTGGGATCAAGGTCTTGATCGGATGCGAAGCGGAACGCCTTCACCTCCTGCTGGTCTGTGGCGTTGATGTTCCTATCCTCGGCTAGGAATTGGGCGTACTGGCGCAAGTCCACGCCGTAGCATCGTGCGGTATACGGGCTGAAGTGGCGCTCGTCGAGCAGGTAGCTCAGGAATTCCGCGATGACCGGAAGGTGTTCGCTGGCGGCTGGTTTCATGGCTGTGACTCTGCCTGAGGTGTTATTCTGGGGAGCCCGCGACGGCTTGGATCAAGAGGCTCGAAGCGGCACGGCCGCACAAGCCGAGATGTACCGGACCTCGGTTGAGAGTGAATCCGGAGGGTGAAGTTGACCTCTGCCATACGTGGACCTCGGCTGGGCGCCGATGACCACGTTGGCCCTCAGCGCGACGAAGCATTGGCTGCTACCGGCATCAGCCGAGCCCGCTCCCAAGCCAGCAGGTCATGGATCAGCCGATAGCTGACAAACTGCGTGTACAGCTGCATGCTCACCAGGTAAACGTCGCTGCCGAAGGGCCCGTCAGGTTCGCTGCGGCCCGCGGCGTACTGTTCGAGCCAGGCCAGCGTCTGATGGTTGATTGCGTCGAAGACGCCTGTCGCCTCGGCGATGGGGTTGGGAGGCCCCAGCTCGCCCGGTGCGACCACGTCAGTCGTGGCGCGGGTCAACGCTCGCGGATCGAGTTCGCTGCTGCGGTCGCTACGAAGCCTCGCATACAACTGCACCGCGGCGCCTAGCGTTGGCGGTGGATAAGGGTCGTACGCGGTAACCGTGCCCACCACAATCGCGTCAACGTCCAGAACATGGATCAGCTCCATTGCGTCAGCGGGCGAGGCGACCGACCGCATGTCGAGCTGGCGCATCGCGAAGATCACCCGATTGACCGGAATCGAGTTGATTCCCTGCACCTGCTCGAGTTGCTGAGTGAACAGGTCAGCGAATCGGGTGGTGTCAACGGTGGAAACGCCTGACTCGTTGGCAAACGGCGCCACCGCCCAGAGTTGCTGGTGCTCGTACGGACTCATGAGCACCCTCGGCTGGATCAGTTGCTCTGTAGTACACCCCCCGGCCAGTAGCATCCAGCCAACCAGCGTCACGGCCACGCGGGCGACGACGGATCTCCGGCCGGCCCCTGGTGGCATCAGCTGTGCACTTGTCATGGCATCCTGCCTGTTGGTGAGCTCCGCTCGTCATGTCGGCCGATCGGTTTCGATTGCGATCGGCCGAAAGAAAAAGGGGTAGGCGGCCCGTTAAGGCTACCGGCCCGGTGGTTCGTGTTCGTGCTCGGGCATGGCGCTGGTCATTTTGACGGGATTCGGCTCGAACGCCTGCAATGCCCGCGTGGTGGTGACCGCCCAGACGTTGTCCACGCCGGAACGATCGGAGACAAAGAAAACGCGTCCGTCGCCGCTCCAGACCGGTTGGAAGTTGGCGAATCGTCCGTTGGTGAGATTGGTTCGCCCGGAGCCGTCAATATTCACGATCCAAACGTCGGACTGCTGAGATTCAGTGCTTGAGGTCGTGTCAGGTTCTACGACCGAGACGAAGACGATGCGTCTTCCGTCGGGGGACCACGCCGGATTGATGACGGCCGCGTTGGCAGCCGAGACGATCTCCGTGGGGCGCACGGCGTCGCCGTTGATGTAGTCCACCGTCCAAATGCTGTGATGCCGGCTGCCGCGCTGCCGGGCTCTCTGGAAGAGGATCTTGCTGCGTGCGACGTCCGGGCACCATTGAGGAAACAACCCATAATCCAGGAAGCTCCGCACGCCGGGCTTCTTCGTGTCAGCCGACCACATTTCCCATCGTCCCGATCTCGACCCGAGCTTGCAGTAGATCAACCGCTCACCGTCGGGTGACCAGGACGGGTGCAGCTCATGCTCCGGGTCGTCGGTGACCTTCATCGGTTGTCCACCGTCGGTGGACATCACGTAGATATCCCAGTTTCCGGCACGATTGGAGGCGAAAGCGATCGTGGCCCCGGAGGGATGAAACACCGGCATGACATCGTCAGCCGGGTCCGTGGTGAGTTGGGTGACGGTTCGCCCGGGAATCGTCTTGAGATAGATGTCCGCGGAGTCCCGGTGCTGGGTTGAGGCGAACACCATCTGCGTCCCCGTGCGGTCGATATCGGGATCGAAGCACGCCCCCTCGACCGTGAAGGTGACTTGTGCGATGTTGCTGCTGCCATCAAACGGTCCGCCCGCGTCGCGTGTGCCGCCGAGCATCTCGCCGTAAAGGTCGACGAGCGCCGCGGGACGATCAATGCGTGCAGCGGAGTTGGCCATCTGCTCGCCGCCGATCGGGCCAGCAGTAACGGGGGGCTCGGCAGGCGGCGGCGAGGGGGCCGTAACGATCTCCACGAGTGTCTCGCTGATCTCCATCTCCTGGGCTACGGAGTCGCTGTTTGCCGCGCACCCGCCTAATAGCGCGGCGGTGCCGGCAACAATCAGGCGGCGGGTGAGAAACAGTGCCTTGGCGTTCACGCGTTGGCCTCCGTGGTTCATATGACCGCACGACATCAAGGCCGGCGGGCGCGACCGTGGTCGCGGTCGTCGGCTCCGCCAAGACCACGCGACTCCTGTGAACTGAATCGGGCGGGCTCCAACCCATCCCGTCGGGTTCGACCAAGGAAATCCCGGCTCTTTATCGGACGACTGGAGAGCATGACTTGAGTCCCTGGACCCTGCTGCCACCGGCAGCAACAGCGTTATCGGCATCCTCGCGCGGGGGCCTGAGTCGATATCTCGATTCGATCGTCTCTTGATATGACCGGCGAAACGAGGGTTGTAAGGAATTCTGAGACCGCAACCGGTAGGGTCCTCATTTGAGATTCCTTCCTCAAACGGCCAGAATCAGGTGGGCGGCAAATGGGTTCAATTATTGAACCCTTTTGAGCTCGCGCATTGGCCAGAATCAGAGCACTTCGGGACCAGGGGTTTGGGGACCGACGGCCCCTTCGCCGGCCTATCATTTGGCGCGACCGTGGAATGCAACCGAATGAATCGGTGTCCGGATTAGCTTCTAAGGGCTACCGCCATCGCCGATGGGAAGGTAGATCTACATGGGGCCGGAACGCCCCTGGTGGGCAGAAACAACACGCCGATGGAATCCGAAGCAATCATGATCGAGCTTCGCGAAGTGGTCTACCGCGAAGGTCAGTGGTGGATCGCCCATTGCCTGGAGATGGACGTGGTCGCTGAGGGTGACTCACCCTTCGAGGCCGTCTCCAGCACTATGGAGCTTTGTGGCGCCAAGATCGACGCGGCCATCGACGATGGGAATGTCAAGGCGATCTATCACCCCGCGCCAGCGGAAATCTGGGATCTTTACGCTCGGGGCAAGAAGTTTCGGAAGCCCCCCGGGATGACGCTGCCAACAATGCCCGCCCGAGTGTCCCGCTTTGAGACCCGAGCCCTTCAGATGGCGTAGATGGTGGATCGGGTTCTCAAGTATCGACGGCTGATCCAGATTCTCCGTCATTCGGCATCAATGAGATAAAGAGTCGCGGTAAGGGTTCTCACAGGATGCTGATGGGTGTCGTCAGTGGCGAGTTGGTCAAGCACCCAATCAAGTGACACAAGGAGTAACGAGGATAAGCCGAAGGCTGTGATCGCCTCCATCCGGCGAGTATTCAGGCTCACGGCGAGAGACGGCATCACCGACGACGACTTCTACCGATAAGGCACGGGGCCGGCTGGCCCCGAAATCAACAGGCTGCTGGTTGGCTTTGATGACTCTAAGGGCTAATCACCCAAATTAGGACACCACGCCCCAACCCAACCCGATCGCCCGCTACAGAGAGTTGAGCTACACTGACCGGTTTGCCAGTTTGGGGTCGCGTAGCTCAGCTAGGTAGAGCAACCGCCTTTTAAGCGGTAGGTCCTGGGTTCGAGTCCCAGCGCGACCATCTGCCGAGAGCAATGGATCTACGCGAGCCGGTCCCCTCATGCTGGTACTGCATGTCAATTGGGCCCAAGGCGCCTTGGGACTATGGGCGGAGTCGCGGTCGGCGTACCTCGGCGGGGCTGATTGCCCTGCGGACATGGGGGCATCGAGGCCCCCCGGCGGCAGCGATTCGACCGACACCTCCGTGCAGCGCATCGGGGTTGCCCAGGCGATCCCGCCAGCCGCCCATCCGTTTGCTGTCTCGGCCAGCGATTTGGCTGCCACACTTGTTGCGGAGGATCTGCTTGAGCCTGATGCCGTTGGCGCGCTGGACTCGATGCGCCTCCGCTTGCCATGCGACCCGATCGGACCTCGCCCAAGTGACCGGCTGGCCAGCGCCGTCGGAGCGCTGGATCAACCAACCGAGCTTCGACTGGGGCGATTCGAGATCCCCACCGTTGCCCTGCCCAACGATCAGGCCCTCTCAGCCGTGCTTCGACTCGAGGATCGTGGCCCGACTGATGCCGTCGACTTCGGTCATTCGTTGCGGTATTGGATCACGGTGGCCCGGTTCGTCCTCGAGCTGCTGGTGGATCAGCGATTCATTCCCACGCTGATTCAAACCCAATCGAATGGTGGTGGTTTACGAGCGGCGTGGCGGCCTTGGCTGCATGATGAGTCGGCCCAGGTCCGGCTGGGCGCGTTGCTGGCGGCGATGCCTCCGGTCGTCCGAGCGGTGGTCGACGGATTTGCAGATGAGCCTTGGCGCGTACTACATGATGCCCTTGGGACGTTGACCGATGCCACCGTTCGCCGGGCCTTGATCGGCGAGGACTTCATCGAGGCGATCCGAGACCATGATCCTTCAACCGACCCGCAGGTTGCTTGGCTCGCGGGTCTGCTCGGTCACCGAGACGCGGTTGTCCTACCCCAGGGCCCCGGGGAGCAGATGCTCGGCGATATCCGGGTATGGATCAGCCAGCTTGAAGATGCCCGACGACCCCGGCCGTTCCGTTTGTGCTTTCGACTCAATGAGCCGCCTGCGCACGCGGTCCAGGACGATCTGCTCTCCGTGGACGAGGACCTGTGCTGGCGACTCAGCCTGCATTTGGTGATGGACAGCGAGCCGCGGCAGGTCATGGTTGACGCCCGGCGTGTCTGGGAATCCTCCCCATCGGGGCTGGTGGTTGATGGTCATCACATTGACCGGCCTGCGGAATTGCTGTTGGCCGAGCTGGGCCGGGCCAGCAGAATCTATCCGAAGATCGCCCCGGCGCTGGCCGAGGCTCAGCCCAGCGACATCGCCCTCACCACCGCGGAGGCTGCCGATTTCCTGCGAGACTACCGGTCGCTGCTCGAGGAGTCAGGATTTGGCGTGATCGTGCCGGCGTGGTGGGATGAGCCGGCGTGTCGCCTCGGCGTGCGCTTGCAGATCGATGCACCGGCATCCGACGACCGCGATCCAGAGATCGCCGGCGATTCGACCGCGGCCCCGTGCACGCTTGGGCTCAATAGTCTTGTGCGGTACCGATGGCAGGTCGCCATCGGAGACCAGCCATTGTCTGGTGATGACCTGCGGCAGCTTGAGCAGCTTCACTCCCCGCTGGTCCGCGTCGGGCGGTCGTGGGTACACATCGCTCGCCAAGACATCGCCAACGCCACGGCCTTTGTGCAAGCGGATCGGGGGGGCGAGGTCTCACTGCTGGGGGCGCTGCGAATGGCCCAGGGTGTGGTGAGCTCTCAGCCGGCTGAGATTGGGCTGCCCGTCTTGGGCATGGATGCAGCCGGATGGGTGGGTCAGCTTTTGGACCCCGTCGATGGGCATGAGGCCATGCCTCAGTTGGATCAACCGCGTGGGTTCGTCGGTACGTTGCGTCCATATCAGAAGACCGGCTTGAGCTGGCTGGTGTTTCTGGAGCGCTACGGTTTGGGGGCGTGCCTGGCCGACGATATGGGTCTCGGCAAGACGATCCAACTGATCGCGCTGCTGTTGTATGAGCGCGAGCAGCCGACCCGATCCGCGGAGGTGGGTCCAACCCTGTTGGTCGTGCCCACCTCGTTGATTGGGAATTGGGTGGCCGAGCTACGGCGATTCGCACCTTCGCTTTCATGCCACGTTCACCACGGACCGCAGCGATCGCTCGGAGGGCGCTTCGTTGAGTTTGCGGCCGCCAATGACATGGTGATCACCACCTACGCGCTGGTCCCACGCGATCACGACACGCTGATGAGGGTTCGCTGGTGGCGGGTGGTGCTGGACGAGGCTCAATACATCAAGAATCCGCCCACTCAGCAGGCGACTGCGATCCGGCAGTTGCCGGCCCAGCGCCGTGTGGCCATGACCGGCACGCCGGTGGAGAACCGGCTCAACGATCTGTGGTCGATCATGGAGTTCTGTAATCCGGGCTATCTTGGCGGAGCCCGCGAGTTTCGCCGGCGCTTCGCCGTCCCGGTCGAGCGGCATCGAGACCGCCGGCAGGCGGAAGCGCTGCGAAACCTCGTGCGACCCTTTGTGCTGCGGCGCCTCAAGATCGACCCGGAGGTGATCGTTGATCTGCCCGCATGCGTTCAAACCAAAGAATACGCGACACTCACCGCTGAGCAAGCGGGGCTGTATCAGTCGATCGTCGATGAAATGCTCGGCGCTGTCGATCGCGCCCAGGGCATCCAGCGCCGCGGGCTGGTGTTGGCGACACTGACCAGGCTCAAGCAAGTCTGCAACCATCCGGCCCACCTGTTGCAGGCTACTGGCGCCAGTGTTGTGGATTGGGCGCCCAAGAGCGCTGATCATCGGCCGCTGTCGGCCCGTTCCGGCAAGTGCACGCGCCTCATCGAAATGCTCGAAGAGCTGTTGGCGGCGGGCGACAAGGCCCTGGTGTTTACCCAGTTTCGTCAGATGGGTCACCTGCTGGCGGCGATGATCCGCCACGACCTCGACTGCGAGGCGATGTTCTTGCACGGCGGGACGCCGCCGCTCAAGCGTCAACCGATGATCGACCGATTCCAGGGAGGCGACGGCGCCGCGCCCATCTTCATCCTTTCGCTCAAGGCCGGCGGCATTGGATTGAACCTCACCGCCGCCAACCACGTGTTCCATTTCGATCGTTGGTGGAATCCGGCCGTGGAGAACCAGGCCACCGACCGCGCGTATCGCATCGGCCAGTCAAGGACCGTGCATGTGCACAAGTTCGTCTGCGTCGGCACGCTGGAAGAACACATCGACCAGATGATCGAACAGAAGACCCACCTGGCCGACAACGTCATTGGCTCGGGGGAGCAATGGGTCACGGAGCTTACCACTGAGCAACTGCACGAAATCCTGCGACTGCGGGCTACGGCCCTGGAGCTTGATCCGTGACATCGAACTTCAACAGGTCGTTCGGTAGGAAGCCCTCCTCACCACGGGTTGTGCGCAACGGCATCAGATTGCGGGCAACCGGCGACGAGGCGATCGCCCGCACCTGGATTTCGCAACAGTGGTTGGAGCGGCTGGAGGACCTGGTGTCGGTGGGGCCGCTGTGCGAAGGATTGGAGTACGCTCGCCGCGGCCAGACAATCACGCTGCAGATCAATCCTGGCCGGGTTGATGGTCACGTTCAGGGTCGCGCCGCTGAGCCGTACCGGACGCAGTTGCGAATTCCGATGCTTGATGAGCAGCAGTGGCAGCGGATCATCGACGCCATGGCTGGTGAGGCTTTCTACTCGGCCATGCTGCTGGCTAACCAGCTGCCCCCGGCGGTTGGGAGCCTGTTCGCGTCGCTTGAGTTGCAGTTGGTTCCGTCGGCCGATCAGCTCACCATTGAGTGCGACTGCCCCGCGAGCGAACCGTGCAAGCACGCGGCCGCAGTGGGATATCTTCTTGCCGAACGAATTGATAATGATCCCCTGGTCATGCTGTCGCTGCGCGGGATGCCGGGCGAACGGGTCCTTGAGCGGCTCGCGCAGGCCAGGGCCATGCGGACCCACGGTGTCGCCGCCGCACACGCCGATCCTCCAATGCCCCATTCGCAAGATGGCGCAGTGCCGCTTGAAGAGTGCCTGGACGCGTTTTGGCGGTTAGGGGGGCAGCTGGCCCAACTGAAGCGCTTGGGGCCGCCGCAGCACGCGCCGCATGCCCTGTTGCGCCGGCTTGGGCCGACGCCCTTGCCCGGCCAGTTTCCGATGCTCGGATTGCTGGCGAGCATCTACGACGTTGTCTCGCGTTCAGCCATACGTTTGCGAGACGAGGCCGAGCGCATTGACGACGAATCCGCCTGATGCTTGATGCCTTGATGCCTCGGTGCCTTGATGCCGACCCGGGTCTTCCTCGTCCCGACAAGTCGGGACTCGTCAGACCCGGCTTCGCCCGATGCCTCGGCGCCCTTTCACTCACCGCGCGGCGCCCAAAGAGAATCGGCATGAGTCCCTGAGGTCGGATTATGCGGGCACACGGGCGGCAAAGTGCGCCCCCAATCGTCGGCACGGACAACTTGGGCTGTCCAATGGCCGATATCACTATCCGCAACCGAAGGCTGCGCGCAAGGAGGGCGCTGTCCATGGACACCTCACGATCTACGGCTGAGCGCATCAGGCCGATACTGCAGGCGATGGAGCGCTCGATCGAGTCGGCGCGGCGGCGTCGGTTGCATGATTCGGGTCTCGCAGCCGCCCCCAGCACGGTCGAATCTCCACGACCTGTCACTGATCCGACCCAGCCTCCGCGTCAAAAGGCCCGGCCGAAGCGCCCGTCGTCGCTTATGCGCCCTTACAACGCAACGGAATATCGGGCCGAAGCGGTCTAATCGATATCACCGGAATAGTTTCGCCGAACCGATTTGCTGCATCGTGACCCCCACCGCCGCCCGTGCGTGCATGAACCCACGCCCCCAGGTGGCCGATGATCAATACGGGAGGCGTCCCTCCAGGCGTGTTGAGACGCCCGGATTTCCCTTGGGTGGGCGGCGAGGACCGCAACGGCCATGTGGACTATCTTCACGCGCAAGTCCAACGACCCCTCGTACGATGAACTCGGCGCCCTTCCGGCCGCGGACGTGGTGGTTCTCGATGCGCCGCGGCCCGGCCCCCGGAAGATCACCAATCCCATCGCGACGATCGAGCATATAGGACCAACAGCCGTGGCCACCGTGACGGTCGACCAGTTGTCGCCCAGCGAGGGCATCGCCCAGTTGGGCGAGCTGCTCAAAGACCTGGCCGAGGCGGGGGCGAAAAACTTTGTGCTGGACATGCAGAACGTTCAGCACATGGATTCGGACTGTGCTACCAGCCTGGTCAAGTCGCTAAACAAGCTTGCCGGAGAAGGCGGGCGGATCGCTGTGGTCAAC
The DNA here is from genome assembly GCA_022566535.1 of Planctomycetota bacterium. Lineage (GTDB taxonomy): Bacteria > Planctomycetota > Phycisphaerae > Phycisphaerales > SM1A02 > JADFFQ01. Next base: position 35,202 of record JADFIR010000003.1, read on the forward strand.
CCCGACCACAGCATCCAGTCTCTGTTCCAGACGACTCAGCTCGATCGGTTGTTTCCGATCTGCCACGATGTCATGGCTGCTCTGGCTGCGGTCGAGCGCGATCTACAGAATGTCTGATTGGTCTGGGGCGGCATCATCGGCGTCGCCCGTCTCGGCGGCGGCGAGGTCACTCGTAGCCGGCTGCACTTGGCCTCGCACGTGCTTCAGCCCACGGCGCTGGTCCCGAAGCCGGCGGCTCTTGCCCAGGCGCCGGCGAAGGTAGTACAACTTCGCCCGCCTCGCATCACCGCGCCGCACCACCTCGATCTTCGCAATACGCGGTGAGTGCAGCGGGAAGATCCGCTCCACCCCTTCGTTGGCCACGATGCGGCGAACGGTGATCATCCGGTTGATTCCCCGTCCGCGTTGGGCAATCAGCACGCCTTCGTAGACCTGGATACGCTCCTTGTCCCCCTCGATGATTCGCACGTGCACGCTGAGCGTGTCTCCCACGCTGAACACCGGGAACTGATCCGCGGACTTCAACTGATCGGCGACGATCGTTTCGATGGTTTCCTGAGGGTTCATGGGACCTTGTAAGCTGGTGTGAGCGGACTGGTCACTTAGGTGGCCAGTCCTTGATTGAGCAGATCGGGGCGACGCTGCCGGGTCCGCTCGATCATCATACTCTTTCGCCACTCGTTGACGGCCTGGTGGTCGCCTGAGAGCAGCACTTCGGGTGCCCGGCGGCCTTTCCAGACCTGAGGTCGCGTGTAGTGAGGCCCCTCCAGCAGTCGCCGGCCCTGCGGCTCGCGGGCGGCAAACGAATCCTCGGCCGTCGAGTCCTTGTGCCCCAGCACCCCCGGGATCAGCCGGACCACCGTGTCGATCAGCAGCATTGCAGGGATCTCGCCGCCGCTGAGCACATAGTCGCCGACGCTGAGTTGAAGCGGCTGGAGCTCCTGGATCACTCGCTCATCCACGCCTTCATAATGGCCGGCGATCAGAAGCAGGCGCGGGCTCTCGGCCAGCCGTTCGACTCTGCCCTGCTCAAGGCGCTCGCCCTGAGGCGTGAGCAGGATACGTGTTGCAGCCCGACCGTCTTGGGCTTCAATCGCCATGACCGCGTCATGAAGCGGTTGACACATCATCACCATGCCGGGCCCGCCGCCGAACGGTCGATCATCGACTTTGCCGTGCTTGCTGTGGGCCCAGTCACGGATGTTGTGCACGTGGTAGGTGACGAACCCCCGTTCCGTTGCTCGACCGAGGATGCTGGCGCTGAGCACATGCCCAAACATCGCCGGAAACAGGGTGAGGACGTCGATCCGCATGGTGATAGCTGTCCGCGATCAGCAATCAGCCATCAGCTAGGGTCGTCGCCGACTGCTGATCGCTGCCGGGTGACAGCGTCTTGCCCGGCTTGGGATCACAGCCGACGCGCCGCAGCAAGCTGGCGACGGTCCGGCTCGGCTGGGCGCCGACGCTGAGCCAGTAGTCGGCCCGCGGGACGTTGACGCTCAGCTGTCGATCATCGGGCGCCAGCGGATCGTACCAGCCGATCTTCTCGATGACGCGCCCGTCGCGCGGGGACCGGCGGTCCATCGCGTTGATGCGATAAAACGGCCGATGCCGACGACCCATCCGCTTGAGACGTAACACGACCATCGTGGTCTCCCTCGCCACCCGCTTGCCCGCGCCCTGGGGCGGTGCGGAGGCGAATCGCAAAGCATAGCAGTCATGTACCGGCAATCAAGCCGCCGAGCCGCCGAGCAAAGCTCCCAGGGCGTTCACATACAACCTCGCCCCTCTGCTGGCGGCGTAAAAGACGATGTCGCCGATCGGGGTGAAGAAGATTGCCATGAGCATGAACATGCCGAACAATTGAGCCTGCGGGTGGTTGTACAGCTCACGGGCCTTGCGTGAGAGCCCGGCCAGGATCCGCGAGCCGTCAAGTGGTGGGATGGGCAGCAGGTTGAGCAGGGCCAGGATAATGTTCAGCCAACCGCCGGTCCACAGGAAGGTTGCCACATTCTCGTGCAGCGGCTGGGCCGTCGACCCGAACCGCAGCCACAGACTCAAGCCCGTCAGCGCCGCCAGGGACAGAAGGATGTTCATCGCCGGCCCGGCGAGGGAGACGAGCACGTCGCCATAGCTGCGGTTTCGAAACCGCCCGGGATTGACCGGCATCGCGCCCCAAGCCAGACCGATGAGCGCGAAGATCAGCAGCGATGTCGTGCCCATGTGGACCAGCGGGTTCACCGTCATGCGGCCCAATCGCCTGGGCGTGTCGTCGCCCTGCCACAGCGCCGCCCAGCCATGGGCCAGCTCGTGGAGCACGATCGAGGAGATCACCCAGAAGATCCAACTGAACAGCTCAACGGTCTGGCCCGCCTGGTACAGATTATGCACCCACCAGTTCATCGTCGTCTCGTTGCTCTATAGGGCGAAGGCGAGCTGCGGATAGGTATCCACAGCGATCAAAGGAATCAGCCGCGCGCATCATAGCCGCGAATGCTCATTCCCCGGGGCTCGTGAACCGCGTCGCGGCTACTTCACGATCAGGTAGAAGATCGTACCGCCTCGCTGGAGTCGGACACGAACACCTTCATCCGGATCGAATTCGTCCATCGCGTCGCGGAAGTCGTCGAGCGTTCGGGTCCGGGTGTCACCGAAGGCAAAGATGATGTCGTTGGCCTTGATGCCGACCCGTGCCGCGTGGCCGTCGGGGTCGACCGCTGTGACGACCACTCCGTCCGGGAATCGGGCGCCGAGTTCTCGCGCAAGCATCGGAGTCAGCTCCCGTGCGGTTACGCCCAGCGCATCGAACGATTCGCCTTGGTCGGAGCGCTGTTGTGCCGCGAGCTCTTGCAAAGGCGGGCGCTCGCCCAGGGTGACGCGGACCTTGCGCTCCTTGCCGTCGCGGAACACCGTCAACTCCACAGCCGTGCCGGGGGTGATCGTGGCCACGATGTTGAGCAGTTGCTTCATGTCCGCCATGGGCTTGCCGTCAAACTCGGCGACGATGTCATCAGGTTTCAGGCCGGCCTTGTCCGCAGGGCTGTCTTGCACTACGTGGGCGATGATCACGCCGCTGGTGCCTTGGTACCCGAAAGACTGGGCCAGATCCTCGGTGAGGTCGGCCATGTGCACACCCAGCCAGCCCCGGACGACCTGGCCGGTGTCCAGGATGCTGTCCATGACGCTGCGGGCCATGTTGGAAGGGATGGCGAAGCCGATGCCCATGGCGCCGCCGGTGCGGGTGGTGATGGCGGTGTTGATGCCGATGACCTCGCCGCGCAGGTTGACCAGCGGCCCGCCGCTGTTGCCGGGGTTGATCGCGGCGTCGGTCTGGATGAAGTTCTCGTAGATCGCCACGCCCAGGCCCGAACGGCCTTTGGCGCTGACGATGCCTGCGGTGACGGTATGGTCGTAGCCAAAGGGGTTGCCCACCGCCAGGACCCACTGGCCGACTTGAATCGCGTCGGAGTCGCCGAACACAGCCGGGGTCAGGCCGTTGGAGTCGATCTTGATCACCGCCAGATCGGTTTCCCGGTCTGTCCCAATGATTGTTGCTTCGTACTCTGCGCCGTTGGCCAGGGTGACGCGAACCTCGTCCGCGCCCGCTACGACATGGTTGTTGGTGAGAATGTAGCCATCGGGTCGAGCGACCAGGCCGCTGCCCTGTCCACGCCGCTCCTTGGAGCGGGGTGGAGCCTGGGGACCGAAGAATCGCTCGAAAAAGTCATCGCCGCCGAAGAAGTCCCGGGTGGGTCTGCGGGCCTGGATGCGGACGGTAGACACAATGTTCACGACCGAGGGCGATATCACCTTCGTGGCCTGCTGGAACGCCAGCGACAGGTCGTGAGCATACTTGAGCGCTTCGCGTTCCTGCGGCGTCTGGCTTGGCGCCTGGGCCTGAACGTCCTGGGTCAACAACCGTGGCGCACTGAGCCCGCCGGTCACAGCCAGCCCAAGCAGGATCACCACTGCCAACAACGTTCGAAGGCGGAGCCCGGGTTGCGTACTCATGGCTGATCAAGTCCTTCAGAAAGGGTCCGTCGTGAACAACAGCGCCGCCTCAATCCGCGGCACGGTGATTCTATCCGCGTTACGTACTCTCGGCAGCGCCACCCGGCGAGTCGCCTTCATGAGCCGGTCTTGCGGCGTCCTGGACTCGCGTCGTGTTTCATCGACGTGATGATTTCGCGGCATGCCCGCAGCGCGCGGTTGACCGACTCGGAGTCCGGAAAGTGTCTGGCCACATCCTCCGACAACACGACGACGTTGCTGCCGGCGGCGAACCGTGCTGCGTATTTTCCACGTACGCCGGTCTCAAAATCATACTCCTGGCGCATTTCTGATTCGTTGGGATTATCAGCCTCGTTTGGCATAGAAGTCTCTTTCACGACGTGTTGCCTTGCGTGCGGAAATGATGCGGATGCGGTCATTGTCGTCGCAGTGCGCAACGACTGAATCCGACCTCGATGCGATCGTCCCCCGGTTACGTATCGTTCCTCTTGGGTGGTCGAATGGTCAGGATCATCGATCGTCAACGCCTGTGGATCGGCAAATATCGTCACTGCCTCCTCAAATGATATACCGTGCTTCGACGCATTTCGGCGCGCCTTTGGGTCATCCCACTCAAAAGTCAGCGCCATGTCGCTTTCCTCGCCGCGCCGCCTTGTACGGTGCGGCCGTTCCTCACGCGGCGCCGGCGGTCTCTTTGAGATCATCGTCGAAGCCGAGCTCGACGAGTCGCGCCAGCGGGCCGTGCGGCTTGTTCGCTTCTTCGGCGAGGTTCTTCTCGGCTGACGGGTTTGCGTAGGTGTTGAAAACCATCGCTTTGATCGTCGCCCAAAGGCCGCCGAATGATGAGAACGTGTGATCCACCGCCGTCGGCTCGTAGCCGCAGTGGACCATGCACTGCTGGCACTTGGGGTTGCCGGACGCTCGGCCGTAGTTTTCCCACTCGGTGTCGTTGAGAAGTTCGTCAAAGGTATCGGCGTAGCCCTCCTGCAGCAGGTAGCAGGGCTTCTGCCAGCCGAAGAGGTTGTAGGTGGGATTGCCCCACGGCGTGCACTCATAGTCGCGCTTGCCCATGAGGAACTCCAGGAACAGCGGCGATTGGTTGAACTTCCAGCGCTTGGGACGGTTCGAGAGGATCATCTCGAACAGCTCATTGGTCTGCTTATGCTTCAGGAAGCTCTGTTGATCAGGCGCTTTTTCGTAGGCGTAGCCTGGGCTGACCGTCATGCCCTCGACACCCAGCTGCATCATCTCATCGAAGAACGCGCGGACGGAGTTCGGGTCGGCCCCGTCAAAGAGCGTGGTGTTGGTGGTGACGCGGAAACCCATCTCGACCGCGGTGCGAATCGCCTCGGCAGCACTCTCATACACGCCCTCCCGGCAGACGGCGAAATCGTGGTGCTCCTGCTGGCCGTCCATGTGGACCGAGAAGGTCAGATACTTGCTCGGCTTGAACACGCCTTGATCGAGCTTCTCCTTGAGCAGGATCGCATTGGTGCACAGGTAGATGTACTTGCGGTGCTTGACGAGCTCTTTCACCAACTCGCCGATGTGGGGATAAAGCAAAGGCTCGCCGCCGGGGATGGACACCATGGGGGCTGGACACTCGTCCACCGCGCGCAGGCATTCGTCCACCGACAGGTGCTTGCGGAGGATATGTGCGGGGTACTGGATCTTGCCGCAGCCGGCACAGGCCAGGTTGCAGCGAAACAGCGGCTCCAGCATCAGCACCAGTGGGTAGCGCCGCCGCCGGCGGATCTTCTGCCCCAGCACGTATACGGCCACGGTCCACATTTGAGAGACGGGTACGGCCATTGAGCGAGGACGATATCCGATTCCGCCGCCATGGTGGGGTGATGTCAGGCAAAAGGCAGCCGGCCGAAAAGAGTTGACTGAAAGACTGATCCTTCGTTGGGGCTGCGTCGTATCACCGGCAAGTATGGTCGCGCTTACGGTCGATCTGTGTGCTCTCCTGGGACCCTTTGGCCACCGGCAGCCGGTGGACGGGGCCAGGCGTATTATCAGGCACGCACCCCCGGATCGGAGAATCGCGGTGGAGCAGCGGACGGATGAATCGCTGGTCGAGGCCTATGTGCAGGGCGAACGCGAGGCCTTTGCCCAGCTTATCGGCCGGTATCGACACGAGCTGCTTCATTTTCTGACCCGCTTCCTCGGCTCGCACGCGGCCGCCGAGGACGTCTTCCAGGAGACGTTTGTCCAGATCCATCTCTCCGCCGACCGGTTCGATCCCACCCGTCGGTTCAAGCCCTGGCTGTTCACGATCGCCGCGAACAAGGCCCGCGATCATTATCGCAAGCAGGGCCGGCAGCAGATGGTGTCGTTGTCTGCACCGATGGATCGCCAGCCGGGTGGCCGCCCGTATGTCGATCTGCTCGAAGCCGACCTGCCCAGCCCCGACGCGCCGATCCTCGACGCTGAGCGGAGTCGGCTGGTGAAGCTGGTCGTTGATTCGTTGGCCCCGCACCTGCGGGAGATCCTGCTGCTGGGGTATTTCCAGCGTATGAGCTACAACCAGATTGCCGGGACGCTGCAAATACCCCTGGGTACTGTCAAGAGCCGACTCCATACAGCGGTGGCGGCGTTCGCCAGGGCATGGAAGGCGGCAATGGTTCGGGAGGGGCGCGCATCATGACCCATCAACACGATCAGTACGACGAGCTGTCACCGCATGATCAGCGCCTGTTGGATGCCCTGGTCGAATGCGAATTCGACCCTGAGGGGCTTGAGTTGCTCTCTCCGACCGATCGGCGCCGCGTCGACGCGATCATGGGTCTGTTTGAGCTGCTGAACGATTATCCGGTTGAAGACGCCGACGAGACCCTGGTCCACGCCACCCTGGCCAGGATCGACCGCCATGAAGACCGGGCCTCCGCACGCCTGACCTTCGACGCCGCGCAAGCCCAAGCCAACGACGTGCCGCGGGGGCGGAGGATCCGGATTCCCGATTTCATCACGATCGCGGCGGTGATCCTCATTGCCGCCAGCGTCATCCTGCCGACCACCAACTATCTGCGCCAGCGAACCGTCGATGCCGGCTGCGCCAACAACTTGCGGCTCCTGGGCGTGGCGTTCAACCACTATGCCAGCGATTACGAGGGGGCGATGCCGGTGGTCCAGGCCGGGATCCTCAGCGGTTGGGACACGAAGACCCACAACGAGGTCAACGTCCTGCCGCTTATTGACGCGGGCTATTGCGAGATCGGCCATCTGGACTGCCCGGGGAATCACAACCTCGATCCGAGCTACAGCTACCAGTGGCAGCTGTCCGATCGGCGCCCCGTCTGGGGTGTGGGGAGAATCACATTGGCACTGGGTGATCGCAACCCAATGGTCGATGCCGCCCGAGCAGGGAGGTGGGTTCCGGCGCTGTCGATCTCCCTGAATCACAATGGGCGCGGCCAGTACGTTCTCGCCACAGACGGGGCCTGGATCTGGTTGGTGCAGCCTCTGTTCGGGAGCAGCGACAACATCTGGCTGCCCATGGGTGTGCTGCTCCTCCGCCCCGGCGATCAGCCGATCGATCCGAACGACATCTTCCTGGCCCACTGACCGGCGGGCATGCCCGGGTTTGCGGTCGGGGGTGCGGCCGGCCCTTTGACATCTCCCGCAGCCTTGCTACGCTTCCGCATTCGGTTTTGCGGAGGCTGTATCGACCGTGGCGGGGTGCTGTGTCATGCCTAAGAACAAGCCGCACAAAGGCCTGCTCAAGCGGGTGAGGGTTACCAAGACCGGCAAGATCAAGCTGCAAAGCGCGTTTGGCCGGCACTTGCGAAGCCATAAGTCCGGCCAGACCATTCGCCAGAATCGTCAGCCGAAATATGCCCAGGGCCCCGATGCCTCGCGGATAAGCCGCCTGCTGATGCTGAAGTCCAACGTCACCAAGAACCATGCCCAGCGCCGGCGGACCAAGGCCCAGACGCCGACCGAGAGCCAGGAATAGGATCTGAATGATTTGCGGGATTCCAAGGGGCCGGGGGGTTGCGATGGTCCTCGTCGAGGCTTGTCTTGGCGAATGAGGAGTTGATCCATGCCTCGTGCTCGCAAAGGTGCAGCGCGTACCCAGGGGCGGCGCCGATTGCTTCGCGCCGTCCGCGGCTATCGCGGCACGCATCGCAAGCACAAGGCCCAGGCGAAGATCGCCATTTTGCGGGCGGGGCAGTTTGCCTACCGCGATCGGCGGGTCCGGCGGCGCGACTTTCGGCGGCTGTGGATTACGCGCCTCTCCGCCGCCTGCCGTATGCGCGGTACGCGCTACAGTCGCTTCATCGACGGCCTGCAGCGGGTCGGAGTCCTATTGAACCGCAAGATGCTCAGCCAGCTCGCCATCGAGGATCCCAGCGTCTTCGACAAGTTGGTGGGGCTCGTCAAGGCGAGTTCGCCCTCTACGCCACGCGCCGCCTCGTCGCAGGCCCCGCAGCCTAAACCCGCTCAGTCTGTCAAATGAGGGTGGTCTGAAGCTTGTGGCCGGTCATTGCTCGTGACCGGCGGCGCAACGGTCCGCGGGTTGCCCGCGGCTACCGAACAATCGAATGCTCCGGTATGGCTTTGATCAACGAGCATTATCTGAAGCTGCGGGGCGGGTATCTCTTTCCCGAGATCGCCCGGCGTCTCGAAGCGTTCCGTGCGGCTGACCCGGCCGCGGCGAAGCGCATCATTCGCTGTGGCATCGGTGACGTCACCGAGCCGCTGCCGTCGGCGGTGATCGAGGCGATGCACAACGCAGTCGATGAACTGGCCAGCCGGGAGACCTTTCGCGGGTATGGCCCCGCCGCCGGCTATGAGTTCATCCGCCAGACCATCACCGAGCACGACTTCCGCGGCCGCGGCATCGATATCGACGCCTCGGAGATCTTCCTTTCCGACGGGTCCAAGGGCGACTGCGGGCACATCCTGGAACTGCTCGGGGGGGGTAATCGCGTGGTGATCGCCGATCCGGTCTATCCGGTCTACGTCGATACCAACGTCATGGTCGGCAACACCGGCGAGGCGTTGGAGGACGGCGGCTACGGGGGGATCGTTTATCTGCCGTGCACGCCCGCCAACGGCTTCGTGGCCGCGCCCCCTGCCCAACGGGCGGATCTGATCTACCTGTGTTATCCCAACAATCCCACCGGAGCGATGATCGACCGCCGGCAGCTTCGCGCCTGGGTGGACTACGCGCTGGAGAACGACGCGATCATCCTCTATGACGTCGCCTACCAGGCGTTCATCAGCGAGCCTGACCTGCCCCGGTCGATCTACGAGATCGACGGGGCCCGCCGCTGCGCGATCGAGTTCCATAGTTTCTCCAAGAACGGCGGGTTCACCGGCGTGCGCTGCGGCTTCACGGTCTGCCCGAGGGAGGTGGCGGGGTTGACCAAAGACGGCCGGAAGATCGCGCTGCATGAGTTGTGGCAGCGACGGTGGAACACCCGCTCCAATGGGGTGAGCTACGTCGTTCAGCGGGCCGCCGAGGCCCTGTATTCGCCCGACGGCAAAGCACAGGTCGCGGCTCTTGTCGATCACTATCTGGCCAACGCCCGCATTCTCCGCGAAGGATTCGAGGCCGTTGGATGGAAGGTCTTCGGCGGCGTGAACGCTCCGTATGTCTGGGCCGCGTGTCCGGACGGTGTGAGCAGTTGGGAGATGTTCGATCGGTTGCTGCAAGACGCCAACGTCGCGGTGGTTCCCGGGGCCGGCTTCGGCCGATGCGGCGAGGGCTACATCCGCATCTCCGCGTTCAACTCGCGGGCAAACGTTGAGGAAGCAGTTGAACGTGTCAACGCAATGACGTTGTGAAGAGTTTAGCGGGCGGGCTTGCCCGCCGCGACAGAGTGGTCGCCGTGCCTCGATGAGACAGATCACCGCCTACGCCGCCGTCCTTCACTCCGTCCGCGAAGCGGCAAGCCGCATTGCGCCCTACGCCCATCGCACGCCGGTAATGACGTGCTTGACGATTGATGAGCTGGCCGGTTGCCGCTTGTACTTCAAGTGCGAGCTGTTTCAGAAGACGGGCTCGTTCAAGTTTCGAGGCGCGTGCAACGCGGTGATGAAGCTATCCGATGAAGAAGCTCAGCGCGGCGTGGTGACGCACTCCAGCGGCAATCACGCCCAAGCTCTGGCCTTGGCGGCGAAGCTGCGCGGCTGCCAGGTTCACATCGTCATGCCCAGAACCGCGTCGCCGATCAAGCGCCAATCGGTCGAAGGCTATGGCGGCAAAATCTATCTTTGTGAGCCGACGCTCGCAGCTCGTGAATCGATGGCGGCAGAGTTGGCCGAGCAGACCGGCGCCGTGATGATCCCGCCATACGATCATCCCGACATCATCGCCGGCCAGGGAACCGCCGCGCTTGAATTGCTCGAGCAGATTGCTGCGCAAGAAGGAGAACCCCTCCCCCCTTTGAGGAGGGAGGGCAGGGAGGTGGGTGATGACCCTCACCCCAGCCCTCTCCCTGGAAGGGAGAGGGAGTTTGCGCTCGATGCGATCATTGCTCCAATCGGTGGCGGGGGGTTGATTTCGGGCACGTGCATCACTGCCAAGGCCATCAATCCGAACATTCACATCTTCGCCGCTGAGCCGGCCGGGGCCGATGACGCGGCCCGCTCACTGGCCGCCGGACGACTCATCCCCCAGACAAACCCCAACACGATCTGTGACGGACTGCTCACCAGTCTTGGCGAACTCACCTGGCCGATCGTTCGCGATCACGTTCAGCGCATCATCACCGTCGACGACGAGAAGATCATCGCCGCGATGCGCCTCATCTGGCAACGCATGAAGCTCATCATCGAGCCCAGCGCCGCCGTGGCTGTCGCCGCGGTGCTCTCCGACGAATTCAAATCACTACCGTTGGGCTCTTCGCCAACTTCCGGGGGCGTCGGCGTGATCCTCTCCGGCGGCAACTCTGATCTCGATCACTTGCCGTGGTGAACTACTGGGTGCCACGGCTCGACCCGAAGGGAGAGCCGTGCTTTGCGAGACGGCGCGCTCGACTTCTGCACTGCTCTCCGCTGCGCGGCCGAGCAGTGCCACCGTCGTTGGGCAGTGGCAGGTCGCACTTACGCTGCGCCGGCTGAGGTCTTCTCGCGTTCGGCTCGGCGGCGTTTGAGTTCGGCGTCGATGAAGCCTTCGAGATCGCCATCGAGCACCCTTTGGGGGTTGCCGACCTCGTAGCCGCTACGGTGGTCCTTGACGCGATTGTCATAGATGACGTAGGAGCGGATCTGGGTGCCCCACCCGCGATCGACTTTGCCGCCGGTCGCTGCATCCAGCTCGGCCTGGCGCTTCTCCTCATGGATCTGTTGCAGCTTGCCAGTGAGTATGTTCATGGCTTGTCGGCGATTCTGCGACTGGTCGCGGAAGGTCGAGGCGGTGACTTGGATGCCGGTGGGCTTGTGCACGATGCGCACGGCCGAGGCGACTTTGTTGACGTTCTGTCCGCCCGGGCCGGCTGATCGGGCGAAGGCGGTCAGCTCGATCTCCTTCTCGTCGATCTCGACTTCAGTATTCTCGAACTCGGGGATGACATCGACGGTGGCGAAGCTCGTCTGCCGTTTGCCCTGGGCGTTGAATGGGCTGACGCGAGCCAGCCGATGCGTGCCCCGCTCGCAGGACATGGTGCCATAGGCGTAGGGCCCCGTAAGGTGAAAGACCACCTCGCTGATGCCGACCTCGCTGCCCGGGACGCGGTTCACTTCCTCGGCCTTGATGCCCACTTTCTCCCAGTAGAAGAGGTACATGCGTTGGAGCATGGAGGCCCAATCGTCCGCTTCCGTGCCGCCATCGCCGGCCTGGATAGTGACGAAGCAGTCGCGGTGGTCGTGCTTGGCGCTCAGCAGCGACCGCGTCTCCACCTTCTCCATCTTTTTCGTCAACAGGAACAACTGCTCGTCAGCTTCGGCCAGCAGCTCCCCGTCGTCGCCCTCCCTGGCCAGCTCGTAGCCGATCTTGGCATCGCCGAACTGCTCGATGACCTCGCCCAGACTGTCGGTCTGAGCCTTGAGTTTTCGATACTCGTCGATAACGCTCTGAGCCGCGGCGCGGTCCTGCCAGAACTCGGCCGCGTTCATCTTTGACTGGAGTTCATCCCTCCGGGCGACCTTGCGGTCGTAGTCAAAGAGAGTCGCGGATGGTTGTGATCCGCGCCTCGAGGTCATCGACGATGGGTTGGTGGGACTCGTAGTGCATGGGAGGAGAGTTCGAGGCTTAGTGGGCGCGTGTCGCCAGCACATCATAGCCTCGCATGCATATGCGGGGGAGGAAAGGCCCCGGGAGAGTACATCGGCGGTGGACGAATTTCACGCCAGTTTGGTCACGACCTCCGCGAGTCTTGTGCCGATCTGCTCGATGGCCTGCAACTGCTTGGGGTCCTTCAGCGACCCGTTCTCGGTGAAGGCCTCAGCCGCGCTGGCAATGGCTTTCTGATCCGGTAGCACCAGCACACCGATGTTGCCCAGGATTGCCCGCAGATGAACCAGGCCCCGCAGCCCGCCCAACGCCCCGGGTGATGCGCTCATGATCGCCGCGATCTTGCCTCGGAAGCACACTAACCCTGGCTCGTCCGGCTCCGGCCGAGACGTCCAATCGATGACGTTCTTCAGCGTGCCCGAGATCGAGCTGTTGTATTCCGGCGACGCGATGAGGAAGCCGCCATGTCCCTTCATCAGGGCCTTGAGTTTCCTGGCGTTCTCGGGGAGCCCGGCATCAGCCTCCAGATCGCCGTCATAGACCGGCAGAGGGTATTCACCGAGATCAAGCTCGGTCACGTCAGCCCCGGCCCGGCGGGCTGCGGCCGCAGCGATCCTCATCAGTTTCTTGTTGTACGACCCCTGCCGTAGGCTCCCGGCAAAGGCAAGGATCTTCGGCTCAGCGGACATCGGCTCAGCGCGCTCCCGCGTTTGAAGGACCAAGTTGGGCACAGGATAGCATCAACCCGCGCCCCCGGCTTTGTACGCCGGCCTCCCCGGTGCTGTACCCTTTCCCCAATGCAGACGACCGATCCACCTATGCAGCTATCGCAACGGGTCCGAAGCCTCAAGCCGTCGGCCACCTTCGCCGTCAGCACCCGAGTGCGCCAGCTTCGAGCCCAGGGCCGAGACATCATCGGCTTCGGAGCCGGTGAGCCGGACTTCGAGACGCCCCCCGAGATCAAACAGGCCGCGATCGACGCCTTGTTGAGCGGCCAGACCCATTACATGCCCGTGGCTGGGGAGCCCACCGCAAGAGAAGCGATCGCCGAGAAGCTGGGTGTCGAGAATGGCATCGCTTGCTCGGCTGATCATGTCGTCATCACGGTCGGGGCGAAGCATGCGTTTTATCTGGCGATGCAATGCCTGATTGATCCCGGCCAAGGGCAGCAGGTGGTCCTTCCCACGCCCGCGTGGGTGAGCTATCGGCCAATCATCGAGCTGGCCGGCGGTGAGGTCGTCGAAGTGCCCGGCCCCATCGAGACCGAATTCAAGATCACGCCCGATCAACTGAGCCGGGCAATCACCGATCGCACCGCTGCGGTCATCATCAACAGCCCATCCAACCCGTGCGGCACAATGTACAGCCCGGATGAGCTACGCGCCTTGGCCGAGGTGCTCAAGCGTCACGACCAGATCACGATCATCACCGACGAGATCTACGAGAAGCTCATCTACGGGGGTATCGAGCATTTCTCGCTGGGGTCGATCGAGGCCATCGCCGACCGTGTGGTGACGATCAATGGATTGAGCAAGGCCTACGCGATGACCGGGTGGCGAATCGGCTATGCCTGCGCCCCCGGAAATGGCGGGGTGTTGGCGAACGCCATGGCGAAGCTCCAAGGGCAGATGACCAGCAACATTACCTCCTTCTGCTATGCAGCAGTTGTGGAATCGCTGAGAAACGGCGCCGCGGCCGTGGAGCAGATGCGGTGCGTCTTTGCCGAGCGAGCCGAGTTGATTCACGAGCTTCTCGGCCGTTGGCCGCAGGTGAAATGCCCGAAGCCCACCGGTGCTTTCTACGTCTTCCCGGATATCAGCGCCCACTTCGGCAAGCGGTCCGCAGGGGGCAGTGTGATCGATTCGTCGGTCGCCTTCGCCGAGGCGCTGCTTGAAGAAGCGAACGTGGCTGTGGTGCCTGGCGACGACTTCGGAGCCTGCGCCCGCGGTCACGTGCGACTCAGCTTTGCGGCAAGCCCCCAGCAGATCACCGAAGGCTGCCAGCGGATAGACACCTGGCTGCGGCAGTTGCGTTGATACGCGCGCAAGCCTGCGGGCCAACCGGCCATTGATCCATCCTATAGCAGCCCCCGGCTCTGCCGGGGGGTGAGCACGATGTCAATCCCACGTCCCGAAGAACCCCCCGGCAGAGCCGGGGGCTATGGGAGACGTGGCTTTGTCCCAAGTGGTCGATGGCCCGCATGGCGCTGAACGTAGTCCAAGCGTACCTGCACTTGTGACTTGGTAAGACACAGGCGGTGGTCGTACCCTGACGTCCAAATGCGACCACGATGGAGAGCTTGGCGCATGCGGGTCTTCAATCGACCTACCATGACCTCGACGGGATCGAAGCCGTGATCAACGAGCCAGTGCGCATGCCATGATTCGATACTTGCGGCGAGTAAGTGATAGGTGAATTCTTGGCAGCCGGTGACAAGCGCTTCAAAGAGCTGGTCCTGCTCACGGGGTGTGAAGAACACCGGATCGCTAACCAACAACGACTTGCTGTGGTCGAGCAGATGCGGCGAGCCGGGCAGGATACCGCCGTCCTCAACGTAACCCCGTAGATCACCTGGTAGCCATGTGCCGTAGCTGGTCGTAGTGATCATCGTGGCCAGCACGCGACGGGGCATGATGATCAATGTACCGCGTGGTTCATGATGACCGCGGTGAGAAAGACGGCAACTCTTGCCCCCGGGCAGAGCCCGGGGCTATAGGCGAGGCCGCAGCCAATTGCGAACGCCCGTTGCCCGCGATCATCGCATCCTATAGCCCCCGGCTTTGCCGGGGGGTCGCCGGGTAATCGAATCCACTGTTGTTCAACCCCCGGGCAAAGCCCGGGGCTGTGGGAAAGAGTGCGTGCGCAAGGGTCATACCCCAGCCAGTTCGACGCTCGCGACGCTCAGGATGCCTGGCGCTGTTCGCAGGGCGTCGAGTAGCGCTGCGCTCGGCGGTGCGTCGAGCTTGAGGATCATCATCGCGATCGTCCGGCCGGTCGAGGCGTCGTTCTTTCGGCCGATGACCATCTCAGCGATGTTGACATTCGCCTCGCCGAACATCTTGCCGACCAGGCCGATGCGCCCCGGCTCGTCGGCGTTGGTGAGCAGGACCATGTGCCCTGCCGGGACCATGTCCATCGCATATCCGTCGAGGTGGGTGACGCGTGGCAGATCGTCGACATGAATCGTCCCTTCAACCCGGCGGGTTTCGCCGGCTTGGTCGATCTCGATGGCCAGTCGGTCCTCGCCATGATCGGCGGCGATGACGGTCTGGGCGTCGATGTGTCGTTGCTCGGCGATGAGGGCGGCGTTGATGAGATTGACCGGCTCGTCGAGATGCCGGCCAAGCAGCTCGACCAGCGCGTAGCGGGCGATAGTGTCGGCCCGGCTCGCCAGGACCTCGCCCCGGACGGTGAAACGAACGGCTCGCAGCTGCTGCGGTGTGGCCGCGGCCTCCAAGAGCGCGATCATCCGGGCGCTGAGGTCAACAAAGGCCCGTTGCCGGTCGGAAAGATCAAGGCTCAGCTCACCGGCGTTGACCGCCCCGACCATCCCCTCGCCACGGAGGTAGGTCACCAGCGCCCGGCAGGCATCCACGGCCACGGCTTCCTGAGCCTCGACGGTCGATGCACCGAGGTGGGGGGTGGTGAGAATCTTGGGATGATTGCGCAGCGGATTGTCCCCCGGCAGCGGCTCCTGCTCGAATACATCCAGGGCGGCCCCACCGCATTGGCCAGACTCCAGCGCCTCCAACAGCGCGGCCTCATCGACAATCCCGCCGCGCGAGGCATTGATCACCAGCATGCCCGGCTTCGCTGCGGCGAAGGCTGCCCGGTCGAGCATGCCCGCCGTCGCTTCCGTCATGGGCACGTGAAAGCTGACCATGTCCACACGGGCCAGCAACTGCACAAGCGAATCGACCAGCGGCACCCGGCCTTCCAGTGCCGAGTCGGCGTTGATGATCGGGTCGTACGCACACACGGACATCCCAAAGGCCAGCGCCCGTTCGGCGACGCTGCGGCCGATCCGGCCCAGACCGACGACGCCCAGGGTCTTGCCGTGCAACTGGATGCCGACGAACCGATTTCGATCCCAGCCGCCGCCGGAGACCGTCGCATGGGCGGTGGCGATGTCCCGGGCCAGCGCGAGCATAAGGGCGAAGGTGTGCTCGGCAGTGGCGATGGTGCTGGCCGAGGCGGCGTTCATCACCACGATGCCCAGACGGGTCGCCGTCTGAACGTCGATGTTGTCCACGCCGACCCCGGCCCGGGCGATGGCCCGCAGCCGAGACCCGCCTGCCCCGGCGCACCGCTGAAGCACCGGCCGGGTTATCTGGACCGCGGATCGCACGACGACCCCATCGTGGGTTCGCAGGGCATCGGCCAGGGCATCACCGGCCAGCCCCGTCTGGACGCTCACCTGCACATCATGCTGGGAGCCGAGGTATTCGGCCCCCTCTGAAGCGAGCTTGTCGGCGATCAGAATCCGCATCAAACGCTCTCCCTAGCCTGAGCAGCCGCTATCTTCGGCTCAAACACGCTGGGCTATGGATCAATCGGCAACCTTTGGACGGCGAACGCGGGAGATGCTAGACTAGCTGCCTCTCGAAATGTGATGAACTAGACGAGGATTCGGCGACAACGATGGCCCTCGCCGCCCAGCTCAAACAGACATTGGTCAAGGATTTCCAGCGACACGAAGGCGATACCGGGTCGCCCGAGGTCCAGGTGGCGATCCTGACCAATCGAATGCGGGAACTGTCCGAACACTTGCAGGTTCAGAAGCATGACTTCGCCTCCAGGCGGGGTCTGGTGCTGATGGTCGGCAAGCGGAATCGCTTGTTGAAATACCTCTCGAGAACCGATCGAGAGGCTTATCTGGCGCTGATCAAACGGCTCGGGCTGCGCAAGTAGTGCGAGCCGATTGTGAGTGGTCGAGCGGTCGGCCGACATGGGTGGCAGTAGGCAAGCCACAGTTGATGGTCCACCACCATGGCCCGACTGTTCCTTGCCTTCTGCCTCTTAGGAGTCGGCGGCCGCGAATGAACCCCGCGCGGACCCGATGCGCGGGTGGACTCCTACCCGAGGCGGAAACTCAATGCCATACGTCTGTGTTGAACGGAAGATCGGCGGCCGCACGCTGAGGTTGGAAACCGGCAAGATCGCCAAGCTGGCCAGCGGCGCCGTGGTGGCCAGCTACGCCGATACCACGGTGCTCGCGACGGCTATGCGGGCCGGGCCGCGCCCCGGGCTGGACTTCTTCCCGCTTCAGTGCGACTACCGCGAGAAGCTCGGGGCCGGCGGCAAGTTCCCCGGCGGGTTCCGCAAGCGCGAAGGTCCCCCCGGCGAAAAGGAAATCCTCACCATGCGGATGATGGATCGTCCCATTCGTCCGCTGTTTCCCGATGGGTTTATCGATGAAATCCAGCTTCAAGCGTGGGTGATGAGCCACGACGGCCAGAACGACGCCGATGTGTTGGCCTGCACCGCGGCCTCGGCGGCGCTGTGCCTGACCGATGCACCCTTCAACGGGCCGGTCGCCACGGTGCGCGTTGGGCGGATCACCACCGATGAAGGCGAGCAGTTCGTGCTCAACCCGACCCACGCTCAGTTGGAGTTCTCCGACCTCGATCTGGTTCTCTCCGGCCACGCCGACGGCATCAACATGATCGAGATCGGAGCGGCCGAGGTGCCCGAGGCTGATGTCCTGGAGGCGATCCGCGTCGGCTACGAACAGGGCATCAAACCCCTCCTGGAAATGCAGCGCGAGCTGATGGAGAAGGCGGGGGTGAGCGAAAAGGACCCCGGTGAGCTGCACCTGCCGGCTCCAGAGATCGTGGATCGGGTCCGCCAGCTCGTCGAAGAGGAGCTCACCCGACATCGCCAAATCCACGGCAAACAGGCGCGCGACGAGGCTGTCGAGGCCCTACGTGATCGGATGCTCAAAGAGCACTTTGCGGTTGCGGAGGCTGGCACCCATGCCCAGTACCTCGCCGCCGAGCAACGTCATCAGGACGCCAAGGAGGCCTTCCGCCGGCTCGAGAAAAAGATCGCCCACAAGCTCCTCGCCCAGCAGGGCATCCGGGCGGACGGGCGCAAGCTGACCGAGATTCGTCCCATCGATATCGAGGTCGCCATCTTTGCCCGAACGCACGGCTCGGCAATGTTTCAGCGGGGTGAAACGCAGGCATTGGCCATCTGCGCCCTAGGCACCACCCGCAATGAGCAGATTGTCGACGGGCTGATGCCCGAGTACGCCAAGAAGTTCTACTTGCATTACAACTTCCCACCGTTCTGCGTGGGTGAAGTGAGGCGGATCATGGGCCCCGGCCGGCGCGAGGTCGGTCATGGGGCGCTGGCTGAGCGATCGTTGCTGGCGATCCTGCCCCCGCTCGAAGAATTCCCCTACACCATCCGGCTGGTGAGCGACATCACCGAGTCCAACGGGTCGTCGTCGATGGCCTCCGTGTGTAGCGGCTGCCTGGCGCTGATGGACGCGGGCGTGCCGATCAAGGGCACCTGTGCCGGCATCTCCGTCGGCCGATTCACCGACCCCGACGGCAAGGTCACGCATGTCACCGACATCATCGGCGAAGAGGACTTCTTCGGCGAAATGGACTTCAAGGTGGCCGGCACACGCGAGGGGATCACCGGCGTCCAACTCGACCTCAAGGCTCGTGGACTCGACCTGGCTGAGATCGCCCAGATTGTCGAGCAGGCCAAGCTCGGCCGACTCGAACTCATCGAGAAGATGGAAGCGGTGCTGCCGGGGCCGCGCGCGGATCTCTCCCAGCACGCGCCGCGCATCTTCACCGTGATGATTGACCCGGAGAAGATCGGCAAGCTCATCGGTCCCGGCGGCAAGACAATCCGAGGCATTCAGGAGCGCACCGGGGCGACGATCGACGTCGAGGAGGACGGCACCGTCTACATCGCAGCCACCGACCGCGACAACGGCCTGCAGGCCAAGGCCGAGGTGGAAGCCCTCGGCGCCGAGATCAAGATTGGCACCGTCTACGAAGGCAAGGTCGTCTCGATCAAGGATTTCGGCGCGTTCATCGAGATCGTGCCCGGGACCGATGGCATGTGCCATATCTCCGAGTTGGCCGACGGATACGTCAAGTCGGTCGCCGATGAGCTTAAGATGGGCCAGATGATCAAGGTCAAGGTGATCGACGTGGACACCGGGACAGGAAAGATCAGACTCTCGCGCCGCGCCGCCATGGCCGACGAACCGCCCCAACCCGTCGGCGCATCGTAAGGCGACGTTCCGCCGAGCCGCCCCTCGCTCCTTGTAAAGCCGCGACCGGTGGTCGCGGTCTTCTTACACACGCGACCGTTGGTCGCGGTCAGAGTCGTAGGTGAGGCCTTGGCCTGACACGCTTAGCAATGCGTCGATGTGGCAGACTGAAAGCCTGCCCTACCGCCTTTGAACTATCCATCCTCCCAGAGCTCTGGCTCCTGCGCCATGCTCGGGGCGCGGCGCGCCGAGCCGGAGGAGAGATGTACCCGCCCATGCCACCGGAGCATGATGGCTAATCGCCGTAGGAATAACCTTGCTGTTGAATCCATGCACGCGCGATGCTGGACAGCTCCGTTCCACGTGATGCCACAAACTCAATCAACTCCTCGTTGTCTGCGTCATTCACAGCGTTCAGAGCTTCCGAGACCAATCGCAGCCATTGTGCGCGCTGCTTAAGGTGGTGATAGGCATTAAGTCCTATGTCCGCAATCATCCGATCCGCCTTGCGCCAGCGTCCGGGAGCGAGCTCCGACTTTGGGAGAATCTCGCCCGTCTTGGTATCGAAATGAAAATACGACTCTGGACGCGCGCGTTGCGACTTCGCACAAGGGTCGACATATCCTCCGGAGGGCCAATGTTGGTTCTTCTTGCGATTGCAGGTGTGGCAGGCGAGAACCCAGTTGTCCCATTCGTAAACTCGCTCGGGAAACTTGCTTTTTGGTCGAAAATGATCAACTTCCCCCTTGCATATCTCTTCGCAGTATCCACAGAGGCTAGAAAAAGCATTGCTGACGTTCTCGTGAAAATCCCGCCACTTGGAGTCCGACGGCTTCGTCCCGTGCCCATCGCGGTAATGTCTCACCCAACGCGGCGTGTACTTTCGACGGACACTCCCAAGACCGGACGGTTCCGGTCCGCGGTCGACAGTGTGCATTACTTCGCCGCCTTCTTCCGGCTGCGTGTCGATGGCGCAGCGCGCCGAGCGGTCCGTTTCTTGCCTGACCGCTTGCTCTTGGAGGAACGCGTCACCGAGGGTCCAGCCCTGGAACGATTGATGCGGTCAGTGAGCTGAGCTAATTCTTCGGCCGCCGGTCCCCTCAACAATCTTTCGTTGACGGTGTCACGAAGTGATTCGAGTTCCGCACGTTGCTTTCCAGTGAGTCGTTTCTTGGCACGCAACTCTTGCAGGCGCTGAAGGGTCTTCTCGGAATCGAGATCAGTCGCGCTTTCCACTCCCAGGAAACCAGTGAGGATCTCATCGGCCGACCACCCAAGGATATCGGTATCGTTGCGCGAAATGGTTACTTTTCCCTTTCGATCACGTGCGAGCAGGTGCACCTGACCGGCCCGCAGGCCCGCAAGCATCAGCGGCGAGTGCGTTGAGCAGAATATTTGTAGACTCGGGAAATGCGTCGTGACCGCGGGGAGTATCCGTCGTTGCCAGGACGGGTGTAGGTGCGCATCGATTTCATCGATAATCAAAATGCCGGGCTTGTCGCGAAGCCTCGCGGGGAAGTCATACTGCTTCGCGTATCCAATAAGGAGCCGTGCGAGCCATTGGATGAGCGATTGCGTCCCTTGGCTGAGCACATCAAGGGGCATCTTGCCGTCCGGTGTGTCAAATTCCGGATAGAGTCCCCGCTTGTCCTCGGCAATCCCCGAAAACTCGATGGGGAAGCCTTCGGTGATCTCGGAGGCTAACGCCGCGATCTCATTCAGCAGCCCACGCATGGACGGTTTGTCTTGGCGATAGGCTCTGTAGTCGAGTTCTACGATCTCCTGGACGATCTGTTCGTCGCGGACCAGTGATGAACGGGTGTCCTCTTCCTGAGGCTGCGAGGCCGGTACAACATCGCCGTCTTCGTCAATCACGAATGGCCCATGACGTCGGTCATCTTTCCGAGGCGGGATCGGGCCTTTTGATCGGTAGTCCGTACTCCACCTCAAGGCCGGTACAAAATTCGTGTAACCGAGCTGTTTTCGGTTTTTGTCCCATTGCGTGAATTTCTCCCGCGGCCAATTCCCCGATGCCTCGGAATAAATGATCGGAAACGCTCCTTCCAAAACGCGCTTCCGGCCCTTTTGCAAAAAGCTCGCGCTGAAAGCGGCGGCTTGGTCATGCAGCAGTTTGCGCGGAACGGTAAAGGGAAAAACGCAAAGATCAGCGAGCGCAAAAAGGACCGTCGATTTACCGCAATTGTTCGGCCCGACGAAAACGTTGATGTGTGGATCGAACTTGAAATCCACCTCGTCGAACGGACCGATTCCGGTGAAGTGCAAAGTTGACACTGGCATCAAGTAACTCCTTCGAAGCCGAACGGAGACCTACGCCTCGGGCGACGGGTCGCCGCTGCAACCCAACGCACATCGTACTTCGTTCGAGCCGCCAGGTGTCGAAACGGGGACGGGAGTCTTGTTCGGGGCCGGCCTGTCACCGGCGATTCCGCTCAGTTGCAAGCGACTGGAACTTGGGTTTCCCGTGCTAGGTGACAGCACTCGCCGCCGGCTTCAGGTGGCTCGCTGAAGCTGCTCGAGGAGCTTGCGGTCGATCTTGCTGCGGACGGTGCGCCGGTCGATGTTGAGTTGGCGAGCGGCCTGCTGAAAGCTCCCTTGTGACGCGTAGACGATCGTGCAGTACCGCCGAAGCAGCTCGTCGGCGCTGAGCCTCACTTCGAGCATCGCCTTGACAAGGTCATCCGCGCCCTTGGCGGGCGCAGCGCCGTACGGCGGCCGGTAGGTCTTGCGAATCAGCACGTTGCGCACGCACTGTTCCAGCTCGCGAAAATTCCCCTGCCAGGGATATTCCCGGCCCAGGTGCTTCTCGATCCATGCGGTCACCTCATCGGCCAGGCTCTCCGCTTCGTCGTCCACGATCCGCTTGGCGATAAACAGCACCAGGTTATACAGGTCCTCGGGATCGTCGGCCAACTGCTCATGAAGCGACGGGGTGGTGATGATGTCCGAGCACAAGCGATAGTAGAAGTCCGGGCGAAACCGTCCGTCGTGCATCTGACGGGCCAGGTCCTGATTGCTGGCGGCGATGATCTTGCCGTGGAAGCGGCGGTCTGTGGTCTCGCCCAGGCGCTGGAACGTGCGGGTCTGCAAGACGCGCAGCATCTTGACCTGGATGGCGGGGTCGAGCTCACCGATCTCATCGAGGAACACAGTGTCCAGCGGTTGACACACTTCCAACCAGCCCGTGCGGTCGGCCACCGCCCCCGTAAATGAGCCGCGCTTGTGCCCGAACAGCTCTGACTCAATCAGCGTCGGCGACAGTGCTGAGAGATTCAGGGGATGGAACGAGCTGGCAAAGTCTTCGGTGAACTTCTGAGATTTTGCGTCGAAGGGGATATACCGCGCCTGGCCGATCGCGCGCGCGACCAGCTCCTTGCCGGTGCCCGATGGGCCGGTCACCAGCGTGGTGTAGTCGGCCATGTGCTTGTAGAGCACGCGGATGTAACGGCGTTCATCGTGGGTGAAAATGGACTGCCAGACCGCGGCTCGCAGCTGTGCCGCGGGCATCGACCCGCCGACGATCGCGCCGAAGATGTGGTGGAAGGCCCGGCGGATCTGAAAGCAGCACGCAAAAATGTGGGCCGGGTCGTACCCACTGGGCATCGAGACGCCCTCAATACAGAGGTATTGATCGAATCCAGTCTTGAAGCGCTTCCAGTAGGCGATCGGACCCGTTGAGCGATCACCTTCCAAGGCGCTATCGATCGACCGTTGCATGTCCATGCGATCGCGCTGGTAGAGCATGTACAGGATCAGGTCTTCGTAAAGAACCAGATCGGCCCGGTTGGCGCGGGCGCCGGCCGCGAGGCGGCTACGGAGCTTTTCCGCAAGCGGCTCGATGCGCTCGACGAGCCGGGCCAGGTTGGCGCGCTCGCTCTCGGCGTCGGCGGCCAACAAGCTCCAGACGCGAGGCGTCGCGACGAAGTCATCACCCAGCGCTTCGCGTTCGAACGCGATCCGATCGGGAACGAACGGGTTGCAATACGCCAGGCTGCTGATCTGATGAGCAAAGTGCCGTTGCTTAGCGGTGAAGAGGGGCATCGCTGCGACACCTCCAAATACGCTTGCGGTCGCCCTACGGCAACCTTCCCATGGCGCGTACATTGACTGTACACAACCTGTCATGAATTGTCGCCATTGACTGGCGAAACGCGGAGGTGTCGGCGCTGCTGATCAGATGTAAGTATTTGCGAATAAGTGTGTTATGTGATATTGGAGGATGTGGCACGCGGATTGTTGCTGTTCGATTGAAGAGGTGCCCCATGAATGACAGCCCCCCGCCCGCCACAGGTCCGAGGTCTGGTCGTGGCAGTCGGTCCATTTCCCAGGTGTGCATCGGCCTGGCCAGGGGATGCGACCGCGCGCAGATCTATCGCCTCCGACACGCGGTGTATGCGCGCGAGCTTGGCCAGCACCCGGTGAATGGGCACGGCGATCTGCGCGATGACCTGGACGGCTTCAACACCTATCTCGTTGCGCGAATCGGCCCGACGGTGGCGGGGTTCGTGAGTATCACGCCGCCGCCGAATGCCGATGCAAAGACCTCGCATCGCTATTCGATCGACAAGTACGTTCAGCGCGATCAACTGCCGTTCGACTTCGACGACGGCGTGTACGAGATCCGGCTCTTGACGGTGGCTGAGGCCTTTCGAGGATCGAAGCTGGCTTCGCTTCTGATGTATGCGGCGCTGCGGTGGGTCGAAGGCCGCGGCGGCCGGCGCATCGTCGCGCTGGGTCGGCGTGAAGTCATGGGGCTGTACCGCAAGATCGGTTTGCAGCCTTTAGGCATCATCGTTCGCAGCGGTGATGTGACGTTTGAGCTGATGACCGCTACGGTCGATACGCTGCAGCGGCACGTTGCCGCACACGCGCCGCTCGCCCGCCGATTGGAGACACTCGTGCAGTGGCAGCTTGACGTGCCGTTGCAACAAACCACCGGCTGCGATCACGGCGGGTCGTTCTTCGGTGCGATCGGCGAGCGATTCGATTCCCTTGACCGCCGTAAGAACGTGATCAACGCTGACGTGCTCGACGCATGGTTCGATCCCTCGCCGAAAGTCCTTGCCGCCTTGGGCGAGCACTTGCCCTGGCTGGTGCGGACGAGCCCTCCGACCGGTGCCGAGGGGCTGCGGCGCACGATCGCCGAGGTGCGCGGCGTCGAGCCGGCCAACGTGCTGCCGGGCGCGGGCTCATCGGACCTGATCTATCTGGCCTTACGCCAATGGGTGACGCCGGCGTCGCGGGTGTTGATCCTCGATCCGATGTACGGCGAGTATGCGCACGTGCTTGAGCGCGTCATCGGCTGCCGGGTGGACCGATTGGCGCTTCATCGCGCCGACGGCTACGCGCTGGACCCCAACCGCCTGCGGGAGAAGCTGCAGTGCGGCTACGACATGGTGGTGCTGGTCAACCCCAACAGCCCGACCGGGCGTCACCTTCCACAGCAGTCGCTGCAGGACGCGCTTGCCGAGGCGCCGTGTTACACACGCTTCTGGATCGACGAGACGTACGTCGAGTATGTCGGTGCCGATCAGTCGCTGGAGCGATTCGCCGCAAGGAGTGATCAGGTGGTCGTGTGCAAGTCGATGTCGAAGGTGTACGCGCTCAGCGGCGCCCGCGTGGCCTACTTGTGCGGGCCGGCGCGATTGATCGAGCCGCTTCGGCCGCTGAACCCGCCCTGGGCGGTCAGCCTGCCTGGGCAGGTCGCGGCGGTCATGGCTCTACAGGACCCCGACTACTACGCACGTTGCTATCAACAGACGCACCAACTGCGGGCGGAGCTTCGCCGCGGGCTGCTGGGCGAGTGTGGATTGGACGTGGTGGAGTCTGTGGCCAACTTCGTCTTATGCCACTTGCCCCCGGATGCGCCGACGGCGGCCCGAGTCGCTGCCGCGTGCCGCAAGCGACACCTGTTCATCCGGGATGTGTCCAACATGGGGCGATGCCTGGGATCACGCGCGCTACGCATCGCCGTCAAGGATCGGCAGACCAACCGGCGGATAGTCGCGACGCTGGCAGAAATCTTGCAGCAGATGCGGCGAGTTTCCGACACTGCCGATGATCGCCCAACAACGCGGCTAAAGGAGTCGGCGACATGCTCGCTCTAAACGTTTGGGCAGCATGGATCGGCATCGGGCTCGGCCTGATCACCGGCGTGGGCCAGGGACTGTTGTTCCATCGTGATGATTGGATGGGGGGATACGGCTCGTGGCGCCGCCGCCTGATCCGCCTCGGCCACATCAGCTTCTTCGGCCTGGCACTGATCAACCTGGCCTTTGTCTTCACCGTGGACCGGATGGCGGCCCTGGCCGATGGCGCGTGGCCCGGGACGATCGTGCTCGGTTCATATCTGTTCGTCGCCGGGGCCGCGCTGATGCCTGCGATCTGCTACCTGTCGGCGTGGCGGCAGGGGTGGCGAAGACTCTTCTTTCTCCCGGTGGGTTGTCTGCTGATTGGGGTGTTGAGCCTTCTGATTGGGGGGCTGAGCTGATGGAGATTGGAATGATCGCTCTGAGCGGCATCCGGGCGTGTGATGCCGAGCTTCTGGAATTAGGCCTGACCTTGCCGGGCTTTGTGGAGCGGAGCAAAACGATCGCTTCGCTGCCCAGCTTGGGGCTGCTCACCCTGGCTGGGATGACGCCGCCCCAGCACCGGATCCGCTACATCGAGGTGGCGGACGTGCGAGAATGCGGTGACCTGCCCGGGGATTTCGACCTGGTCGCGATCTCCAGCTTCACCGCCCAGATCAATGAAGCCTACGAGCTGGCTCGCCGGTTTCGCGCCATCGGTGTGCCGGTCGTGATGGGTGGCCTGCACGTGACCAGCGTACCCGATGAACCGGCCATGCACGGCGCCTCGGCCGTCATCGGTGAGGGCGAGATCCGTCTGGCCCGAAATCCTGCGCGATGCCGAATGTGGCCGGCTCAAGCCGGTGTACGACGCGCGTGGCCGGGAGTTCGATCTCGCCGACGCTCCCATGCCGGCGTTTGAGCTGCTCGACATTGAAAAGTACAACCGGCTGACGGTGCAGGCCAGCCGTGGCTGCCCCTGGCGGTGTTCGTTCTGCGCCAGCTCGATCCTGCTGACCCGCAAGTATAAGCAGAAGCCGATCGACATGGTGCTGCGGGAGATCGACAAGATCCGCGAGCTTTGGCCGCGCCCATTCATCGAGTTCGCCGATGACAACGCGTTCGTCAACCGCGCCTATTGGCACAAGCTGCTGCCGAAGCTTGCCGGCCGGCGAGTGAAGTGGTTCGTCGAGACTGATCTGTCGGTCAGCGAGGATGATGAGTTGCTGGCCGCGGCCCGCCGGGCCGGTTGCGCCGAGGTGCTGATCGGGTTTGAAAGCCCCGTCGAAGCCGGGCTTGAAGGTATCGAGCTGCGCCGCAACTGGAAGAAGCGCAAGTGGCCGATGTATAAGCAGGTGATCCGCCGCATTCAGTCACACGGCATTCGCGTCAACGCCTGCTTCGTGTTGGGCCTCGACGGCCATACGACCGACGTGTTTGAAGCCTTGTACGACTTCGTCCAAGACACCAGCCCGTACGACGTGCAGATCACCTATCAGACGCCGTTTCCCAATACACCGCTTTATCGCCAGCTTCAGCGCGACGGCCGGCTGACCCACGATGGACAGTGGGATCGCTACACCCTCTTCGACATCAACTATCAGCCGAGGCCGATGACTGCTGAGCAACTGCGACTGGGCTTCCATCAGCTGACCAGCCGGCTCTACAGCGACTCGTTCACCAACTGGCGACG
This sequence comes from Planctomycetota bacterium, assembly GCA_022566535.1. Classification (GTDB taxonomy): domain Bacteria; phylum Planctomycetota; class Phycisphaerae; order Phycisphaerales; family SM1A02; genus JADFFQ01. The sequence goes on from JADFIR010000003.1 coordinate 62,414, forward strand.
AGACAACTTCAAACAACAGTATCACCGTGGCCCAGCAACCCGCCGCGTCCGCGCTCCTTGTAAAGCCGCGACCACCGGTCGCGGTCTTCCGACACGCGCACCATCAAAGCCCGCCGTACTGCCCATGCGCCTCCCGATCCTTTAGTCCTCGCTCCTTGTAAAGCCGCGACCGGTGGTCGCGGTCTTCTTACACGCGCGACCAGTGATCGCGGCCAGTCGTAGCTCAGGCCTGACACGCTTACCAATGCGTCGATCGATTCCGCCAACGCCGCCCGTGCACCCCGAAAGAGAATCTTCTCCCCATTTGTTCCCGGTGATTCCTGCGGAAGCTGCCTACGGCTTCGCGATGGGACTCGCAACCTCCTCCAATGCTGCACCAGGGGGGCAATTAGAATTAGGGACAGTCACCTATTTCACCACGATTCCGATCAGTTGCAATCGACTGGAACTTGTGTTTCCGGGGGGAGCGTTACACTCGTGCTCGGAGGGCTCGGCGATGGTGCCGGGCGAAGGTCAGCGGGGATGTCGGTTGAAATGCGGGGTGATCATCCCGAAGTGTTACGCAGACGTGACATTCACCGGTGATTGAGCCGGTACAATGTGCGCATGCAAGGGGCGCCGGACCGATACTCGGAAGCGAGCGATTGCAAGGAGATCAACATGGAAGACCGCATAAGGACACTGGAACGACGGCAGTGGATCGGCATGGCGGCGTTCGCGCTGCTGTTCGTCGCGGCGTTACTCGGCATGTCGGATGACAAGGTGCGCGACCAGGCCAGGGTAAAACATTTGCAGGTCGTCGATGACCACGGCCGGGCCGTCGTGGAGATAACGGCAGGCGAGCTGGGCGGACAGATCGTGCTGCGCTCGGCGGGCGGTGAAGACATCGTGCGCATTGAGGCGGATGCGAAGGGAGGCGCCGTTTTGACATTTCAAAACGACGGGCGACGGGCGACCGCGCTGCGCACGTACCAAATGAATGCGACAAAGAGGGTCGGCGGCTTGAACATCTTCGACTGGAGGGGTAGGGCGACCGTATCGCTGGGCACGGGCTTCCACGGCACCGGACCAGTGTCGATGGGTGCCGGCTGCGCGGGCGGGGTTCTGGTCCTGGCGCATGACGACAGCGATGACAGCGAGATGATGCGTGTGGATTTGTGCCTGCTGAAGGAGTTGTCCGAGCTTCTCGGTCGGAAATGAAATCGACGAAGAGGAAGCGGATATGCGCCGCGAGGGGCAAGAAACGGGATGGGAGTCTGTTTCGGGGCCGGCCCGTCACCGTCGATTCCGCTCAGTTGCAAGCGACTGCAACTTGGGTTTGCGGCGCGCGCGCGTTACACTCGTGCTGGGAAAGCTCGGCGGTGGAGCCAGGCGTTGGTCAAATGGGAACTGTCGGCGTACGCCACAACGCCGTTGGTAGGAGTTGATGATGCAACCCTCCTTACGAGATACGGGCAGTACCACCCCGATTCTCCCAGACACGACGAGCAGAGCCGAGGTCCTTAAAGGCATGACCTGCTTGGACACATCGGGCAACCGGCGCATTCCGATTCTTATGGAGATGGTGGCGGCGCTAAGTCGGGCGACAGAACCGAAGCAGGTGCTGCGCGAGTTCGCCGAGGGGTTTCTGAAGTTGCAAGGGCCTCTCGGCTATGTCTCACTCTCTACCCGCGGTCTCCAACCGGGCGAATACAAGATCACCCGGCTAATAACTGGCAGCGTCGTCAGCGAGATGAGCGACGCGGATCCGTGGAGGAATTGGTCGTCCTTGCCAGTGCATCGCGGTGGATTTTTCGGAGCACTCATCCGTAATGCCTATCCGGAGATCATTCATTCTCTAGACCTGCGCGACGATCCAGTGGTCGGCAACGCACTGGCCAAATACAGATCGCTCATGGCGATCCCGTTATTCGACGGTGGTGAGCCGCTCAACTGGACAATTACGCTCCGCGAAGACCCGCAAGGTTTCACGGTGCAGGAATTGGAGGAGTTGATCCTTCCGACGAATCTCGGCGGTGCGACTGTCAAGAATGTGATGATCACGAAACAGCTACGCGACGCGCACGCGGAGATCCAGCGGGAGGTCGAACAAATCGCCAAGATTCAGCGAGCATTGTTACCTCAAAAGATCCCGAGCATTCCCGGACTCAAGATCGGAGTCAGCTACGAGACCTTCGACATCGCCGGAGGTGACATGTACACACTGCGCCCTCTACGGCGAACCAATCCCACTGCGGCCATCGGTGAGTCTTCTTATGATCCGAACGGACCCTGGGGCATTCTTGTCGCCGATGTTTCAGGGCACGGACCCGCTGCAGCGGTTGTCATGGCGATCATGCAGTCGGTGATCGAGACATATCAGCGTGAACCAGCCGGCCCAGCGGAGGTTCTGGAGCATGCCAACCACTACATGATCACGAAGCGAATCGAGCAGAGGTTTGTGACAGCGTTGTTCGCAATATACGATCCAATGACGCGTCAATTCACCTATTCGCGGGCCGGCCACAATCCGCCTCTGTTGATGTGGCCCCAGCGCGGCCGGGAAATCTCTCGCCTTGAGGGGAACGGTGGCGTTCCGCTGGGCATCATGGCGGGAGAGTCATATGGCGAGACGAGCATCACGCTTGCGCCCGGTCAGACCTTGGTGCTTTATACCGACGGCATTACAGAGGCGACATCACCGGCCGGTAAGATGTTTGACGTCAACGGCATCGAGAGATCGCTCATCGACTGCACCGGTGAGCCGCAGTGCGTGATCGATCACCTTACCACCGCAGTAAGAGAACATGAGGCGGGCATACGGCCGAGAGATGATCAAACGCTTGTGGTGATCCGTGTTGAACCCACAGATTCGTAGTTCGCATCGGTTTGAATCGAAGGCAAGAAAAGGGGCAAGAAAGGGGGACGGGAGTCCTTATTCGGGGCCCGCCGCATCCTCGCTCCTTGTAAAGCCGCGACCACCGGTCGCGGTCTTCTTACACGCGCACCATCGAAGCCCGCCGTACTGCCCCTACGCCTACCGATCCTTTAGAGACTGTTTCAGCCGCGACCTCGCTCCTTATAAAGCCGCGACCGGTGGTCGCGGTCTTCTTACACGCGCGACCGGTGATCGCGGCCAGTCATAGGTCAGGCCTTAGCCTGACACGCTCGGCAATGCGTCGATCTGGCAGACTGAAAGCCTCCCCTACCGCCATTGAACTATCCATCCTCCCAGAGCTCTGGCTCTTGCGCCACGCTCGGGGCGCCGCGCGCCTCATCGGGGACAGCTGCGATTTCGTCCGCGGTAAACAGGGGACCTCCCAGCACGGCATCGAGCAGTTGCCTTTGGCGCGGGTATTCGGCCAGTGGGGAAGGTGTCTGTGACCGATCTGGCGTATCCGCGTGACCTCGCGATCGACGGTCACTCCCCCGAATCCGGTCGGCCGGATTCCCGACGAGATCATGGGGAGGCCTTACGAAAAGAACGGCACCGGGTATCCTGTTCATGTTCGTCGAATGCGGAAGCTCGTGTGTAGGAACCTGATCTGCCGCGTGTCCCACCCAACCCGAAGATCTACCACCTTACGCACGTGCGGAATCTGGCCGGTGTCGCAGATGCGGGCGTGCTGTGGTCCGACGCCAATCGAATCGAGTTGGGTCTGGAGTGCCAGGTAGTGGGCATGTCGAAGATCAAGGAGCGCCGTCTCCAGGAGTTAGGCGTCGACTGCCACCCCGGCACGATGGTCGGCGAATACGTGCCGTTCTACTTCTGCCCGCGGTCGATCATGCTCTATATCCTCCACAGGGGCAACCATCCGGAGTTGACTTATCAGGGTGGGCAGCGGCCGATGGTGCATCTCCAGTCAGATTTGCGGACCGTCGTGACCTGGGCTGAGCAACAAGGCCGACGGTGGGCATTTAGCAATGTAAATGCGGGTGCGTATTACGCGCAGTTCTTCGCCTGTCTTGAACAGCTTGATGAGGTAAACTGGACAGGCGTTCGTGCGACTGACTTCCGCAACGCCCAGATCAAGGACGGAAAGCAGGCTGAGTTCTTGATGCACGAGTCGTTCCCGTGGCCGCTGGTGGAGAAGGTGGGCGTATTCAACGGGGCAACGGTCGAAGAGGTGCGAGAGGCGTTGGCAGGGGCTTCCCAGAAGCCCACTGTTGAGGTAGAGCGCAATTGGTACTATTGACCGAGAGGAGGCGGCCGATGATCGACTTGCGACGAGGCAACATCTTGAGGGTCAAGGCGGATGCCTTGGTCAACACCGTCAATTGTGTTGGCGTGATGGGCCGCGGCATCGCGTTGCAGTTCAGGAAGGCGTTCCCGGACAGCTTCAAGGCGTACAAGGCCGTGTGTGATCGTGGCGAGCTCGCGCCAGGCACGGTGCTGGTGCATGACCTCAACCGTCTGGAGCAACCCCACTACCTGATTCACCTTCCGACGAAGCGGCACTGGCGAGGTAAGAGCCGGATCGAGGACATCGAAGCGGGGCTGAAGGCCCTGGTAGTGGAGGTGCGTCGGCTGAAGCTACAGTCGGTGGCGGTTCCACCCCTGGGCTGCGGGCAAGGTGGCTTAGACTGGGCAGATGTCCGGCCGAGGATCGAGCGAGCTTTCGCAGAGCTCCCAGATGTACAAGTGCTGCTGTTCGAGCCGAAGGGTGCTCCTTCGGCTCAAGAGATGGCCAAGGACGAGAGGCGGCCAAACATGACAGAAGGGCGCGCGGTGCTGCTCGGTTTGACACGGCGGTATCTCGCCGCGGTCTTGGATCCGCATGTCACGCTCCTTGAGATTCATAAGCTGATGTACTTCATGCAGGAGTCAGGACAAGACCTAAGGCTGGGATACGCGAAGGGATCTTTCGGCCCCTACGCTGAGAAGCTGCGCCACGTGCTCACGCACATCGAGGGTCACTTTATCATCGGCTATGCAGATGCTGGGGATCGGCCGGACAAGCAGATCGAACTCGTGGCTGATGCCTGCGAGGAGGCCGAGTCCTTCCTCAGCAAGCATGAAAAAACCCGTGAACGGTTCGAGCGCGTGGTCGAATTGATCGAGGGTTTCGAGACTGCATTCGGCATGGAGTTGCTGTCCACGGTTCATTGGGTCGCCACGCGCGAGAACGCCGCTACGGTCGACGAGGCTATCCAGAAGACGTACAAGTGGGACAGGCGCAAGCGGATATTCAAGGAGCCTCAGATTCGCATGGCTTGGGACGTGCTGCACCGCGGCGGTTGGCTGCCGGCCGCATGACCGTCCTTTAGCTCGACTTTCGCGTCTTCTGCTTCTGGCGACCCTTCGTCGCGCGCCCCTGCTTGCCGTTCCCGTTAGGTCGCGTCGCGCGCTGTTTCGTGGGCGCACCTGCGGCGGGTCACCGTCGAGTCCGGTCAGATGCAAGCGACTGGGACTTGGGTTTCCGGGGGCGGGGCGTTACACTGGTGCTCGGAAGGCTCGGCGCTGGAGCCGGGCGTTGGTCAAATGTGAAATGCCGGGTGAAGGGAGGACCGCTAGTGACGACCTTCATGGGTCGGATTGTCCGGGCGGCGAAGCTGGATGCGAACCTCTACGAGGAAGTGGAGGCGGACACCGGCGGGACCCGTCAGGCGATGGCTGTGGTGGTGCTCGGGAGCGTCGCTGCGGGCGTCGGGGCGGGCGGAGGGGGTCTCGGCGCGATGCTGATGGTGGCGGTGGCGGCCCTGATCGGCTGGTTTGTGTTGGCGTACCTGACGTATTGGATCGGCACCCGGTTGCTGCCTGAGCCCCAGACCAGCGCGACGCACGGGGAGCTCCTGCGCACCATCGGGTTTGCCAACTCCCCCAGCCTCCTGCGCGTGCTGGGAGTGATCCCCGGATTGCGCGACATCGTGTTCACGGTCACCGGAATCTGGATGCTGGTGGCGACGGTCATCGCGGTGAGGCAGGCGCTGGATTACCGTGGGACTCTCCGGGCCGTGGGCGTCTGCGCCCTGGGGTGGCTGATCCAGGGGATCCTCCTCTTCATCGTGATCACTGTGCTGGGCGGCTGAGGCGCGGGTGGGCGTCCGTGACCCCAGAGCCATAAACCATGAGCCATGAGCCATGGGTGATGACCGCCGTACCACTCGGCGCGCGCGGGGTGGGTTGAGGACGCGTTGGCGGGCACAAGATGGTCGAAGTTATGGCTGGATAAGCCTCCGAAGCGCTGAGTTAGCGCTGAGTTAGGCCGAGATGAGCCTCGGTTAGCCGAAGATGTTGCGCGCGTAGCCCGGCCGGCGCGCGCCCAAAGGCCCGTTCGGCAAGCCCGGCGCGCGCAAATCGTTCCGACCCTCAATAGCCGGTCACAATCAACGCCGCCGGAACCGCGAAATGCGCGCTCCGAATGCTGCGCGCGCAGATGTGCCACCGGTTTTGGGGCCCGTGGCGTGCGCGCTGTGGCTGGGCTGACGCCGACTGCGGTGTGCGGTGCCCGGAGCGATGCGGCTATTGGAGAAACCGGCTCGCGGTCTCACCCGTCGCGACCATGCAGGAGTCCTTCTTGCCAAACCACTTGTATCGCTTCTGGGCAATCAGAGCGTACAGCCGGTTCCGCAGTGGGCGGGGAATGATGGACAGCACCGCCAGGGTCCGCCACAGGCCGCCGAGGTGCTTTGCGATCCGCAGCACCGCGTCACTTTGGGTGTAGCAGCAGTCCCCTTCAATCAGCACGATGCTTTGCGGCGGATCCGAACACAAGCCGCGCGGTTCCAGCAACCGCCGACCGGTATCGGACTGCAGCGGAGCGAACCTGAAGTGAGCCTTCGGATCGTGGCGAATGATGAACCGGACCGACCAGTTGCAAAGGTTGCATACGCCGTCGAAGAGGACGATGGGGCCGTCCGGCATTGGAGCCCTTGCCTGCCTAGGGAATGCTGATGAGGCGCCTGCACCCGTTGGGTTGAGGACATTTCCATTATAGCCGCGGGGAAATGCCGGGCGATCGAGACATGATGAGCGTACCAGCGACGCGACCCGGGCGGACTCGTATGATCTGGTTGTCCGCAGCGCCACGACCGAGCCAGGGGACGCAGCCGGTGAACGTATGGTGGGCATTGCTGGGACTTGTGGTTGGTCTGGCGGGCGGGTGGCCGATCCTTCGGGTGTCGCTTCGTCGTGCTGAGCGCCGTGCCCGCGCCGCGGAGGGTCGGGCCCGTGATTCCCAGCGGCTGGCCGAGCTGGGCTCGATGACGGGGGGCCTCGCTCACGAGATCAAGAATCCCCTGTCTACGATCGGCCTGAACGCTCAGTTGCTCGCGGAAGGCATCGGCGAGGCTGACCTGCCTCCGGATCAGCGCGATCGTCTGCTGCGAAGGCTGGATTCACTGTCTCGCGAGGCGGATCGGCTCCGTACGATCCTCACCGACTTTCTTCAATTTGCGGGGCGTGTACGGATTGACGCCCAACCTCGTGACATCGTCAGGATTGTCAGCGAGCTGCGCGACTTCTTCCATCCTCAGTGTGATCAGAGCCGGATCCTGCTGCGGACACAGCTGCCCAGCCATCCTGTCGCCGTCCATGTTGATGAGAGCCTGTTGAAGCAAGCTCTGCTGAATCTGATGATCAATGCCACTCAGGCGATGACCGACGGATCGGCCCCGGGCTCCGGCGAGGCTGCGGCGAGCGGCGGTCGCGGCGAGCTGATCATACGAGTCGAGGCTGATGATGATGAAGCACGAGTGCACGTGATCGACACGGGTCCCGGGATCGAGCCGGACCGCCTGGCAGAGGTGTTCCATCCCTATGTTTCAAGCCACCCCGGCGGGACCGGGCTGGGCCTGCCGACGGCCAGGCGAATCATCGAGGAGCACGGCGGATCGTTGACGATTCATTCCGAGGTGGGGCAGGGCAGCGACTTCGTCATCCACTTGCCGCGCGGCCAGTGAGTTCCCAATCGCTCCCCGCAGGCCGGCCGGGACCGCTGGCAATCCGCATTGCGGCGACGCGGAAATGGCCGAGCCGCCCCGCGCACCGCCGACCGATCAGTCAACGCCGAACAGACTCTCGTTCTCGAGAATTGACCGCGCCACTTCCGCCAACGGTCGGCGGTTGTTTCGAGCCTGCTTCTGGAGCAGTCTCATCGCGTCCGGCTCGGAGATGCCCTTGCGCTTGACGATGATCCATTTCGCCTGCTCTATAAACTTGCGTTCCTCAAGTCGTAGCTGGAGTTCCTGAATCTTGCTGTGTTGGGCAGCATGGTCGCGGAACCTGGCCCAGGCGATGGCGATGCTCGCTCGCAACTGCTCCCGGCTCACAGGCTTGATCAGGTAGCCGAAAACGCCCGACTGCGCACAGGCCGAGATGTCCTCGGCCTCTGCGTGCGCCGTAATGATCACTACTGGGATGCCCATGCTCCGAGAGATCACCTCCGCGGCTTCGGTATCGTCGGAAGCTGGCAGACGAATGCCCACAAGGGCCATGTCCACGCGATCCGTTCGGCACAACTCGATCGCCTCGTCTGCGTTGGTGGCGGGCCCGATCAACGTGTGCCCCAACGCGGTGAGGTTTCTCTTCAGCTCGTCGTCGGCCGGCTCCTCGGTGTCGGCGATCAGCAACCGCGCCGGGTGGTCAGGGAGCTTGATTTTCGGAGGCGGAGCACTCTGAGCAACGATGCTTTGCTGCGAAGAGGCACTCGTGGTCATGGATCGGCCGTTACTCCCCCGGCGCTATTCCAACGATTGCCGTGGCGTCACGTCACGAAAGGGTTTCTCCCCAATCCCCGGCATGGATGAACACGATAGCTACTGGCGCGTGGGGATCAATCCAGGAAATCTTCCGCTTGCAGTCGTTGCGGGGTGTACACATCCGTCACGTACGATATGTCCTTGGTAATCAGCGATTCGACCTCCATTTTGAAGCCGTTGGCAAGCATCCGCTTGATTTCCCGCTGCCAATCTTTGCGGTCCTTGAACCAGGGGTATGCGGCGATCTGCCTGGCGCGGGCGATGTCGCGCTCGGTCAGGTCGATCTTCACATCGTCACTCAGCTCGCAGCGTTCGTAGTCCCCGGCCCGCAGGCCGATGAACTTCGCCTCCGGCACGGCCATGCGCCGGCTTTCAAAGGCCAAGGCGATCGAACCCTGCTTGATGACACTGTAGATGTAATGCCCCCATGGATCGCAATCCAGCAGGCAGTAGATGGGCAGCCCCAGCTCCTCGTGCAACCGGTGCAGTAGACGCCGCACGCCGCGGGAGGGTTGACCGCCGCCTTCGGTGAGGATGCAGTTGTGTTTCTCCCAGAAGCGGTCCTCGTTGAACCGGCTCCACACGGTGTTCTTCTCGACATGGAGGACGAAATCCGCCTCGCACTTGCTGAACTGAATCACCTCGGGCTCCACGATTGAGGGGATCGCGTAGCCGCCCGACCCCATCCGCCGGCAATCGATCTCGTCACCGGTATCGACGATGGTAATGGTCCCGACCATGGTGCCGGCCTTCTTGGCGAAGACATGCAGCTCTTCTCTCAGGGCGCCCAGCGCGACCTCTAGATCCTCGAGGATGGGATCGGATTCGTTCTGATTGTCAAACGTCTTCTCCTTGGTCCCGGCGATGGTGTGCAGACTCATGTAGTACATACCACGAAGACTCAGTGTCTTTTCCGCCTCGACCAACTGCTTACAGCCGTCGGCCAGCAGGAGCGTCTGCATGAACTTCCGCGACTGGCCGAGATTGAACAGGTCCCGGCGCTGCGTGTTGCTTCCCATCTCCAGGATTCGGCGGCGCTTGTTGAACCGCATGTTGGAGATGGAACGCGTGGGAATGTTCACGAACGGCTCCTTCATAGCCAGGCTGGACGTGACGACGCTGCGACCCATCGTCCCGATCTTCGCCAGCGTTTCGCGGTCGCGCTTCTTGCTGACCGCGGAGCCGCTGCTTCGTGCGACAGTCTTCCTGGTTTTGGCGATCTTCTTTTTGGCCATGTTCTGATCTTCCGGAGCGAGCCGGGTCACACGTTGCCTGGGGTGCGATGAGTGGTGCGCTTACGCCGAGGCGATGTCCTGTTCTTCGCCCGCCTGTTTGTTTTCCGCTTTACGGGAGCGTTGCGACCGTCAAAGAGTGTCTCACCAAATGTGTCATCCTCCTCTTCGCCGAGGCCGGCCTGACGCTGCTGGATGATCAGGACATCATCTTCGTCGGCTCGTCGCGTACTACCGGCGACGACTTTACCGTGATCGTCAAGGATTTGGTCGGCCTCGGCCGTCCTGCGCTTGGCTTGGCGCATCAGGGCTTCGTAGGTCTTCTGTGCTTTGGCACCGGTGATCGCCTCACAGCTGCGGGCGATTTCGCCGATGTAGCGCTCCAGGAGGCCGCGGCGCTGGGCCTGGCGCTGCATGCGCTTTCGTCGGCGAAGGTACGTCCCGAGCTTGCGTCCACATTCCTGCAGCGCCAGCCTCATCTCCTTGCGGATCTCGTCGTAGTCGGCGATCGCCTCTTTGGATTCGCTGGTGAAGGGCACCCATACGCTGGCCATGTGAACCATGATGACCAGGGGCGCCTGGGGCAGTGCTGCCTTGGCCTGACTCAGTTCGTAGCCGCGCCAATTGGTTTCCAATACGGCCTTGTAAGAGCAACATGATGATTGCTGATAGAGCAGCGGTACACGGTTGGCAAATCGTAACACGCGGGCCAGGTCGTCGGCGGGCAGTTGCCCGCCATAGGCCAGGGCTGCTTCGATTTGGAACGGGTTGCCCCGATACACCGCCGGGGGTCGCGTCGAGGCGGCATAGAACTCCGCCTTCACCTCCTTGAGCAGACCGGCCAGCAACGCCTTGGAACCAATAGGGACCAGACACGTCGTCGTCGGAGCCGTGAGCTTGACCTCCTGGATCGCGTTGTAGATCGCTTCCGCTTCGGCGTGGCCGACCTGTTTGACCCAAGTGAGGTTGGTCAGACCAGCTTTCTTGCAGATCTCCTTCACTTTGGTTGGACTCACTCGCGAGAAGTCGTTCTGAAGGAACGCGCCCAGCTTCTTCGATTCCGTCCGCTCAAACATCTGGATCAGCGTGCCCAGCTCGATCCCCTTCGGGTGTGGCTTGATCTCCGTGGGTTCATCCGGGAGTTCATCAACCGTCCGCGGGAACTCGATCGTTTGGTTGTTCGGCGTTACATAAGTGATCCGGGCGTGGGAATTGGCGATCGCGGTCTGTTCGAGATACTCGTCGATGGATTGACGACCCTTCTGATACTTGCCGACAAGTTCGATGGCGACCTGTGTGCCGTGGCCTTGGGGAAAAAGTTGGTCATCTTCGGGATGCTCGGTGTCGCTGACGATCTCCGGGCGGTTCCTGGTGGTGTCGATCCGCAGCAGGACCTCGTGGGCGGGCTTGCGCCTGGAAGTCTTGGAGATGATCAACACCCCCTTGCCGGTGGTCATCAGCCCGTACATCCCCGCAGCGGAGATGCCGATGCCCTGTTGGCCGCGAGACATCTTTAGCCGGTGGAACTTGGAGCCGTAGAGCAGCTTGCCGAAGATATTGTCGATCTGCCGGCGAACGATGCCCGGGCCGTTGTCGCGCACGGTCACTCTGAACCGCGTCTCGTTAAGGGGCCGGACCTCGACGCGGATATCGGGCAGTATCCCGCCCTCCTCGCAAGCGTCCAGCGCGTTATCCACTGCCTCCTTGACGGTGGCTAGCATTGCCCGGCGAGGATTGTCAAACCCCAGAAGATGGCGATTCTTGGCAAAGAACTCGCTGACGGAGATGTCCCGCTGTTGGCCGGCCAGCGCCTCAGCCGTGACCTTGGTCCGCGGCTTCTTGCGCTGACGAGTCGGTGGCGATGTCGTCGGCTTGCGAGCCCTAGTCATGGCTGGGGTCGTTGATTGTTTCGGTTGATCCAGTAGCGTCGTCATGCAACGCCTTCCCTGGCGAACTCGATCATATGCGGGCGGTGATCCTGCGGCGGCCCAACTCCCGATACATGATCGGTCCATCACGGGGCCGCAAGCACAGATTTCAGGGGCCGGCCGGCCGGGGCGCCTTCTCGTGCAATCCGAGCCGCCGCATTCCCGCGAGCGGTCTCACCCGAAGTGATGCGTGCGATCGCCGCCTCCATGACCGAATCGTGCGCTTGAAAGATGGCCGCTGGCGAGGACGCCGCGGCTCGCCTCAGCCCGCACTCGTCGCATGAGGAGACTGGGCCGGTCGTTGTTTGCCCGGCCGACCAATGCAGCGGTATGCTCTGGGCGCCGAAGCGCTGTCATTGGTCAAGGAGCGAGCGAGTCAATCGCCATGGAAACCACCCTCATTATCCTCAAGCCGGATGCCGTGCAGCGGGGGCTCATAGGGCGGATCATCAGCCGCTTCGAGGACAAGGGGCTCCAGATCGTCGGGGCGAAGTTGATCAGGATCAGCCCGGATCTGGCCCAGCGGCTCTATGAGCCGCATCAGGGCAAGCCGTTCTATGAGGGTCTGGTGCGGTTCATGACGTCATCGCCGGTGCTGCTGATGGCGGTACGGGGGCTGGGGGCGATCGAGATCAGCCGCAAGCTGATGGGGGCAACGTTCGGCTCCAAGGCCCAGCCAGGCACTATCCGGGGGGATTTCGGCGTCTCCAACAGCTTCAACCTGGTCCATGGCTCAGATGGACCGGACACGGCCAAACGTGAGCTGGATCTCTTCTTCGAGCCCAGCGAGCTGCTTGACTACCCACGGTCGATCGAAGGCTGGGTGTATGACCTGTCGTCAGGCGGCCCGGAGTAGGCCAGGTAATCGCGCGAACCCGAGCCGGCTTGGGGCGTCCGACCCCATAGATGGCGGGGAGAACCGGCGTTTTTCGTGCTTTTCGGAGCAGATTCGCCGATCTTGGGGTGCGTTGTGCTGCGCTTGACCTCGGCGGTGGTGCGGTGCTCGGACGGCTCCGGGGTCGCCTCGCTCGGCTGCGCCTCGTCTTGCCTCGCGCTGGGGGGCGAGAGCTGAGAAAATGATGTCTCTTTTTAGAATATTTCTAACCATGTGAACCGTTTATAGGAATCAGGGTAATAATAGGGAGGGTGCAGTTGTGCCCATGGCCGGGCTTGTGATATTTGTCACAATCTTGGCGAGAGACACAGAGGTCACTTGGGCCAGATAGGGGGGGGGGACTGATTTGGGGTGGTTCGGATCGGCAGAGGACGCGAGACATGCTTCAGGCGCTGATTGGAAAGAATTCACCGCTCAGTCGGCTGCGTCAGCGGCAATGGCTGAGGGTGCGGCCGGAGCGTGGCTCGTCGCCTCGACACGCGGGGTTGACACCCCAGGAGCAGCGTCTGCTTCGCCAGATCCTGGGTCATCCGATCGACTATATCGATTCCGACGAGTTCACCCGCGCGGACGCCGAGACCCGGATCTACGACCAGGCTGAAGTGATCGAACGGCCGGACGTGTCGTGGTATCGGCCGCTGATGGACGATCCGGAGCCGAGCCGGCCGCAGATGCCCAAGAACACCGGCACGGTCCTGCTCACCGCGGCTCAGGAGCGGGTCTTGTTCCTGCAGTACAACTACGCTCGCCATCGGGTCCGCCGGATGCAACTGTCCATCGGGCCCAACGAGCCGACCGAGGAGCAGGCCCGGGAGTTGCTGCGCTGGTATCGCGTTGCGAGCCGGTATCGCGAGCAGATCGCGGAGACCAACCTCGCGCTGGTGCTGGCGATGGCGAAGCGCACACGGATGAGCGAGGTGGACTTCGCCGACCTGGTCAGCGAGGGCAACATGGCCCTTCTGCGGTCGGTGGACAAGTTCGACTGCGGCCGCGGCTTCAAGTTCTCCACGTATGCCTGCCGTGCGATTCTCAAGGCGTTCTCGCGTCAGGGCATGAAGCTGACCAAGTACCGCCAGCGCTTTCCGACCGATTTCGACCCGGCGATGGAGAAGTCTAATCACCTGGAGGTGGTTCGCCGGGGGCGCGAGCTTGACGCGGCTGAGGAGGTCAAGCACATCGTCGTGAGCAACGAGGCTGAGCTCACCAACGTGGAGAAGACCGTCGTGTATCACCGCTTCGGTCTCGATGCCGAGCAAGACAACGATCCCATGACCCTCGAGCAGGTGGGTCAGATTATCGGCGTGACCAAGGAGCGGGTCCGCCAGATCCAGAACAAGGCGTTGGAGAAGATCCGCCTGACCGTGGAGGAGAACGCCAAGCGTCGAAATGGTGAATCCGAGGAGGAGGACGATGTCCCGAGCCCCTCGGACAACTGACCGACGGCGATTACTTGCGACGACCCCGACCCCCGTGGGCCGGGGTTTTCTTGCTTCATTGGCCGGTGGCATCGGCCGATGGGAGCGCGTAAGGGTGTCGCAGCGCGGTTGATTCTGTGGTCTGGCAGTCCGTAGAGTCACGTAGCGTATCGGGGTGCGCCCCGTGGAATCCCCCGCCGCGATGCGCGATGGTGGGAGAGCCGTGGCCGCCAGTCAAACGACGACGAAAGATCATTGCACCGCGTCCGATCTGTCGCAGCGCGGCGCGATCCCGCTGCCTGTCCTAGCCACCGCCCACCACCCCACAGGCACCATCCGCAAGTCGAAGTCCGGCAAGCGCCGAGCGGTCGTGCTCGCCACGGTGCAGGCGCTCATCATCGCGCACGTGGTCCTGTGGATGCTGTCGCGAAAATACGGCTGGTGGGGCGGGCGAACCACCACCCCGATTGAGCCATCGGAGTCGATGGAGTTCGTCAAGCACGGCGTGGTGAATGCCGGCTTGATCTTCTTCGCCCTGGCGTTGCTTTCGACGCTGATCTTCGGCCGGTGGTTCTGCGGCTGGGGCTGCCACGTGGTGATGCTCCAGGACTTTTGCAGTTGGATGATGAAGAAGATGGGTGTTCGGCCGAAGCCGTTTCGTTCGCGCCTCTTGATCTATGTGCCTCTGGTGCTGGCGTTGTACATGTTTGTCTGGCCGGCGTTTTACCGGCTGGCGATCGCGCCGTGGATCCAGCCTGATCTAGTCTGGCCGGGATTTTCCGTCCAGTGGACGACCACCGAGTTTTGGAAGACGTTCCCGTACTCGTGGCTGATCGTGGTTCCGTTCCTCGGAATCTGCGGATTTGCTGCGGTGTACTTCCTCGGCTCCAAGGGATTCTGCACCTATGGCTGCCCGTACGGAGGTTTCTTTGCTCCACTTGACGAGTTTGCCGTGGGACGCATCCGCGTCACCGATGCGTGCGAGCAGTGCGGCCATTGCACAGCCGTGTGCACCTCGAATGTGCGCGTGCATGAGGAGGTGCGCGAGTACGGCATGGTCGTCGATCCAGGTTGCATGAAGTGCCTGGATTGTGTCAGTGTGTGCCCCAACGATGCGCTCTATTTCGGCTTCGGGAAGCCGGCTCAGCTCAAAGGACCGGCCAAGACCAAGCCACCCAAGAGGAAATACGACCTCACCTGGCCGGAGGAGATCGGTCTTAGCGTCGTGTTCCTCTGGGTGTTCCTGTCCGTGCGCGGGGTGTATGGCCTGGTTCCGATGCTGATGGCCGCAGGGATCTCCGGCGTGATCACATACCTCGCCTGGAAGCTGTGGCGTCTTGTGCGTAATCCGAGCGTCCGATTCCACCAGTTCCAGCTCAAGTACAACGGATCGCTACGGCGACCAGGCTGGCTCTTTGGGGCCGTTGTGGCGTTGCTGCTCGTTCTGACCGCTCATAGCGGCGCGGTGTCCGCCGCGTTCAACCTGGCTCAGTATCACGGCCGGCGCGTCACGATGCCGCCTGAGATCACCTTCTCGGGCGCTGCGGTGCGAATGCCCGAGGAAATGACCGCCCATGCGGACAAGGCCCTTCGGCTGTATCGCGTTGCATCGACCATTGGCGAGGGAGGAATCGGACTGGCGCCGTTTTGGCAATCGGAATTGGATATGCGAATGGCGAAGCTGCTTTCCGCCAAGCTCGAGTTCGCGCAGGCCGAGAGTCTGTTGAATCGTGCGCTGCGCCGTGACGGCCGCCGCGAAGCGTATTGCGCAGGCCTGGCTTGGGTGTTGCGGGCACAGCTCCGCCTGCCCGAGGCATTGGTGTACTACGCTCACGTGCTCACCGACGAGCTCAGCTACACCAGCATGCTCGATGATTACCTGTTGCTGTGTCGCCAGGAAGGCCTGCTCGATGAGGCGATCGAAGTCTGCCGACGGCGGCTCGAACTCGATCCCGGCAATCTGCACACGATGCGCCGGCTGTCGCTGCTACTTCTCGATACCGGACAGATTGACGAAGGCGCCGATCTGGTCCGCCGAACAATCGACCTCGACCCCGACAATCCCACCGACCATTCCACCCTGGCCTTGGCCCTGGCCCGGCAAGGCGATAACCAACGCGCGTATGAGGCAATGACTCGGGCCCTCGAGCTGGCGCCCGACGACGTTCGGATGAACCGTGAGATGGCGGGTCTGCTTCAAGCCCTCGGCCGGTCTGATGAGGCCCAAGCGTACCTGGATCGGGCACGGCAGCTTCAACTTCTCGGCACGCACACCCCGCCGGGTCACCGCCACTGATCTGCCGCCGACGGGATCGTCCGGCTCGGGCTACGCCTCTGCGTCCTTGAACAGTTGATAAAGCGCCGACGCCGACTCCGCGGCATACGCAGCTTGACGAATCTTCGCCTCTGACATCAGCCGGCTGATCTTGCCCAGAGCCTGGATGTGTTCGGACGTGCGGTCCGGAGGCGACACCAGCAGTACGACCAGCTCCACCGGCTTCCCATCCACAGCGTCGAAATCGATAGGTTTGGCCGGCCGGCCGATCGCCACCACCAGGTTCTTCGAGCGGTTCGACTTGCCGTGGGGGACGGCCAATCCTTCGCCGATGCCCGTGGACCGTTGTTGTTCGCGCTCCCAGACCACCTGCTTCAGCGCCACCGGATCGTCGATCACCCCGGCCTCGTCTAGCAGGTCCACCAGCTCGTCGATGACCGCCTTCTTCTGCGTGGCGATCAAAGGCACCTTGACCGCCTTAGGCGAGAGGATGTCCGTGATCTTCATCGTGTTGGGAGCAGCTAAGGGAATCATGGGGGCTGCCGTGAGCGGCTGGCGCACGAATCACGGATCATACCACATATGCGAGCGGGCCCCAAACGCTCACCGGGCACTCGTTCCAAGCAGCGCGAAATAGCTGCCATCGGCATACCGGCTTGGCGGGTCACCCGGCAATGACCTCGGCAGACGCTGTCCTTGGCCGCGCACACGCAATCGGTGCCACTGCGCGATCCACTCAACTTGCTGCTCGTTTTCCTGGGGTTCCAGGCTGCACGTGCTGTAGAGCAACTGCCCGGTCTCAGTCAGCAGCCGGATGGAATCCGCAATGATCTGCCGCTGGAGTTTGACCAATTGGGCCAGACTCCGGCGGCTAAAGCGATACTTCGCCTCCACCCGCCGGGCCAAGACGGCGGTGTTGCTGCACGGCACATCCACGACCACCAGCTCAGCCTGCCCGGCAAACTCCAGCAGTTGACCGTGCTTGACCACCCGCACCTGTGCGTGGCCCTTGAATACCTCATGTAATGTCGCGAGCTTCGGTTGCTTGATGTCCGTCGCGACGATGCGAGCCTGGGGATGGAGGTCAGCCAGCTGTCGGGTCTTGGTGCCCCGGCCCGCGCAGACCTCGACGATCAGGTTCGGCGCAAGATGAGCGGTGGACCTCACCGCCCTCGCCGATGAGGGATCCTGCACTCGGGCGTTGGGATAGCTTCTCAGCAGCTCCTCCAGGGCCGTGCGATCACCGTCGAATACGGCAAAGCCCTGCTCCTCGTGCGGCTCGCACTGGGGAGGAAGGCTGGCATCGCGAGCCGTCGCGTCCACGCGAGCGGATTTTTCCGCTTCGTCTGGTAGGCCCGCGACGAGGATCGGCGGATGGATCAAACTGTGCGCGGCAAGTTGCCCGGTACGCTCTTGGCCGAAGCGCTGCACCCAGCGTGCAAGAAGCTCCGGAGGGTGCGATGTCTGCTGCCCAAGCCGACACAATGGATCATCGGCAAAGATCGACTCCTTGAGCCGCCAGGCCCTCCCATCGTGCAGGGGTAGATCTTCGGGCGGTCGAGATGTCAGGAACCTTGTTTCACCTTGATCATCAACGATACGGTCGCGGAGATTCGCCACCCGGCGAAGCACCGCGTTGACCAAGCCGCTCGCCTTCGCGGCCACATTGGTCTTCGTCCATTGCACCGCTTCATGGATGACCGCATGATCGGGCAGACGGTCCAGCAGCAGCAGCTGGGCCGCGCCTGTTAACAGCGCCGCCTGGACTTGCGGCTGAAGGTGATCCCATGGCCGGCTGAGTTGCGACTGCAGCACGGTCACCAATGTCAACCATCGTCTGGCCACGGCCTGATCGATGGCGTGGGCCAGGGCCGCGTCCCGTCGATCAAGAGCATTGGTGTCCAGCGGGCTGAGATCGAAATGGGGAAACCGCTTTGCCCGCGCCGCCACCCGGGCCGTGACCAGGTCCCGGGCCTGCATCGGATCGGGCGGTGGGCTACTGCTTGTGAGGTTCGTCCGGGCCGGATGCATGGGTGGATCGTAGGCGTGCCACCGGTGGCTCCAACGTGGTTATCGGTCGGGATCCGGACTGTCGCTTCGGTCGTTGGAGGCGATGTCGCCGGTGGTAAGCCCAGACCGTGAAGCCCGCCCCGCTGGCTCGCTCATGCCCGCCGCGAGGGCTGCCGATGACCCGTTGGCGAACCAGACATGGGGAACCTCCGGCACATGCGGATAGTGGCCAATCGATCTCGCTACGTTCGTGATGAGATGCCGACGCTCGTCGGCCAGCCCAAGGCGCCGACCAACTCTGCGGTTGCAGCGCAGGTCCTGCGCCTTGGCGACGATCCGAACTCCAGCGCAGCTCAGTTGGCCGACGTAATACGCACGGACCCAGCCCTGACTTCACGATTGCTAGAGACAGCCAATGCCGCCCGATTCGCGCTGCGTGAGCCGGTGGCCACTATTGGACGCGCGGTGTCGGTCTTGGGCCTGCGTCGTACCCGAATGGTTGCCCTCGGCTTTCAGGTGGCGGCTCATCCCGACGAGCTCGGCGGCTGCCCGTTTGATCTGAAGACGTTCTGGCGGCGATCGCTGCTGCGGGCCTGTCTGGCCCAAGAGATCGCAGCCGAAGTCGTCCCCACGCTCGCCGATGAGGCGTACGTGATCGGGCTGCTACAGGATTGCGGCATCGTGCATCTGGTTCAGAGTCTCGGCGCCTCCTATGCCGCGCTCTACGCGACGGCGAACCTGTCCCCAGCGGCGTTCTATAAGCGCGAAACCCAGCGCTTTGCCCACAACCACGTCGAGGCGATCGACGCCATGGCTGAGCAGTGGAGCTTGCCCCAGGTGCTTGCCGACCCGCTGGGCCGGCATCACTGCCCGGTGACCATTGGGCCGGAGTCATCAGAGTTGGAGACGCTCTCGGCCGTGAGCTACTTCGTGGGGTCCCTGCCCCTGGGTCATGAGGAGATGCTCGCACTGTCGGACCCGGCGCTAAGAGACTATGCAGCCGCCAATCTCGCACTTGCCGAGCCGGCGCTGCAGGATTGCCTTGGGCGGGCCGATCACGCCTGCCGCGAGATGGCGCCGTCGCCCGCGGAGCATCTGCCCGAAAATCTGGACCGCCGAGATCTGGTGGAGCAGGCCAACTGCCACCTCAGTCGCGCGACCAGCGAGGCGGCACGGCACATCGAGGCCGTGGAAGCGGAATGCGACCTTATCCGCGGGCAGCAGATGGATCTGAAGTCCGCGCTGGGGCAGTATCGAGAACTTGCCGCCCGTGATCCGCTCACTCACTTGCTTAATCGAGGGGCCCTGGCCGAAGCCGCCATGGCCTGCATCCGGAAATGCCGCGATAAGAACACCCCCCAATGCGTTTTCTTCCTCGACATTGACGACTTCAAAGTCATCAACGATGACTTCGGACATCACATGGGGGATGAGGTTCTTCGTGTTCTTGCGGGCGTTGTCAGCGACACCGTCGTCAATGGTGGCTGCGCGGGGCGCTACGGCGGTGAGGAGTTCATTGTCGTACTGCCGGCTCTCGATGAGCAGGAATCTCGACGGCGGGCCGAAGGGCTGGTTGACAGGGTGCGCCGCACGAGTTTCCCGGACCTGTTCTCGAATCATTCGGTGACTTGCAGTCTCGGGGCGGTGTGGGGACGACCGAAGCCCGGCATGTCGGCACAGGAGCTCTTTACCGCCGCCGACGAATTGATGTATCAGGCCAAGCTCGGCGGCAAGGATCGCTGCTGCTTTCGGTCCTTTGAGTCGCCGGATGCCGTCCTCGTCCTTGCTCCCAACGGCCGGACAGTCCAGCCCGCAGCTTCGAGCCTCGACGACGTTCCTATCCGCTCAGAGAACGCTCACCCGACGCCCGAGGAGTTCCATCGATTGGCGGTGGAACTGAATCGGAGTCAGACGCAGCGCTTCGCAGACCTCCGCAAGCGGGAGCGGCATGGTCTTCTTACTCCGTGTGTGGTCAACTGCTTCATTGGCGGCTCGCCGACGCTTCAGGGCTCTGCGGCTTACGTGCGGAACATTTCGACCGGCGGCCTCGGCGTGCTGGCGGTCCGGCCGATGATACGCGGTGAGCCCGTCGAGGTCGCGCTACAGCAAGAGGACGAACACAGCAATATGCTCTATGTCGCAGGGCTTGTCGCGTTTTGCCGGCACGTTGAAGGTCGCATCTACGAAGTGGGCATCCAGCTTCTCGCCCAGGCGAAGGACCCGATTTTCTCTCGCGACCCCTCTTCGGCTGCGCAGCGGTTCGATTGGGTCGTCGCAGCACTTCGAACCGCCCACGACCAAGGCGAGCCGCTCAAAGAAGGCGCGTGATCAGCCCGAACCGCAAGCGAATCCATTGAGCCGCCGATCCGCGCGGCGTGGAACGTGGGGCGCTTGCGTCACCCGTCGGCGATCGCCGATCCGTCAGGCCGCCACTACCATTGGCGGCGTTGGGCCGCTGCCGACATCCTCAGAATCCCGGCATCATGAGCGACCGCTAGGAATCGACAACCCGCAAGGAGTGTTCGCTATGAAACTCAACGTATTAGCGCTCGGCTTGGCGTTTGGATTGATTTGGGGACTGGGCCTGTTCCTGCTCACCTGGTGGATCATTTTTTTCGATGGCCAGACCGGTGAAACCACGATCATCGGGCTGGTCTATCGCGGATACACGATCAGCGCGGTCGGCAGTGTCATCGGGCTGATCTGAGCGTTCTTCGACGGCCTGATCGGCGGGGTGATCTTCGCCTGGCTGTACAACCTCCTCGCGGTCCGCTTCGCACGTAGCTCGTAGCGACACAACGGGGGCAGGAGCGGAAGGCCGCCTCGCGGGTCGGAGAGCCGCCGTGGAACTTGCTCAGGCGGTGGTGGCGGGGGCGTGGTGTTGGGCGGCGGTGCGCAGGGCGGCGGCTTTGTCGGTCTTTTCCCAGGTGAAGGTGCCGTCGCCTCCTTCGCCGGGGGCTCGACCGAAGTGGCCGTGGCAGGCGGTGGGGCGGTAGATCGGCCGAAGCAGATCCAGCGATTCGATGATCCCGCGGGGCGTCAGCTCGAAATGCTCGCGGATGAGTTGGGCCAACTTCTGCTGGTCGATCTTTGCGGTGCCCTCGCAATCGACGCTGATCGAGGTCGGGTCCGCCTTGCCGATGACGTAGCTGAGTTGCACTTCGCAGATGTCGGCCAGATCGGCGGCAACGATGTTCTTGGCGATATAGCGAGCCATGTAGGTCGCGCTGCGGTCCACCTTTGACGGGTCCTTACCGGAGAACGACCCGCCGCCGTGCCGGCCGCGCCCGCCGTAGGTGTCGACGATGATCTTTCGTCCCGTGAGTCCGCAGTCGGCCTGGGGTCCGCCGAGCTCGAACTTGCCGGTGGGATTGACGTGGATGGTGATGTCATCGTGCCACCACTGGTCACCGAGAACCGGTCGAAAGATGTGTTCGACGACGGCCTGCTTGAGCTGATCCTGCTTCTCGCTGAACTGTGGTCCGTGCTGGGTGGAGAGCACCAGCGTGTGCACGCGGAGAGGTCGCCAGTCTTCATATTCCACGGTGACCTGACTCTTGGCATCCGGGCGCAGGTGCGGGATCTCGCCGGATCGACGGACCTGGGCCTGTCGGGCGACCAGCCGATGGGCTAGATCGATCGGCAGTGGCATGAGCGATGGCGTTTCGCGGCACGCGAAGCCGAACATCATTCCCTGGTCGCCGGCCCCTTGGGCCTTCCCTGCCGCGAGGTCTTCGTCAACGCCCATCGCGATGTCCGGGCTTTGCTGGTCGAGCGACACCTGCACGGAGCAGCTGTGGCCGTCGAACCCCAACGCTCCGTCGTCATATCCGATCTCCAGCACGGTGTGGCGGACGATGTCGGTAATGTCAATGTAGCTCTTGCAGTTCACTTCGCCGGCGATGACCACCATGCCGGTGGTCACCATGACCTCGCACGCCACCCGGGAGTTGGGGTCAACCTCGAGCATCGCATCAAGGATCGCATCGGAGATCTGGTCGGCCAGTTTGTCGGGATGGCCCATGGAGACGGATTCAGACGTGAACAACTGCGATCGAAATGACATGAGCGGGTCTCTGAGAACTAATCTTTGACGGCCTTGAGCGCCGCCCACGCTGCTGCAACGGGCGGGTTGGCCACCCTTCAAGAGCGTCCAACCCCACTCTAGCGTCCGGTCACGCGCCCGGCAAGACGCGCGTTTGGTCCCTTGATTTCCCGCTCCCGATCATCACAGAGGCCCCATTTTCGCACCGGGATGGAACATATCTGCGTTTTCCTCTCAGCCTCCCGCCATTGGTGAGGTAGGCTATAAATGAATGCGTCGATGGTTGGTCCTCTGCTGGGCCATGCGCGGCCCCAACCTCGATGGGTGAGTGTGGCGATGTGCCCGGCGCCTGCGGCTGAGCATCTGACGCGACAAGGAGTGGAATCGGTGCCTTGCCTGAAACGAATCGTTTCGACCGGCTGTGTCGTGTTGATGTCGGTGGGAGTTGGCGCGTCGATCGCCTCCGCTGCGGTCGATTCCGATCGAGTCGCGGCGCCAGTATGGGGGCCGGATGTTTTCGGCGGATATGCATCAACGCACATCATCGTTCAGCTCGAGCCTGGGATCGAGCCTGGCCGGCTGGGCGACGGCCGGTTGACTTTGCTTGGGGTCGGCGAGCAGCAGCACCAGCCGCCGGGGCTGCGCGGTCCCGCCGGCGCCGGCGCCGCGACTGTCCAGGCCGCCGACATGATCGCCGCTGCGCTTCAGAGGTGGAACGCTGAATTGATCACCCCGGCATTGACGACCCAGCCGGCCAATCGACAACTCGCCGCACAGATCGGACTTGATCGGTATTACAAGATTCATGTGCCGCCCGGCACTGACACGCCGGCCATGGCTGCGCAGTTCGCGGGTTTTGTTACGCACATCGAGTCGGCCGAGGTCGATGGCATCGGCGGCATTGCTCAGACGATTCCGAACGATAATGATTTCGATCTTCAATACGCGCTGCTGAACACCGGGCAGAATGGCGGCATCCCCGATGCCGACATCGACGCCACCGATGCCTGGGATGAGACGACCGGATCCAATGCGCTGCTCCTGGCTGTGCTGGATGCCGGCATGGATGAGCACGTGGAGTTCGCCGGCCGGCTCGTTGATGGCTGGAACACGGTTTCGAACAACGGCGACACCAGCGATTCGTGCGGCTCGCACGGAACCCATGTGGGGGGTATCGCCGCCGCAACCGGGAACAACACTATCGGCATTGCCGGCGTCAACTGGGCGGTGCAGGTGATGCCCGTACGCGTGCTCAACGGCTGCCTGGGTTTCGAAGAACACCTTGCCGACGGCATCATTTTCGCCACGGACAACGGTGCCGACGTGATCAACATGAGCTTGCAGTACTACACTGGGACGAGCGCGCTGCACAGCGCGGTGCTGTACGCCGATTTGTCCGGGGTGGTGCTGGTGGCCGCGGCGGGCAACTTCAACTCGGTGGTGGCCTACCCCGCGCGGTGGGATGAGACGATCGCCGTCGCCGCCACCGACAACCAGGATCAGCGCTGGAGCGGGTCCAACCAGGGACCACAACTCACCGTCGCCGCTCCGGGAGACAACATCTGGTCGCTGCTCGATACCACTTCCTATCAATACTTCACCGGCACCTCGATGGCCACCCCGCATGTGTCGGGACTGGCCACGCTGATGTTGTCGCTCGATGGATCGCTGACGCCCGATGAGGTCCGCGGCATTCTCCAGGCCACGGCGGATGACGTTGACGCCCCCGGCTTCGACAACAACACCGGTTTCGGCCGGATCAACGCCAACGCGGCGCTGTTGGAAGTGTTGGCCGGGATCAGCATTCCAGGCGACCTCGACGGCGACGGTGTGGTCGGCGTCCTCGATCTGCTGATCCTGCTGACCGTATGGGGGCCGTGCCCCGATCCGCCCGATGAATGCCCGGCCGATTTGAACGGCGACGGCAGTGTCGGCATCCTCGACCTGCTCACACTCCTGGCCTACTGGGGGTGAGTTGCGCCGCCACGGACTCACGCCGCAGCCGTTGCTCGAGGATTGCTGGGGGCCGATTTTGCAAGTCCCGCTTGGCTTTTCCGGCTCGACGGTACATAATGAGTGTGGTTGTTCGCCCCGGTGACCTCGCAGCGTCAGCTCGCAGGACCCCGCAACCTCGTCTGCCTAACCCGACCACGGCCAGGAGGAAATCATGACATCGGGCCCAATGAACAGCGGTTGTGTGTTGGCCGGCTGGGCCTGCGTCGCCCTGCTCACGGCCATGCCTGCCTCCGCGGGATTTCCGGCGAAGAACGTTTCACTTTATGCCCACCTGTCCGTGCAGGATTTCAACGCCGAGTTCGCGGAGGACTGCTGGGGCTACGTGTCACCTTCAGGACGGGAGTACGCGATCATTGGCCTATCGACCGGTACGGGTTTTGTCGAGATCACCGATCCGACGAACCCGGCCATCATCGATGTGGTGCTGACGCCGAACCAGGGTCGGGACATGAAGGTCTTTGGGCACTATGTCTACAGCAGCTCCGACGCCGGCCCGTTCCACATCATCGACGTGGAGGAAATTGACCACGGCAACGTCACACTGGTCAATACGCTCGAGGGCGGGACGCACAATATCGCGATCAACGAACAAAGCGGCTTCCTTTACCTGAGCCTCGGCGGACCGATGGTTGTGGTGAGCCTCGCCGACCCCGTCAATCCCGAACTGGTGGCGATCTGGGAGGGTCAGGCCCATGACGCCCAGGTCGTGACCTATACCGAGGGGCCATACGCCGGGCGCGAAATCGCCTTCCTCTTCGCCGGGTCTTCGCACAACGTGGACATCGTCGATGTCACCGACAAGTCCGACCTGTTCCTGGTGGGAAGTACGACGTATCCAAACGCCGCCTATACCCATCAGGGATGGCTTTCTGCGGACCGAAGATACCTCTATGTCAGCGACGAGCTGGACGATATCCAGCGGACGAACATCTTAGACGTGAGCGATCTGTCGAACCCGTTTCCGGTCGGCGAGTTCACGACCGGGCTGCCCTCCACGGACCACAATCTGTATGTTCGCGACGGTTTCGTGTTCGAAGCCAATTACACAAGCGGCCTGCGCGTCTTCAACGCCTGCGATCCGGTCAATCCGGTTGAAGTTGGGTTCTTCGACACATACCCGGCCAACGACGATCCCGGCTTCAGCGGGGCCTGGTCCTCCTATCCTTTCTTTCCCAGCGGGACGGTGATCGTCAGCGACCGCAGCGGCGGGCTGTTTATCCTGGATGTGAGCGCGGCGCTCGCTGTCGGCGACTGCTGTCCCGCCGACCTGGACGACGATGGCAACGTCGGCATCCTCGACCTGCTTTCGCTGCTCGCCGCTTGGGGCCCCAACCTCGGGCACCCAGCCGACTTCGACGGCGACGGCGCCGTCGGCATCACCGACCTGCTCACCCTGCTGGCCGATTGGGGCCCGTGCCCGTAAGCGCTCCGATCGAAACACTCTACGCCCGTGCAAAATGCCCTGCGGGGCGATGACAATCTGTCTCCACCCCTGCCAAGCGGCCCGACAGAGCCTCCAGGCGGTCGTCTTGGGGCACGCCGCGGCGGGTCACCGTCGATTCCGCTCAGTTGCAATCGGCTGGAACTTGGGTTTCCGGGGGGCGGTTACACTCGTGCTCGGAAAGCTCGGCGATGAAGCCGGGCGAAGGTCAAATGTGAAATGTCGGCTAAACTGACCCGATGTTTGCCTTGGTGGATTGATGGGCAATCAGGTGACGCACGCGGAGGACGGGGGCGGCGCGACCGCTGATCTGCACTGCGTGCGATGCGGCTATCATCTGCGCGGGCTCGCGGAGGACGGAACGTGCCCCGAGTGTGGGACCGCGGTTGCACGTTCAATGCGCGGCGACTTGCTCTCGGCGGCCGACCCGGCCTGGCTGCGGCGCATATACCGCGGCCACCTCTACATCGTGATCGGATGCGCGGTGTTCCTGCTCAACATACCGCTCTACTGGATGTCTGGGACCCTTATGCCCACATATTTCTTTAAGGTTTCAGAGGTAGTCGTCCCCCTCTTATTTCTGGGGATCGTCCTCGTCGGTGTGATTCTGGTCACGACGCTTGATCCACGCCTGTCGCTGACCGAGCAGCCGGTCGGATTGCGGCGGATCACGCGGGGGGCTGCCATCGGCGCGCTCGGCGTGCAGTCGTTGCGCTATGCCATGGAGTGCTCCAGTGGCACGGCCACGGGGTTCGTTTCTCTTTTCTCTAGCGCGCTGCCCTGGGGCGGTCGTGTCCTGTTGGTCTTTACCGTCGTTGCCGTCACGTTCTATTTCTCGCGCCTGGCCGAGCGGATGCCCGATCGGACGCTGGCGCGCCGGATCTGGGTGACGGCTCGAAACGCCGGTATCTGCTTCGCACTGTTCTTTGGGATGAGGGTCATTGATGCCAAAGTGACGATATTCGACGAATTTATTACCTTGGGCTGTTTCGACGGCATTCTCTCGCTGGCCGCCTTCGTCTACATGTTCGTCTTGATCGGCACGTGGTGGTCGTTTCGCAAGAACTTCAAGCGGTATCTGGCCGAGGCGCAGCGCCGTGAAGCGCCGGGGGAGCGACGGCGCTACATGTCGGAGATTGACCCAAGCCACAAGGATCGGGCGCTCGGATTTCTGTTTCTAGCGCTGCTGTGGGTAGTGACCGTGATCCTGCTGTGGTGTCTACCCTACCCGCACAAGGTTGAGGGCGTACTAGACAGCACCCAGTTCGGCCTTCTGCGCTGGGCGGAAGTGGATGCGTCGACACGCCAGAAAGAGATTCATCCCGTTGGATTGACAGCAACGATCACGATGTTCGTGGTGGCGACCGCGTGGATCATGTTTGCTGGCGGGAGAATCTGGCGGAATACCGCGCTGCGGTGGAAGTGCCGCAACTGCGGATACTGCGGATACAACGTCTTGAAAGGATTCCCCGACTTGGGGTGCCCGGAATGTGGCGAGCTGCTGCCAAACCTACGAAAAAGCCCCTGGGCGTTTTGGCGATAGGCGTTACCTCGGCGTCTTGCGCTTTCTAGTCCTGCACTTCGTGGTGCGGGGCGTGGGGAAGGAAAACGAAAGGGAAACGGGACAGGTACGTTCGGCCCGTCACCGTCGATTGCGGACAGAAGCAAGCGACTGGAACTTGGGTTTCCGGGGGGGAGTGTTACACTCGTGGTCGGAAAGCTCGGCGGTGGAGCCAGGCGTTGGTCAAATAGGAAATGCCGGGTTGAGAGAGGATCGGGGCATGGCAGCGGTACGGTACATCGTCGACGACGTCGACACGGCAATTGAGTTTTACGTATCGAATCTAGGCTTTCGACTGGAGCAGCAATTCGGGCCGGCGATGGCGATCTTGGAAAGAGGTGACCTAACGCTCTGGGTCGCCGGCCCGAAGGCCTCCGCGTCAAAGCCGATGCCCGACGGTTCCAAACCGGTCCCAGGTGGATGGTCTCGATTCGTACTTCTCGTGGATGATCTAGAAGACCTTGTTTCCCGACTGAAACAGGATGGTGTGCGGTTCAAGAACGACATTTTGGCAGGTCCGGGTGGCAAACAGATTCTCTGCCTAGATCCGTCGGGTAATGTCGTAGAACTCTTCCAGCCGGCCTGATCTTCGCTTCGAGGGTGTCCCCGGCCTGCAGGAATGATCGGCACGTCGTTTGCTTTTTCGATTCAGCGTGCCGATATCCCCGCTCTGCAGATTTCCGCAGAGCATGGCCCACGACCCATGCTCAACGAAATTCTGTTCAATCAACTGTTATGTGGCGTATGGCTAAAAGGAACTTACTACAGCAGAAAAGGAGGCAACCATGGGAAACATAAGCCTGGTCAGAGTCGGCGGTGTATGTGCCATACTGTCAGTGGTCAGTGGCATTATGGGGCGCATCTCTTTTGGGAATGAGTGGCTCGCGTCACGAGGGGTGGATACCCTCATCACTGGCCACTGGTTCGATTCCCTGGGCGGTTTGCTCTTCATGGTCGCGGCTTTGGGGTTCTACCGGGCCCTGCGCCAGGCTGGACCTCTGGCATTGATAGCGGTGGTGGCCTCCCTCACCGGTGGCATCTTTCTTTTTTTCCATGGGTTCATCCGATTGGGTATTGCCTACGAACTGGTGGCGCCGGGTATCACGGACGCCCTCAGCAAAACAGGCTGGCTAGCCGCGGGCGTAGGGGCCGTGCTTGTCTTCTTCATCGGGGTACCCCTCTTCAGTTTCGCTATTCTAAGGACGTCGGTGGTGCCCAAGTGGACCGGCTGGCTGGGCGTGATAGCTACCCTGGGATTTTGCTTGATGGCATTGTTGCCGCTTGTCTTTTCTATGGCGACACCCTGGTTTTTATCCAGGGTCTTCCTGGTGTGGTTGTTAGCCATGGGAGTGGTCCTGTTGCGGCTGAAGGAGCCTGTGGCACCGGATTCTGTGGCGTCGGTGGATTAGAGAACCCTGATGCTGATCCTGAGCACCAGCGGCGATACAGTGTCGTGGTCTACCGGTCGCGACGCGAACCCAGGGGGCGCTCCGACGGGATTCAATCGTTCGCAGGGAAAGTCGCCTATTTCACTACGCTTCCGGCCAGTAGCAAGCGATAAGGAACTTGGGTTTCCGGGGGGCGCGTTATACTCGTGATCGGAAAGCCCGGCGGTGGAGCCGGGCGTTGGTCAAATGGAAAATGTAGGCATACGGCACGGTTCAGAAGGACAAGGTGGTCACCGCGAAGTTCCTCCGGAAGGCTTGATGATCCTGACCCCGACTAGTTCGCCGAGCCGAGCCAGGAATGGAGATATCAATGAGCCTCATGAAACTGTTCGTTCTCATCGTTCTGATGGGGCTCGGGCTGGCGGGATGTAACGCGCCCCGCACGTCGAGCCCGCCAACGGAACTCAAGCTGGAGAACTTATTGAGAATGCCGCTCGCCGACGAGTTCATACCCGACCGAGAGATCGTCGTCAGCTACGTAGAGATTCCCCCCAACCTCACGATGGACAGGCACTGGCATCCGGGGGAAGAGTTTCATTACTACCTGGAGGATGAAGTCACGATCGCGATCGACGGAGAGCGTTCGATCATCGGCACTCCGGGCACGGTGGGCCACGTCCCGTTTGAAAAGATGCACACTGCTATCACCTCAGATCAGGGCGCGAGGATTCTGGTTTTCCGCGTCCACACGGCGGGCATGCCCATCCGTTACCTCGAAACAGGCGCCACGGCCGATGAGTAGAATATCTGGCGGAAACGCCCTTCCTATACGCACGAGGACTTAGGAGACTGTTGACTACAGGCACGCCAGCTGTGTCAAAATCCCACGTTGGTGGATGTGAGCAGGCACAGTCGGCATCCTCGACCCGCTGACCTTGTTGGCCAATTGGGGTTGAACCGACGATTCACCGGGGATACCTTACGAGGGAAGCCCGCAGCGGAAGCGCCCGGCGCAAGCCATCGGGACGGCGCACAACCGCTGTTGGTGCGTCCTCGTCGGCTCTGGTCCAAGCGGGAGGAAGACCATGCATCGACGCGCGTTGGCGGTTGGTTTGCTGAGCGTGGCGGTATCGCTTGGAGGCCGAAATCCCGCTCCATCGCAACCGCCTCCACAGGGGGTCTCGCCCGAGGCGAGCCGCGAGCCGGTTATCACCATGTTCAATGCACCGCGCCGTGTCGCACGACCCCGCAGTTCCTCCGAAGGCGCGGTGGCCGGAGCGGCACCGGAGGTCACCTTCCTGAGCACCAATGATGACCCCGAAGGCGACATGCCGCGCAATGTTGTTATTACGCCCGACGGCTCGACCGCGATCATCGTCAATCGCGACACGGACAACCTGACCTTCTTCGACCTGGCGACCCAGACGATCACCCATACCGTGGGCTTGGAGGATTTTCCGGTTGACGTGGCGGTGACGGCCGACGGCCAATACGCCGTGGCGCCCAACGTCTTTAGCAACTCGGTGTCGGTCGTGCACATCGCCTCTCACACCGTCGCGGCTCATGTGCCCATCACCGGCGAGCAACCGTACCGCGTGGCCGTTACGCCGGGCAGCCGATTCGTCGTGGTGGGCGTGATCAATGACGCCGTGAACTCGTCCTTCTCCGTGGTCGACTTGGTCACGCTCAGCGAAGAGCTGTCATTCCCAAGCGCTGGGCAGGGGGTGTTCGGCGGGTTCTTCACGCCCGAGCCGGGGATCTTCGGCAATATCTTTACACAGTTTGCCCTGACGCCGGACGGGTCAACGATTGTCCTGCCCGACCGTGGCGGCGCCCGCGTGGTGCTGTATGACCGCACCACCGGGACCGAGCTGGCGGACCTGCCCACGGCCGGTCTCCCCACCGCCGTGGATGTCAGCAATGACGGAACGCTCGCCGTGGTGAGCCATGAAGGCGCCACCAGGCGCATTACGGTGATTGACCTGGGGCAACTGAGCATCAGCGACGAGCTGACGACCACGGCCGACCTCTTCAACCAGATCATTCGCATCACTCCGGACAACTCGTACGCCATCGCCGCGATCCTCAACAACGTCATCTTCGTCAACCTCTCCACCGGCGCGACCACCGCGACGTTGGCCACCGGCACCGTCGGCGACATCGAGCTGTCCTTCGACGGGCAGTACGCGTTCGTTTCGAACTTCAACGCACGCGTGATCGACATCTCGTCGCAGGCGATCGTGGACACGATCACGTTCGCTTCCTGCTATGACGCGGCGACCAGTCCGACCGAGTTGCGGGCCGTCGCGCTGAACAACCGCTTCCGTGAGGACGTGCATCTGTACGACATCGCTGGGGCGAGCGGATTCTTCGAGGGAAGCGCGCCAAGCGGCGAGGTGCCGGAGGGTGACGCCACTCGAACGCTCGCCATCACGCCCGACGGCGACATCGCCGTGGCGGTCAACAACACCTCCGACAATGCGTCGATCATCGACCTTTCAACCTCCACGGTCCGCGCCTACGTGCCCACGGGCCGGCGCTCCCTGGGGGTCGCGGTGACCACAGACGGCCGATACGCGGTCGTGGCCAATGCCAACTCCGATACCGTTTCGGTCATCGATCTCACGACCGACACGCGCGTGGCGAACCTGTCCGTTGGCTCCCGGCCGGCCGAAGTGCGCATTTCGCCGGACGGCCAGCGGGCGTATGTGACGACGGTGGCCGGCACCGACCGCGTTCATTTCATCCAGCTCGACGGCGCCGCAAGTACCGTGACCGGCTCGCTCATCACCGGCCAGATGGGCTCGATCGGCTACACGTACGGCGTCCTCAGCGGCATCGAGCTCAGCCCCGACGGCTCAGTCCTTGCGCTTTGCATCAGCTTCGATGACGAGCTCATGCTGGTCGATACGCTCAGTCAAACCGAAGTGGCCCGTGTGCCGGTCGGTGATTTCCCCATCCGTGTCGCCTTTTCGCCGGACGGATCGCGCGCGTACGTCGTGCATTCCTTCAGCGACGATGTCTATGTCGTCAACGTCGCCGGCCCGTTGTCCGACGTCGAGGCGATCGTCGGCGGCATCGACTTCCCGCTCACCGTCAACGTGGACGACACCGATTCCTACGTCTATGTCGGCAGTTTCAACTTCACCAGCCCGGCGATCAAGGTGATCGAGACGTCGTCGAACACGATTGTTGGCACCGTGCCGCTCACCGGCCGGCCACGCGCCGCGCACCTTTCCCCCGCGGATGCGATCTTGTATGTCGCGACGACTGAGAGCGAGTTGGTGCGAATCAGCGCCATGGGGGCCGCCTCGGCCATCATCGATACATTCGCTTTGACCAGCAGTCCGTCGGACATGGCCTTCAATGAGGCGACGAAGCGGGCGGTCATCGCCCAGCCGGTGCCCGACGGGGTTGACCTCGTCTCCTTCGGTAGCTGCCCGGCCGACCTGAACGGCGATGGCGCCGTCAGCATCCTCGACCTCCTGACATTGCTCGCAGCGTGGGGCCTGTGTACCGATCCGCCCGCGCCCTGTCCAGCCGACCTCGATGGCGATGGCGCCGTCGGCATCCTCGACCTGCTCATCTTGCTCGCCAACTGGGGGAAGTGTCAGTGACCGCACGGTCCTCCTGCGCCTAAACCTACCCACCCCTGCCCCAGCGGCTCGACAGGGCCTCCAGGCCGCTGTCTTGGAGCCCGCCACGGCGGGTCACCGTTGATTCGGCTCAGTCGCAAGCGACTGGAACTTGGGTTGCCGGGGGGGACACTCGTGCTCGGAAAGCTCGGCGGTGGAGCCGGGCGAAGGTCAAATGGGAAATGTCGGCTATCATATGTTGTCAGCCTGGGGGCGGCACGCCACTAGATCGGAGGATCTGATCAAATGTTGCGCCGCACAATGTGGACGGTCAGGATCGCCCTGCTTGCGGTATTGACGGTCGCCTGTTGGTCCAGTACGGCGACGGCGCAGTTTGCGAAATTTGTTGATGAGACATCTCAGCGTAGCGTCGTCGCCAGCAGCCTCTTCGCAACCGACAGTGAGGAAAAGGACTACGCCTGGGGCGATCTTGATCACGACGGCGATATCGACTTGGTCGTGGTCCGCAAGCAGCCGTTTACAACCACCGGCCGGAGGCGCAACGTCCTGTTCATGAACGAGGGGACCGCCCAAGGCCACCCGGTTAACGGCGTCCTGGTGGACGGCACCAACCAGTACATCCCCGCCTTCCTCGACCTGACCAACGACCGCGACGTGGCCCTGGCCGATGTGGACGGCGACGGCTGGCTCGACATTGTCACTGCGCCAACGTATAGCGCAGGTCA
Organism: Planctomycetota bacterium; assembly: GCA_022566535.1. Classification (GTDB taxonomy): domain Bacteria; phylum Planctomycetota; class Phycisphaerae; order Phycisphaerales; family SM1A02; genus JADFFQ01. The sequence continues at coordinate 95,620 of JADFIR010000003.1, forward strand.
GCCGACGACCATCTCGCATCCCCGTGTTTACATGAACCAGGGCGAGGTCGCAGGCGTCTGGCAGGGCTTCGTCTATGAGCCGGCACGTATCCCGTTACTCCCCGTCACGCCGAACTTCTGTGCGGTAGCCGCGGGGGACGTGACCGGCAACGGCCGCCCGGACCTGTACTTCGTCGATTACGGCAATCTCGAGGACCGGCTCCTGATCAATGACGGCAACGGCTTCTTCACCGACGAGAGCCTGTTGCGCATGACCTCGACCATGCTGCACTCCGATTTCGGGACCTCGGGCGTCATCGTGGACATGAACGGCGACGGCACCAACGACGTCGTCAAGGATATGGCCCTGGCGATTTTGACCAGGATTAGCTACAACAACCCCCCCCCAACGAAGGCTTCTTCAACGCGACCGAGATCGTCTACCAGGGCTCCGGGTATTTCGTGTCTGCCGCTGATCTGAACAGCGACGGCATGATGGACCTGATCATCACCGACGACGGCACCGACCGCTACTTCCTGAATCAAGGCAACGGTGGCGACGGCATGGCCAATTTCATCTCGTACACGTTCCCCGCCTCAACCAATGGCCTTGGAGGCAACTCGGTCGCTGCCGACCTGAACAACGACGGCTGGAACGACGTGCTCATCGCCGACGTGGATGTGGACATCCCAGGCTGCAACCGAGTCTCCAATATCCTCCGCAATAACGGCAACCCGCCCAACGTCACGTTCACGGCGGATTCTGGCAACATTCCGAACAGCATGCTCCAGGGCGTCCACGACATCGCGGTGTTCGACATCAACGGTGACGGCTGGCTCGATATCGTCCTGGGACGTTGCAGTAGTTCCGAGATCTGGATCCAGCACCCATACGGCGTTCTCTTCGACTTCCCGCAGGGCCTCCCCAGCGTAGTGGCACCCGATGAGCCGTTCACGATCCAAGCCCAACTGACACCTGTCGGCGGTACAGTTGCGCCCGATACGGCCACGCTGCATTATGCGATCAACTATGGACCCTTCACAAGCGTGCTGATGACCGATCTGGGCGGCAACCTATACGAAGCTGACCTGCCGCCTGCGGCGTGTCTCGATGGCATCAATTTCTATTTCTCGGCAGAAACCGTCGAGAAGAGCGTCTACAGCACCGATCCGCCGGATGCACCGGCGAACACGTACAGAGCTGATGCAGCGACTGGGGTGGAGATTACCCACGTCAACCACTTCGAGGCGGGCGAGGATCTATCAGACTGGACGATCGTGAGCGATCCTTCGCTCACCGCCGGAGAATGGGAACAGGCCGATCCCAACGGCACGTTCTTCTTTAACTTGGTGGTGGCGCCCGAAGACGACGCGACGCCCGGGCCCGATAACGTGATGGCCTTTGTCACCGAGAATGGACCTCCGGGCGGCGACGTTGACGCCAACGATGTAGATGGCGGACCAACTTACCTGACGTCCCCGTCATTTGACCTGCAGGGCACCAACGCTGTGATCTCCTACGCTCACTGGTTCCGTGTGTACTTCAACTCGCCGAATGTCTTGGCTGTGGAGGTTTCCAACGACGGGTCCAACTGGGTGCTCGTGGAGAGTATTGCCTCAACAGGCGGTGAGTGGAAGATAGCGTCGTTCCTCGTGGGCGACTATGTCCAACCGTCTGAGAATGTCCAGGTTCGGTTCTCAACCTCCGACCTTGTTGGGACATTCTTTACTGAGGCGGGCATCGATGACTTCCAGGTTGAGCAGTTAACTTGTGGTCCAGCCTGCCCCGCCGACCTCAACGGCGACGGTTCCGTCGGTATCCTCGATCTGCTGGCGCTGTTGGCAGTTTGGGGCACCGACCCCGGCGGGCCACCGGACTTCGACGGCGATGGCAGCGTCGGCATCCTCGATCTGCTCGCACTGTTGGCCAACTGGGGCGCCTGCCCCTGATCCGCTGGTGGCACGCGGAAGGAGGATGACGATGCCCAACGAATGTTGTCCCATCAGTCCGGCGGCGGTTGTGGGGTTGCTGACGCTCCTGGGCGGCTCCGGCGTACGCGCGGGTACGCAGTTGCCGGGGACACTGAACTTCCAGAACGTGACGTCAAGCCGAATCGTCGAAACGGTGCCTGAACTGGCCGGCAACGAAAAGGAGGTCGAGTTCGGCGACTTCGACAACGACGGCGACCTGGACGTCGTGATCGCCAACGCCCACAGCAACTTCGACCAGCGCCGCAACAAGCTGTACCGCAACGATGACGGCGTATTCAACGAAGTCAGCGGTGCACCGATCATCGCCGGCTTCAGCGACACCACCCTCTCTCGCAACGTTTTCTTCCGCGACTACGACGGTGACGGCTGGCTGGACATCTGGATCGTCAACGATGGCAACTCACAAGGCGACCGGCTGTATATCGCCCAAACCGCCGACGGCCAGTTCTCCCATTACGTCGATGAGACTGCGGACCGCCTCCCCAATCCGAACACCGGCGCCTCTGATGGCGCTGTCTCGATCGACGCCGACCAGGATGGTGACTTCGATGTCTACATTGGCAATGAGCCGAACTCCTCGCAGGACAGGATGTACTTCAACGACGGCGCCGGAATTTTTACCGACGTCACCAGCACCCACGTGCCGCCCGAGTTCAACTACTCCGACGATGTGGCCGCCGCAGACATGAATGGCGACGGCAAGCTTGATCTGCTCATCGCCAACCCACCGAACTTTGTTTACTACAACGACAACGGCCGCGGCAGCAGCGGCCCCGGTGATTTCAGATACGGCCCGGACGGCCAGGCCGGCGTGCAGCCTCTGGGGCCCGGCGGAACGCTGGACGATGACGCCATGGAGCCGGTCGATTTTGATGGCGATGGCCGGAGGGACGTTTACTGGCTGAACAAGGTCGGCTGGGCCGACCGTATCCTTCGCAACGAAGGCAATGATGCCGCCAACATGGCCATCCTCATCGAGCTTCCTGCGGCAACGCTGCCCCCACACGTCTTGGCCAATCTTGGTGGCGGCACCAGCGCCGGCGACCTCAACGGCGATGGCCGGTACGACCTCATCGTTACCCACCAACAGGCACGTCCTGCCATCCTTCGCAACACATCGGTTAACCGCACGATCTCATTCGTGGACTGGACGCCCGGCAACACGTTCCCCAACGGTACCGTACACAGGGCGTGGCACGCGGCCCTCTTCGACACCAACGGCGACGGTGATACGGACATCTTCCTCGGCGGCTGGGCCAACGATCATCTGTTCGAGCAGGTGCCGGCCAGCGAGTACGTGGAGGGCGATCTGGTCGGCGGTGTGATCCCCAACGTATACAACCAGGACCCGGCCGCGGTCCTCGGCTCCGCGATTCAGGGAGAAGCGGACACCTACACCATCAACGGCCTGGGGACCAACGCGTTCATCTCCGTGGTGCTCAACGGTCCCGACGATTACCGGCTAGAGATCCTCGACGCCAATGACGTGGTCTTGATGAGCGTCGATCGCGGGGGACTCGGCGTGGAGGAGGCGGCGCAGTACGACCCGCCCGGCTCACCGACCACGCTGAAGCTCCGCATCACGGTGCTCGATTGCGCCAACGCTTACGACCTCGACGGCGACTGCACGGTGGGAATCCTGGACCTCCTGTCGCTGCTCGCAGCCTGGGGACCCAACCGCGGCCATCCCGCCGACTTCAACAGTGACGGCACGGTGGGGATTCTGGATCTGCTGGCGTTGCTGGCCAACTGGGGTGGGGGCGCCAACGACTATCTCCTCGAGGTCCTCTCGCGCAGCTGAGAGTAGCCGCCCCGGCCGATCACGACCGCCATTGCCCCGTCCGGAGCCACGATCTGATCATACTGCTTGTGAACCGGGGCTGACCTCTACGGTTCCCGCGTCATCTTTCCCCAGCCCCAGGTATAATCCCTTGTGTTCGTGGCTGCACGCGGAAGGAGGATGACGATGCTGAACGAATGTTGTCCTATCAGCCAGGCGGCGGTTGTGGGGTTGCTGACGCTCCTGGCCGGCTCGGGCGTACGCGCGGGTACGCAGTTGCCGGGGACGCTGAACTTCCAGAACGTGACGTCAAGCCGTGTCAACCAAACGGTGGGGGAACAGACCAGCAACGAGAAGGAAGTGGATATTGGCGACTTTGACAACGACGGCGATCTGGACGTCGTGATCGCCAGCGCCCACAGCGACTTCGGCCAGCGCCGCAACAAGCTGTACCGCAACGACGCCGGCGTGTTCAACGAAGTCAGCGGCGCACCGATCATCCCCGGCTTCAGCGGCACCACCGTCTCTCGCAACGCGTTCTTCCGTGATTACAACGACGACGGCTGGCTGGACATCTGGATCATCAACGATGGCAACTCACAGAGCGACCAGGTGTATATCGCCCACACCGCCGGCGGCCAGTTCTCCCATTACGTCGATGAGGCTGCGGCCCGCCTCCCCAATCCGAACACCGGCGCCTCGACCAGCGGCGTTTCGATCGACGCTGATGCAGATGGTGATTTTGATGTCTATCTGGGCAACCTTGTGGGCAAGGGCCCAAACAGATCTCAGGACCGTCTGTTCTTCAACGACGGTCAGGGGTTCTTCGAGGATGTTACGGCGACACACGTCCCGATCGGTGTCGATTACACCCTGGACGTCGCCGCAGCCGACATGAACGGCGACGGCAAGTTGGACCTGCTGATCAGTAACTGGCCCGGCTTTGGCGGTAACTGGGTTTACTACAACGACAACCTGAACCATGGGAGCGGACCCGGAGACTTCCAGTATCCCGGCAGCACGCAATCCCTCGGCGGCGCGAGCGCCAACGACAATGCCATGGAGTCGGGCGACTTCGATCACGACGGGGATCAGGACATCTACTGGACAAATCGCAGCGCCAGCACCGGCGACCGCATCCTCCGTAACGATGGCAACGATCGTGACAACAAAGCGACCTTCACCACCCTGGACATCCTGCCTTCATCCGTGATCAACGTCAGCTCGCGCAAGGTCACCGTGGCCGACCTCAACGACGATGGGCGCGTTGATGTCTTCGTGATGAAGGAAGCTGGATCGAACAGTCGGCCGACGATCCTGCGCAACACCTCTGTAAACGGCGTCATCTCCTTCGTTGATTGGACGCCGACCCCCGCATTTCCCCAGGGCTCCATTCACATGGGTTGCCATGCGGCTCTCTTCGACACCAATGGCGACGGCGATCTGGATATCTTCCTCGGCGGCTGGACCAACGATCACTTGTTCGAGAACGTCCCGGCCGTCGAGATGCACGAGGACGATCTGCGTGACGGCCGACTGCCCAACCTGTTCAACCTCGATCCGGTCGCGGTCGTCGGCACTGCCTCAAAAGGTGATCCCGATGTGTACACGATTGGCGACGTCGGTGCCGACGGGTTCATTGCCGTCGTCCTCAATGGCCCCGATGACTACCTGCTGGAGGTTCTCGACGCCGACGACAACGTCCTGGCTGATTCGGACCGCGGCGGGCCGGGCGTCGAAGAAGCGTTGCAGGTGACCGTCGGGCCCGGCACGTACCGGGTTCGCGTAACGGTGCTTGATTGTGCCGCTTCGGCGTACGACCTCGATGGCAACTGCGGCGTGGGCGTGCTCGACCTGCTTGCACTACTGGCCGCATGGGGCCCGAACCCAGATCATCCGGCTGATTTTAACGGCGACGGCGTGGTCGATATCCTGGATCTTCTCAGTCTGCTTGTGAACTGGGGGCCGCTGGTCAACGAGTACCTCCTCGAGGTGCTGGCCCGCTGACGCTTGGCGACGCCATCGATCCAGCCCCGGCGTAGGACCGTTGGTCCAAAGGCGGATCCGAAGCGACGCAGCGCCGGGGGCAAGGCCGGCGGGACTCCCCGGCACGCCTGCTGCTTGCCCTTGAATGGCCCAATGGCCCGAGCCACTCTCGATCGGCCAGAACAAAATGCTCCCGGCACTTGCCCTGCGGCGGTTCATTGTCCACCATTAGAGACCCTGGACCCCTGGGAGGAATGTCAATGGCCGTCCGTATGGAGCTGTCAAGGATCTTCATCCGCGAGATGATGGACATGCAGATCATCGAGCTCAGCGAGGTCGACGGCGATCGGACGTTTCCCATCGTGATCGGGCTGCCCGAAGCGTTCGCCATCGAGCGCCGGCTCAAGGGCATCGAGATTCCCCGGCCACAGACCCACGATCTGCTGGCGTCGGTGGTCAGCCACCTTGGCGGCCGGCTCAAGGAAATTGTCATCAGCGATCTGTTGGACGGGACGTTCTACGCGAAGCTCATCATCGAGCAGGACGGTCAGGAAATCGAAGTTGACTCGCGTCCATCCGACGCGATCGCGCTGGGCGTCGCGGAGGACGTGCCGATCTATGTTGCCGAGGATGTGTTGGCGCAGACCGAAGCCGACTCATCGTCCCCCTTCGATCCCGAGTCCGAGGACGAGCCCGACTTCGAGTAATCCATCTCTCCCAGGAGAAAGATCTAGTGTCAGTGGAGATGATGCGGATCGTCAACCCGTTGCCTCAGCGGTACCTCACAGAGGAAGCAGGCATCGGCGGGGTGATCAAAGCCGCCCCAGAGGATTTCCTGGTCGAAGAGTTGCCGCGCTACGAGCCCTGCGGCGAGGGTGAGCATTTGTACTTGCGGATCGAAAAGTGCGGCGTTTCGCACGCCGAACTCCTCGGCTGCCTGCGCCGGCATTTCAACGTCCCGGAGAGGGCCATCGGCTTTGCGGGTATGAAGGACAAGATCGCTGTGACCCGCCAGACGGTCTCGATCCACCTGCCGCAAGATCCTCGGGATGTTGATCTGGGCCACGACCGGATTCAGGTGCTCTGGGCGACCCGGCACGGCAACAAGATTCGCCGGGGGCATCTGGCGGGCAACCGCTTCTCGATCCGCATTCGAGAGGTGGATCCCACCAAGGTCACGGTGGTCAGGCGGCAGTTGGAGCGGCTTGAGCGCAGCGGCGTGCCCAACTACTTCGGCTCCCAGCGGTTTGGGTATCGTTGCAACAACCATTTGATCGGGGCGGCCGTGCTCACCGACGACTGGCCGGGGATGTTGTCGGAGCTGCTTGGGACTGGCGGCTCGCCGTTCCCTGAGTATCAACGCCCCCGCCGGGAGCTGTTTGATCAGGGGCGTTTTGGCGACGCCGCGGCGCTATGGACGCCCGCGGATCGCAATGAGCTCGTTGCCGTCAAGGCGCTGCGCGACGGCAAGAGCGAGCGCAACGCCGGCCGGTCGGTCGGCAAGAGCACTCTTGCGTTCTTTGTCAGTGCGTTGCAGTCTGCGGTATTCAACCGTGTGCTCGATCGCCGCATAGAAGACGGGACGCTGACAACGCTGGTCCAAGGGGACCTGGCATGGAAGCACGACAGCAGAAGCGTTTTCCCGGTGACCGCCGATGAGCTGGCTGGTGGCGAGCTTGCCGGCCGCGTCGAGTCGCTTGAGCTTTCTCCATCCGGGCCGCTGTGGGGGCCGGGGATGACTCGGCCGGGCGCGGCGGTGGCCGAGGCTGAACTCGAAGCGCTTGATGCGGCGGATGTAGCTCTGGATGCTTTGTGCAGCGCTGATCTGGGGCGGCGGCAGGCCGCACGCCGGCCCTTGCGGGTGCCGCTGCCCAATCTCCAGACTGACGCCGGCGTTGACGAGCACGGCAGCTACATACGTGTCGCGTTCGATCTGTCGCGCGGCGCGTATGCCACCGTCGTGCTGCGCGAGCTCATGAAGACGCCAACGGATCAGACGCACGCCTTCTCAGACGGCTGACCACCCGCCAACACCATGTGATCGAAACACTAATGTGATCTGCGCCGCGGTCGGGGCGGCGGGATCAATCAGCTGGGCGTTCCATCCCACTTGACGGGCTGCGGCAACATTCTCTTGCGTGTCGTCAAGAAAGAGGATCTCCGCACCGGCGTATCCCAACTGCCGCTCGACGAGTCGGTAGATCGACGGGTCGGGCTTGTGCAGGCCGATACGGTGTGAGGGCAGGTGATGGCGGATTCGCATCACCGCTGGGAACTCGCCCATCCGCACCCAATGCTCGTGATTGGTGTTGGAAAGGGTGGCGGTGTCCAGGCCCCCCTGGTGCAGGCGGTGAACCAGCTCGTTGATCCCCTCGTATTCGGTCAGCAACCATGCGCGGTGGATGCCGAGAATCTCCGCCGGGCTGTACAACCCGCCGACCAGAGTGCTGGCCTGCTGAGCGAACGTTTGGCCGTCGATGCGGCCGGTTTGATATTGCACGATTAGAGCTGCCCGGGCGGGCTTGGTCTGTTTCCACCGCGACGGGTCGCGCACATCAAGCCCGGCCGCGGCGCAGCCTTCGGCCCATGTCCGACAAATGCGCAGCACAACCCCGCCCAGATCGAAACACACCAGTCGAATCCGAGTCTCGTTCATCTGCGATGAAATCGTAGTCCAGGTCCAGACGCTGATCGCGTGTCTTGGCGCCGATCATCTTGTTTGGGAGCACGAAAACCCGTAGCCCTCGGCTTTGCCGGGGGATCATGCGCCAGCATTGCGGGATTCAACCGCCCGGCGAAGCGCGGCCGTCTCGCCGTTTCCTGTCTTTGACTTGGCTCGAGCGCACTATACCGATGCAATCAGTACGAGCCAGATGCTGGCGGTGGTCACGAGGAGAGCCGGGAAGCTAATCAGATTCACGACCAGCGCTGACCAGGATCGGGTGATATTCGGGGATATTCGGGACAGTCACCTATTTATGTCCTGGCTGAGTAGTCCATTCATCAAGGTGTGCTCGCCTTGGTGCGTTTGCGCTTGGGTCGGACGACGGCAGGCTTTGGCGGTCGACCCACTGCCGCCGCGCCGACCCATTCTCGGCCCGTTTACGGCAGGTCGGACCCCATCGCTCGACATATCGACCGGGTGATGCGCGAGCTTCGGTCCAAAGGTTGGTCACCGCCGAGCGATGACGAGTTCGCCTGCTAGCCTAGGCAGGTCGGGACAGTTACCACTTCTTTTCGCGCAACAGCCATGAACGGAAGCAGGGGGTCGGGAGTCGTTTCTTTCCTGCGCCGCTACGCCAGGGCGTCGAACAACACGCCGAGTTGATCAACTTGCAGCCTGGCTACGCCGCCCTGGCGAACGGCCCGTGCTTGGTCTTCGAGGGCCTGGAGGGCCTTGGCCAACGAATCATCGAGTAGGCCGAAGGTAGCGAGGGCCTGGCTGAACTGTTTCGCCCTCATCTCGCCGCGCAGCCCGGCTGCGATCGCTGCGAACCCCGGGCTTGAGACCGCGGAAATGCTCATGGCGATAGGATCGACGCATCGGCGGAGTTGCTTGAGCGCTGAGTCGGCTTCCTTGTCGGCCGGGCCGGCCGGGGGGGAACATTGGTTGGACCATCAGGGTTGGGTGGGCGATGACGGTCGTATTACTGATTCTGGCCGCGCTGCTGCTGAGCTATGCCAACGGCGCCAACGACAACTTCAAGGCGGTGGCGACGGTCTATGGCTCTTGGACGCTGAGTTACCGGGCGGCGCTGCGGCTGGCGACGGCGGCTCAACTTGCCGGCTCGATCGCGTCGGTGTTCCTGGCCGGGGCGCTGCTGAAGGCCTTCAGCGGCAAGGGGCTGGTCCCTGAGGCGACGGTGGCAGACCCGCGATTTCTTGTCGCGGTGGGGCTGGCTGCCGCGGCGACGGTGCTGCTGGCGACGCGATTGGGTATGCCCGTGTCCACCACCCACGCGATGATCGGCGGGCTCGTGGGGGCGGGTTTGGCGGTCGCTCCGACCCAACTGCTGTGGTCGGGTCTGGCCGGAAAGTTCGTCCTGCCGCTGCTGATCAGTCCCGTGCTCGCCACCGCAGGGGCGGCCATCATCTATCCCATCGCCCGTACCGGTCGCAAGCGCCTGGGTATCAATGAGGGGAGTTGTGTGTGCATCGCCCAGCGTTTCGAGCCGGTGGCGATCACGGGTGAAGGCGCGATGGTCCTGGCCCGCACGGGAATTGCTCTGACCGCCGATCAAGCTGGACAATGCCAACGGCGGTACGAGGGCTCGGTGGTGGGCATCTCGGCGCAGCGGATCCTGGACTGCCTGCACCTGACCTCGGCGGCGGCGCTGGGGTTTGCCCGCGGGCTCAACGACACGCCGAAGATCATGGCGATTCTGGTGGGCGCGGCATGGTCGGGGCTCGGGGCGACGAGCTCACTGTTGCTCATCGCTGTCGTCATGGCCGCCGGTGGGCTGCTTCATTCGGGCAGGATCGCCGCCACGCTTGGCACGCGGATCACTCAGATGAATCACGGCCAGGGCTTTGTGGCCAACATCGTCGCCAGCTCACTGGTCATCGGGGCGTCGGTGATCGGATCGCCGGTTTCGACCACCCACATCTCCACCGGGGCGATCTTCGGCATCGGCTTGTGGACGGGCAAGGCGCATTGGAACGTGGTGGGGCAGATCGTCGGGGCGTGGGTGGCGACACTGCCGCTGGCTCTGCTGCTGGGATACGTGGTCGCATTGGCCTGGGTAGGCATTTGACGCGCCGATCCACGGCGGCTGAGCGGTCATCGGTTGGCCAAACCAGTGGGCGTGCCTATGGTGAACGCTTATGTCGGGGTCCAGAGCGATTACGATCGGCTCGTTCGACGGCGTGCATCTTGGTCACACCGAATTGATCAAGGCGGCGCGTTCGGCTGTTGGGCAACAAGGCACTGTGATTGCGCTGTCATTCGATCCGCATCCGCTGTGTGTGCTTCGGCCGAACGCCGCCCCGAAACGATTGTCCAGCTTCCAACAGCGCCGCGAATGGTTGACGCAGGCGGGGGCGGATGAGGTGGCGGCGCTGCGGCCGACCAATGAGTTTCTCAACCAATCGCCGGAGACGTTCGTGACGTGGGTCGTGAAGCAGTACACTCCCGGCGTGATCGTGGAGGGGGCTGACTTCCGCTTCGGGCGGGGTCGAGCCGGATCGACCGCCACGCTCCAGGAGCTTCAGAAGTCGCACGGATACCGAGCCGTCATCATCGATGCGGTGCACGCGGCGCTGTCGGATCACACCATGGCCGAAGTAAGCAGCACGCTGGTTCGCTGGCTGGTGTCGCATGGCCGGGTCCGCGATGCGGCCCTGATGCTCGGCCGGCCGTATGAGTTGTGCGGTGAGGTTGTCCAGGGTGATCGGCGTGGCGGTGGTACGCTGGGCGTGCCTACCGCCAATATCGACCACGGGGAGTATCTTCTACCGGCTGAGGGGATTTATTCGGGTAGTGCGATCGGCCCCGACGGTCGAGAGTATCGGGCCGCCATCAGCGTGGGGACCAAACCAACCTTTGGCGAGAACCCCTGCGTGTGCGAAGTCCATTTGATCGGCTACCAGGGGAAGCTCAATGATTATGGCTGGACGATTCGCCTGCAATTCCACGATTGGATACGCGATCAGATCGCTTACGAGCGAGTTGAATCATTGGTCGATCAGCTTCATCGCGATATTGAGTGCATTCAGGAAGCAGGGGTCAGGGGCTAGGAGTTAGTAGTTAGGGGTGTTAGCGATGGGCGGGAGTGAACGCGTTGGGCTCGAAGTTGAGCGGAATATGAGCGAGTACAGCTCCAATGCCAGCGTTGAGCAGATTGCCGGGCGCATCGAAGCCGCCCGCCGAATCCTGCTGACGACTCACATCAAGCCCGATGGCGATGGGCTGGGCGCCGCTTTGGCGATTGCGCGGGCAGTGCAGTCCCGGGGGCGCTGCGCCGACATCTTTCTCATGGGGCCCGTGGAGCCGAGGCTCCGCGATATTATCGCCGACACTCCGATCCATTTGGTTGAGGAGCAACCGCCGGGTGATGAGTACGACCTGGTGGTGGTGCTGGACACCGGGTCGTGGTCGCAGCTGGGGCCGCTGGCGGGGTGGCTTCGCCCTCGCCGGGAGATCATTGTTGGTATTGACCACCACGCGAAGGGCGATGACCTCGCGGCAATGCGGCTCGTCGATCCCCAAGCGGCATCAACGACGCAACTCTTGGTGCCGCTGCTTGAAGCAATGGGGTGCGAAATCACCCCAGGCGTCGGCGGCGTCGCCGAGGCTCTGTTCGTCGGGCTTGCGACCGACACCGGCTGGTTTCGCTTCTCCAGCGCCGATGGGCGAGCCCTACGATTGGCGGCGCGACTCCTGGAGCTGGGTGTGGACAAGACACGGCTTTACCAAATCATCGAGGAGAGGTTTCGACCGCAGCGCTTGGCGTTGCAGGCCCGCGCTCTGGCATCCCTGCAGTATGTACGAAATGGCGCCGTCGCCATCATGACGCTGGGTCGAGAAGATTTCCAGGCGACGGGCGGGGACGTGGAGGATATTCCGGAGCTGGTCAACACACCGATGTCGGTGAGAGCCGTGCAGGTGTCGGTCCTGTTGGTTGAAGCCGAGCGGAACAAGACAAAGATGAGCTTTCGTTCCAAGCCGCAGGTGAAGGGCGCCGATCACGATGTGGACGTGGATATGAACGTGCTCGCCCAACGGTTCGGCGGCGGCGGACACAGCCATGCGGCCGGGGCCCGCGTCACGATGGGAATCGACAAGGCGCTGGCCGCGGTCGTCGCAGCACTCGGCTGAGCAGCCGCCAGTGTGATAATCCCCCGGCCACGAGGCCCGAACATCTGGAATCTTTCCCGAACAGGCAGATCATCTTTGCCGCCCAGGCCGTAGAAGTAAGGATAGGATCAGTGGCCTGTGACGGTTGATTGGATCTTCCGGTTCCACCACTTGATCGGCGGCGTATGATGCGAACCTCACAAGCCCTGCGGCGTCAGACCGATGATAGGGAGGCCTTGGAAGCCCGAATCGGGACATGGGGGCGCAGCGCTTGGCACCTTGGCGAGCTGATGTGAGATGAACGAGATCAGGTCGGTATTGAGGATCGCCTCCCGCCGGCTCGAGCTGAGCTCATTGCTGGGCAGGGCCCACCTCGTGATCGTCGTGTTGGGGTTCGCGGTGGTGGTGGTGCTGTTGGTCGAACGCCTCGGCGAGGCGACGTTCGTGCCGTGGCGATGGGTGATGCCCGCCGTGGCTGCGGCGGGGTTGATCGTCGCCGGCCGGTGGTGGTTTGCTTCTCGGCGCAGCGCCATTCAGGTGGCCGTCGAGGTGGATCATCGGCTGGATCTGCGCGAGAAGCTGTCCACCGCATTGCACTGTCGGGATCGTCAGGATGCGTTTGCCCGGGCCGCGATCCAAGACGCGGTTCACGCCGCCCGCGAGCCCAAGGTTCACGAGGAGGTTCGCCGGCGCTTCGCCGTCACGTCGCCTCGGCGGTGGTGGCTTAGTCCGCTGGCGATCTTGTTAGCGATCGTGGTGTCGTTCGTTGAGCCGCTTGACCTCTTTGCGGCTGACGATCCCGCGCAGGACCCGGCCGTCGCGCAGACGTGGCAAGAGCGCGACGAGGCGATCGAGGCCGTGATCAAGCCCATCGAGGAGAATCCCCAGCTGCGCGACGAGCTCTCGGATCTGCTCGGCGAGCTGACCAAGGAAGGCACCGATCCCGACGCGTTCAAGAGCCGCCAGGACGTCAAACGTGATGCAATCAAGAAGCTGACCGACCTCAACAAGCGCCTCGATGAGATCATCAACGGCCCCAAGGGCATGACCGCTGAGGCGATCCGACAGGCGCTCAAGCAACTGCGAACGCCGGAGGATGGACCGGCCAAGGATCTTGCCGACGCCCTGGCCGCAGGCGACTTCCAGGCGGCCCAGAACGCACTGGCGAAGCTACTGGCCGAGGTTCGTAACGGCGAGTTGAATGACGAGCAGAAGCGCCAGCTCGCCCAACAGCTCAATGATCTCGCCGAGCAGCTCCAGCAGCTTGCCCAGCAGCAGCAGGAGCTGGAGGAGCTGCTGAAGCAGGCGGGGCTCGACCCGCAACTAGCCCAGAATCCGCAGCTTCTTCAACAAGCGATCCAGAACAATCCGAACCTCAACGAACAGCAGAAGCAGCGGCTTCAACAGATGGCTCAGGCGCAGCAGGCGGCGGCCGGCATGTGCCGAGGCCTCGGCGGGGGGTTGGGGCAGATGGCGCAGGGAGTCATGGCCGGGCAGATCGGGCCGGCCGGCGAACTCCTGGGCGACCAACTCAGCCAGCTCGAAGCGATGCAGCTCATGCTTCAGCAGGCGCGGGCAGCGGCCAACGCCTGTCAGGGTCAGGCCCAGGGGCTCGGGCAAGGTCTGGGCATGCAAATGGCACTGCAACAGTGGGTGCAGAGCAGCGGCGGGGCCTTTGGTAATCGAGGCCAAGGCGCCGGCGGCCAAGCCCCCATCTCCCCCACGCCCTTCGGCAAGAAGATCGTCCAGGCACCCATCAAAACCACCGCGGGTGACATCATCGCGCGCCAGTTCATCGACGGGCCGCAGATTGTCGGCCAGTCCCGCGCCCAACTGCGCCAGGTCGCCGCCGCCGTGGACCGGGGCTTTGATGAAGCGCTCAACGATGAGCAGTTGCCGCGCAAGTACCACGAGGCACACATGCACTACTTCGGTGAGCTGAAGAAGCTGGTCGAAGTCGTCCAAGACAGCCGCGACGAGTCTGCTGAGCCCGCACCCGTAGATGAACCCGAGTCCGGCGATTGATTCAACGTTGCTCCAACGTGCGTGGCAGGTCGCTATCCGGCGCCGGGAAGTGAAGCTGTGCCTGTGGTTGGGAGCGTTGGCGGCTGCGGTTGCAGTACTGACCACGGGTTGCGAACACTCGTCGGACACCCGGCGCGTTGTTCTCTATGTCTCGGCTGACGATCACCTTGTCCGCCAGGTGATCGCCGAGTTCGAGCAACAGACCGGCATTCGCGTCGATTTCGTCGGCGACATCGAGCAGAACAAGACCACCGGGCTCGTCGGCCGTCTTCGCGCCGAGGCCGACAACCCTCAAGCCGATGTGTTCTGGTCGTCTGAAGTGTTCATGACGATCAAGCTGGCTGAGGAAGGGGTGCTCGAACCCTATGATTCCCCGGCCACGGCCGATTGGCCCCGCGAGTTCCGTGATCCTCAGGGCCGGTGGTATGGGTTTGCCGCCAGAGCGAGGGTGATCGTCTATGCCCCGGATCGCGTGGCTGAAAATGAGCTTCCCAAGACGTGGATGGACTTGACCGACCCGCCGTTCAAAGGCCGAATCGTGATGGCCGATCCGCGGTTCGGCACGACCGGCGGCCATCTTGGGGCGATGAAGGCGTATTGGTCTCGCCTGGTCGCACCCGCGTACTACGAAGCGTTTCTGATGGGGTTGGCCGACAACGAGGTCCGCATGCTGCCCAGTGGCAATGCCGGTGTGGTGGCGGCGGTGGCGACCGGCGAGGCCGATCTGGGCTTCACCGACACCGACGACGTCTGGGCCGCACAGGCCCGCGGGTTTGACGTCAAGCTTATCTACGCTCGACACGGCATCGCCGGCGCAGCCGGCGCCGGCACGCTGCTCATTCCCAACACAGTCGCTCGCGTCAAGGCGGGACCGAATCCGCACACCGCCGGCCGGCTCATCGACTTCCTCCTCTCCGAGCCCGTCGAGCGGATGCTCGCCGAGTCGGTGTCGCACAACGTCCCGGTCCGCGAGGAGTTGGCCGGAGACTATCCGCAGTATGCCGTGCCCGATCCGTTGAGGATCGACTATCGACGAGCTGCGAATGTGATGAGCGGGGCCGTCGAGCAGGCGATACGCTATCTGAATCCAAGAGCCGATGAGCATGCACGGTAGGGGACCCCGATCGCGATTGCATGCGATTGGGGATACCCGTGGCGGGTGGGCGTTGCCGGCGGTTGCTGCGGTGCTGTGGATCGGCGCGGTTGCCTGGCCGGCGGTTGCACTGATCAGCGCCCTGCTCACCGAGCCCCGAAGCGATGTTGAGGTTCTTCGGCCCAGTGATCTGCTGTTGACCACCACCACGTGGGCCGCCGCAGTGGCCGTGGGCGCCGTCGTGTTGGGTTGGGGGCCGGGGCGCGTCCTCGGCCGGGCGCTTCACGGCCGAGGCTATCTGCCGATCGCGGTGCTTATGCTCGCCCCGATCTGTCTGCCGGCCTACGTTGTCTTTTATGCGTGGTATCAAGGGTGGCCGCCGACATCTGATCTGTACCGCTGGGCGGTCGCGTCGGGGCACATTCAATTCCTCAAGAACGCGACGCTCTTTGTGGGATTGACATGCTGGTCCTGGCCGTTGGTGGCGTGGTGCGTCGCCGGTTGGGCCGCCTCGACGCCGGCCCAGCACTCAGAAATGGTGCAGCTCGACGGAGCCGGAGTCTTTCGGCGCATGCTCGATCGGTTGCGTAGCGATGCGCCGGGGCTCGGCCTCGGGGCGCTGATCGTGTTTCTGCTGGCCTTCGACAATACAACCTGCTTCGACCTGGCGGGGATCTGGACGTTCGGCAACGAGCTGCGCGCCATCGGCTCCCGTGGAGCCAATGCGACGGACATGCTGCTTGCGGCGTTGCCGGCGATGCTTCTCTCCGCGGTCGGCGCAACGGCGATCTGGCTCGTCCTGGCGCGTCGGCCGCAACGGGCCGCGGTGCGTCTGGGGCGCGGCGCGGCAGCAACGTCGATCCTCACTGCGCTCATCTGGGCGTGGACGGTGGTGGTACCCCTTGCCCTCTTTGCCAGCCGTGTCGAGGATTGGTGGTACGTCGAGACGTTCTTTCGTCTCTACGGCCGGGCGCTCGGCGGGACGCTGACCCTGGCCCTGGTCAGTGGCGGGCTTGGGGCGTTGACCGCCGCTGGACTCGCAATGGCCTGGCAGGATCAACGCCGATGGCTGCGGAACCTCGCCCACCTCCAGGCGATCGGATGGCTCTTCACTGCAATTATCCCCGGTACCATCGTCGGTGTAGCCTTTGAAGCAGCGTATAACCGGCCGGGCCTTGACGACCTGGTCTACTCGAATCCGATGGTCTTGATCGGCGGATATCTGGCTCGGTTTGCCTTCATTGGGGCGCTGCTGGGACGTTGGATCGCCATGAGCGAACCGCGCACGTTGCGCGATCTGCGGCTCATCGACGGCGGCGCATCGATGAGGGCGCTGCTTGGATCGTCGTGGCCGAGGTATCTCGCTGCGGCAGGGGCGACCGCGGGGATCGTGACCGTGCTTTGCGTGAGCGAGATTCCGGTGACGGCGAGCCTGCACCCGCCGGGGTCCGACCCGCTGGCCACCGCTGTGCTGGACGCAATGCACTATCAGCGGCCTGATGTCGTGTTCATCGCCAGTATCACCACCATGCTGCTTGCGCTGGCGGCGGCGGGCGTCACGGTGGCGGTCTGGGGGTCGCGCCGCCGATGGTTGCGCCTGGCGAGCCTGACAGCGGTCGGCGTGCTCTTGTTCACTACCGCGAGCGGTTGTGAGGCGAGTGATGATGATCAACCTGCGCCGCTGAAGACGCGATCGACCTTCGGCCGACCCGGCCTTTCGCTGGGACAATTCAACTACCCGCGCGGCATTGCCGTCGATCGGCAGCGCCAGCTCATCTATATCGTGGACAAGACCGCGCGGGTGCAGCGATTCGACTTTCACGGCGAGCCGCAACTTCAGTGGCGCATGCCGCAGTGGCAAAACGGCAAACCCACCGGGCTCAACGTCGCCCCCGACGGCCGGGTCTTCGTCGCCGACACCCATTACCACCGGGTGATCGCGTACGACCCCGACGGCCGGGAGCTGATGCGGTTCGGCCGATACGGCCAGGGACCGGGCGAGTTCATCTATCCCACCGACGTTGCCTTCGGACCCCAGGGGCGAATCTACGTCTCCGAATACGGAGGCAACGATCGCGTTCAGGTCTTCTCCGCCCAAGGCGAGTTTCTCTTTGGGTTCGGCTCGTTCGGCTCGCAGGCCGGCCAGTTCAACCGGCCACAAGCCATGACCTTCAACGCGTCCAAGAGCGAGCTGTACATCGCCGACGCCTGCAACCATCGCATCGTTGTCTGCGATGGGCAGGGTACGCAGCTGCGAGTCCTTGGCGGTCCCGGTCGCGGGCCGAGCGAGCTGGCCTATCCTTATGATGTGATGGTGCTGGGCGATGGGTCGCTGCTGGTGTGTGAGTTCGGCAACAACCGAATCCAGCACCTTTCCGCCACCGGTGAATGCCTTGGATTGTTCGGCCGGGCCGGAACGGATGAAGGCGAGCTTCAGTATCCGTGGGGGATCGATGGCGTCGATGAGGCGATCTTCGTGCTCGATTCAGGGAACAACCGGGTCCAGGTGATTCGCCGGCCCCGATGACCCTCAATGCCAGCGTTCCACCGCTCACTCCCAGACCCGCGCGCCGCTTGGAAGCGGCGGCTAAACTGGATCGTACGAGGATCCGCGGATGTTCGGCGATCTCCCGATTCAGTTCGACCGGCCGGGCTGGCTGGCGCTGCTGATATTGATTGTGCCTACGTACCTGATGGCCAGGCGCAGCATCGGTGGATTGTCGCGCACCAAGGCGAATATCACGTTCGCGGTGCGGGCCGTGGTGATCCTGCTGCTGACGGCGGCGCTGGCCCGCCCGGTGTGGGAGAAGCGCGGCGAAGGGCTCACCGTCACCGTCATTCTCGATCGCAGCCAGTCGATACCGTTGCCGCTCAAGAGGAGTTCCCTTGATTTTCTGCGGCGAGCAACGGAGGCCAAGAGGCATCGTGAAGATCGCCTGGCGGTGATCACGGTGGCGAAGGATGCCACGATTGTCGCCATGCCCGATAAGTTCTCAGCGCTGGGCGAGGTGCAAGAGCCGGCTGATCTTGATGCGACGAATCTTGCCGCCGCGATCCGCCTGGCCCTGGCCATCATGCCCGATGACACAGCCAACCGCATTGTGCTGGCCTCGGACGGCAACGAAACCGAGGACTCGGTGCTGGCCGCCGCCGAGCTTGCCAAAGCCAACGATGTGCGCATCGATGTGCTGGTGCTTCAGTACGAGCACGCCAACGAGGTGATCTTCGAGCGCATCGCCGCTCCGGCACGCGCGCGGCTCGGCCAGTCGGCGAACATCAAGCTGGTGTTGCGCAGCCAGGGCAGCGCTACCGGCCGGATCACCCTGCGGATGAACGAGCAATACCTGGACCTCAACGGCGCCGAAGAAGGAAATGCGTTGCCGGTCGCCCTGGAGCCGGGGTTGACGGTCATCCCGGTGACGATCAGCCTGGAAACGCCGGGGCCGGTGCAGTTTGATGCGGTATTCGAAGCGGATCGCGCTTCCGACGACGGTGTCAGCATGAACAACCGGGCGGTGGCCGTGACGTTCGTCGGCGGCGAAGGCAAGGTTCTCATCATCGACGACGGGGCCGTTGAGTCTCAGTACCTGGTTGCGGCGCTCACCGAAAGCGATATCGCCGTCGATGTACAAGGCACAGCAGCGCTCGCTCGCGGGGCCGTGCACCTCAGCGGTTACGATGCGGTGGTCCTTGCCAACATTCCCAGATACGCCATCACCGACGAAGACGATCGCACCCTGCACGCCTATGTGCATGATCTAGGCGGCGGGCTGGTGATGCTCGGCGGGCCGCAATCCTTCGGAGCCGGGGGGTGGATCGACTCGGAGGTCGCAAAGGTTTTGCCGGTGAAGCTCGACCCGCCGCAGACCCGCCAGATGCCGCGTGGGGCGCTGGCCCTGATCATGCACTCCACGGAGATGCCCCAAGGCAACTTCTGGGGGCAGAAGGTGGCCATTGCGGCCATCGAAGCCCTCAGCCGGCTCGATTACGTGGGCATCATCGATTACAGCTGGCAGGCCGGCGGCAGCGCGTGGGAGTTCGGCCCGGAGTTGGCCGGCGACAAGTCCGCCCCGATCGCCGCCGCAAAGAAGATGGTCATGGGCGACATGCCTGATTTCGGCACGTCGATGCAGATGGCCCTGGACGGCCTGGTACCACTTCCCGCCGGCCAGAAGCACGTGATCATTATTTCCGACGGTGATCCAGCCGGGCCTTCCCAGAAGCTGCTCGACGGTTTTCTCGCGGCCAAGATAACCATCAGCACTGTGCTGATCGCCGGACACGGCAGCCCGGCCGACGTGACCAAAATGAGGACGATCGCCAACTACACCGGCGGGACCGCGTACGGCCCGATTCGGAACCCGACCAAGCTTCCGCAGATTTTCATCAAGGAGGCGCAGCTGGTCTCGCGATCGTTGATCGTCGAAGGCGACACCTATCAGCCGCAGATCATCAGTCGGCTGCCGGGTCCGATCGAAGGCTTTGTGTCGGTCCCGAGCATCGACGGTTATGTGCTCACCGCCCCGCGCGCGGGGTTGAGCCAGATCCCCATGGTCAATTCGACCACCGAGGGCGCCGACCCGATCTACGCCCATTGGAATTACGGGCTTGGCAAGGCGATCGCCTACACCTCCGACCTGACGGGCCGATGGGGCAGCCGCTGGGCCGGTTGGGAGGAGCTTCGATCCTTCTGGGAGCAGTCGATTCGCTGGGTCATGCGCCCCAGCGCCCCGGCCAACATGATCGTCAATACCACTCTCCAAGGCGACCGAGCTGTCGTCGAAGTCGAGGCGCTGGACGTTGACGCATCGTTCTTGAACTTTCTTCGGACCAGCGCTGTTGTCCTGCGCCCCGACAGTACCGCCCAGCCGTTGGTCCTGCAGCAGATCGGGCCGGGTCGGTACCGCGGCGAGTTTCGCACTGACACGGATGGGGCGTACCTGGTGAACATCAACTTTGTGGGCGGGTCACCGGAGACTCCTGTTGCGGGCAATATCCAGGCGGCCGTTTCCGTGTCCTATCCGCGTGAGTATCGGGCGGTCCAGCACAACGCGGCATTGTTGGGCGAGCTGGCCGAGCGGACCGGCGGGCGCGTGCTCAGCGGGATCGACCCCTCCCTGGTGGATCTCTTCGACCGCGAAGACCTCGAGGTCCCCAAGAGCCCCAAGAGTATCTGGGACCTGCTGGTGATCATCGCCGCAGCACTCTTCCTGTTCGACGTGGCCGGGCGGCGACTTGCGGTGGACCGCAGAGCATTAGCGGCGACGGCGGCCAGAGCGATCGGGCGGCGGACGGAAGTCGGCACCGACACGGTCGCGGCGTGGAAGCGTGTGGCCCGACGTCGAGCCGCGGCCAAGCCCGACCATCCCATCGCTCAGCCTGCCTCCCGCTTCGAGGCGGACGTATCTGACGCTCAACTTGCCATTGACGTTCAGAAGGAAGCTTCGCAGGCGCCCGGGCGGAGCCCAGCTGAGCCCCCAGCGCCACGCCATGCCGCTGAGCCGCCGGCAGCGCCGGATGAGGGCGACTACACCTCCAGGCTGCTGGCCGCAAAGCGTCGAGCCCGAGATCAGGCCGATCGCCGAACCGAGGATCAAGGCGATGCCTGACGCCGCAGCTGTGCCCCAATTGGATATGGCCTTCGACGATGTGCAGGCTGTCAAGAAGGCTTGCGCCGCCTTCCGCGAGATGTTTGGCCGGCTGCGGGCCCAGATCAGCAAGGCGATCGTCGGGCAGGACGAGGTCGTCGAGCAGATGCTGATCGCGCTCTTTTGCGATGGGCATGTGCTGCTGGAAGGTGTGCCGGGGCTGGGCAAGACGTTGCTCGTGCGAACCCTGGCCCGAACGCTGAGTCTGCCGTTTGCCCGCATTCAGTTCACGCCGGACCTGATGCCTGCGGACATCACCGGTACAAACGTCGTCGTCGATGATCCCGTCACCGGCCGGCGGTCGTTCACCTTCCGCCCGGGCCCGGTCTTCAGCCAGTTTCTGCTGGCCGACGAGATCAATCGGGCCACGCCCAAGAGCCAATCGGCGCTGCTCGAAGCGATGCAGGAGCGAAGCGTCACGGTCGGCGGGCGGACGCGCCGGCTCAACCAGCCGTTCCTGGTCCTGGCGACACAGAACCCCATCGAGCAGGAGGGGACGTATCCGCTTCCCGAAGCGCAGCTCGATCGGTTCTTTTTCAAGATTATCGTGCCGTACGCCACGCAAAGCGAGATGAACAGAATCGTGGCCCGCACCACGAGCAACCTGGAATCGCTGGTTGATCCCGTCATGGATGGGCCGTACATCATCAAGGCGCAGCGGCTGGCCAGGCGGATCGTGGTCGCCCCGCACGTGCAGGACTACGCGATTCGCCTGGTGCTGGCCACCCACCCCGGCGGACCAAGCAGCGGAGACGATTCGTTTCTTGATCGCTACGTTCGAGTCGGTGTGAGCCCGCGCGGGGCGCAGGCGCTGACGAGTGCCGCGAAGGTTCGAGCACTGCTGGGGGGGCGATACGCCGCCGCGTTCAAGGATGTCGAGTCCGTGGCTCACCCGGCCCTGCGTCACCGGCTGATCCGAACCTTCGAGGCCCAGGCCGATGGCGTAAGCAACGACGATATCATCGACGAGCTGCTCGTGAGGATCCCAAGAGACTTCCAATGAGCAAACGCATCGTGGCATCGGGAGAATCACCGGGAGCTCTGGGCGAGCCGGCCCGTCCCCGGGCCCGGTTTGCGATCAACAGGGAACGGGCGCAGTTTGCGCAACATACGAGACCGCGGGCGAGGACGCCGCGGCTCGCTACGAAGCCTCCAAGCCTCCGAGCCTCCACCCATGCCTGAATTCGGCGTCTCAACCGAGCCTCGACCGAAGCGCGTCGATGAGCTGATCGACAGCGAGCTGATGGCCAAGCTCGATCAGGTTGACGTGATGTCGCGCAAGATATTTGCGGGCAAACTTCAGGGTGAGCGGCGGTCCAAGAGGCGCGGCGTGAGCGTGGAGTTCGCCGACTACCGCCACTACGTCCACGGCGACGACCTGCGGTTCGTTGATTGGAACGTCTACGCTCGGCTCGACCGGCTCTTCCTCAAGATGTTCCTCGAAGAGGAGGACCTGTCGCTGTTGATCGCCATCGACGCCAGCGCATCAATGGATTGGGGCAACCCCAACAAGTTCGTCTTTGCCCGGCGACTCGCCATGGCTCTGGGCTACATTGGGCTGGTCAACCACAACCGTGTCACGCTCTACGCGTTTAGCCGCGAGGGTGTGCAGCCGCTACCGAACCTCAGGGGCAGGCGGCGCACGCGGGAGATGGGCACGTGGCTACTGGACCTGGAGTCCGGCGACGAGAGCGCCTTCAACGACGCGATGCGCCACGTTGCCCTTTCCCGACAGGGTAAAGGTGTCATGGTCATCCTCTCCGACTTCATGTTCAAAGAAAGCTACGAGAAGGGACTACGATACCTGGCCGGCGGAGGCTACGACACCTTCTGCCTTCAGATCCTTAGCCCCGAAGAAATCGATCCCGGCAAGCACGGCCTGGCGGGTGATCTTCGCCTGACGGATATCGAGGACGAAGACACGGCGGAAGTCACCATCAGCGCCGCCCTGCTGAAGCGATACAAGGAGAATCTGGACGCCTATTGCGGGCGCTTGCGCGATTTTTGCGTACGGCGAGCGATCTCGCACCTGACGATCGACACCGCCACCGACCTCACCACGCTGCTGCTTGATTACCTGCGCAAGCGGGGGCTGTTGAAGTGAGTTGGCTTTCGGTCCCAGCCGGCCTGATCCTCGCTGCGGTCGTGATCCCGCCTCTGATCTTGTTGTACTTCCTCAAGCTGCGGCGCCGAGCCCAACCGATCGCGTGCACCTTGTTGTGGAAGCGCTCGGTCGAGGACCTGCGGGCCAACGCCCCGTTTCAGCGGCTTCGGCCCAGCATCCTGCTGTTGTTGCAACTGCTGGCGCTCATACTGCTGGCGCTGGCCATCATGCAGCCGCAGATACAGGCCGGCCAACGGACCACCGGCAAGACGGTCATCCTCATCGACAACTCCGCCTCGATGACCGCAAGCGACATCGAGGGCGAAGGCACGCGTCTCGACGAGGCCAAGCGCAGAGCCAAGGATCGCATCGAAACGCTCTACGACCGAGGCCTGTTCAGCTCGTCGGCCGGTCAGACGATGGTGATCGCCTTCTCCGATCGGGCCGAGGTCTATTGCCGGTTCACCGACTCCAAGGGGCAGTTGCTTGGGGCCATCGACCGCATCCAACCCACGCACGGCGAGAGCCGCATCACCGAAGCGTTGACTTTGGCGCGGGCCTACACCACGAATCCCGATCCTGAGTCGGACCGTCCGGTGGGGGATCCGGCCACGCTGGAACTGTTCAGCGACGGTCGGATCGCCGACCTGGACGAGCAGGTGCTTCGCGGCGAGACGATGCTGTATCACCCGATCGGCTCGCCCCAGGCGGACAACGTGGCGGTCACGGTCATTTCCATTGAGCGGCCCTACGATCGTCCGACTGCGGTTGAGGTCTTTGCTTCGCTGGCGAACTTCAACACCAAGCCCGTCACGAGCGACGTTCAACTTTCGGTCGATGGCGTGGTCCGGGCAATCGAAGAGATAACGATCGGCCCGGCCCAGATCGATGCTTCGACCGCAGCGCTGGTTGCGCAGCGCCGTAATGTGGTCTTCACGCCCTTCGAGCAGCCGCGCGGGGTGGTGATCGAGGTCGCCAGCCTTCGTGACGATGATCTGGCGGCTGATAATGCGGCCCGGCTTGTGGTGCCGCCGGCCAAACGCCTGACCGTAGCGTTGGTCGCCCCCAAGAGCTTCTTGCTTCGGACCGCGTTGGAGGGGATCGGATCAATCCAGCGGATGGAGGTCCTCACAGCGATTCGCTATGAGACGCTCGCCGAGCAGGGGGCCATCGATCAATACGACGTAATCGTGTTTGACGATTATGCTCCGGAAGCGGGAATGATGCCGCCGGGACGATACCTCACCCTCGGCTCGACGCCGCCGCTGGAGGGGCTCAATGAGTTCGGCCGGGGTGAGGGTCAGTTGATCCTCGATGTGACTGACAACCACCCCGTGTTTCGGTTCGTGAACCTGGAGCAACTGTACATTTCCAGGTTTCATCTCCTTCAACCGGCCGACGACGTGCAGGTGTTGGCCGAAGGAAGCCGTGGCCCGGCGATCGTTGCGGTCTCTCGCGGGCAGATGCAGGCGATCTGTGTCACGTTCGATCCGCTGGACAGCAACTGGCCGTTCCTCCGCTCGTTCGTCACGTTCATCGTGAATGCGGTGGAATACCTCGGCCACGCAGGCGAAGCGATCAGCGCCACAAGTTTTGCCCCCGGCGAGGCGCTGACGACCCGGCTGCCCGTAGCCGCCGAACGGATCGACCTTCATCTGCCTGATGGCGGTACCCAACGGCTCGACCCGCTGGATCCGGCGTTGTTCAGTTGGGGGCCGATCCGGTTGTCCGGGATCTACGCCTTGACCTGGTCGGTGCCCGGGAGCGACCAGAAGCACAGCCGGGCGTTTGCCGTCAACCTGCTCAGCGACCGCGAGGGTGACATTCGCCCCGTTGAGCGAATACTGGCCAAAGAGGAAGATGTCTATGTCGCCGGCGCCGGCGCCACCCAATACACGCCGCTGTGGCCGTGGGCGATCGGGCTCTGCCTCGCCGTGATTATGCTTGAGTGGTGGATCTACCACCGCAAGGCGTACATCTGAAGAGAAGGCATCAAGGCATCGGGCGTCGCCCAGGGGCGACGGCTAAACGGCGCCTTACGCCTTTGCCGTCAGTTCCCCATACAGCGCGTCGTCGATCCCCAGGAACTCGCACATGTGTTCATCGAAAACTCGCTGGTCCTGTTCGCGGGAAAAATCCAGGCGAAGCTCGTTGATGACCTTCGTGCCCTGGCCGATCCACTCGCCCCATGTTTCCGAGGAGATGTGTTCGTAGATCCACTGACCGAGCGCGCCCCGCATCGGCGGCTCGGGCAACTGCGTCCCCGGCCGGCCGGTGTGCTGGCAGGTAAACACGTCGCTTCGCTCGATCTGGTCCGCCTTGGCCTGGTCGGAGTCGGAAAGTTCCGGCGGCTCGCGGCCGATTCGCTTCAACAGCTCGGCGATGGCGTTCTTCGGCATCATGTCGCCTCGGCGGGCAGCCACCTCGTAGCCGATGATGAGGATCTCAGCGGCCCGGTCCTCCTGACCGGAATCGATGAGGGCCGCTGCGGCCAACTGATAGGCCTTGCTCATCTCACTGTTCAGCTCGATGCATCGCTGGAAGCTTGCGGCCGCATCGGCGTGGCGCTGGGCCCCAAGGTAGGCACTGCCCAGACTGAAGTGAGCCATTGCATTGTCCGGGTCCTCAGCGGCCATGTGCTCGAACTGGGCGATTCGCTCGTCAGGATTGCTCATAGCGGGATGGTTCCTTCACGTGTGCTTTCCTTGGGCTGACGCATCATAGCTCCGACCGCGTCTGGGTAGATGTGATACAACCCGCATCATGGTGGACATGTCCGTGAGCCTGGCGGGCGTTGTGCTGCGCAACCCGATTGTCGCCGCGGCGGGGACCTGCGGCTACGTGGACGAGTTCGCCGACGTGCTGGAGCCGAGCCGGCTTGGCGCGATTGTCACCAAGTCGATCACCTCCCAACCGCGCGAGGGCCATCCGCCCTGGCGGCTGGTCGAGGTTCCCCTGGGCATGCTCAACGCTGTGGGGTTGGCCAACGTCGGGTTGCAGCGGTTCCTGGACGAAAAGATGCCCGGGGCGGCTGGGCTCGACACGCTCCTGATCGGATCAATAGCCGGCAACAGTATCGAGGACTATGTCGCGGTCGCGGCGGCATTCGATGCCGAGGATAGTCTGCCCCTGGTCGAGTTGAACGTGTCGTGCCCCAACACCCAAGACGGGCTGGTCTTCGGCGAGGACCCCGATCAGCTGCGCGTACTGCTCGGCGAGGTGCGACCCGCCCTCAAGAGAACCAAGATGTTGGTCAAATTGTCGCCTAATGTCGGCGACATCGTGGCTATGGCCGGGGCCGCGATCGAAGCGGGAGCAGACGGCTTGACCTTGATCAACACGGTGTCGGCGCTGGCGATCGACGTGGAGGCCGGGACTCCCCGCCTTAGCCGGGGGTCCGGCGGTCTCAGCGGACCGGCGATCCATCCCATTGCTCTGCGGATGGTCCATGAGGTCTACCACGCGGCGGCGGGGCCGGCCGGGGTGCCGCTGATCGGGCTGGGCGGCGTGATGAGGTGGTCTGACGCCGCCGAGTTCATCCTGGCCGGGGCGACCGCAGTGGGAATGGGCACCGCCCTGTTTGTCGATCCTCGCTCACCCAAGGCCGTGCTGAAGGGTCTTGCCAGGTGGGTGCAGCGACAGGGATGTTCATCCATACGCGAACTCGTCGGACAGGTGAAGCCCCGATGAACCAAGCCCAGCGCATGATGTTCGATGCGCTGCTTGAACAGGTCCTGGCGTCGTTGCCGCAACGTCTCCACGAGCTTCTTGAAGAGGCTCCGCTGGTGGTCGAGGATCGCCCATCGCGACACCTGCTGCGCGAGTTCGGGCTGGATCACGACGACCAGTCGCTGTGCGGGCTGTACACCGGCGTGCCGCTGACTGAACGATCGGTAACCGAGGGTGTGGAGCCGCCGGAGTCGATTCAGATCTTCCGGGAGGGGGTTGTCATGCAGGCGGGGGGCTGGGAGCGATCAGAGGACGAGCACGGCCGGCCGCAGGGGGGTGCCGACGCGGTGGCCGGTGAAATTCGTATCACGTTGCTCCACGAAATGGGCCACCACTTCGGCCTGGAGGAGGACGAACTGGCCGAACTCGGATATGAGTGATCGACGGCGCACCTTTCAGTAGCCGGGACGCTATGCGTCCCGGTACCGGCGGGCGTAGCCCGCCGGCTATCTCTCACGAGACGGGACGAGCCGTCGAGGCAACCTGGGCCCCAACGAGGCGACAAAACGCTTCGCCGCGCTGTTCATAGTTGTCGAATTGGTCCCAGCTGGCGCATCCGGGACTCAGCAATAGCACGTCGCCTGCTCGCATCTGTGCCACGGCGGTTTCGACGGCGCGCTGCAGCGTGGAGCAATACGCGCCGCCGCTCTGCGCCAGCCCCGGCCCCGTGTCGCCGATCGTGTACAGGCCGGCGAGCTGAGACGCAAGCGTCACGATCGGTGACAGATCGATCCCCTTATCGTAGCCGCCGGCGATCAGGTGAACTCTTGCGGGATCGCCCAAGGCGGCAACGGCAAGGCAGGTTGCCTGCGGCGTGGTGGATTTGGAATCGTCGTAGAAGCGCAGGCCATCGTGCTCGGCGATGAGCTGGAGTCGATGAGGCAAGCCCGCAAAATCAGACAGCAGATTGGCAGCCTCGGTGGGGCCCAGGCCGGTGGCCGTCGAGGCCGCTACGAGCGCAAACTGCGCGTTGATCTGGTTGTGCCGGCCAGGAATCCGCAGTGGAACGTGTGCTGCGGACGGGTCGATGTCATCGATCTTGATGGACCGGTCACCGGGCCGTTGATACCCGAAGATGTTCTGCTTGCACTGTTGATAGTGTTCGAGCGTCCCATGCCAGTCGAGGTGGTTGGGTTGGAGGTTCGTGAGAATGGCGATGCGCGGGGAGAAGCCGGCTGCCCCGCGGTACGCCACCGCATCGGCCAGCCAATAGAGCATGGCACTGGAAAGCTCCAGCACAATCCAGTCGTTGGCTTCGATCGTGTCGAGCCGGTCGAGCAGCGAACCGCCGATGTTCCCGCCGAGGTGTGCGGGCACGCCCACACGAGTAAGGATGTGGTGGATCATTTCAGCGGTGGTGGATTTTCCCGCGGTCCCCGTCACGCCGATCACCCGATCGCGGTTGAGCCGGTCGGTCAGCAGTCGGATCTCGGTGGTGATTGGGACACCGGCGCCGGTCGCAGCACGCAGAAAAGGGTTCTCCCAGGGCTTGGGCACCGCCGGGTTGGCGACGACCAGGTCGCGGGTTGTGAAATCCCGCTCATCGTGCTCGCCGAGCCGCAAGACAACCACACCTCGGTCCATGAGATCCGCAAGTTGATCTACTGATGCGGCAAGCTTCTTAGCCGACAGGAGATCGGTCACGAGGACGTGCGCGCCTTCGCCGAAAGGCGCAGCCGAGGTATAATGGTGCGTGATAGCGGAGACGGGGAGCAAAACCGATGCCAATTTCTGCAAGGCCCTACGGCACAAAGAAATTCGCCGAGGTCAAAGGCAGGCGGATGGCCTATGTCGAAGCCGGCGAGGGCGACGCCATTGATCATGAGATTGGCTCGGGGACCGGCGAGGTCGGCACGGATCATGTGACGTAGAGACCCGGCGCTGCGCTTGATCGAATGATGTTCGCATCGGGCCCCGGCAGCCAGTCGGATGGATTCAACTATGGTCACGAAATCAGAACTTTGCGGATCGATATCCATGAAGATACGAAGCCGGCTATCCTTTTCCAGTTCGATTTGCTGGACCAGATTGATCCAACCCAATGGACCCGATCCCACGACCCTTACCCACATATCTAGGGACGCTCCGCCGGCCACTCGCAATAGGCTCCGCGCATGGGCCGCCCGATCGGGCGGGCCGTCAAAGACAAGCGTCAGCTCGAGGCCTTTGGTTTCCGCTCCGGCGTCCACGGTCAACTGAAAGGGTTCGCCAGCGAGGGCAAAATTCAAGGCCTCGATTCCATCAAAGGCCGAATCAACGGCTGGAGCCGTTTGTGTGATCTCAATTCCGGTGCCTGACAGATCGTCGGAGGCGTCCCTCAGGCAGCGACCGTTTAAGAGAACAAGCCTAGGCCAGGATGAGAGGGATTCCGGGACGACAATCCCTGCCTCCGCACCCCCATCCGTCAAGGCTCGGAACGGCTCCTTCCTCAAGGGTCGCAGATCGGTATAACGCCAGTCCTCAAGCTTATTGGTCGGCAGCCCCATGGCCTCAAGCTGTCTGAGGGCCGCCACAGCGCCGGGCCCTGCTGCGATCTTTCGCGCCTCGATCAGATATGCTGCAACATCAGTCATAAACAACATTTCCCGGTACGGCCCCGCCTCAAGCGAAGGCGGCGTAACCGGCCTCCTCCAGTTCTTCGGCCAGTTCCTTGTCGCCTGATTGCGCGATCCGGCCGTCGATCAGCACATGGATCACGTCCGGCTTCACGTAACTAAGCAAGCGCTTGTAATGGGTGATCAACAGAAGACCCTTGTCCGCTCCGTGAAACGCATTGATGCCTCGTGCCACAATTTTCAAAGCGTCGATATCAAGCCCCGAATCCGTCTCGTCGAGAACAGCAAACTGAGGATCCAGAACCGCCATTTGCAGCATTTCATTTCTTTTTCTTTCGCCACCCGAAAACCCTACATTAACGGCCCTTTTCAGCATGTCGTTGGAGATTCCGAGCGCCGCCGCCTTTTCCCGCAACAGACCCAGAAACTCAGCCGCTGACATTTCCTCCTCGCCTCTGTATCGGCGGATCGAATTAAGCGCCGTCCTTAAGAAATTCATATTGCTGATCCCGGGAATCTCAATCGGGTACTGAAAGCCGAGGAACACACCCTCTGCCGCCCGCTCGGACGGGTCGAGCGCCAGCAAGTCCAAATCCTTATAGGTGACTGTGCCCGAGATCACATCGTACCCCTGATGGCCGGCGATGGTGTTAGCCAAGGTCGACTTGCCGGATCCGGATTCGCCAACGACTGAAAGCGTCTGGCCGGCATGCAAATCGATGCTTACATCCTGCAGCACCATATTCGTGTTGTCATAGGCTGCCGTGATATTGCGGGCGGCAAGCACCGGCGCCCGGTCGCTGTCGCCTGCTTCCGCTTTCACGATCGCAAGCACCGATACGAGGCTTTGCGTGTACTGTTCTCGCGGATTGTGGATGATTTGATCCGGACTCCCGTACTCGACCATGCGGCCGTTGCGCAAGACCATGATCTCGTCCGCAATCTGCGCAACGACGGCGAGGTCATGTGTGATGTAC
>JADFIR010000024.1 GCA_022566535.1 Planctomycetota bacterium
AGGTGGCCGTAGGTCACGAAAACGAGGATCGCCCCAAGCGCAATGTAGGCGGGCCGGCGAGCCAGCCCCAGACACACCATCGCTCCGGCGAGCAACTCCACTACGGGGATTGTCGCTCCCAGCCCCCACAACCACCAGACCGGGATCCATGTCTCCTGGAACTGCTCCAGGAAGAACATCTCTGCGTGTTGGACAGGCGAGATCCCGAAGCACTTCCACCAACCCGCCATGAAGAAGATCAGGCCGAGCACCCAACGAACGGTGAAGATGGACCACATCCAGCCGAACCGGCTGGGTCGCCGAGGGGTTCGAGCGCGGTCTGAGGCAGACATCGGCTCATCATACCGGTGTGCAGTCCTGCATTGCGTCGCGCGCCGCCGGCAGCGGGCTCAGCGAACTTCCGCTAGTTCGGCTCGCATCGCCTGGGCTGCCTGCACCATGTTTCGTAGCGCCGGGCGAATCTCCTCCCAGCAACGCGTCTTCAGCCCGCAATCGGGGTTCACCCAAACCTGGTCGGCCGAGAGATACCTCGTCGCCCTGCTGAGCAGCTCCCGCATCTCCTGGGCGCTCGGTATCCGCGGCGAGTGAATGTCATACACGCCCGGACCGATCTCGTTGGGGTAGTCGAACGACTCAAACGCATCCAGCAGCTCCATCTGCGATCGAGACGACTCGATGGAGATCACGTCCGCATCGAGCGCCGCGATGGCCTCAACAATATCGTTGAACTCGGAGTAGCACATGTGAGTGTGAATCTGCGTGTCATCGCGGACGCCTGATGAAGCGATGCGGAAGCATTCGACGGCCCATTCGAGATACGCCGGCCAATCGTGGCGCCGAAGCGGCAGCCCCTCTCGAATCGCGGGCTCGTCGATCTGGATTACACCGATGCCGGCCGCTTCGAGATCACCGACCTCATCTCGGACGGCGAGCGCGATTTGACGGGCCGTATCTCGGCGGGGTTGGTCGTCGCGGACGAACGACCACTGGAGCATGGTGATCGGCCCGGTCAGCATCGCCTTGATCGGCTTGTCGGTCAGTGACGCCGCGTACGTCGCCCATCGCACGGTCATGGGTTTCGGCCGGGAAACGTCCCCGTAGATGATCGGCGGCCGAACATAGCGCGACCCGTAACTCTGCACCCACGCCTGCTGTGTAAACGCAAAACCGGTGAGCTGTTCCCCGAAGTATTGCACCATGTCGTTGCGTTCGGGCTCGCCGTGGACGAGCACATCGAGACCGATCTCTTCCTGGAAGCGGATCGTTTCGGCAATCTCGGCTTCAAGAAAGCGCTCGTATTGCTCGCGCGTGATCTTGCCGTTGCGCAGCGCCGCGCGGTTGGTCCTCATCTCGGGCGTCTGCGGAAACGATCCGATGGTCGTGGTCGGGAAACGAGGTAGACCAAGCTTCTGCTGCTGGAGCACCCGACGTTGGGCGAAGGGGCTTGCCCGGGATGCATCGTCGGGACCAATTCCGGCGACGCGATCCTTGACCTCCTGGCGATGCACTTTCGATGATCGCCGGCGGCTGTCTATTCGGCGCCGGCTCTCGGCCATGAGATCGGATACGGCGTCGCGACCCTCTCGCATTGCGCGGGTCAAGCCGACGATCTCGTCGAGTTTTTGTACCGCAAAGGCCAGCCAATCGTGCACCTCGGTATCGAGCTGCGTCTCGAGCCCCAGATCGATCGGGACGTGGATCATCGAGCACGACGGCGCCACGATCAGCCGATCCGGGCCCACCTGCGACTCGATGCGCTCTAAGAGGTCCAGCGATCGTGAAAGGTCGTTGAGCCAAACGTTGCGGCCATCCACCACACCGGCTGAGAGGACCATATTGTCGGGAAACTTCGCCAGTGCATCGTCAAGTTGGTGCGGCGCGCGTACGAGATCGATGTGCAGCCCATCGATCGGGAGCTTGGCGACGGTGTCCAGGTTCTTGCCGAGATAGCCGAAATAGGTGCCGAGGAGCAGCTTGAGATCACCGGCAGGACGGCGCATGCGCTGGTAGGCGATTTCATAGGCCGACAGCGCAGCTCCATCCAGATCAAGCACCAGGCAGGGCTCATCCATCTGCACCCACTCGGCGCCGGCTTCACCCAGACGGGTCAGGACCTCCTCGTACACTCCCACGAGAGGATCAAGCAGGTCCAGCGGCTCAACGGCGGGGTCCTTGGTCTTGCCAAGCATCAGGAATGAAAGCGGCCCAAGCAGGACCGGGCGGGTCTGCACGCCGATTCCCTTCGCTTCGTTGAATTCATCGATCGCCTTGGTGGAGGCCAACGTGAACTTCTGGTCGGCGGCGAACTCGGGGACGATGTAGTGGTAGTTGGTGTCGAACCACTTGGTCATTTCCATGGCGATGACGTCACGGCCGGTCGATTCGTCCTGGATACCGCGGGCCATTGCGAAATACGTATCGAGGTCCACACAACCTGCGTTCCAGGCGTAGCGGTCGGGAACCGCTCCAACCATCGCGCAGGTGTCCAGAACATGGTCGTAGAACGAAAAGTCGTTGGATGGGATGTGATCGATCCCCGCATCGCGTTGAAGCCGCCAGTTGGCTTTGCGGAGTTCAGCACCCACAGCTTCCAGCTCGGACAACCCACACGCGCCCGACCAGTAGCTCTCAAGCGCCTTCTTCAGCTCACGCTTCGGGCCGATCCGTGGGAAGCCAAGGTTCGAGGCAGCGGGCATTTCGATCCTCTCTATAAGTCAGATACGTTACAGCTCGACAAGGCGAGATCATAGCCGTCCCGGCCGTGCTCATGTACAGTCCCAGTGTCGCTTTGTGACCCCCAGAGCAGCCCGGACATCCTCGCCCCTAACCCCGGCTACGATCTCGTTGCAGCCTGCCCAAAATCTCGGTCCCGGCGGAGCCTGGCTTGAGCCAATCATACCCCTGAGATTCGCATCTTGATCTGATCGCCATGGCCGACTCTTCAATTACTTTGCGAGGCGTGAACAAATCGTTCGGCTCTACGCACGCGGTGCGCAAGCTGGATCTGGACGTGCCGCGAGGCAGCCTTTGCGGCTTCCTGGGGCCCAACGGGGCCGGCAAGACCACCACGATCCGCATGATCATGTCCATCATCTATCCCGACTCCGGCTCGATAGAAGTGCTCGGCGGCAACGCCTTGAAATCCAAGGACCGCATCGGCTATCTGCCCGAGGAGCGCGGGCTCTATCGCAAGATGCGCGTCGGCGAGTTCCTTCAGTACCTGACCAAGCTCAAGGGTGTGCGACGGCGCGATCTTTCGACCTACATCCAACAATGGCTCGAGCGGATCGACCTGCCGGATGTCTACCGCAAGAAGTGCGAGGAGCTGTCCAAGGGCATGCAGCAGAAGGTGCAATTCCTTGCCGCCATTCTCCACGAGCCTGAGTTGCTCATCCTCGACGAGCCGTTCTCCGGACTCGATCCCGTCAACACCAGGCTGCTGAACCAACTCATTCGCGAGCTGCAGGGCCAGGGCACGACGATCATCTTCTCGACGCACGTGCTGCACCAGGCAGAGCTCATCTGTGATCGTATCTTCTTGATCAACAAGGGCGCGAAGATTCTCGACGCCACGCTCCAGGAAATTCGACAACGATTCGACCCAAGGACGATCGTCGCCGAGCCGGTCGATGGCGAAGTGCTCAGCGACCGAATCGCGGGCGTACAAGCGGTGCGAAGACTCCCCCACTCGGCTGCGTTTGAATTGGAACTTGAGAGGTCAGCTGACCCGCAGGTGATCATGCAGCATGTTCTGTCGCAGCGCCCGATGCGATCCGTGGAACTACGCCGACTCAGCCTCGATGAGGTTTTCATCCAGGTCGTGCAGGACGACGTCGGTTCAGGCGCAGCCAAGCTTGCCCGCGAGGAGCTGAGTCATGTCTAAGGTCGCGGCCGTGGCCTGGCGCGAATTCAAGCAGACGGTCATGCGCAAGATTTTTCTGCTGGCGGTGCTCGGCATACCTGTACTGGTTATCGCTATCGGGGCAGTTGCCGGCCTAATGATGACCTCACATCAGGAACCCCCGATCGTTGGAACAGTCGCGATCGTCGATCCCACGGGTGAACTGTCCGTAGCGGCGCAGATCGAATTCGACCAAGAGAAGATCCGAAGCGACGAGGAGCGACAACAGCGAGATCTTGTAGAAAGCGCCACAGAAGCGATTGGTACTGGGTCGATCCCATCGAGTCCCATGAGCACGCCCGGCGCGATGCCAAAGGCAGCCCGGGGTGAGGTGATCATCACGATCGAGCGGGTTGAAGGGGATGCCGACGCGTCGCTGATGACGCTCAAGCAACGTGTTCGCGACGACGACCTGCTTGCGGTAGCGGTAATCGCGCCTGAGGTTCTCGACACACCCCCTGACCGGGGTAGCCGGCAGAGATTCCAATTGTTCGTTTCGGAGGATCTCGACAGCGACCACGTGAGTTTGATCGAGCAACGACTTGGCGCATCCGTCGTGCGCGTCCGAGCCCAGCGCACCGGCCAGGACCCCGAGGAGGTGCTGGCCATGCTCAAGCGCCCCAGGGCCGATACAAAACGCATGCTTGAGGACGGCCAAGAGATGGATGCCTCGGCTGGAACACGTAAGCTCGCGCAGATCATCATTCCCATGGCCTTTATGATGCTGATCTGGATCGGCACGCTCACCTCAGGCCAACATCTCCTGATGACCACCATCGAGGAGAAGTCCAACCGCGTGATGGAGGTGTTGCTCAGCGCGGTCAGCCCGCTCCAACTCATGACGGGAAAGATTCTCGGCCACGGTGGTGTCGGCCTCTTGATCGTGCTCATCTATTCGTCGGCCGGAATCTTCGCTCTGATCATGATGGAGCGTTTCACCCAGTTCATCAACACGATGGATCTGGTGTACCTCGGCGTGTTCTATTTCATGGCCTATTTCATGATCGCCTCGATCATGGCTGCGGTGGGCAGCGCCGTCAGCGACATACGCGAGGCGAACACGCTGATGACGCCGGTCATGCTGCTGCTGATGATCCCGTGGATGTTGTGGATGCCGATCACACAGGCGCCCAACGGCACGGTCGCCACGGTTTGCAGCTTCATTCCCCCGATGATTCCGTTCGCGATGATTCTTCGCCACGTCGCGGAAGAGCCGATGCCGATGTGGCAGTATCCGGTTTCG
The DNA here is from genome assembly GCA_022566535.1 of Planctomycetota bacterium. Taxonomy (GTDB): domain Bacteria; phylum Planctomycetota; class Phycisphaerae; order Phycisphaerales; family SM1A02; genus JADFFQ01. The sequence continues at coordinate 5,145 of JADFIR010000024.1, forward strand.
ATCATTTGGGGTTACATCTGCGTGCTCGGCATGATCTGGATGGCCGCCAAGGTCTTCCGCATCGGGGTACTCATGTACGGCAAGCCGCCGTCGCCGCTTGAGCTGCTCAAGTGGCTGCGGTACTCATAGCGCCCCTTGACCCGTACCGTGCTCGGTTCTGAAGTGCCGCTTGGGCCGATGGCAACCGGCCTCCCGAACGGCCCTCCACCGAAGCCATGACGCTCGCGGGGTCTCTCAGTACACTGCGACGGCTCGGATGACTGGAAGCGAACAACAGCTATGGTTGAGAAAGTCTACGACACCCCCGCGGCCGCCCTGGATGGGTTGCTGTTCGATGGCATGACGATCGCGGCCGGGGGCTTCGGCCTCTGCGGAATCCCCGAGCAGCTCATCATCGCCGTGGGCGCCTCAAACGTGCGTGACCTGACGGTGATCTCCAACAACGCCGGCGTTGACGATTGGGGACTGGGGCTGTTGCTGCAATCCCGGCAAGTCAAGAAGATGGTCAGCTCCTACGTCGGTGAGAACGACGAGTTTGAGCGGCAATACATCGCCGGCGAACTGGAGGTTGAGTTCTGTCCCCAAGGCACGTTGGCGGAACGGCTTCGGGCCGGCGGCGCGGGCATCCCCGGCTTCTATACCCCCACCGGCGTCGGCACCATCATCGCCAAGGGAAAGGAGCAAAGGCAGTTTGACGGCCAAACCTACATTCTCGAACGCTCAATCGTTGCCGACCTCTCCCTCGTCAAAGCTTATCAGGCTGACCACGCCGGCAACCTCATCTACCGCCGGACCGCTCGCAACTTCAACCCCATGATCGCCGCCTGTGGCAAGACCACCGTCGCTGAAGTTGAAGAGATCGTCCAGACAGGCCGGCTCAACCCCGAACACATCCATACACCGAGCATTTTCGTCAACCGCATCGTCCAAACGGTCCCCGAGAAGCGCATCGAACAGCGCACGACGAGCGATCGGCCGAAGACCTGATCGCGCGCCGTCAACCGCTTCTCACTGTAAAGCCGCGACCACTGGTCGCGGTCCTTTCATCGGCGCCAACGATGCTAGCCGCCGAACAATCCCGTCACCCAATCCCATAGCCCCTGACTACGCCGGGGCATTGCTTTGTCATCTCGGCGCGCCATCGAAGCATTTTTTCCTTGACTGGTCGGACGATCCGTGTTCCAATGGCTTTGAGCAGGAGGAAAGGACGATGGCAGGCAGCGTCCGATTGATCGGAGCGGGGGTGGCTGCGGGTCTCCTAACGAGCCTGTTGCTCCGCGGCGAGGCGAGCAGCGGCCAAGTGGCCCCGGTCGCCGTGGGCACAGTCCAGCTCACGGACGTGCGGTCCAAGGCACAACCGGCCGGGCAGGCTGCCCCAAAGCGGCGCACCACCCGAGGACAACCCTCCTCGCCTGCGGACGGCGGTGTGGCCGGGCCCTGCCCAGGCCTGGGTGACTGCTGCGTGAACAACGGATCGCCCGGATGCGATGATCTCGCATGCTGCAACGCGATCTGCGCGAATGACCCCTTCTGCTGCAAGAACACCTGGGACCAGCTCTGCGCCGATGCAGGGGTTGCGGATCCGGTCAACTGCCCGCAATGCCAGCCACCGCCGCCACCGGTTGGAGACGAGTGCGAGATCGCCAAACTCCTGGCCTCCGACGGCGCTAACGGCGACCGGTTCGGAATCTCGGTCTCGATCAGCGGCGACGTGGCGGTGGTGGGGGCCTTCGGGTTCGATATTGTTGGGCCTGATGTGCCGGGCTCGGCGTATGTGTTCGGCTGGAACGGCTTGGCCTGGGTCCAGCAGGCCAAGCTCACCGCCTCCGACGGCGTTGACGATGACTTCTTCGGCGTCTCTGTCTCGATCAGCGGCGACGTAGTGGTGATCGGGGCTTCTAGGACCGGCGTCAACAACGGCTCGGCCTATGTGTTCCAAAAGCCCCCCGGCGGCTGGATGAACATGACCCAAACGGCCAAGCTCACCGCCTCCGATACCGATGTCTTCGATTTTTTCGGTTTCTCGGTGTCGATCAGCGATGACGTGCTCGTGGTCGGAGCCAAAGAAGAGTTTTCTGGTGACCCCGGCAAGGCGTATGTGTTCGTCAAGCCCCCCGGCGGCTGGGTGGACATGACGCAGACCGCCAGGCTCACCGCCTCCGATGGCGCTGCCGATGACCTCTTCGGCTGGTCGGTCTCGATCAGCGGCGAGGTGGCCGTGATCGGGGCCTATGTCGACGATGACAACGGCAGTGACTCCGGCTCGGCGTACGTGTTCCAGAAGCCCGTCGACGGCTGGGTGAACATGACCCAGACCGCGAAGCTCACCGCCTCCGACGGCGCGGCCGGTGACAACTTCGGCATCTCAGTCGCGATCAGCCGCGACGTGATCCAGATCGGGGCTCCTTTCGCCGATGGTAACGTTGCGAGTTCCGGCTCGGCGTATGTGTTCGTTCAACCCCCCGGCGGCTGGGTGACCGGGACCGAAACCGCCAAGCTCACCGCCTCCGACGGCGCTGCCTTGGACGAGTTCGGCGGCTCGGTGTCGATCAGCGACGATGTGATCGTAGTCGGGGCCGCGTATGACGATGACAACGCCGGTGCCACTGGCTCGGCGTACGTGTTCGTCAAGTCCCCCCCCGGCTGGGTGGACATGACCCAAACCGCCAAGCTCACCGCCTCCGATGGCGCTTTCGCTGACGCCCTCGGCAACTCGGCCTCGATCAGCGGCGATGTGGCTGTGATCGGGGCATCGTTCGACGATGACAACGGCCCGAGTTCCGGCTCAGCGTACGTGTTCGGCGTTCCCGGCCTCGATTGCAACGGCAACGATCTACCGGACGCCTGTGACGTCTTCCTCGGCACGAGCAGCGACTTCAACGCCAACCTTATCCCGGACGAGTGCGATAGCTTCGCCTACAACCTTACGCAAGTCACCTTCCACGGCACGATCGCAGACGCGATCGCCACCGCCGTCCACGGAGACGTTCTGCTCGCGTCTCCGGTGTTCTTCACCCGCGAGCCCGACATTGATTTCGCCGGCAAGTCGATCGCCCTGTCGAGCTTCGCCGAAATCGATCAGCCGGCGGGAGGGCTGTATGTCCTGGCCGACAGTTCGGCTCTGTCCGCTGCCGTCGGCAGCCATATGACCCTGGCCGGTGAGCTGCGAGTGGGTGTGACGGATAATGTGGATCTATTCGCCGATCAGATCATGATCAGCGCGACCGGTCTGTTGACGGCACAGCCTGGCGCCGGCGTAGACATCGCAGCGCCCAACGGGCTCATCAATGACGGGGCCATCAGTTCGCTCGGCGCTGTGCTTGGGGTGAGCCCAGGACTGACGAACTCGATATTGGCAACGATGACCTCCTACGGCGATATCGTCACGAACCTCACCAACGACGGCCAGGCGACTTACATCGCCGATACGCAATTCCTCGGTGATTACCTCAACAACGGCACGACCACTATCCAGAACGGGACCTTGACGATCATCGGAACCCTGACCAACAACGGCACGATCATCGGTGATGTGGCCGGCGGTGCGGCTAGTGGGCTGCCCGTGGCGGCTGGGGACGGCCTCGCTGTGATCGGCGACTACGCCGCCGGTGTCGGAGCCTCCCTCGTGATGCCCTCGCCTGACCTGACCGTCAAGATCGCCGGCAACTACGAAGTGGCGATCAACAACAACATCAGCTACGACATGGCCCAGGCCGAGCTGCGCATGATCGGCTTGGGCGGTCTGTCCCAGTCCCTGGAGGTGATGAGCCTCGATATCGGCCCAGACCCGGCCGGTCTGGATCGCACCCTGCCCGGCCACTATCCGATCGGCACGCTGCGCATCGGCCCGACGCGAACCACCGTCAACATGACCGACATTCACGACAACGACGCCCTCGGCCAGAAGCTCTCCGAAGCGATCTACGTGGAGAACCTCATCATCGAAGCCGGTGCCACGCTGAACACACTCGTCCGCCCGGTGTACTACGTGAACCTGACAAACAACGGCGCCGTTGACGATCCGGCGAACCTTATCGCCCTGCCACCGCCGTCTAGCACCGCCGACATCTCCGGTCCGCTCGGCCCCGGCTTCCCGGACGGATGCGTTGACGCGTTCGACCTGGGAACGCTGCTGGGTGCGTGGTGCTCTGCTGCGGGTGATCCGGACCCGCCCAAGGACGAAGACCCGCCCTGCGAGGACTGCACCTCCCCAAACTTCACCCTGGCGGACATCTCCGGTGCGGCCAATGTGGCGGATGGTTGCGTCGATGCGTTCGACCTGGCGAAGCTGCTGGCCGAGTGGTGCTCGGTCGCCGGCGGCAACCCCTGCGGCACCTGCGGCCCGTAGGTGCTCGGCGCAGCCACGTCTCTGCGCGCACCGCGGCACACATCGCCGCGCGCCCGCGGAGCGCACCGGCCCATAGCCGCGCGCCGAAGCCCGCGGACTCATGCCGCCGAATTGGGACCATCAAACGCCACCTCAGCGAGCGGCGCCGTCCCCAGCCCGGTGTCCCTCCGAACGCAAGCCGCACCCGCCGCCACGCCTTAGGTCTCCCCACGCGCAACCCACGCATTTTTTCCTTGACAGGCGGGGTGATCTGTGCTATGGGTCACAATGCGCGAGCGGGAGGAAGCAACCAGCCATGCAAGCAGTTGTAGGGTGGGTCTGGACCCACCACATGACTCAGAACAAGGAGAAACCATCATGTACAAAGTTCTGATTGCGGTCAGCACTCTCATACTGACCTCACCGGCGCTGGCCCAATTCACCAGCGACTCGGACGGGTCGGATGGGGCGTTCATGCCAGGAGGACCCACGTACCTCGTTGACCTGTCGCTGGCCCCGACCGGTCCCTGGGACACCACACCCCATGCAGCCGGCGTCGGCGTCTACGATCCGGTGCAGTGGGCGGTTGTCTTCCAGTACACGACCATTGACATCCCCGCCGGCGTCACCGTCACCTTTCATAACCATCTCAAGGGCCCGCCGGTCATCTGGCTGGCCACGGGGGATGTGACCATCGCGGGCGACGTGGTCCTGGACGGTGCAAACGGGTGCTTTGGCGCGGGATGCTCGTATGCCACTCCCGGCCCGGGCGGCTTCTCAGGGGGCATCGGCAGCCCAGGAGGAAGATCAGCAGGCTTTGGCCCCGGTGGAGGCGGCTTCAATGGTCTCTCTGGTGGCGGAGGTGGGTATGGAACCGGCGGCCAAGGACAAGGCGGAGTGATCTACGGGACGGCCACGATCGTTCCCCTGATCGGAGGCTCGGGCGGCGGCTGGGGGGTAGCCGGCGGACTCCGTTCAGGAGGAGCGGGCGGCGGCGCTATTCTGATCGCGTCCTCCGGGAACATCTTCCTGGATTCCTTCGGAGGGATCTTTGCCACAGGCGGCGATGCCGCCTGCTGCAACGAGGCCGGAGGCGGCTCGGGGGGCGGTATCCGGTTGATCACCAACACTATTTCGGGATCGGGAATGTTGCGAGCCCTTGGCGGAACGGGGGGAGTTAATATCGGAGGCGACGGCAGGATTCGTGTCGAGGCCAAAAGGAACATGTTGGTGGATCCAGGTGATCCCCTGTTCACCACAGGCCTCCCGGGATCGGTCTTCCCTGATGCGACGGGACCAACGCTGCGGGTCACCGCCGTGAATGGCGTGCCGGTCCCGGCCGATCCCCTGGCCACCGTGGTCTCGCCGGATGTGTGCTTCATCTCCGCGGGCCTGGTCACGATCGACATCGAAGCCCAGAACGTTCCGGTCGGGCTGGCTGTCACCGTCCGCATCGTGGATGCGCTCGGGGGCTTTAGCCAGGTTGTCACCTCGACTCCTCTGGCAGGAACGTTGGTCCTGTCGACCGCCACCGCGGATGCCACGTTCATCGATGGCGCCTCGGAAGTGCAACTCAGCGTTCAAGTGCCGTGAGTGATGATTCCTGACGGGGATCGTACGGGCTCGCCCCGAGAGCGGGGTGGGCGGGGATAAGGAGGCCTCCCATGCAGGCTTATGCGAAGACCCTCGGGATTATGATTATCCTGGCGGCCCTGGCGATTCAACTGACCCAGGCCGTAGTGCCAAAGGGTCCAATCGATGTGTTCGTATCCCGGGCCTTCACCGTCATCAACAACACCAACAACATCTTCGCATCCCGGGCCTTTACTGTCATCAACAACACCAACAACATCTTCGCATCCCGGGCCTTCACCGTCATCAACAACACCAACAACATCATCGTATCCCGGGCCTTCACCGTCTTAACCTCCAGCCTCGACTGCAACGGCAACGGGATTCCCGATGAGTGTGAAGTAGCGCTCTTCCCAGCCGACATCTCCGGTCCGCTCGGCCCCGGCTTCCCGGACGGATGCGTTGACGCGTTTGACCTCGGGACGCTGCTGGGTGCGTGGTGCTCTGCTGCGGGTGATCCGGACCCGCCCAAGGACGAAGACCCGCCCTGCGAGGACTGCACCTCCCCAAACTTCACCCTGGCGGACATCTCCGGTGCGGCCAATGTGGCGGATGGTTGCGTCGATGCGTTCGACCTGGCGAAGCTGCTGGCCGAGTGGTGCTCGGTCGCCGGCGGCAACCCCTGCGGCACCTGCGGCCCGTAGGTGCTTGGCGCAGCCACGTCTCTGCGCGCACCGCGGCACACATCGCCGCGCGCCCGCGGAGCGCACCGGCCCATAGCCGCGCGCCGAAGCCCGCGGACTCATGCCGCCGAATTGGGACCATCAAACACCACCTCAGCGAGCGGCGCCGTCCCCAGCCCGGTGTCCCTCCGAACGCAAGCCGCGCCCGCCGCCAAGCCATTTGTCATCGCAGCCCGCAATCCACGCATTTTTTCGTTGACATGGCCCGCCCGGGTGGTATCCTGGCGGCCATCGTTGGGAGGTGGTCGCAGGGGGGCTCGTGACCTCCGGGGCGGCCAGGGACTCGGCCAACCAATCGGGAGCACCACCCTGTGGCCTGCCAGCACAAAGAAAAAGAGGTTCAGCCATGCGGTTCAATCGCCATTGCATCACGATTCGCGCACTCGCAACGCTCTGCCTTCTCGCCGCGCTGACTCTGCTCGCGAGCTCGGTTGATGCCCAGATCGTTCCCCGTCCAGAGGTGATCAAACCTGTGAATACGCGCGTGGACGATGCTCGCTTCCGCAGCGACGTGATAACGGTTAAGTTTCGAGACGGTCTGTTGGTCCGCTTGCGCAACGGCAGCCTCACCGACATGGATACTGGCGGTCTGGACGGTGCGGAAGATGTGCTGGCTAGCGTTGCCGGTGGAAGGTGGGAACGCACGCATTCTCTGCCGGAACAAAAGCTCGACAAACTCCGTCAGACGGCCCAGAAGAACTTGGGGAAAGCCGTCGCTGACTTGAACCTGCAATTCACCCTCTTCTTGCCGCAAGGCGCTGATGCAGCTGCGACTCTTGACGCCTTCAATGCCCTCGACTGCGTCGAGATAGCGTTGCCGATTCCAAAGCCGGTACCTCCGCCGGTTCCGCCGAACTTTCAGCCGAACCAGGTCTATGAGAACGCCGGCCCGGCGGGCATCAGCGCCGAAGAGGTCTGGGCCAATCTGGGAATCACCGGCGGAGGCATCAAGATCGTCGATGTAGAGTACAGTTGGAACTTGAATCATCTCGACTTGCCGCCGACCACAGTTCTTGGCTTCGCTCCGGTTGATCCGTTCAACGACAACAACCACGGCACAGCGGTGCTCGGCGAGGTCGCGGCGATCGAAAACGGCTGGGGGGTCACCGGCATCGCGTATGATGCGCAGTTCTATGTGGCCGGCACCTGGAATGGCACCGTATGGAACGTCGGCGGGGCGATCATCACCGCACTCGGTACGCTTGGCCCCGGCGACATCATCATCATCGAGCAACAGTTTCCCGGTCCCAATGGGGAAACCGCGTACGTCCCGATTGAATGGTGGCTGCCGTGGTACAACGCGATCGTCACTGCCGTGGGCAATGGCGTCATCGTTGTCGAGGCAGCGGGCAATGGCTCGCAGAATCTCGACGATCCAATCTACAGCACGGGCAATGGCGGCCACTGGCCGTTCCTGCCTGAGAACGATTCTGGTGCGATCATCGTGGGAGCAGGTGCTGCGTGGCCTCCCTTCGGCTCGGATGTCGCCGGCTCCCGCCTGTGGTTCTCCACCTATGGATCCACCGTAGACCTGCAGGGGTGGGGCGAAGGCGTCTGGACCACGGGCTACGGCGGCGCCTGGTCCTCGGAGGGTGTGAACCTGTGGTACACATCCGGTTTCGCCGGTACCTCCTCGGCTTCACCCATCGTCGCCGGAGCCTGCGCGCTGCTCGAGTCGGCCTACAAAGATGCAACCGGTCTGGTCCTGACGCCTGCCCAGGTGAAGCAATACCTGCAAGACACCGGCTGGCCACAAACCAGCGGGACATACCCCGCCAGTCAGAACATCGGCCCTCGCACCGACGCCTACCAGGCCATTCTTGCCGTCCTGCCGACCGGTGCTTGCTGCTTCGGTGACGGCTCATGCACGGTGGAGACCTCCGGCAGTTGCCAGGCGCTCGGCGGCAGCTACCAGGGTGACGGCGGCAACTGCTCGCCAAACAACTGCCCCGCCCCCAGCCCCGCAGACATCACCGGGCCGGGCGGTGTACCTGATGGATGTGTTGACGCGTTTGACCTCGGCGCGATGCTCGGGGCGTGGTGTTCCGCCGTCAACGACCCGAACCCGCCGAGCCCACCCTGCGAGAACTGCACGCCGGCGAATCTCGCCGTCGCGGACATCTCCGGTGCGGCCAATCTCCCGGATGGGTGCGTCGATGCGTTCGACCTGGCGAAGCTGCTGGCCGAGTGGTGCTCCGTCGCCGGCGGCAACCCATGCGGCACCTGCGGCCCCTAGGTGTCCATGGTGAAAGTGGTTTCGACGTTTTACAGGCCGCGTTGCGGACCCCATCAGGAGCCGTGAAGCCTGACCCCAGTGAGTTCCGCCATGGGCTGCTCGGCCGCTTCCTGACGTGCGCAGCTCATCAAATCGCTACACTTGGGCCGCAACCGCTCTGATCCTGGCCCTACAGCCGGTCCGGATGGAGGCGAATTGTGGATTTCCTGCCATAATTGGCAGGGTGCGTCGTTGAACGGCGTAGAAGTGGTGCACCCAGACTGGCGGGGCACCACCGCGGTGGGATTATTTTGGAAGGAGACCTGTAGATGAATGGTTTGAAGACTTGCGCCGGCCGGAGCAATCGCATGCGATGGGCGCCGACCCTGGTCGCCGCGCTGGGGCTGACCGCATCGGCATCGGCGCAGTTCGGCCTGAGTCCGAGCATCAGCAGCGCGTTTCGCCAGTCCTTTACCACCCGTGACATCCAACTGGCGGTTGAAGGGCTGCAACTGGACGAAAACCAGCGGTTCATCCTGGAGACTCTCTTTGCGGACTATCAGGCTGATTTTCGCACCGGCGTGGAAGGATTCCGCCAGCGCATCACCGACTTGCGCAGCGAGATCGACCCCACGAATCCCGACCCTGCACAGGCCATGCGGATCGTCTTCGGCTCGATGGACGAGTGGCAGGTAGAAAGTCAGCGATTGGCCGACCGGCTGGTCGAGGATCTGAAAGGACTGCTCAGCGAGGAGCAACAGGAGTTCTGGCCGCCCTTCGAGCGACGCGTGTTCCGCCTGAAGTTCCTCAACAAGGGCAGGCTGGCGGGCGAGAGTCTTGACCTGTTTAGCGCGGTGCGGAGCCTGAATCTCGATGAGACGATGATGCAGACGATCCAGCCGCTGCTCGATGAGTATGGGCAGACGCTACACGAGGCATTGCGGGCCCGCGAGGACTACGTCAACGCCGCAGAGTCTGATCGAATCAGGGCAATCCAGGATCGTAAGCCTGAGCTCAACATTGCCGTGGCGGCGAGGGAAGTCCAGCTGCGCACGGCGGTGCGGGACGTCAACGAACAGTATTCGGTCACCATCGCCGCTGCATTGCCCGAAGAAACCGGACAGCGCCTTGTGGCATCATTACGGGAGAGGATGTACCCCCGCATCTACCGTCTGACGCACGCCCAGCGGATATTCAAGGCCGTCAAGAAAATCGATGGCCTCTCCGAAGATACCTTCGAGGCAATCGAAAGCCTTGAGGAGTTGTTCCTCAGCGAGCTCGGTTCGTTCAACGAACGCCTGGTGGGATTGATCAAGGAACAAGAGCCCAACGAACTGAAGAGCAAGCTCGAGCAGTTGACGGCTCGAGGAGCACAGCCCAAGTCAACTGGTGCGATCTTGCGCGAGGAGTTTCGCAAGCGCCAGGCAATGAGCGACCGATACGTCAATCAATTGCGGGACCTGCTCACGCCCGAACAGTTTGCGTCGCTCCCAGGGGCCGGAAGGTGGGTGAAGCCCGCTCGAGGTTCTCGTGCAACGGGAGCAGCGGGCAAGGACGGCGGCGCTACCGATGACTCCCGCCGCAAGCTGGGCATCCAGCGCAAAAAGGAGAAGAAGGGCGGGAGGCAAAGCTAACAGCTTCACTGCCTATGCCGCCGGCGGCAAGTTGCCAAGAGGCCAAGGGAATGATAAAGAATAAGCCCCGCAAACACGAGACAGAAGGACAACAGGGCGACGAGAACGGTAAGGACAGCCAGCCATAGCTCCGCCGGCGAGGCGGCCGGGCCGCCTGGCAACCGCGAGGATCGTTCCGGGAGGGGTGCAAAGAGATTCCTGCCTCCGTGGCATCGAGGTCTCTACGGCGGCGGAATCAGGCTCGGTACGCCGGCCCATTCGCACCCGCGTCGAGACGACGGACGGATCAGTCCCCGCTCGGCAGGCTGCGTGCGAATTTCAGAGGCGCCCGGCCAAACAGACACGGCCTTGGAGCCGTTGCCGTTATGACTGATCACGTTGAATCTTCTGCGAGCACCGAATTCCGGTTCAACGGAGAGTTGCTGAGCAGTCTCAGTGCGTCCGACACCGGCGAGGCAGGATCGGCCCGCAAGCGATGCGCCGCCTTGGGCATCGACTGGCTCGACGAAGCGCCGGCGGCATCTCCCGAAGCGGTCAAGCTGATCAGCTCGGAGGTGGCGGTTCGTCTGCGTTTGGTGCCCCTGCGGATTGAGCACGATCGGCTCCTCGTGGCGATGTTCGACCCGTTGGACATTGCGTCGGTCGATGAAGTGTCCACGCTCACCGGCTATCCGGTCACGCGCGTAGGCGTTGAGCAAAAGAGCTTTGCCGAGCTAATGCGGGCACACTATGGCACCACAGCCGCCCGGATGGCCGAAAGCCTGGCCAGCGAGAATCCGCAAGGAGGCGCCGAGACGGAGCACAACCTCGACACCATAGAAGCCGACGACATTCACCGCATGGCCGAGCAGCCCACGTTGATCAATCTGGTCAACTTGCTGCTGTTGGAGGCCATTCAGTCGCGGTCGTCGGACGTCCACATTGAACCATTTGAGAATGAGCTGAAGGTCAAATTCCGCATCGACGGCATGTTGGTCGAGCAACCGCCACCGCCCAAGCATCTCCAGCCAGCGCTGATCGGGCGAGTCAAGATCATGGCCGGGATGAACATCGCCGAGCGCTATATTCCGCAGGACGGCCACATCACGCTGCGGTTCGAAGGCCGAAAGGTGGACTTGCGCGTTTCGACCATCCCCACGCTCTACGGTGAATCCGTTGTGATGCGGATCTTAGATAAAAGCGCGTTGCGTCTGGATTTCGAGTCTCTGGGCATGCGTGAGAGCCTGAGGCAGGCGATGGACAAACTGATCGCCAAACCCCACGGACTCGTGCTCGTCACCGGACCCACCGGCTCCGGCAAGACCACCACCCTCTATGCTGCGCTGACCAGGCTGTATGATCCTCGCAAGAAGATCATCACGATTGAGGATCCGGTCGAGTACGAGCTTTCAGGGATCAACCAGATTCCTGTGAACCCCAAGCGCGGGTTGACCTTCGCCACCGGCCTGCGACACATTCTTCGGCAAGACCCCGACATCGTGTTTGTCGGCGAGATCCGCGACGCGGAGACTGCGGAGATCGCTATTCGCTCCGCCCTCACCGGGCATCTCATCTTCTCCACCCTACATACCAACGATGCGATCAGCTCGATTAGCCGGCTGATCGACATGGGCGCCGAGCCCTACCTGGTGGCGTCCGTACTCGAGGGCGTGCTGGCCCAGCGCCTCGGCCGGCGAGTATGTCCCCATTGTGCCGAGCAGATTCCGATGCCCGAAGATGTCAGCCACCGGCTATCAGCCTCGGAGCTGGCGCTGTTTGACGGGCAGGTGTGGCGGGGCGCCGGCTGCTCGAAATGCAACGGCTCAGGATACTTCGGCCGAGTTGGGTTCTTTGAGTTTGTGAAGATCAACGCCGCACTGCGCAAGGCCATTTCCGAGAACCGCACTACCGCGGAGCTCCTGGCGCTCGTTGATAAGCCATCCAGGACCACGCATACAAGTGGCGAGACCCCCGCGACGATAGGTGCTAACGATGAGTCTGGCGTGACTCTACGTGCGGACCAGCCCGGCACGGCTGCGGAGAGACTCAAGGGCCTAGTCAGCAGAGTTTCGCAAAGCCTCTCGGCATGGGTGCGTCCGACGTCGCCTGGCGGTCAACCAGACGAGCCGGCAAGCGGCCCCCGCCCGGCTCGTGCACCGCTCACACCCCATGTCCGAGCACAATCCGCCGCGAGAGAAGCCGCCGGTCAACCACCGAACGTCGATTCGCCATCGGCACCGACCAAAGCAATGGCTGAAGACCGCCCTGCCCTTGGGCCGCAATCGGCGGTCGATGAGTCCTACATGACCATGCGGACCGACGGGCTGGTGAAGGCCGCGGCGGGCCACACCACGATCGAAGAAGTGCTGCGAGCAACGCAAGATACGGAAGATTCCGTCGTTTGACCGATGGATGCCTTCCTTTGGATACCATAGCCTGACCGCCAGCGGCGAGCCCCGCCAGGGCGTGATCGTTGCAGCGGACCGACCCGCAGCGATTCGACTGCTGCTGGACCGGGGGGAGACGGCCACGAGCATTGAATCAATTGGCACGGCCCAGCGGGTCTCGGCTGGGCCATCGTCGGCGATTGCGTTCCAAGCCACGCCCGGAACTCAAGGCGTTGGCGCCATCCTCCGCGCCGCCTTCTCCGCGCCTCTGCGCCGGCGGTCCGCAAGGCCCGTCGCCACCCGCACCGAGATGGCCAACCTCATGCGCGAGCTGGCGACAGCGCTGGAAGCCGGACTCCCGATCATGCAGAGCTTGCGCACCGTTCGGCGTCAAAGTTCAGGTCGAGCGATGCCGGTGATCCTCGACCATCTCATCGAGCGGGTCGAGGCCGGCACCCCCTTGCATCAGGCCGCCAGGGAGTACGGCTTGCCGTTCGATGATCTGATCGTGGGCATGTTGCGCGCCGCCGACGCCTCGGGGAAGGTGGCCGAGGTGCTTCATCAGCTGGCCGATCTGCTGGAACGATCGCTTGAACTGCGCCGTGAAGTGCTCGGAGCCACGCTCTACCCGATGATTGTGGCGGCGCTGGTATTGATCAGCTCGATCCTGCTGGTGACCGTGCTGGTTCCCCGGCTGATCGAGCCGCTCGCCGGAGAGTTCACGATGCCGCTGCCGACGCGCATCCTCATCGCGGTTGCTGCGTTTCTCTCCGGCTACTGGATCCATTGCCTCATCGGCATCGCCCTGGTGTGGTTCGGTTGGCGGGCGTGGGTGGGCATCGCTGCCAACCGGCTGCGCATCGACCGGCTCAAGCTGCGGGCGCCGCTGTTCGGACGATTGCTTCGCGACGTCGCCGTGGCCAGGTTCACGCGAACGCTGGGCACACTGGTATCAGCAGGCATACCGATTCTCGACGCGCTTCAGATCACGCGCGATACTCTCGGCAACACCGCGCTGGCCCAGGCGATCGACGACGTGCAGGAGAGTGTGACCTCCGGAAAGGCCCTGGCCGAGCCGCTTGAAAAGTCCGGGCGTTTCCCGCCGTTGCTCGTGCAGGTCGTGAACCTGGGCGAGCGGTCCGGGCGGCTGGAAAGCATGTTGATGCACGCGGCCGGCGCGTTTGATCGCCAGGTCAACAGCTCGGTCAAACTCTTCACCAGGGCTCTCCCGCCGGTGCTCATCATGATCATGGCGACGCTTGCTGGGTTCGTCCTGGCGGCAATCCTGCTTCCCTTGCTCGAACTTCAATCAATGGTCCGATGACGACTGAACCGACTCGCAAACTCGCTGATTCATCTGGAGGCGCCGCGATGCCACGAAGACGCGCTGTACGCCATGTTCATCACGTTCGACGAGCGTTCACGCTCATCGAGATCATCGTCGTGGTCACCATCATCGCGCTGCTGGCGGCGCTGATCGCGCCACGACTCTTCGGCCGACTGACCTGGGCGAAGGTGAACGCAGCCAAGACCGAAGTCAAAGCAATCGCAACGGCTGTGGAAATGTATATCACCGATACCGGCGGGATACTTCGCGACGACTTTGACCTTGACGTGTTGTTGTTACCTCCAGAGGACGGAGGCGGACCACTGGGCCCCTATCTCCCCAAGCAGGAGGACCTCTTTGATCCCTGGGAAACCCCGTTTGTGGTTCGCGTGCCGGGCGACGTGAATCACGATTTTGACATCATCTCGTATGGTCCCGACGGCCTGGAAGGCTCCGAGGACGACATCATCAACTGACGAATCTGATCCCCATGAGCTGCGCAGCGCGAACATCACGAACCGCCTTCACGTTGATGGAGGTCATCGTGGTTATCTGCATTCTCGCGATCATGGCGGCAATGACCATTCCCCGCCTTCTCGGACAAAATCGGCGGGCGGTGCAGGTCGCGGCGGACGAGGTCGCTGACCTGCTGACCATGTACGCGCAGCGCGAAATGCTGTCGCCAAAGCCGGTCGGCGTCTGGCACGACGCCGAACGCAACTGGATCATGCTCATGATCCTGGAAATCGATCCCGCCCGACCGGATGAGCCGGCCAACTGGCGTCTCGACCCGCACGTGGCCCCGGTCAAGCTCCCGGCGAACATTCCTGAGGCCAATGTGTCCGCCCGTGAGAACGGCGAGCCGGTGGATTTCCAGCTGTGGCCGATCGATGCCACTCCTGGCAAGCAGCGCCCCAGCATCGAGATCTCGCTGCTGGCCGATGACGGGACCGTCAGACGGCTTGTGCTTCCTTCTCATGCGATCGCACCGCATCAGCTCGATAACTTCCGTGACTCGGCCAACGTGCGCAGTCCAATTGACCTGGATGAGGCCGGCCGGCATCAGGAGGACTGGTGATGGTTGGCCGTCGCCGACATGTCCGCACCCGGCGGGGAATCGCGCTGATGGACGCGATCCTGGGAGGGATGATGCTCGGCATCGGCCTAGCGGTTCTCCTGTCAGTCACCCAACGATCGCTGGCGATGCAAAGCCAGGGACAGAGGCTGGTCGTCGCTTCATGGATCGTGGATGAACTGCTGGCCATGGTGCTGGTTGAAGGCCCCGTTGCCTACCCGCAGATGTACACCACCCGAGGACGATACGAGTCGCCGCTGTTCGACGACTTCGAGTTCGACGTCGATATCCAAGACATCGGCCTGGGAAAACCTCTGCTGGTCACGGCGACGGTCCGCTGGCCGCGCGGACGCGGCTACCAGCAAGTGCAGGCGCAAACCTACATCGCCCAGCGCCTGGGTGATCCCGTACAGGTCCGGGCCCCCTTTGAGCCGATCGACCGTCTTTCGAGGTATTACGACGATGAGTAGACCGACCATTCATCGCCGAGGGTTCACGCTATTGGAGCTGCTGCTGGCTGGACTGGTCACCGCATTGGTGTTGGGTGCGGTAACCATCAGTCTGTCCCAGTTGAACCAGGCGAAGGCGAGCGGCAAGATGCGGCTGGAAGCGTACCTGCGAGCCGATACCGCCCTGAACGCCCTTCGTCGCGATATCGCCTCGGTGCTGCGCGACGATGATCTGTTTCTGACCCGGCTGCTGGTGGTAGACGGCTCCGCGCAGACCGGTATCGGTCACGTGGATCGCGATGAGATCCTTCTCTTCAACACTCGATTCCGCCCCATCCGCAACCTCGACTTCATCGGCGAAGGCATGGAATATGAAACACAGTTCCGCATCGAGGAGGATGATGGTGGGGCTGTGCTCTGGCAACGCCGGTCCGCGATGCCCGACGAATATCCGCGTGGCGGCGGCCTGGCTGTTCCATTGGTCGATGGGATGGTCGCGCTGGCCATCGAAGCATACGACGGTGACCTCTGGTATGAGCAGTGGGACTCAGACATCGACGGCCTTCCGCTGGCGATTCGGGTCACGGTGACCGCCCACAGCGATCGCCGCAACGGCGATGACCTCCACACCACACCTGCCGCGGTCCTGCGAACTGTGATCCCCATCGATCGGGTTCTGCCGCCGCCCAGCCCGCTCCTCGATGATTCCGGCGAGGGCGCGGACGTTGACGACGGGCAGGACTCCACAGGCGAGGGAGTTGGTTCGCCGGGCGATGACCGCGGCGGTTCGCCGGGCGGTTTTCGCGGCGGCGGCCGAAGCCGCGGCGGCAGCGCTGGGGCCACACAAGGCAGCACAATCGGGAAGGATCGATGATGCGCCGGATCACATCATGGCGTCGCCGGGGCTCTGTGGTGCTCATCGTGATGTGGGCGCTCGCCATCGCCGCGCTTCTCGTGAGCTCTATTCAACTGTTCGGATATCGACAGGCCATGCTGGGGCGCGAAGCGCTGGCTCGAGTCCAGGCGCGGTGGGCCGCGCGAGGGGGGGTGGAATACACCATCGCCGTGATGGCCGCGCACACCCAAGAGCCCGTCCCCGACGATGCGTTCGCGATGGTCCGCGAGATGGAAGACATCTCCGTCGGCGGTCTGATCAACGCCACCTATGCCATCCATCACCACGCCGACGGTCGGGATTGGGCCGGCCCGATGGATGAGCATTCGAAGATCAACATCAACTCGAGCATCACCAATGCCAGCATGCTCCTATTGATTACAGACATCACACCGGACGTGGTCGACGCGATTCTGGACTGGATCGACGAGGACGACGAGGTGCGAGAGCAAGGTGCGGAGCGCGACTACTACCTCAGCCTGGAGGCGCCCTACCTACCCCGAAACGGGCCGATGCGCACGATTGCTGAGCTCGAACTCGTCGCCGGCGTCTGGCCGGAGCACCTGCGCGGCGAGGACTGGAACCTCAATAATCAGGTCGATCCCAACGAGGATGACGGCGACCGAACCTGGCCGGTCGACGAACCGAACCACCAGCTCGAGGCCGGTTGGTCCGCCATCCTGACAGCCTACTCGGTCCAAGGCCCGCTGGGCGCATCGGGCCTGCCGCGAATCTTTCTCGCCGGAGCCGATCCACTAGAGCTCCAAGAACGTCTGAATATAGATGAAGAGCAGGCCGGGGCATTGATCCGCTTCGCAACCGCGAACACCACGACCGGGCTCGAGCAGCTGCTGACCCTGCAGGTCCAGCAGGAACTGGCATCCGACAGGTCCGCCAATCGCCGCGGCTCCACCGCTCCAACGCCGGGATCACCGACACTTTCGCTCACGCGCGACCAGCTTCGAGCCGTATTCGCTGAGACCACGCTCGAAAACGTGACTACACGCGCGCCGGGCAGATTGAATATCAACACCGTTTCAGAGCAACTGCTTCGGCAACTGCTGTTCACCAGAGAGTACCTCGCCGACGAGATTGTGTATATGCGCAACACCCGGCTGCAGGGGATCGCGAGCCTCGTCGATCTGCTGGACATTCCCGCTTTCCGGGAAGAAACGGGCGCCCTGGAGTACCTCGGCCGCATCATGGACACCCGCAGCAATGTATACAGCATTTGCTCGCAAGGTCGATCCCAGTCCGGCGGCGTGGAAGTTGAAATTATCGTCGTGGTCGATCGTTCTACCCTGCCGATTCGAATTCTCGAGTACCGAGAACTATGACCAAGGCACCCAAGAGACAATCCGCCGCAAGCGCCGTGGCCGTGTTGCACTGCGCGGCCGGCAAGTGGCGTGGGGTGATCGCTGCAACCTCCGACGACCGACCGACCATCCTCGCCTGGCGGAGATTCGAGGCCGACCAGAACGAACAGATCGATCAATGGCTCGATAAGCACCAGGTAGGGCGGGTTATCGGCGTGCTTCCGGCGGCGGCGGTCATCTGCCGAACGTGCCCTCTGCCCGATGCTCAACCCGAGCAGTTGACACAGGCTTTGCGACTGCAGGCCGAAGCACACATGGGCGGTACCGTCCCCCCCCATCGGCAGGCCACGGCCATACTTCCTGTCGCCGAGGGTGAGACGAGCCGCAGCGGCATCATTGTCGCCTGGCCTGAGGCAGCCCGCGCGCCGCTTCCCCCAACCCGCCGTCGGATCACCTTTGCCCCGGACGTCGCGGCCTTGGCGGCTCTGCTCAACGGCAAGCGCCCGACCGAGCCGCTGCTATGGATCGACCGCCACGATGGATCAGTGGCGCTGGCAATCAGTCATGCCAACGGCGCGATCCTTCGGGCCGCGCGCGCCAACGCCGAGAGTCCGCGGAGGTGGCAAGAGAATGTGGCCCGCGTGATCGCCGAAACCGCGCTGAGCGTCGGGCACACCCCTGCGTTTATCAAATCGCTCGTTGACGCCGTCGGCACCACAACCGCCGGCCTGGACCACAACGCGGCGGCACTCATCGTGGCGCCCCAGATCATCGACAGCGCCTGCGCGCGGGTCAAAGGCGGCCCCGATTGGGTCGGGAGTGATCCGGCCTGGTGGCGGGACTATGGCATCGCCCTCGGCGCGGTGCTGGCGAGCACCAACCAACTTGCACCGCTCACACAGCTGCGCTTCTCGGCGCCGGTCGAATCGCCGTCGCCCACCCGCAGATTTCTCGACGCTCTGTCAAATCCGAGCGCCGCAGTCAAGACCGTCACCATTTGCCTGCTCATCGCGATTCTCTTCCCGTTCCTGGTCGGCGGAATGCGCCTCGGGATCCTCAAGGCCAAGCATTCCAGTCTGCAATCGCACCTGACCCAGACACGGGAAATCCAAACGCGGCTGGCCATGTACGACGAGTTGCAGGACCGAGCGTGGCCGATGACCAAGCTGCTGGCGGACATCGTGTGCAACACGCCCCAGGGCATCGACCTGGATCAGATTCGAATCAGGTTCGGCGAGCGCATGTCGCTCAGCGGCCGGGTCAAACCTCACGACGATCATTCCG
Source organism: Planctomycetota bacterium (assembly GCA_022566535.1). Taxonomy (GTDB): domain Bacteria; phylum Planctomycetota; class Phycisphaerae; order Phycisphaerales; family SM1A02; genus JADFFQ01. The sequence goes on from JADFIR010000024.1 coordinate 24,348, forward strand.
CTCAGGAAGTCGTCGCGCTGATGCAGGAAAACCTCCGCAACTCGGGCATCGTCAAGAAGATCTACCTGAACTGGGGCGACCGTGACAACTTCGGCGCCTACGAGTTCACCCTCTCGGCGAAGGTTGTTGAGGCGTATCACCGCTATGAGTATCCTGCCGAGCTCGATTACGGCCAGCGGACGCTGGGTGACCGCCTGTATCCGTCGCCATCACAGCAGCAGGAGAACACGGAAGTCTCTTCGCCAGAAGAGCTTGCATCGGCTGATCAGCTGCCTGACGACTCGACGGCATCCAGCGAGACACCCGGCCAGTCAGAGACAGCCAAGGACGAGATCCCTGATGAGCTGGCCGAGGCCGTTGATCTCACCCGGCCGGTACCCCTGCCTTCACAGCACGAAGTCTTCTCCAGGCCAATGGCGGACCGCCGTAGCCGTGTCGGGGGGGGCGGGGCATCGCTTCCTCCGTCCCAGAACATCCCCGAACCTCTGACGCCCCAGCAGATCAACGTCATGGCCTTACCGGAGGCGCAGGAAGCCTGGGCCCGCGTTGCCCACGCGTTGCGCCGCGGCAGCCTCGATATGGAGACGCGCCTCCGGCTCCAAGAAGAGTTCCGTGTTCTTCGAGATCATATGAGGAAGCTAAAGGCCCCATGAGCCCCCCTCCATGACCAAGACCCAGACAATCTGGAATCGATTCAGGCAGCTTCCTCGGGCCGTGCAATGGGCCAGTCTGGCCGCGATCGGCATCGGCCTCTTCTTGCTGTATGACCAGCACGTGCGCCCGATCACGACGAGCTGGCATGACCATGCTGACGAAATACTCAAAGAGGTGGGCGAAGCGGCCAGGAGCGAGAACCGATCGAGGCAGCTGCGAGCCATGCGCGAGCCAATCCTGGGTCTCGGCGCCGTTGAGACGCCGGGCAACGAAGCCCAAGGCAGCAACGCGCTCAACGACGCCGTCAACGAGGTGCTGAAGCGGCATACCGTCGCCAGGGACAGCTTCAACCTCAGGGGCGCAACCAGGCTGCCGCGCAACACGCTATCCCAGATCATCCAACCCAACCAACTGGTGCAGCGGATCACTGGAGACTTCCGGTTCGACGCAGCACCAGACGAGGCCGTCGCCATCATCGCTGAATTGGAGAGCAGTCCGATGATCGAGGCCATCAGCAGCGTGCGGATCACCCGAGTCTCCGGCACAAGGAAGGTGACCGTAGACCTGACGGTCGAGGCCTGGATTGTGTCAGCCGAGCCGCGCAAGCGGATGGGAGGCGTGTAATCGTGCATCGCTTGGGGCTGAACACAACGCTTCTCGTCAACATCGCCGCCATTGTGGTGGCGACAGTGGTCTTTGCGGCGAACATGCCGACGCTGCTGGGAGCAATCCTATCCCCGCGATTGGGCGACGATAAGACCGTTTCATTGCTGTCGCAGTACCTAGCCGTTCACGACACCGACCTGGTGCAGTATCAGCAGCGATTCAACGGGCGCTCCGTGTTCTTCAAGCCCATCCCGCCACGGCGTGAACTCCGCCTCCCGCCACCCCCCGTTGAAATTGTCAAGGGCCCAACGGGCCCGCCGCCGCCACCACCGATCCCTGAACAGTACACCGGCCCAAGCATCGTTTTCGTGCTGGGCAACGAAGTGTGGTTCACCGACGGACTGAAGCTGAGCGTCGGCGAGGAAGGCCAGGGGGTCAAGGTCCTGTCATGCGATCCTCCCTGGACGGTCAGGCTGGCGCACGCCGGCGGCGAATACGACATCGTGCTTCTTGAGCGGAGCTTCCCGGGCTTTGAAACCGCCTCGCGCGAACCTCAATCCACGCCGGGAATCGTGCGCGTGCCTGAGGCCAACCACAAGCCCCTGGAGTCTCCCGCATCATCCTCGCGGCCTGAGCCCAATGAATCTCGAAGGCAATAACTTCGCCGCTGAATCGTTGCCCAAACAGAGTAAAACGGAATTGAACCCGCAGCCCAAGCAATTTGACCGTGAGAGTGATCCGGTGACGCGCCGACGCCTTGTCTTGTGGAATCCGAGATACGCGATCGTGTTATTGGCCGTATTGCTGCTGGCCTCACCCGCCGCCGCTCAGGACGGGCGTCCCGGGCCTGAGCCGCCCCCGGCCGACGCAGCCTCCGAAACCGATCAGCCACAACCCGCTGACCAAGAGAACGCTCCCGCGACCTCCAAGAACAACCACGGCCGACGACCGCCCAAGGACGACAAGGTCAAGCTCTTCTTCGAAAACGTCGGTGTAGATGAGATCATGGCCTTCATACTCGAAACCACAGGCAAGGCGGTCATGCCGGTGAACATCACCACCCTCAAGGCCAAGAAGTTTACGCTGATCAACGACGAACCCATTGATCGAATGGAGGCGTTGGACCTGCTGTTCCACGCGTTTCGCCTCAACGGCGTGGGGGTCATCGAGCGGGAGGATCACATCATCATCGCGCTGATCAGCGAGATGCCGCAACACGATACGCCCATTAGCGGCCCGGACGAGGACATCATGGACCGAACCGATCGCGGAACGGTCATCACCAAGATCTTCCGTATCGAGAACACCAACGCGGCCGACATCTCCAACCAACTGCAGGGTACGTTGCCCAGCCACGCGACGCTGGGAGTGGATGAGAACTCCAATTCGATCATTCTGATGGGCCCTATCGGGCTGTGCCAGCGAATGGGCAAGCTCATCAGCGAGCTGGATCACATGTACCTGAGAGTTAAGACGGAGACGTTCCGTCTCGCCCACGCCGACGCCGCGGAGATCGCACAGAACATCCTGGACCTCTTTGAAGGAGCTCGAACGACCAGCCCCGTGTCGCGCGGCCAGCAACAGGCCGCGCGGCAGCGTCGGCAAGCCGCCCAACGGGGAGCCGTGCGCCAGGTCCAGCAAAGGACGTCGGGTACGGGCGACGGCACCATCGGCCCGACCGCGGAGCTCCGCATCACCGTCAACGTCCAGCAGAACTCCGTCACGGTCAGCGGTGAGCCGGACGTGGTTGACGAGATCGCCGAGCTGATCGACAACGAGTGGGACCTGCCCCGGCCGGAAGGAACCGCCAAGGTGTATTACCTCAAGTACACCGACCCCATCAAGATGCGAGACATGCTCCAGGACTTGCTGAGCGGGCAGTCGGGCGGCGGGGCTCGGCCGACGGCTCGGGGTCGTGCAGGGGCCGGAGCCGCTCGCGCGAACGTCCAACAGGCCATCGGCGGAATCTACACGTTCCAAGCCTATCCCGATTCCAACACCCTGGTGGTTCTCTGCAAGACCGAGGAGAGCTTCGTTTTCCTCGACTCAATCATCGAGCAGCTCGATCAGCCGTTGAACGCCGGCCTGCCGATCGTGGTGGAGCTGAAGCACGCCAATGCCGTTGAGCTCTCTGAACAGCTCAACGTGATGTTCGCTGAAGCCGGCGCGGGGGGCGTCATTACGGCGCCGCAAAGAGGGCTCAGCGGCGGCGAAGGCATCGGCGATTCTCCCTTTGCCGGCGGCGGCGCCGGCGCCGACACCGGCGGCGGGCGCGACTCCGCCTCAGGACAGACGATCTCGTTCCCCTGGCAGCGAGGCCGGGCCCGCGACGACCAAACACCCGAATCTCCGCTAATCGGCAGCGTCCGCATTGTGCCCATTGCCCGCCAAAACGCACTCCTTGTCCTCGCCGTGCCGGAGTTCCAGCAGTCCGTGCTCGACGTCATCGCGACGCTGGACAAGCCCGGCCGGCAGGTCATGATCTCCGCCATCATCGCCGAGGTGGAGCTCACCGATGAGCTGGCGCTTGGCCTTCGAGTCAGCAACAGTGACACCATCCTCGGCGGCGGGCTCGCCGACAATCGCATCGGGGCAACCTTGAGCACCGAAGCCAGCAAGGATGGGATCTTCGGCAATCTGTTCGATATGTCGATTCTCAACGTCGGTGTGAGCGTCAACCTTATAATACAGGCCCTCGCTCAGAAGACGAACGTTCGCATTCTCCAGGAGCCGAGGATCTTCACCGCCGACAACCAGGAGGCCATGTTCTTCGACGGCCAGGACATCCCCTTCATTACGACCAGCCAGATCACGAACTTCGGCACCGTCAACGAGTCGTTCGAGTACAAGGCCGTCGGCATCATGCTCAATGTGAGGCCGCAGATCACCGTTGAGAAAGACGTGGACCTGGAGATCAATCTCGAGCTGTCCAGCATCGTGCCCGGGCAAACCCTCTTCGGCGGGTTCATCGTCGATCGCCGCGAAACCACCACCCAGGTCATCGTCAAGAACGGCCAGACGATTGTTCTCTCCGGCATCCTGCGGGACGTGGAATCGCAGATCGTGCGCAAGATTCCACTGCTAGGCCACATTCCGCTGCTCGGTGAGTTGTTCACTTCCAGGGAAACCGCCACGACCAAGACAGAGTTGCTCGTCTTCATCACGCCGGTGGTGGTGGACAATCCTTCGGAGAACGACACCAACTTCAATGTGGGCGAGCGTCAACGGCTCGAGGAACTCACCCGCCCGCTCAAGGAGCAGGCTCGCAGCCGACGGCGTGAGCCGGTCGGGTCACACTTGCTGCATAAGCAGTTTGCCCGGACTGAGCAGACCTCGCGGCAAGCGACCGACGTCGATGCCGATGAGCCCAGCGAGGAGTGATCCACCAACGATCGATCACGTGGTTGGCCATCCTCAGCGCGGTGGCGGCGGCCGGTTGTGCTGCGGGGCCCAGGGCCTCCCCCCAAGAACCCCGTGTACGACCGCGGGGTTCAATCGAGCCGCTGGCTAGGCCCGCAGGGATCACCCGCACCAGCCATGTGCAAGTCGGGATCCTGCCGCTGGGGTCTGTGCCGTATGACAATCTCTCGCTGCCGATCGTCAGTCCCGATGGTCGATTCGTCGCTACTCAGACCGGTGTGCCACCTACATGGGCGGCGTTGATGGCAGCACCCAACGCTACCGTTCCTCGAGCGACTCGCATCGAGATCTACGAGCTCGATCGCGTGCTTCGTCGGGCCGTGCATCGCCGCACCCTCGACGAGCCCCTGTTGCTTGGGCGATCCTGCGACGCTCGAGGTTTCCTGGTTGAATCGGTCAGACCCAATGGTGTCCGCTGGATCGGCCGGGTGGCGTGGCTCGACGGCGAGATCGAGTGGCTGGTGGCCGATGAGCAGACCAACGCCAACGGCTGCCTCGGCCCAAAGGGGCGATTGGCCTGGTCTCGCCGAGCCAGGGATGCAGATCACTTTGATCTTGTCGTACGCTCAAGCGGCGAGGAATGGACCATCGGCTCCCAAGGCGGCGACTGGCTTTTCCCAGCGTGGAGCGGCCACGCCGACGGACTGTTTGCCCTGCGCCTGACGCAGGGCATGCTCGAAGCGACCCACATGATCGCCGCCAGCCCGACCACGATCCATCAAACGCTGCGGCGACTGCCGCTGGCATCACAGGCGACGATCCACCACGCCTACCAGGCCATGGCCAGCCAAGCGTTCGTGACCGAAGCTCAGCGGCCCGGCCCAGAGCAGTTGATGTTCTTCCATCCGGTCCGACTGCGAATGGCGTTGTGGCGACCGATTTCGCGGCATCAGACGACACCGATCCTGCTGGGAGAGCAATCTTCCGCGGCCGCGGCCGTTGGGACGGGCTTTGCCCTGGTGGCCACCGAAGACCACCTGATGTTGCAGAACCTTGAGGACTTGAGCGATCGAACGGAGGTGATTGCCGGGTTGCAGGTGCCGCGGCGGCTTGCCTCGCCCGACTGGCCGTACTTGCTGTTGGCCCCGACCGAGGGCCGCATCGGTCTGATCGCCCTCCGCCTCCTGCCCGGAGACGACGGCCGGGCTCGGTAACATCTCATCCAAACTTCAACTCAGCGTCGCCCGTCGCCTTTGCACCCGTGGATTTGCGTCTGCAGCTATGAATCAAACGATGCGCGCGGTCTCGTCCTGGATGTAGGTCCGTTCGCGGTAGAGCTTGGCGACGATCAGAAAGGCAACGGCCGTGGCCGCGATCAGCGCCGTGAAGAACCAGTAATAGCTTGCGCCTTCGAGCTTGCTCGTGCCGTCCTCGTTTTGAATGAAGAAGTTCACCGCGGCGGTGAAGAGATTGCCGATCGAGACGGACACCAGATAAAACGACATGATGAACGATTTCATTGTCTTCGGGGCCTGCGTATAGGCGAATTCGAGGCACGTGATCGAGATCATGACCTCAGCCGCCGTTATGAGCACATAGGCCAGAAGTTGCCAACTGATATGAGGCACTTCGCCATTGCCGATCCGCAATTCGATCCAGGCCGGTATGGCAAACGCCGGAATCGTCACAAAAAAACCGATGGCGACCTTTCGCAGCGGCGTCAGCGGGTATACCTTGCTGATCGCTGGATAGATGACCTTGAAAAACAGGGGGATCATGAGCACGATCAGCAGCGGGTTGGCCGCCTGAATCTGCGATGGCAGCACTTCATAGCCGAAGAAGCTGCGATCCATGTCCAGCGCCTGAAGCACCCACCTGGATCCGGTCTGGTCGAAGAGCGCCCAGAACATGGCAACAAAAATGAAGATGATGAAGAGCTTCCCTATGGCCTTGAGCCCTTCGCGGCCCAACGTCTCCTTCAACCACCTGATTCCGCCGGGCGGGATGTGGACGAACTTGTTCCGCCCCATCCAGAAACAGAGCGTGGCCAACAGCATCAGCACGCCCGGCACGCCGAATGCCCAGCTGGAGCCGTGGTGCTTCAAGAGCCACGGCGTGAGAAGAATCGAGATGAACGCGCCCAGGTTGATCGACATGTAGAACCAGCCGAAGATCCGCGAGATGAGATGCTCGTTGGTCTTGCCGAACTGATCGCCCACGTGGGCGGACACGCACGGCTTGATTCCCCCTGCCCCGATGGCGATCAGCGCCAGCCCGATGGCCAGGCCGAACCGCGTGTCGTCGATCGCCAGGACAAAATGCCCCAGGCAGTACACCAGCGACAGGGCGATGATGGTCCGAAACTTTCCGAGGAAGATATCTGAGACAAGCGCCCCGAGTAGCGGGGTGAAATAGACCGCCGAGGTGAACAGGTGGTAGTACCCCGTGGCGTCCTCCTTGCTCATGAGGTCCGATTCACCTTGGCGGCCAATCAGATAGGTTGTCATGAAAATCACGAGGATGCCCTTCATGCCGTAGAAGCTGAAGCGCTCGGCGAACTCATTGCCGATGATGTACGGAATGCCGCCGGGCATCTTGCTCGACGGGATCGGACCGGTCAGGTATTTCGCTTTTGCCATGTTGCCGCAGCCTCTTTCTGCAATCGTCGGACAATCCGCCCACAGCTCACCGGCAAGAACCTGCCCGCTCGGCGCTTCGACCAGAACAGCAGGGCCGACGCCAGGGGAGCCCGCGATTGTGCGGCGATCCAGCGCCGCGTCAAGCCGAAGCCACAACAGGGATAAAGGAACTGCTCTCGCGGCGGCTATTCGGAGGACGACTGCGTGACGATCTCAATCGGCAGTATCGTCCGCGTCGGCGCCAGACACGCCCGATCCGTGCAGACCTGGTAGACCAGCACCAGCTGCGGCTTGCGCGAGACCCGGCCGACCTGTTCGATCCGAACCGGCAGCGTGACCGTGCCCCGGTGGATGCGCATCTCGTCCTTGGCGAGCGCACTCTCGTAGCGCTCGCCCGGGGGATAATCGACGTGGATCTCCAGCCCATCACCCCCGACGCTCCGCAGATTCAACGGGATCAGGAACGACGGGCCGGGCTCGTGAGCGTTGATGTGGTATTGCTTGGCGATGTTCAGCGTAATCTCAAACGTCGCCGGCTCGTCCGGTGTGATTGGCAGTCGATCAACGCTCAGATCAACCTTCACCGCGTCAGGGGCACTTGGTGTCGCCGTGGGCCGGCGAACCAAGCGTTGCGGGTGCTGATCGATGAGGCGATTTAGGGCGACGGTCGCCAGTGCTGTGCCCACCGGATTGCGTGCAATGCTGCTGCTGATCCCTTGCAGCGCCGCCAACGCGTCGTCAAGAAACGCCTCGTCACCGCTCAGCTCGTGCAGGTCCAGCAGGTTGATCAGCATCACGGAGTTGCCGCAGGGGACTGCCCCGTCATACGTGGACCTGGTGCGAACAAACAAATCGGCTTGCTGCGGAAGCGTATCGAAGTAGCTTCCCGTCGAGTCATCCCTGAAGCGCTGTTTCGCGACATGGGCTAGCTGCACGGCTTCATCAAGGAACCCCGACTCGCCCGTGGCTCGGTGCAGCGCGATCAGCCCGCGGATCATGAAGGCGTAGTCCTCAAAGAATGCGTTGATCTTGGCCTGGCCGGACCGATAGGTGCGCAGCAGCCCGCCGTCGTCTGTGCGCATGGTGGAAAGGACAAAGGCCGCGGCTCGCCGGGCCGCGTCGATGTACCGCGGCTCGTCGAGCACGCGGGCCCCGTCGGCCATACCCCCGATCATCAGGCCGTTCCAGCCGGCCAGAATCTTGTCATCTGTGCCGGGTTGATCCCGGCGGTCTCGAACAGCTAACAGCGCCGCGTTGACTCGCTTCAAACGTGCGTTGAAATCCTCGAGGCTGATACCCATCGCGGCGGCTTGTGATTCCGGCTTGTCGATGAGGAACACCACATTCTTGCGGCCGTCCTCGGGATGGTGCGGATCAAGGAAATTCCTGCCGCGGTCCATCCCATAGACGCGCAGCGTGAACTCCACATCGTCGCCGAGCTGGGCCGCAGAAAGCGTCTCGCGAATCTGATCAGGCAGCCACAGGTAGCTTCCGCCCTCACGAGCGTTCACCTCGGCGTCCTGGGCGCTGTAGAAGCCGCCCGCCGAATCGGTCATCTCTCGCAGCATATAGTCCAGCGTTTCATGGACGATTTCGGCGTAATAGGGATCGCCGGTCCGCTCGTACGCATCGGCATAGACCGAGGCGAGCTGGCCGTTGTCATAGACCATCTTCTCGAAGTGCGGCACCAACCATTGGCCATCGGTGCTGTAGCGGTGAAAGCCGCCGCCGACCTGATCGTACATCCCGCCCATCGCCATGCGATCGAGGGTGTGCAACACGGCGGCTCGCACGTCACTGCGGTCCCACGCGACGCCCATAAGCAACTCGATATAGACCGGCATCGGGAACTTGTTGCTTCTGCGTCCCCCGCCGAAGCCGGCGTCCGTGCGGTCGTAGATCGACATCATTAAGGACACGGCCCGATCGACATTTTGCGCCCCCAGCGGCTGGGGCAGCGAGGCCAGTGACAGTTGCCGAATGACCGCCTGGGCAACCTGATCGGCCTGCTGCTTGGTGGCCTCGCGCTGGGTTGCCCAACGCCCGGCGATCTGGTTGAGCAGCGATTTGAACCCCGGCCGGCCGTACCGGTCATCCGGCGGGAAGTACGTGCCGCCGAAGAAGGGCTTGAGCGAATGGGGTTCGAGAACCGTGGTCATCGGCCAGCCGCCGCTACCCGTCAGCGTCTGCACCGCAGCCATGTAGATGTCATCGACGTCGGGGCGCTCCTCGCGGTCAACCTTGATCGAAATGAAATGCTCGTTCATGATGGCTGCGGTCTCTTCATCCTCGAAGCTCTCGCGCTCCATCACGTGGCACCAGTAGCAGGTGGAATAGCCGATGCTGAGGAAAATGGGCTTGTCTTGGGCGCGCGCCGCTTCGAACGCCTCCGGCCCCCACGCGTACCAGTCAACCGGGTTGTGGGCGTGTTGAAGCAGATAGGGACTCGTCTCGTTGATCAGACGATTGGTGAACTTGTGCGGATCCGCGTCGTTGGCGGTTCCATGGGGCGCAGCGGGCTGCTGGGACACGTCACTGGTAGCACGACTGGTCTGGCCGGTCACCGATGCCCGTTGTTCTTGATCCGTCACCTCAATTGCCTCCGTGTCCGCCGACACCACTGCAGTTTGGACTTCGCCGCCGGATCGTTCGCATCCGCCCGCCGCGAGCACCAGCAGCAGCACAGCGGGAATCACGACCGCCAAACGCATGAAGACCCTGGCATACATCGCCTCATGGTATACCCACCGCACCGCCCACACCAAGCGTTGTCGCACAGGATTGAACCAAGCGCCCCGATGTCTCACCGAGGCGGTCCCTACAGGACTCGTTGGGCCCGGGGGTATGAGCCCAGCACCTTCATCGAGACGCAATGGCTGCGGGCGGCGTCCAGCGCCGCGGCCATCGCCGGATCATTGCGGTGCGCTTCACAGTCGATGAAAAACGTGTATTCCCAGTCGGACCTGCCGCTGGGGCGCTTATCGATGTGGCTCAGGTTGATGCTCGCATCGCGGAATACCGCCAGAACATCGACCAGCGCCCCCGGCTTGTCAGCGGTGACGAACATGATGGTCGTCTTGTCATCACCGCTGGGGAGGGCCTCCTCGCGGCCGATCACCAGGAACCGGGTGATGTTGTTCGGCTTATCCTGGACGTCGACGAAGAGCGGCTTTGCGCCGTAGATCTCGCCGGCGAGCGTGGAGCCGATGGCCGCGGCCTGCGGCTCGGCGGCGGCGCGCTGAACGGCCGCGGCGGAGCTCTCCATCGCCACCAGCTCCGCCTCCGGGTATTGCCGGCTCAGCCATCGACGGCACTGATCGAATACTTGCCGCTTGGAATAGATCCGCTTGATCTCGCCGGGGGCGCAATTGGCCAGGACACTCTGGCTGATCTCGATCAGCGCCTCGCTGTAGATAATGACCGCACGCTCACTCAACGCATCAAGCGTGTCCGTGACGCTGCCGCCGATCGAGTTCTCGTAGGGGACCAGGCCGTAATGACACCGGCCGGCCGCAACCTCCTCAAAGACGCCGTCGATCGTGTGCAGGTCGGCGCACTGCACCGACGAGCCGAAGTGCCGCACCGAGGCGATGTGGCTGAACGATCCCGGCGGGCCGAGGTAGCCCACCCGCAGTGGAAGCTCCAGGCTGAAGCTTCCGGACATCAGCTCGCGATAGATCGCCTCGATGGTGCGGTCCGACAACGGCCCGGGATTCTCGGCCAGGGCCCTGGCGAGCACTTCCTGCTCGCGATGCGGAGCGTAGATCGGGCTGCCGACTTCGCGCTTGGCCTTGCCGATCTGAACCACGATGTCTGCCCGCTCGTTGAGTATCCGCACCAGCCGCCCGTCGATTTCATCGATCTTTTCGCGCAGCGCCCGTAGATCAATAGTCGATGACTGATCTTGGCCCGATTCAGCCGATCTGCTCTCATGGGGCTGCTTGTGGTGCATCATTTTGCCAAATCAGGGGTTGGTATAGGATTTCAGATCGGCACAGCGGTCGGCCGAATCGAATGTCGGCCCGTGGAATCCCAGAAATGAGGCGGGAGCGGCCGTACGGGAGCATAGACGGTGAACGACATAGCGCAGGCACTGGGCGATCTGCCCGTCGCAAGCCTGGTCCCGATCGGATTGGGGTTCCTGACCGGCGTTCTGCTGTGGATTGCCGGACAAAGGATCATCGTCGCCGCGTTCGCGACGATCGGAATCCTGCTGGGTGGCGTGGCCGGGTGGATCGTCGGCGAGTGGGTCAACCTTGCGGTTTCGCCATGGGTGATCGCGGTGGTCGGCGCTGGGCTTCTGGGCAGCTTTGCGGCCCTGGCCACACGCATCATGGTCGCGGCTGCCCTGGCGGTCGTGCTGGGGATTGCGGCTCCTCTTGTGGTCCTGACCGCTGTCCAAATCAGCAACAGTTTTCTTGATCAGGAAGCCCAACAGCCAATCGAAGATTCCGAGCCTTCGCCCGACCAGCCCGACGAGTTCACAACGTGGCTGGAACAGGCCCAGGAGCCTCAGGACCAGGGCGCAACGCAGCCGATTCCGTGGAGGCCGCTCGATGCGGCGCCGGAGGTGCTGACCGAAACATTGGGGCTCGATCAAGACACCGAAGAGCGCCTCGAGCGAATCGACCGCGTCGCCCAGCAGATCGTCCAGGGCCTGAAGCAGCAGTGGGAACGCACGCCGCCGAAGCTTCGCCCCACGATGATCGCCTCGGCGTTATTCGGCGTGCTGGCGGGTGCGCTGCTGGGCGCCCTGGCCAGGGCCTTCAGCGCCGCTGTGGTCACGGCCTTCGGCGGGTCGCTGGTGTGGCTGACCTGCGCCTGGATGCTGGCCACACGGTTGAGCCTGCCGGATGGCCCCTGGCTGCCCGGTACGTCGGCGAGCTGGCTGACGCTATGGATGTTTGCGTCAGTTATCGGTCTTTGCATTCAATGGCAGTGGACGAGTCCGCCGAAGCGTGCCGATAAGTCGGCTGGCTAGACAACCTGCGGCCGGCCCAGCCAACATCGTCCGCCATGGTGTCGCCGCCCCGGCCGCCGGCCGGCAAGGTAACTTCGTCCATTTCTCGACCCCCAGCATATCGAGGGCTTCCAATGACCAGCCACGCTTTGCTTCTTGCCCAAGAAACATCAGCCGGCACTCCAACCGATGCCAGCCCCTATGAGGTGATCACCTCTCTGATACCGCGGATGGACTTCCTCAACCGCCCCGACGAGTTGCTGGCAGCACTGGCAAATATGCACATCGTATGGGCGTCGGCCTTGGTCATCGTCGGAGCGTTGTGTGTGCTCAACGGCTATCGCTGGCACAAATGGGTGATCGTCATCTGTGCATTCTTGGGTGGGCTGGGGCTTGGGCAACTGCTGAGCAGCCAGATGGGCGAATCCCGTATCGTGATGGCTGCGCTGGGCCTGCTGTGCGCGGTCATCGCCACCCCCCTGCTGCGCTTGGCGGTGGCCGTCTTCGGCGGGCTGACCGGCGCATTCATCGGGGCCAACGCCTGGTCCGCCTTCAGCAGCACGCCCGATTCCCACATGGTGGGCGCGATCATGGGCTTCATTACTGTTGGGCTCGCCGCCTTCATCATGTTCCGGGTGGTCATCGTTCTGTTCACCTCGATCGGCGGCGCGGCGATGGCGGTCCTGGGAGCGATCACTCTGCTGATGCACGTGCCGGCATGGGAGGGCACCGTGCGGACCAGCCTCTCGACAAACCAACTGCTTCTGCCGCTGTTGGTGGGCGTGGCCGCGGTGACCGGCTTCGTCCTTCAGCATAGCGCCATACGCAAGACCGCCGCCGATGGTGACGGCGAAGCGGCCGGCGCTGGTTAGAATCGCCCAACAGAAACCTGGGGCACCGCTTCGCTTAGCCCGAGCCACCCGGCCACCCGCCAAGACGGCGGCCTGGAGGCCCTGTCGGACCGCTTGGGCAGGGGTGCGGACAGATTGACATCGCAGACCCCTCGTCGTTTGATACAAGGCTTCGCGCGCCTTTGGCAGACGATCCACAGGCGTGTTATGCGTGCGGCAAACCAAAGATCTGCATGTTATGCGGATGAATCTGATTATTGTTAGGCGGGCGCTGCACGGGGCTTTCTGAAATACAAGGGAGCTAGCCATGAACTGCCAGAGCGTGACACACATAGCACTGGGCGTTGGTGACTTGCAAAAGGCCGAAGCATTGTATAGGAACCTTTTCCGGTTGAAAGTCGCCTTCCGCGAAGCCGAAACCTCGGACGGCTGGCGAACGCTACCTCAGGATAAATCGTGGGCCGATGCTCAGGCGGCGGGCATCGAACTGGATATGGTGATGCTTCATCGTGACGGTCTTGTCCTTGCGCTAGCGAAGACTGATACCCTTGCCATAGGCGGAACCCCGGATCACATTGGCCTTCAGGTGGACGAGGAGGAACTTGTCCGCCTTCGTAAGCAAGCCGCCAACCTTGAATGCGAACTTGTCGGTGACCATCCTAAAGGGTTTATACTTCACGACCCTCTCCGAGTACGCTGGGAAATTACAACGACCCCTTACAACGATCCCCCGAGTCTCAGCAACGGTGCTCGAAAGGGTAGATGGCTCAAGCTCCAGGACTAATCTTCCAGTGCCCCACAAAGAGCTCCCGCCTTACAACTTGCTGGAGCGGACGCCGCCAGCTGCGCGAAAACCGATGAACCGAGTGCTGCGCCGCTTCATCGAGGTCACGTCTAGAACGGGTGCGGCACCTACGCGGCCGTCGATCGCTGCATGATCTCCGCGCGGCGTTTCGTCACGTAGGCAGTGATGGCGTCCTGGTGGCGAGGCCCCGACTCAGATTCCGACTCGAAGGCGATGCCGTAATCAATCTCCGTGCCCGCGACGCCGCGGTGGCAGATGATCCCGTACAACTCGACGGGATGTCCGCAATCTGGAAACGACATCGAGATGGCGATGCGCCTGGTCTCTAGGAGCGCTGACTCCACCTCACCCGAGACACGGAACCTCGCTCCGGTCGCCGAGATGTCAACGAGCCGAACTGGATATCGCTGGCCGTCCCGACCCGCCCCCAAGGTGACCTCGACGGGCATTTCAGGATTCGGCTGGACGCGATTCGACCCGCGCCGGTTCAAGAGCCGGCGGATATCCGGAGAAAGATGCTGGAAGTCGCTGTAATCCGTGAACCGAAATCCATAGCTGCGGGAGTCAGGCTTCTCGGTCCGGCGCGTCACCCTCGCGCGCGCCACAAGCGGCCTGTCAAGCCGGTCGGAGGTAAACCGAAGCTCCACCTCTTGACGGATCGCGAGATCCGGGCAGTGAGTCAAAGAGAAGCGCACGCTCGCTTCGTCGGCGCTGAGATCCAGGAGCAACCCCGACACGTCCGGTTCGTCGGCCAACAGCAGGCTCACCAGTAGGGCGTTGCTCTTTTCGACTCCGATACTGGTCCAGGCTCGCTCTTGCATGATCACTCCTACGTCGTCCAACACCTGTGCCAACCCTGGCGAGTGCGACTCGCCCGCCCGCCCAATTTGACAGGAAGCCGGGCCCGGCCCCCGCAGACGACCCCTCTTCGGATGTCGGGTCTTTCGTGGCCAATCTTGAGCGCACAACCCTTGCGAGATGAGTGCCACGGCTTCGTCGGCAGTGTGAACGTTTCGGCGAACGCCGCCGGGCAGTCGTCACGGGGCGCGCTGATCTTCAGTCGGTTGATCCGCCATCGATACGTCGAATTGATCGACCATCGGCGAAACCTCATCGGTCTGGATGACCGCTTCGGAGGCCGATAGCAGACGGCCGGCGACCAGCGGCAGACCCACCACGCCGATCGCCGTCGCCAGCGCCGCCACCCGCGGCCAGATGACTGGCCGTGAAACGATCGTTTCGCTGGTCGGCGTAGGCATGGCCAGCATCGGCAGGCCCAGCAACAGCAGGTAGTACCACGCGCTGATCGCACTGTTGATGAGCGCAATCACCACCAGGGCGACGTGGCCGGCTTCGACACCGGCCATGAACAAATACAACTTGCCCAAGAAACCCAGCAGCGGCGGGAACCCGACGAGCGACAGCGCCGTGATCGCCATCACGATCGCCAGCGCCGGGTGGCGGTGGCGCAGACCGGCCAGATCGTCCAGGGACTCGATCTCCTCGCCCTTGCGCTCGAGCGCCCCCAGCACTGCGAAGGCGGCCGTGTTCATCACCCCGTAGGCCAGCAGATAGAGCAACACGGCGTTGATTCCAAGTGTGGGCCCGGCGATGACGCCGATCAGCATGTAGCCGCTGTGGGCGATGGAGCTGTAGGCCAGCAACCGCTTGGCGGACCGCTGCAGCATGGCGCCGACGTTGCCCAGCGTCATCGTGAGCACGGCCATCATCCAGAGGGTGATGAGGATCGGCTGGGGCAAGCCCTCTACGCCCGGGCCGAGATGTCCGCTCCAGCCGACGGTCATCAACAAAAGGATGATCGCCAGCATCCCCGCCGTCTTAGGTACGAAGGCCAAGAACGCGGTCACCGCAGAGGCCGCGCCTTCATACACATCGGCGGCGTAGAAGTGCATCGGCACGGCCACGATCTTGTAGGACACCCCCAGCAGCGCGAGGACCATGCCCACCAGGGCGAGTCGATTCAGCCCGCCGGTCGCCGCCTGCTCAGCAAACGCGTCGCGCATCTCGGTCAGCACGATGGTGCCGGTCGAGCCGTACAGCAGCGCGAGCCCGTACAGGAATATCGATGCGGACATCGCTCCCAGGAAGAAATACTTCACCGCCGCTTCCTGGGCTTTGCGCGAGGGCCGGCTGATGGCGACCATGACGTAGGTGGGCAGCGACGTGAGCTCTAGAGCCAGGAACAGCCAGATCAGGTCGTTGGCATTGCACACCAACATCACCCCGATCAGGCTGAGCAGAAAGAACACGAAGTACTCGCCGCGGCTGACCCGGATGGGATCAAAACGTGCCCGACCGCTGGCCACCGCCTGCTCCAAGGGCCGGTCGATCAAGCCGATGCTCAGCATCGTCAACACAATGCCGACCGCGCAAACGACCATCTTCACATACCTGCCCAGCATGGGGATGAGCAGACCGTCGGCAACCTTCGCAAGGCGGTCGTCGGTGTAGAGCAAAGGGGTGATGATGAACGCAACGGCGAGGAACCCGATCACCACCAGCGGGACCGCATTGCGGAGGCCTCTGGCCTTGCACAGACCCATCACCGAAATCACAACAACCCCAACGAACAGCCACATCTCCGGGATGAGGAACCACAACTTGTCAACCATCGATGCGCTCCTCACGCTCGCGGGGCTGCTGCACAACGACGCCCAGGTCAACCGCGGGATCGGAGGCCGATTCGTGCGACGCCGCGAGATGGCGTTCAACCATCGCCGGGTAGGCCCCGAGGACACCCTCAATCGAGCCTTCCATGGCGTCGGTCAACGGCTTTGGCTGAAGACCGATGTACAGGCATAGGACGGCCAGCGGGGCAAGCACCCCGATCTCCCGTATGGTCAGATCAGCGGGGAGGCGAATCGCGTGGGCGGTCGCGGCGCGAGCCGGCTCAGTGAGCGGCCCGAACACCACTTTGCCCACCATGATGAGCAAGTACATTGCGGCGAAGATCATCCCCACGCCCGCCACCGCCGCGTACCACGGCCCCAGCACCCCCGGATAGATCGCGTTGTCGGCACTGGCCGTAAACGCACCGACAAGACAGAGAAACTCACCGACAAACCCATTGAGCCCCGGCAGGCCCACCGATGAAAGCACGAAGAACACCATGAAGAATGCCCACACCGGCATCCGCTTAGAAAGCCCGCCCAGCTTGGTCATGTCGCGAGTGTGGTAGCGCTCGTAGATCATCCCCACCAGGAAGAACAAGGCCCCGGTCGAGAGGCCGTGATTGAGCATGTACAGCACCGACCCCTGAACGCCCAGCGGATTCAGGGCGAACAGCCCCAGCACGCAGAAGCCGAGGTGGCTGACCGATGAGTACGCAATCAACCGCTTGATGTCATCCTGCACCCAGCAGATCAGCGCGGCGTACAGAATGCCGATGATCGACACCACCGCAATGGCCGGCGCATACGCGACCACCGCCTCCGGGAGCATCGGCAGCACGAACCGGTACAGCCCGTACGTCCCCAGCTTCAACAGAATGGCGGCCAGAACAACCGACGCGGCCGTCGGCGCTTCGGTGTGGGCCAGCGGCAGCCAGGTGTGCAACGGGAACAACGGAACCTTCACCGCAAATCCCGCCAGCAGCGCCAACAGCACCCACGCCTGTTGCGACGCGGTAAGTTCGGTAGCGGCAAAGACGGTCAGTGCTGCGATATCAAACGACCATTGCCCGTACCCGATCTGGTACTGCCAGGCAATGTAGAGCAACCCCGCCAGCGCAATCAGCGATCCCGTAAACGTGTACAAAAAGAACTTGGTGCAAGCCCTGGCCCGGCCCTCGCTTCCCCAGATCGCAATGAGGAAGTACATCGGCACAAGAGTGAACTCGAAGCAGATGTAGAAGAAAATCAGATCGCGGGCGATGAACACCCCGACCATCGCCGCCTCGATCGCCAGCAGCCAGCCGTAGTATTCCTTGAGCCGCTCGTTGATTGCGGTGAACGACCCAGCCACGCACAGCGGCATGAGCAGCGTCGTCAACAAGACCAGCAACATCGAGACCGAATCAGCCCCCAGGCTCAGCGTGATGCCGAGCTTCTCCAGGCCCGGCCAGGGGATCGACCCCTCGAACCCGAAGCCGCCGTCGCCCCAGTGCCGAAACACCAGTGCAAGCATCACGCTGTAGACAAACGTCGCCGCGGACACCCCAAGCGCAATCCACTTCGCCTGCCGCGACGGCGCCACCGCGACAACGATCGCCCCGAACAACGGAACCCCAAGCAGCAGCGCCGGCCAGACCCACATCAGCCCGCCCCTCCCATCCAATGGCTCAGCCAATCGACCAGTTGAGGCATGAGGAAGACAAGAATCGCCAACAGCGCGACGCCTCCGGCCATCGACACCGCGTATGACTGCAAGATGCCGTTGGAGAGCGGCTGAAACCCCCGACCCAGCAATCGGGGAATCCGTGCAACGCCGTCTACGATCGCCATGTCAATGATGTAGCGGTCGAAGAGATTGAGGATATGACCGCCCAGCCACAGCGGCCCGCGGAACATCAGGTGGTACAGCTCGTCCACGTACCACTTGTTCTCCATCGCCGTGGGCAGCCATCGCGTGGCAGGATTGGCCAGCATCGCATTCTTCAGGCCGTCCGCAGCTTTGCGATTCACCAGGTGGAAATATCCCGCAACGACAATTCCCAGCAGCCCGACGGCGCTTGCCACCCACGGCATCCAGACGTGAGGGTCTCCCCAGAAGCCGACGCCCAGGGCGTGCGGGGTGTGGTACGCGGCGGTGGAATCTTCAATCCGCTCACCCGCCCAACCTTTTAAGAAGATCGACCCCACCGCGCCGATCGTGATGACGATCAGCACGAAGTTGACCACCAACCGCGGCGCATGCGGGCGAAACTCGCCGTGCTCGGCGGCGTGATGATCGTCGTGTTGCTCCTCGCCGGGCTCGAAATGAACCGGCCCGGCACAAACGCGGAACCACACACGGAACGCGTAATAGGCGGTCAGGAACGCGGTGATGATGGCGATGACACCCAGCGCCCTAAACCCCGGACCCGTCGAGATGAACGCCTGGGCCATGATCGCGTCTTTGGACCAGAAGCCGTTGGTGATCAGCGGCACCCCGGCCAGGCACGCACAGGCATAGAGCATCGTGAAGCTGGTGATCCGAAATCCCGGCAGATGCCGCAGACCCGAGACCTTCCGCAGGTCCACTTGCCCGGCGAAACCGTGCATCACCACCCCAGCGGTCAGGAACAGCACCGCCTTGAAGAACGCGTGGGTGAACACGTGGTAGGCCGCCCCGGCAGTTGTGAACAGACCGATGCCCATGAACATGTAGCCGAGCTGCGAGATCGTCGAGTAGGCGAAGATGCGCTTGATGTCGTGCTGGGCCATGGCGATGGTCGCCGCCAGCAGGGCCGTCAACCCGCCGATCCATGCGACCACCGTCAACGATGCCGGTTCCAACAGGAACACCGGGTACATTCTGGCCACCAGAAAGACGCCGGCCGTGACCATCGTCGCCGCATGGATCAGGGCCGACACCGGCGTGGGACCTTCCATCGCATCGGGCAACCAAACATACAACGGGATCTGGGCGCTCTTGCCGAACGCCGCGAGCATCAGCAGGTACGGAATCGCCTTGATCGACCAGCCGCCGGCTTCGGTGTTGTAACTTCCGCTTTGGAGCGCCTCAAACAGCGCGCGGTATTCGACCGTCCCGAAGTTATGCCAGATCAAGAAGACCGCCAGCGCCAGCCCGAGGTCGCCTATGCGGTTGACGATGAACGCCTTCTTCGCCGCCGCTACCGCCGACGGTTTGCGGTAGTAGTAGCCGATCAGCCAATACGACGCGAAGCCCACGCCCTCCCAACCCAGATACAGCATCAGCAGGTTGTCGGCCATCACCAGCGCGGTCATCGCGAACAGGAACACACTGATGCCCGCGAAGAACCGCGCGTAGCCGCCCCGGACATCGGCCTCCATATACTCGCTCGCGTACAGGGCGATCAGCGTGCCCAGCCCCGTCACGAACAGCATCCACAGCAGCGTCAGCGAATCGACATACAGCGAGAAGTTCGCAATAAACGCCCAGCCGTCGCCGCCCAGCACGAACCAATCCAGCAGGTGAATCACAACCGGCTGGTCGTACCGCAACCACAGCGCCAAGGTCATCAAGAACGATGTGCCCAGCAAGCCCACGGTGATCCACGCGGGCAGCTTGGTCTTCACGCGCATCGCAGCGCATAGCCCGCACATCACCGTCGATATCGCAGGCAGCCAGAGAATCCAGCCCGCCCATCCCATGCCGGCTGCGGTCTCAGCGATCGGTATCGGCGCCGAGTCTTGCGAGGCAAGCATCAGGTTGCCAGCCAGCGCGCTGAAGATGTCCGCCGCTGCCATCACGTCTCTCTCAACTCCGACCACGCCTCAGCGCTCAGCGTCGCCTTATGCCGATACAACAACACCACCAAGGCCAGCGCCAGCGCCGCCTCAGCCGCAGCGATCGTGAGGATAAAGATCACGAACACCTGGCCTGAGACATCGAGGTGGTACCGGCCGAACGCAATCATCGCGATGGCCGCCGCCTGGAGCATCAGCTCGGTGCACAGGAACATCACGATCATGTTGCGCCGCGTCAGAAAACCGATCAGGCCGATCACCAACAGCAAGGCGCTGGTCAGCATGTAGTGACTCAGCGTCAGCCCGTTGATCGGCTCTATGGAGGCGAGGATCATCGGCCACCCCCGCCGGCGCCCGCAGGTGGTGGCGCATCGTTGACACTGCCGCCTCGCCGCTGCCCGTCGCCGGCCGCCGCCCGCTTCTCCTGCTCCGAGAGCTCGATCTGCCGCTGGGCCAGCACCACCGCGCCGAACATCGCCATCAGCAGGATCACCCCGGCCAACTCCAGACTGACCGGGAACTTGGCGATCAGCGCCAGGCCGACTTGCTCGATGTTCTGCGGCATCGCATCGTCGGGAAGCTCAACCATCTGTGGCTCGGTTGACTCAGCGGTGCGCACCAACACAAAGGCGACGACCGGAGGCCCCCCTCGATGCGCACCGCAGCTCCAGATCGATCGGGAATTATCTCGATGTCAGTGGATTGGCCAATCTCCCGGCGAACAGCTGAGGCCAACCGATCCGGCAAGGCTTCAAGCTGCCGCCACGCCGCCACTTGGGCTTGTTGCTGCGAAGGCGGCGCCGGCAGATCGGCGATGCCATCGGGTGAAAAAAACATGTCGCCCAGCAGCGCGAACAACATAAACCCGACCACCACCGCCGCCGCCGGCTCGCGCGGCACACGGTCATACTCAGGCTGGCCGTCCTGATCATCCCCCTCCGGCGTCTGCTGGGCGAGCATCAGCACGAAGAGGTAGGTGATCAAGATCGCCCCCGCGTACACGATGACCAGCGCAAACGCCATGAACTCTGCTTCAAGCAGCAGAAACAACCCCGCCGAGCTGAGCACCACCATGACGAAGTACAACGCCGAATACAGCGGCCGGTGATGGGTGATCATCCGCACCGCCGACGCGATGGCGATGAGGCTAAAGATCACGAAGAAGGTTCCCGCCCCGCCGGCCTCATCCCCCGCCGACAGCACAACCGCGGACTCCTTGAGGATCCAGGCCCCGGCCCCCAAGCCCAGCAGCGTCCCGACAACCTTGATCGGCAGCGGTCCGGGTCGCAGCAGCAGGTACACAGCGACGGCCCCGAAAACGCTTGCGGTATAGAGAATGGTGGGGCCCATCCATGCCCTCATTACTCATGGCCCGGCTGGCGCCCAAAGCGACGCCCCAAGACGACGACCGCCGCCAGCCGGCCCAAGCGACGGCCAACATAGGCCCGCACCCAGGTTCCCGCAACCGACTCCGTGCCAGGATTCACAAACTGACAACCCCCTCACCCCCCGCCCCTCCGAGCCGCGCTCGCTTCTTGTGAAGCCGCGACCATTGGTCGCGGTTTGCCACTGTAAAGCCGTCCCAATTCCACCGGGACTGGTCGCGGTTTTCTGTTCGGCGCCAACGATGCTCGCCGCTGAACAAGCCCCGCCAGGGAGCGCCCCGGAACCAAGTCGCGTAGCCGCCAGGTCCGGGCGATCTCAAGGAACAGGTGCGGCCGGAGATTCAAGCTCGGCGGGACGGCACGGCTTGCTCGGAATGTTCCTTGGCGACCGCGGCCGGTGGGTCTGATTGCTTACGGCCTCAACGGAGGTTGGGGATC
>JADFIR010000064.1 GCA_022566535.1 Planctomycetota bacterium
CGGCCCGGCCTACGCGGCGCCCCCGCAGGCGTGGATGCCGGGTATATCGACAAGTGTGATGGTCGCCGGCGTGACTTTCCGCGTGTCGACGAATCTGGCGACCAATGCCAGCCGAGGATCAGGAACTGCGGCGACGCCGACGTTCGGTTTCGATGCACCCGGAACAATGCTCGCATGGCCGGCAGTGAGCGCATTGAACAGCGTCGTCTGTCCGGCGCCGGGCAGGCCGACGATGCCGCATTCCATGGCCGTGGCCTCTTGACGAGCTGGGTGTCACCCAACAACGCATGATACCGACACCCGGGGTGGGGTTCATTTGCCCCAGTCGGCCTCATCAAGTGCGCAGCTCTCTCACGAAACGCGGTCCGTGTGGGCTCAGGCGGCATGTACCCGCACTTCCTTCTTGAGCCGGCCCTTCAGCGCGTCCTCGGTGGTGTCCAGCTCATAGCGGGTCTGGAGATTCATCCAGAATTGAGCCGAGAGGCCGAAAAAGCGGCTCAGGCGCAAGGCGGTGTCTGGGGTGATGGCGCGGCGGCCCTTGACGATCTCGTTGATCCGCCGAGGCGGCACGCCGATGTCCTTCGCCAGGCGGTACTGGCTGAGCCCCAGCGGAGCGAGGAACTCGTCCTTTAGAATCTCGCCGGGGTGAACTGGCGGGAGTCTCTTAGCGGCCATAGCTGAACGGCTCCCCCCAGCTCACCGGCCGCCCCACCGCTTCGGCCAGCTTGGCGAGGTAATCGCTGCGCTCGATCTCCACGCAGCCGAACTGGTCCAGATGCTCAGTGCGGAACTGGGTGTCCAACAGTGTGAATCCGCGGTGTCGCAGCCAACGAACGAGATGAACAAGGCAGACCTTTGACGAGTCTGTTCCGCCGAGTTCGGGCCGGCTGAACATCGACTCGCCGAAGAACGCGCCACCGATGTGTACGCCGTACAGCCCGCCGACGAGCCGGCCGCTGAGCCGAGCTTCGATGCTATGCGCGTGACCAATCATGTGTAGGCCGTGGTAAGCATCGATCATGCGGCGATCGATCCAACTGAGGTCATCTTGTTGTCGTGGCGCCGCACAGGCCCGCACGACCGCCTCGAACGCGGTATCGCCGCAAATGTCGAACCGGCTCTTGCGAACCTCCCTCGCGAGATTCCTCGGAACGCGAAACGCCTCCAGCGGGATGATGGCGCGCGGCTCGGGGCTGAACCATTCGATCTGAGTGCTCAGCGGGTTGGCCATGGGAAACCAACCATTCCGATACGCCCACAACAGCAGGCTGCTGGTGAGGTGCTGCGGATCGACGCGATTCGGTGGTTGCGTCTGCATTGGTGTCGCCACGGGTGCCCGGGGAGCCTCCACATACACTATGATCCCTCCACTTTGTGAGCGCAGCCGGGCGTACTAGGAACGATGCTCGCCGATGAATTATCGCCGCCTGGGCATGTGGGGGCTGAAGCTCTCGGAGATCGGCTTCGGGTCGTGGCTGACGCTCAACCGCCAAGATCAGGACGTGGCCACGGCTCTACA
This sequence comes from Planctomycetota bacterium, assembly GCA_022566535.1. GTDB lineage: Bacteria > Planctomycetota > Phycisphaerae > Phycisphaerales > SM1A02 > JADFFQ01. The sequence goes on from JADFIR010000064.1 coordinate 1,520, forward strand.
CCGCGTCGCTTACGAACACGGAATCAATTTCTTTGACACGGCCAACGTGTACGGCCGGGGCCGAACGGAGGTCCTCGTCGGCAAGGCGCTGAGCCCCTTTCGCCGGGACACCTACATTCTGGCCACCAAGGTCTACTGGCCGTTCGAGAAGGACTGGCCGTTTCCGGAGGCGAATGATCGCGGGCTGAGCCGCAAGCACGTCTTCTGCCAATGCCACGCCTCCTTGCAGCGTTTGAACACCGACTACATCGATCTGTACCAATGCCATCGCTACGACGAGAAGACGCCGCTGCCCGAGACCTGCCGGGCGATGAACGATCTCATCAGCCAGGGCAAGATCCTGTACTGGGGCGTCAGCGAATGGACGGCTCAGCAGATCAGCGAGGCGGTCGGCATCTGCGAAGATCACGGTTGGTATCAGCCGGTGAGCAACCAGCCCCTGTACAACATGCTCGAACGGCACTGGGAAGCGGAGGTTCTGCCGACCTGCGCCCGGCTGGGCTTGGGCGTCGTAAACTTTTCGCCGCTGGCCGAAGGCCTCCTCACCGGCAAGTACAGCGATGGCATTCCACCCGGCAGCCGAGCTGCTGACAAGCAGGCCGGCGAGTTCATCCGGCCCAGGCTCACCGACGACAACCGGGCCAGGCTGGCAAAGCTCGCCGACCTCGCGGCAGGTCTAGGGACGCCCATGTCCAATCTGGCCATCGCATGGTGTCTGCGCCGCCCTGAGATCACCAGCTGCATCATCGGGGCAACCAGGCACGAGCAAGTTGTCGAGAACGTCAAGGCCAGCGATCTCGAACTTGACGACCACGTGCTCGACCGCATCAGCGCGATCCTAGGCGGATAGTCGTGGGCAAGCACGTCAAAGGGTCGGGTGAAGCCGGACAGAATGCCCGCACGGTTAGTGGTCCGGCTGAGGCGGTGACCAGCCTTCGGACCGAAGCTCGCGCATCACCCGTTCGATTCGTCGGGCCGCCGAAATCGACCTCCCGCCAAGGGGCCGAGAGCGGGTCGGCGCGGCGGCAGTGGGTCGACCGCCAAAGCCTGCCGTCGTCCGACCCAAGCGCAAACGCACCAAGGCGAGCACACCTTGATGAGATGGACTACTCAACAGGGATATAAATAGGTGACTGTCCCGAATATCCAGCAGGCGAACTCGTCATCGCTCGGCGGTGACCAGCCTTCGGACCGAAGCTCGCGCATCACCCGGTCAATATGTCGAGCGATCAGGTCCGACCTGCCGTCAACGGGCCGAGAATGGGTCGGCGCGGCGGCAGCGCGCTCAACGGAAGTGTAGAGCAAGCAACTCTCTTTCAGCAGATTCGCAAGCGTGGTGAGCCGGCGCTTGGTGCTCACCCGTGCCGTGATCCAGCCGGCGGGAGCCAGGGTCCGAAACGGATGCGGCGCGATCCACTCGTGCCGCTGCACCATCGCTGCTGCTCGATCCGGAGCCAGCTTGAACGAGACCTGCACGGCGTCTTGCGAATCGGGCAGAGTAACGAACGCAAGGAGCTTCGGCTTGCTGCGGCTGCCGGCCTTCGCCGGCACCTTGTAAGCGCGACCGCCCCATTGCGGGGTCGAGAAAACGCCCGGCAGCGCGTTGAGGATCGCACTGAGCTGCTCCCGAAGGTCGGTGGCACGATTCGACATGACCGCAACCAAGCCAGGGCCGGCAGCTTCCGCCACGGCAACCCAATACGATAGGGTGAGTAAGCTCAGGGGTTCGACTTCGGACGCGTCCGTACTCTTCAATCGGCATATCAGGGGAAGTTGACGCGGCACTACAAACTCGTACAATCCTGCGACTCCCCCACGTGGGGCCGTCGGTGACCCGCCTCAGGCGGGGCGCCGCATGGGGCGCTGCGGCCGCGGCAAGCGGGCGTTCCAGCCTCGGGGAGGTGTGCCGCGGATGAGGTCTTCGGCCTAGCCGGACACCGAGCCGCGCAGAGAGTTCGGTTGGTCGGGCAAAGAGTGGTCAGACACGATCATCTGAAGCCGCTTTACTGGCCCGTGGTGTAATAGGTAACACACCTGGTTTTGGTCCAGGCATTCCAAGTTCGAGTCTTGGCGGGCCAGCTTCCAGACTCATGGGTTGCGTTGAGCCGCGAGCCAACCCATTGAGCACATCGGGCGTCGGAGCGTGAGCGCACAATCCTCCAACTCAGACAGCCAATGCCCCAAGCGGCCGATTGCCGCGCTCATCCTCGCCGCCGGCGAAGGCACCCGGATGGAGGGCAATCTGCCCAAGGTCGCCTGCGAGGTCGCCAGCCAACCCATGATCCGATGGGTCGTCGAGGCCGCTCGGCAAGCGGGCGCCCGGCCGATCGTCCTCGTCGTCGGGCACGGCGGGGAGATGATTCGGAGCTTGTTTGACAACGACGATGCTGATATCGAGTACGTCGCCCAGGATCGCCGGCTTGGCACCGGCCATGCAACCGCCTGTGCGCAATCTGTGCTGGGCGCCTCTGAAGGCGACGTCCTGGTGCTGGCCGGTGACGGTCCGTTGATCCGCCCCGCAACGATCCGGGCGATCGTGGATCGCCATCGGAATACGGGCGCTGCTGCCACACTGGCCACTGCTACCGTTGACGACCCAACGGGCTACGGGCGAATCGTGCGCGACGAGCACGGCCGGTTCCACGCGATCGTGGAGGATGCCAACGCCAACCAAAGACAATTGGCCATCCGCGAGATCTATCCAAGTTATGCGTGCTTCGATGCGGCCTTGCTGTTCGAGATGCTTCGCATGCTTGAACCGGATGAGACCACCGGGGAATATCAGATCACGGATGTTCCGGGGATGTTACGGGCTCGTGGCCATCGCGTAGAGCTTGTGGATGGAATCCCCTACGAAGAAGTGCTATCAATTAACACGCCGCAACAGTTGGCGGAAGTCGATGCGATCCTGTCTGCACGCGTGGAGCGACGAACGTGAGTGCGAATGACCGCGACCATCTGAAAGTGTTCTCCGGCCGGGCCAGCCTCGATTTAGCCGAAGCGATGTGCGACTGCCTGGACATTCCGCTGGGCAAGGCGAGGACCTATCTGTTTCCCGACGGCGAATTGATGGTGAAGGTCGATGAAGACGTTCGTGGACGCGACTGCTTCGTGGTGCAGTCTACTTGCGATCCCGTCAACGCCAACGTCATGGAGCTGTTGATCTACATCGACTGCCTCCGCCGGGCCTCGGCCAAGCGAATTACGGCGGTGATTCCCTATTTCGGCTACGCCCGCCAGGATCGCAAGGACGAGGGGAGAGTGCCGATTACTGCGAAGCTCATCGCGAACCTGATCACGGCGGCGGGGGCGGATCGCGTGTTGTGCATGGACCTGCATGCCGCGCAGATTCAGGGCTTCTTTGATATTCCGGTGGACCACCTCTCGGCTGCACCGGTGCTCTTTGAATACTTCGACGATCACAGAGCCGAGTTGGGCAATCTCGTGGTCGTGTCACCCGACGTGGGCAACGTGAAAGTCGCCAACATGTACGCCGATCGCCTCGGCGCCGAACTGGCGATCATCGACAAGCGACGGAAGTCCGGCATGGAGGTGGCGTCTCGCAACGTCGTTGGTGACGTGGCCGGTCGAACTGTCTTGATGATCGACGATATGATCACCACTGCCGGCACAGTCTGCGAAGCGACGACGATCGTCATGGATCACGGTGCGACGGACGTGATCTGTGCAGCTACCCACCCGGTGCTCGCCGGCTCGGCCATGCCCCGACTCGCGGAGGCGCCGATCAGCCGAATCATCATCACCGACACGATTCCCAACGGCGACCGGTGTAAACTGATCGAACACAAGCTTGTTTCTCTGACGGTCTCGCGGCTTCTTGGCGAAGCGATCCACCGCATCCACCACGACCTGTCCGTCTCGTCGCTGTTTCGCGAAGTGATCGGAACCAAACGCTAAGGCCACTCAACCCCCCCACCCCGGACCTTACCCATGCAACCCGACACGCCAGCGATTGAAGTTCAGCCTCGGCAGCGTATCGGCACCCGCTACGCGCGGCGACTACGCAAGCAAGGGCGGCTGCCCGCGGTGATCTATGGCCACAAACGTGAAACGGTGTCGGTCAGTGTGGACGAGAAGGAGATCCTCGCGCACCTGGGCCACGGCACCCACGTGCTGCGCGTTGACATCCAAGGCGGCAAGAGCGAGACCTGCCTGGTCAAGGAGCTGCAATTCGGGTATCTGGGAGATGAGGTCATCCATGTGGACTTCACCCGCGTGGATCTCGACGAGACGGTCGAAGTTCGCGTTCATCTACATTTCGTGGGAGCACCCGCCGCCGCCGCCCCGGCCGGGGCCATCCTCACCCACGACCTCACCGACCTCGTAGTAACTTGCCGCGTGAATGAGATCCCTGAGGAGATCAGAGTTGATCTGACCACCATGGGCGAGGGCACGTTGCTGACAGTCGGCCAGGTGCCGCTTCCGCCCGGAGTTCGAGCGAACGCCACCGCCGACACACCCGTTGCCCACGTGTCGTTTGTCCACGCTGAGGAAGCGGTCGGTGAAGAGGTCGAGGTTGCGCCCGGCCCGGCCGAGCCTGAGGTCATCACCGAAGCGAAGCCCGAGGAGGGCAAGGAAGCGGAATCCGAGGCCTCGCCATGAAGTTGATCGTCGGACTTGGCAACCCAGGCAGTCGATACGAGCTCGACCGACACAACGTCGGCTACCTCGCGCTGGATCGGCTGGCTCGTCGTTATGCATCCGGCGCCATCGCTCGCAGCAGGTTCCACAGCGCCGTCATCGACGCTTCGATCAACGGGTGCCGCGTGCTCTTGGTGAAACCGACGACATTCATGAACCGCTGCGGGCAGTCCGTGGCCGAGGCGGTTCGTTTCTACCGCCTTGATCCCGCCGCTGACCTGCTCGTTCTCGTAGACGACATCGCCCTGTCGTGCGGGATGATCCGCCTGCGAAGCTGCTCAGGAGCGGGCGGCCATAATGGGCTTGCGGACATCCAGGAGAAGCTTTCAACCAGCGATTACGCTCGCCTGCGGATCGGCATCGACTCGCCGCAGCACATCCCGCAACGCGAATACGTGTTGGGCCGTTTCCGGCCCGATCAGCTCCAACTCATCGAAGCGGCGTTGGAGGAGACCGTAGACGCCGCCGCCTGCTGGTTGCTGCACGGCATCGTGGCGACGATGAATCGATTCAACCGCAGGCAAACCGCCTAGACCCGCGACTTCAAAGAGACCAAACCATGTCAGAAGATCGTGTCAACCCCTATGAAGGCCTGTTTCTGTTTCCCCAGTCGGCAACCGCTGACCTCCAGGCAGTGATCGATCACATGATGGAGATTCTCGCTCGGGCCGACGCTGAGCTGATCAGCCTGCGGAGGTTCGACGAGCGGCGGCTGGCGTACGAAATCAAGGGCCACAAGCGAGGCGTGTACTTCCTGATATACTTCCGGGCACGCAGCAACGCCTTGGTCGGGATCGAACGCGATTGTAATCTTTCCGAGCAACTGCTCCGCTGGCTCATCATTCGGGCCGATCAGTACTCCCCCGAGAAGATGGAGGCGGCTGACGGCAGAACGGAGCTGGAAGACGAGATTCGACTTCGGCGCGATGAGGCTGTCGCGGCCGCCTCCAAAGCCGAGGGTGCAAAGGAGAAGGCGGCGGAGAAGAAAATGGACGACGCGACCATCGAGGTCAACGTCAAACCCACTACGGAGGATGCAACAACCAATCTGAAGGTATAGACAGCCGAGTGGAGTGGAGTACAGCCCCTCACCACCAGCCCCCACGATGCAATTCCGTTGAGGACGACACGAACACATTGGAGTAACCATGGCTGGAAGCGTCAACAAAGTCTTTTTGATGGGCAACCTCACGCGCGATGTTGAGTTGAAGTTCACGCCGAGCAATCAGCCCGTGGCGACCCTCGGGATCGCGGTCAATCGCCGGTATCGCACCCGGGACGGCGAAGACCGTGATGAGACCACGTTCGTTGATTGTGAGGCGTGGGGGCGAACTGCCGAGGTGATGAACCAATACCTGTCAAAGGGAAGACCGGTGTTCATCGAAGGCCGTCTCAAGCTCGACCAATGGCAGGACCGTGAGTCGGGCAAGAATCGCTCCAAGCTCCGCGTCGTGATTGAGAACTTTCAGTTCGTGGATTCACGCCCCGATGGAGCAAGCGGAAGCGCGGCGCCGCGATCCACCAAGAAACCCGACGACTCCCACGAAGATTCGCCGCCACCTGGGCAATCTGAGCACCAGCCGGTGGCCGAAAGCGAGATCCCATTCTGATCACGACCCCGCCGACATCCCGCCCGGCCCTGACGAGAAGCTTCGGGCCTCCTCGACTCAGCGGCGCAAGCGGGCGCTGCAACACTCGGTGACGATAACCAACATGGCCAGGAACATTGAACTGCTGCTGCTGAATACTGTCGAGAACCTCGGCATCGTGGGCGACGTGGTGCGGGTCAAGCTGGGGTACGCCCGCAACTATCTGCTGCCTCACCGATTGGCCGAGCCCCCCACGCCCGCCAAGATCTACGCGCTCAAGGAACAGCGCGCCAAGGCCCAAACTGAGCTGTCCGCCGAGCGAGCCGTCCGCGAGGAGCTCGTTGAACAGTTGTCCGACGTCACGGTCACCATCGAGCGAAGTTGCAACGACCAGGGCGCGCTGTACGGATCGGTGACTCAGCGCGACGTGTCAGACGCTTTGCAAGCGGCCGGGTACGGCGTCGATGTCAGGTTCGTGCGGCTCAGCCATGCGATTCGCCGAATCGGCGAGTATCCCGTCCCGATCCAGTTCGACAAAGAGCTGCGCGCCGAGGCGACCCTCATCGTCAAGCCCGATCGCGAGCTGGAAGATCTCGCTGAACCAGAGGCACCGCAGGACCAGGCCGATGAACCGTCTGCGGAAACTAATCCCAGCGAGGAGAAGCCGCCACCCAGCCGGAAAGCCAAGACCACGTAATCCGGCGCGTAGCGGCAAAGGCCGCGCGTAGGCCGATCACGCCACTGCGAGTCACCGAAGCAATCCGCCGCCCCCCGATCGCCTACTCCAGTAGAATGTACTCACCGACTGAGGGAATATCCATGTCAGACACGACAAAGATCATGTAATACCCTGGCGGCGCGATGTTTCCGTTGGCCGGGGCTGTGACCCTCAGCTTTGTGTCAGTCACCTGCTCGAACTCCAGCGGCACGAAGCGCTGGTTCTGGTCGAAGCTGTGGGTGACTGCGGCCAGCCGGACCAGCGTGACCTTTTCGATGGTGGGCATCGCCGCCTGGGACATCATCACGACCCTGAACTGCGTGCCATACTCCACCGTTGTTGGCGCGTAGCCGATCGCCGGACGCGAGCCCTGGAACAAATAGGGCGGCGAGAAGATCTCGGCCGACTGCGACGAAAGATGAGGGGCGAGAAAGTCATCGCCGCCGCAGGCGAGCACTCGGCCGTCCCGCAGCAACACCGCGGTTGAATGCGCGGCCCGCGGGCGGGTCATCACGGCCAACGCCTGCCAGGACGGCTCTGCCGCATTCGGGTCGAACCATTCGGCGGCGAAGACCGGGTCAGCTCCGTTCACCCCGCCGATGGCCAGGATCTGGCCGGTCGGCAGCAGCACCAGGTTGTGGTGGAGCCTAGGCTCAGTCATTCCTGGAAAGATAGATTCCCACATGGGGGTCTGCTCGGTGAAATCAATGATGGCCGTCTCATTCTCGGTCGGGCCTTCGGTCAACCCGCCGCCTTTCAGGACCTTCCCCGGCTCGTACATGACCGCCGAGCCGAATTGACCCGTAAACGGGCTGAGGTCGACGAACGTCCACAGGCCCGTGTCAGTGTCGAGGGTCCCGGTCCACCTCTCCGATGCCGGAGGGTCTCCGGAAGAGTCCTTCGGACCGGCAAAGAAAACCTTGTTCTCGTCCGGGAGCACGAACATGAACGGATAATTAGAGAGCTCCTTGTATGGGCTGTTTGGCACATTCGACCAAGCGCCCAGCGTGCCTATCGGGCCTACGGCCAGGGGACCGAAGATTTCGGGAATCTGTGGAATCGATACCGGGTCCGAAGTAGAACCCGAAGTAGCGAGCACACGCCCATCGGGCAGCGAGGTGAGGGTGGGATACCATCGCGTCGAGTTCATGCTATTGACTTGGTTCCATGGGCCCAATCCCGTGAGCAGAAACATGATCGCCTCGTCTTGTGCGAACTCTGGGCCCTCCCCGCCGCCTGCGACCAGGACCGATCCATCGGCAAGCGCGGCATGGCCGCTACAGTACAACGGGAAGGCAACTCCGGTTTCGACTACACTGAAACTCCCATCGGTCGGGTTCCACAGCTGCGGCGGTGGCATCACGTCCAAATCGCCGAAATCCCAGACCAGAATTCGTTCGCTGGGCAGGTGAGCCGCGTGAATCGCTGCCAGCGGCCAGATGTAGCAGTCAGGATCCGGGTCGATGCACGGCGGCTCGTGCCATTCGCCGACCTCGCTCGGCTGTCCTACGGCCTGCGAACTGAGGCCTGCCAATAGCAGGGTAAGCAAACCCGCGCACAATGCGCCACCGTGTGATGTGCGTAGATGCGAAACAACAGTGATGTTCATGGCAACACTCCTTTCGTTCAAGATTTCCCCACCGGGCCGCTCACCCGTAGGCGGCCCGAGATTCTGCGATTCCTGCAATGCTGTGCGTTTTATACCTTGCCACGACCGGAGGTGCAAGCCATAATGAGGGGGGATCACGGCCTTCGACGCAGCAGGTGAGCCCGTAGATCCCCCGTACTCGAATGGACCAGAAGACGTAGCCGTGAAGGACCTGCGAATATTCATCATTGGGTTCTGCACACTGGGCCTGACCATTGCGTCCTTGGCCCAGATCGTCTGCGAAGGAGTCAGGCTGGCCGCGTCTGACAGCGAGCCATTCGAGTCGTTCGGCTTTTCCGTGGCTGTCCTTGGCGATACTGCACTCATCGGGGCCGAGTGGGACAGAGAGATCTGGACCGAAGCCGGGGCGGCATACATCTTTCGTTTGGTTCCTTTCGGCGAGCCGCGATCAGGATGGGTTGAGGCCCAAAAGCTGCTGGCCTCCGACGGCGCCGGCTGGAACCATTTCGGCCACGCCATCGCCATGGACGGCGGCATTGCTCTCATCGGAGCCGGTGGGCACCTCCACGACGACAACTCCGGAACCGGCTCCGCCTACGTGTTCCGCTACAATGGCGCAACCTGGGTTGAGGAGCAGGAACTGCTCGCTTCCGATGGCGCGTGGCAAGACAACTTCGGCACTTCCGTCTCCATCAGCGGCGACGTGGCCGTGATCGGGGCGCCTCTCCACGACGACAACGGGGCCAACTCCGGTTCGGCGTACATCTTTCGATACGATGGCTCAACCTGGCTCGAGGAACAAAAGCTGCTGGCCTCCGACGGCGCCGGGGGCGACGGCTTCGGCAGCTCCGTGGCCGTCTTCGGCGACACCGTCATCGTCGGAGCAGGAGGTGACGACAATAAGCAGGGAATCAACGCCGGATCAGCCTATGTGTTCCGTTTCGATCCCGACGGTCCGGGGAGCTGGACGCAGCAGCAAAAGCTCCTCGCTTTTGACACCGCGGTCGTAGGGAGCTTCGGCATTTCCGTTTCCATCAGTGGTGACGCGGCTGTCATTGGCACACTTGTGAGCGACAACCGATCAGCAGCCTATGTCTTCCGATTCGATGGCGAATCTTCACAATGGCTCCCAGAGCAGAAACTGGTTCCTTCCGACGGCTCGGCGGGCGATCAGTTCGGCCGATCGGTGGCCATTGACGGTGACACCGCCGTGATCGGCGCGTGGGCCGGCGACGCCAACGGCCCCTACACCGGCCCAGCGTACGTCTTCCGCTACAGCGGTTCACGCTGGGTCGAGAAGCAGCAACTTCTTCCCGAACCCAACCCGTGGACGGCCTTCTTCGGCTGGTCCGTGGCGATTGATGGCGATACGGCCGTGATCGGTGCTCACGGCGAGGACCACCAAGCCGGCGCCGTCTACGTCTTCGACCTCGCCGCCTGCCTGTGCCCCGCCGATCTGGATGGCGACGGCAGCGTCGGCATCCT
>JADFIR010000065.1 GCA_022566535.1 Planctomycetota bacterium
CACCGATCCGTCGGCCGACACATCCTCCGCCCGGCTGCCGAGCAAAGAGCCGAGATGGCCAAGCCCCTGGAACAGTGAGCCGTCGTCCTCGCCCGCCCAGGCCGAGGTCCCGAATGCGACGATAGACAAGCCAACCGCCCCGGCCATGGCTCGAAGAACTGTTCGGCGTCGCCTCAACATGGGGCCGTTGCTCCTCCCCCATCGGAATGCTCAAGCGGGCACGTGGCCCGCCCGCACGGCGCCAACCCTATTAGGATAACCGCATCCAGCGCTAATGCAAGTGTCGAGTGGCCAGAATCGAGCTGAGAATCGCCTACCGGCACGGGCCCCAATGAGCCAGCAGCACCAGCAGGTCGGTGATGCCGACCTTGCCGTCGCCGTCGAAGTCGGGTGGGCCGCCGGGGTCGGTGCCCCACGCCACCAGCAGCGCCAGCAAGTCGAGGACGTTCACGTCGCCGCTGGCGTCGAGATCCCACGGGCAAAGTGGGCCCAGCGCGATGATGAACAATCCATCCTCGGCCGGGCCCCCGGCGGCGCTGTAACTCGCCTGAAAGACGATCCGGCGGTTGTCGTTGATGTACAGGTCCTCAAACCCAATGTCGGTGAACAGGGTTTCGCTGGGCAGGCCGGGAACCTGCATTCCGTCGGTGACGAGCAGACACCCGTTGATGAAGAGGCCTTCCTCGACGTTGGGAGGGGTGGCTCCTTGGAGGTCGGCCAGGTACAGCACGTCACCCCCGCTGTTGATATTGATGCCGTTGAAGTTACCGAGCACCACGCCGGCAAGTTCGGGAACCGGGTCGCCCTGCTGCGCGTAGAACCCAACCTCCGAGAGAATGACTGCATCGAAGTCTGACATGGCGACTTCGAGATTGCCGCGCAGCGCCCACTGTCCGTTCTCGGCGAGGGCGGTTTGCAGGATCAGTTCCAGGAAATCCGGGCCGGTGTTTGCGTCGATCGCCTGGCCTTCCTGCGCGACGATGTCTTGCACGACGCCCATCTTGGTGGTGCGGCGTCGGAAGACGACCATGTCCATCGAGGCGGGCATGGAGGTGTTGCCCTCGAAGAGTAGATCACCGTTGCCGTTCCATTGCATTTCGTCGAAGTCGCCGTCCCAGGTCTCGCCGGGCATTCCGGGAACCGGCTCACCCTGGCGGTAGAGGATCGACCCGTCGAAGTAAATGACGGAGTCATCGCTGGTCGAGCCGTCAAGGTCGGCGAGATAGCCGACGGAACCGTCATCGGCCACGCCGGCGAATCCGAAATCGACGTACAGCCGGCCGGGGATGCCCGGAGCTGGAGCACCTTCTCTGGCAATCAGCGCGCCACTCTTATAGACAGCTCGGTCGGCCGAGGTTGGCACGCCGGTAAGGTTCACGATATACGCGATCTCACCTGTGACATTGATCTGATGTGCGGTCTCGAAGAACTCGAAGCTTCCGTAACTGCCGCCCGGAACACCCGCAGCGGGATCCCCTTCCTGGGCAATCAGCATCTGATCGACATAGACAATGTCGTCCTGGGAGGCCGCCGCGTCGGTGTCGCCCCCAAAGCCGATCAACCCGATCTCGGAGATGTTCGGCCGATCGAAGCTCTGGAAGTTCGCGCCCGCGCCCGGCGCATTGTCGCCCTGGAGTAAGAAGATTTCGATAACAGCGCCGGGGCAGCCGGCCGTCACTTCTGCAATGAGTGAGAGGGTCGTGGCCGCAGCCAAGACTCCCAGAGACAACGTTCGGCAGGTTGGAGACTCGCGTGTCTGATCCCGTGACATACTCCGTTCATTGTGGCGCGCGATTGGAGGGAATTCAAGATCGAGGGCGCGGGTTTTCGCAGATCGTCGGCTGAGTAGCTGTCACCTCGTCAGGGGACAAGCGCGCCGCGCGGAGCTCTGAAATCTGGAATACGAGGTAAGTCTGGCATTGAGAAGTCGACGAGAGCGAATCAAACGTGATCGAACTTGAGACAAATATGTTGACGCGCAGAGAGAGTCCCCTATAGAGCGGTAGCCGCTGCCCATCCACACCGCGAGGATGATCCACGGGCCATCCGAGCGCGCGGCCCTGTTTCGTCGGGGCGTTCAAGCGAAATCCCACGGCCAGGACTGACACGTAGGGCATCAACCACCAAAGACGTGGCTGGTGTTGCCGTTTCGTGGGCAAGACTCCCTTTGCCGCAGCGGGGTTCGCCGACATTGAGCGCCGCCCGTACAGGGGGACCATTCCAATGCGCATTTTCCTGCGCCGAAATGACAAAACCCCCGCCATCGATGCCGTCGTGTTGCTCACGCCGACGTCGTGACCAAGGTTGTGCGTGTGCTGTTCGACCGCGGGTGCTGCGTGCGCGACGTGCATCGTGAGGACGCCGCAGCCGGTGCGCAGGGCGAGTTCCCGCAGTTCAACCGCAATCGCCCAATCGATGCGTGGCAGGATGGCCCGGTTGATCGGGGCGTGATCGGCAACACGCGTCAGGGTGGTGTTGGCGTCGTGGTTTTCAGCCGGTCCTTGAAGAGCTTGCGCGCCTTGTGAACCTTCGGGAGGGCCACCGCGCGGACGTAGCCGTCGTTCGGATTCAGGCGGACGTAGTCCTGGTGGTACGCCTCCGCGGGGTAGAACTCTGTCAGCGGCTCCAGGGTGGTCACGATGGGGTCGCGATAGGTACCCTTCTCGGTGAGCTCGGCGATGACCGCCCGGGCGGCGGCTCGCTCTTGCTCGTTAGCGTAGAAGATCGCGCTGCGGTACTGGCGCCCGATGTCGTTGCCTTGGCGGTTGAGCTGCGTCGGGTCGTGGGTGGCCAGGTGCACACGCAGCAGGTCCTCGTAAGTGATCGTCGTCGGGTCGTAGATGATCTGCACCGCCTCGGCGTGCTTCGTCTTGCCGGAAGAGACAAGGCCGTAGCGCGCGGTGCCGCGTGAATCACCGGCGTAGCCCGAACGGGCGACGAGGACGCCGTCGATCTCCTCGAACACGGCCTCGACGCACCAGAAACACCCGCCGGCGAGCACGGCTGTGGACTGGGACGGCGCCTGCTGATTGAGCACCGGGTCGGCCAGCTGGCGCAGGTCAGCCGTTGGCGTGAACGCCAGCGCCGCCGAGTTGAGGCAGTACCGGAGACCCGTGGGTCGCGGGCCGTCATCGAAGACGTGACCTAGGTGGCCGTTGCACCGTGCGCAGAGGAGCTCGGTTCGGATCATGCCCAGCGTGCGATCGGTGTGCTCGGCGACGTTGTCGCGGGCGATGGGCTCGAAGAAGCTGGGCCACCCGGTCCCGGACTTGAACTTCGCCTTCGAGTCGAACAGCGGTAGCCCGCATGCCACGCAGGCATAGACGCCCTTGTCGGTGTTCCCAAGCAGCGGACCGGTGAAGGGCCGCTCGGTGCCCGCCTCGCGAACGATGCGGTACTGCTCGCCCGTGAGCGCCTCACGCCACTGCTGGGGTGTCTTGCGGACCGGATCCATCACCACTGGGCCCACGAGCTGGCCACTGTCGTCGAACACGTGAATCATCGCGACGTTCCCGTCGGCGGACTCCTTCGACACCGGCGTCGCGCCGTTCGTGACCACAAGCACCACTAGCACCGAGACAGCGACCATGATCAGAATTGCGTATCGTACGCGTGCCATGTGGTTATCAACAACCCCGATCGGCACTTTGTTCCGCCCGGTCCAGAGATTGCCGCGACCGGCACGGACCGCACCCCGGCAGAAATCCCTTGCGCCCAGCTTGCGCACAAGGGTGCCGAACATGACCTCGCATGTCCGCCGATCTCCGCCTCTCGCTATGATAAACGAGGGACAGGTGCCCGAGTGGCTGAAGGGACCGGTTTGCTAAACCGGCGTAGGGGGTAACCTCTACCGCGGGTTCGAATCCCGCCCTGTCCGTTTGAGGATCGAGTCCGGCGGCTAATGGTCGCGTTGCGAGGATGGTTCCGGGCAGAGGCCATGGCCCCACGGCCATATCGGCGGGGGGCGATATGTTGTCGCCGATCGGCGAGCGACCTGACCTGGGCTACCTCTGGGAGCCAGGAAGTGCTGTGGTGTGCTCGACTTGTCGCCGGGCGGAGCAACTCTCGGCGCCTCTGTGACCGGGACCGCCAGGGACGAGCAACGCGGGTGAAGCAGGCCCCAATCGGAGGGTTGGGCAACTCACAGTTGATCGACTGCCCTGCCGGACCGATGAAGCCGGGTCAGCTCAACGAGAAAAAAGCCTTGTCTCAAAGGAGAATTCGACTTGTCGCATGAATCCCGCGTGGGTACATTCTTGCCCAGGCGGGGACACAACAGTTAGTTCTCACGTGCAAATGAAAGGATTGAACAGATGCCCACGATGACCAAAGCAGCTCCAGCCAAGGCCAGAACCAAGTCCCAGATCATGGGGGATATCTCAGACAAGACCGGACTGACGCGCAAGGAGGTTGCGTCGGTGTTTGAGAGCATGGCCGGCCTCATCAAGAAGGATCTCCGACGTGGTCCAGGCACATTCACCGTTCCGGGTTTGATGAAGATCAAGAAGGTGCACAAGCCTGCCAAGAAGGCTCGTAGGGGTACGAACCCGTTTACAGGTGAAGAGATGATGTTCAAGGCCAAACCGGCGCGCAATATCATCAAGGTCCTCGCATTGAAGGGACTCAAAGACATGGTCTGACTGTCTTGATGCTCTGTACATGCATCAAGGCATTGGGGGTAGCTGAGCTGCTCCTTGGCGCGCCACGTCCTCGTGTGCTGCATAATCAAGGCGAGTGATGGCCGCCGGGTGTACACGCCCGGCGGCCTTGCTATGCGCACGCGGGGCATCTTGACAAGCCGGCCCGTCAACCGCGCGCCACCGCAAGCTGGAATATGCGTTCGCCGGCGGCTGGCAAGGATTGGTCATCGCAGCAGGGAATGCGCGCTGGTGGAGTGTGTCATCTCATGGTGCCGTCGGCAGCGCATTTCCGTTGTGACGGAGCACGCCAACCCACCTCGCACAAGACGGAGGATTGCATGATGAACGGCCCACGCAGAGCATCACACGCCATCGCCGGGCGTTGGGGGCGCCGTTGGGGGATCGCGGCCGTGCTGTCGGGATTGATGATTGCGGCGGCTGCCACGCCGGTAACCGCAGCGCACCGCATCCACCGGCCGCACGGCGGATACCAAATCGCAAATCGAAGCGGCAATGTGTGGTTTGGGTATCGCCACTATCCGCGGCCCCACCGTCAAGCTCACAACCAATTCGACCTTGGCTATGCTGCGGGCAGCAACGAGGGGTGGAAGAAGGGATACGACGACGGCCGGTATCGTCGCGCGTTGCGTCCCCGAGCACGGGCGCGCTCAAGAGGATGTTCCAGTCACTACCTCGCCGGCTACAAGCACGGCTACACGAACGCGTACTCTGACGGCTATAACCAGGGCAGACGAGACCGCTGGCGGCGGCCTTCCCGCTGCCACCGGTAGCTCGGGCTCCCACTGGCAGGGTTGGGTGGCCGGGGCGACCTTCTCTCTCGGCTCAACGCTTGGTCACCGGACCGAGCGTTCATCGGGGCGATGCGATACGCTGGGACCATGAGCCTGCCGCCGGATCGGGGCCACCTCCCAACCGAGCGCCGCCACCGGCAATCAATGCAGCTGGACGCGCTTGACTCGCAGGCGTGCGTCGAGTTGATCATCGAAGATCACCGCCTTGTAGCCGATGCGGTCGCGTCGGCGGCGGGAGCGTTGGCCGAATTGATCGACGGACTTGTCGATCGCATGCGTGCCGGCGGCCGACTGATCTATGTCGGGGCGGGTACGTCGGGGCGGCTGGGCGTCCTCGATGCGTCGGAGTGCCCGCCAACCTTCCACAGCAATCCAGGGCAGGTCATCGGCGTCATCGCCGGGGGCGAGGCCGCGCTGCGCCGCTCGTCGGAAGCCATGGAGGATGATCCCAACGGCGCAGCCGAGGCTCTGGCCGAACTTGATCTGACCTCGAGCGACACGGTGGTGGGCATCGCCGCGGGCGGAACAACGCCCTATGTGCTCGGGGCGGTTGAACTGGCCAAGGCCGCCGGCGCAATGACCGCGTTGATCACCTGCGTTGCTGCCCGGCGACCGCCGACGGGTTGCGATCACCTGATCGTGCTAGAAACCGGACCGGAGCTCCTGACCGGGTCCACGCGCCTCAAGGCCGGCTCCGCCACCAAGCTCGCGCTGAACATCATCTCGACCACCGCATTCGTTCGCATGGGGAAGGTCTATAGCAACCTCATGGTCGATCTGCAGGCCACGAACGCGAAACTGACCGACCGGGCAATCCGCATTCTTATCACCCTGTTTCCGGAGCTCTTGCGCGCGCCCGCTGCCCAACTGCTGGAGAAAGCCCAAGGCGATCTCAAGACAGCGATCGTGATGCAACGTCTTGATGTTGATTGCCGCGGCGCGCGCACGCTCTTGAAGCGGCACGATGGGATGCTGTCAGTGGTGCTGGCCGAAAGACCCGTTCGCAAGATTTGATTGGAGCGAGGGGATCACGATCGATAGAGAGACGCGCGAGAGCGAACGATCAAGGAGCCGCGCGCTTCAGCAAGCGGGCTATCTCTTCGAGGCTGCGGGTGCCTGCGGCCGGCTCTGTTGCGACCATCACCATTGGGTTCTGAGCCAACCCGCATAAACCACTCGGCGAAGGTGGGCCGGCATCGCAGCGCTCAGGGCGGTCGGTAGCTCGCGCAGAGCATCTTCAAGCTGTTGACGGATCACGAGTTCCTGGTAGGCTGACACTTCTGGAACCTACGGGAGCGGCTATCGTACACGAGGGTGGGCAGCTCTTGCGAAACGGAGAGTGATGCGCCGCCGCGCGGTTTGGCCGCCGCGGGTCGCAGCGGGGTCGGGATGAACCAAGCGAAGATTATCGCCACGATCGGGCCGAGCACGAGGGACGCCAACCTCATCGCGGAGCTCGTCGCGGCGGGCATGGCCGTCGCCCGGCTCAATGCCGCCCATGGCAATCTCCAGTGGCATTCGGAGGCCATCGATCTGATCCGGCAGGTTGCCTCGCAGGTGCCCATTCTCCTTGATCTGCCGGGCGCCAAGGTGCGGACCCGGGAGCTCGAGCACGAGCGGAGCTTCAAGGCCGGGGACCGGGTGATCTTTACGACCTCCGAAGATCCCTCGGACACCCAGAAGGTTCCGGTCAGCGGCGCTGCCCTGCATCAGAATCTGGCCGTGGGTGATGTGCTCAGCGCCGATGACGGCGCCATCAGCTTCGCGGTCCTGGAGATTGGCGACGAGGAGGTCGTCTGTCGGGCCCAGTGCGACGGCACGTTGGGGAGCCACAAGGGCATCAGTCTGCCGCCGGCGGCCCAGACGAGTCTGCTCACCGACCGGGATCGCGAGATAATCGAGTTCGCTAAGCACAAGGGTGTGGACTTCGTCGGCGTCTCCTTCGTGTCCAGTGCGGAGCACGTGGAGGGCGTCCGGGCCGTCACGGGCAAGCGGGGACCGCGCATCATCGCCAAGATCGAGAGCCAGGATGGGCTGGACCATCTGGAGGAGATTGCCGCCTCTGCCGACGGCCTGCTGGTGGACCGCGGCGATCTGGCCGTGCAGACCTCGCTCGAAAGCTTGGTCATGTTGCAGAAACACATCCTGGAGGTGGCCCGCGCCGTGTCCAAGCCGGTCATCATCGCGACCGAGATGTTGCACTCGATGATCGAGAATCCCACTCCCACCAAGGCGGAGGTGTCCGATATCGGCAACGCCGTGCTGGACGGAGCGTCGGCGTTGATGCTTTCCGGTGAGACCGCCATCGGGAAGTTCCCGGTGCAGGCGGTGTCCGTCATGCGGCGCATCGCCGCCGCCGTGGCCGATCACGATCAGGTCAATCTTGATCGTCAGACAGAGGAGGGGACCCGGGGGATTCCGCCTGCGATGACGGAGGCCGTGTCCTTGATCACGCGGCGACTGCCCGTGACGAAGATCATCGCGATTACGATCGGCGGGTATGCCGCGCGGATGGTGGCGGCAAGCCGCCCGCGCCAGCCGATCCTGGCGGTGAGTAACGATCCGGCCACGGTCAGGAGCCTGAATCTGTTGCCGGGGACGGAAGGCGTATATGTTGATGCTCCGTTCTTGCGAAGCAGCACCGACCACATCGTGCAGTGCCTGGAGATCCTTTGGAGGCGAGGGAAGGTCGTAGACGAGGACCTGGTCCTTGTCACCTCGCTGGGCTATCCGAGGCCGGGTAATCGAATGAACATGATCCAGACGCACGTCATCGCCGATCTGGCCGAAGCCCTGGGGTGGAGGCAGCGCGACGGCGCCCAGGAGACCCCAAAGGCCCGCCCGGTATGAACATCAAGTCGGCGACCCGGAGTACTTCCAGGACCCCCGCCCCAAGGACCACACTGGCCGCCGGACGGATTGCCACAGCGGGTTTCGGCTCCGTCATAGGAGGCACAGGTGCGGTCCGTGCAGGGTTATCCACTCAACACCCGCCCCCCCCGCCCGCGAAGCGCATCCTCGGCTCCCGACTCCACGGCCATGGCCGGCCGGAACCCGCCGTCAACCCGGCCGAGATCACCCTCCGACCGCGTACGCAGCCCTCGTTGCCCGGCCGCCCCTATCAGTTATCCTTCCACCGGAAGGAGCGGGGCATAGCAGCTTGGTTTGCGTGCTCGCTCCGGATAACATGGAGAACGTGAGCGTGGAACGATCCGATGACGCGCTGCTCACTAAACCGATTGTCATCGTTGGCGCCGGGCGATCCGGAATGTCCTTCCTGGGGGAACTCCTCGATCGATACGGCTCCCTCGCCGTCATCGAAGAGCCCCGTTTGATATGGAAATACGGAAACGATCACAAATCCGACATGCTGCACCCCGAGGACGCGCGTCCCGACGTGATCGCCCACATCCGCTCCACATTCGCCATGCTCATTCGCAAGCAGGGTAAGCAGCGGCTGGTTGATGTCACGCCGGGTACCTCGCTCCGCCTCGGGTTCGTCGATCGCGTCTTCCCGGATTGTCGGTTCGTGCATCTCATCCGTGACGGGATAGACAATGTGCTCGGTATGCGTCGATTCTACGCCGTCACCGCCAGGCGAATCATCCTCTACGGCGGCTACAAGGGTCCGCGCAGCCTCCGCAAGATTCGACTGATGGAGCGCCTACGGGAGGCAAGACTTAGACAGGTTCCGTATTACGCCATGGAAGTCGTGCGGCGTGTCATCCCGGAACCCTTGTTGCCGTTGGTGGGCCCACCTGTTGTGGGGGCGCGCCTGCCGGGGATGGTCGCGATGCGGCGGGAGATGGATCTGCTCGAAGTGTGCTTCTGGCAGTGGCGGGCATGCGTGGAGTTGGCGTGTCACTATGGACGTCGGCTGCCGGCGGATCGCTACATGGAGTGCCGGATCGAGGACCTTTCCCCAGAAGTCGTGAAGTCGGTTCTCGCCTTCTGTGAGCTCGACGACAATCCCGCGGTGTTCGAGTATTTGGAGAAGCGGCTCGACTCGAAGCGTCTTAGGGCGCCGAAGCAGGACGCTGATCCCGAGGAATTGGCACGTCTCAAACAGTGGGTCGAGCCAACGATGCAGTGGCTATCGTCGCCTGTATCTCCCGGAACCTGAGGCCGCGCGTTTTCATCCGATTGCACGGCTTCGGCGCAGCGACGACTTCATCACGCCGTACACGCCGGAGCAGAACCCATCGGCGCCCGACCAAGAACTTAGGCAAGTGATTGGGAAACAGTATGAACATAACAGAAGACGTCGCGTGGATTGCAAGCAAGATTGAAGACGACGTATTGATCTTGAAGGTCTTGGTGAGCCAGTTGGATTCACAACAGCATCCGCCAGAAGAATACCATCGCGTCATAGATACAGCGATTGCACAAGGGTATGACCGACTCATACTAAACCTATCAATGCTCAGAAACACGAATCACACCTGGGGCTTACTTCAGTTGATTTTCATAGCCAATAGCAAATTGAAAGAGGTGGGCGGCAAACTAGCTATTTGCGGATTGAGGAGGTACGCTCGACGGATGCTTCGTACGGCCAACTTGGATAAGCTCTTTCCCCTATACAAGACGGAAAAGAAAGCGGTCCATTCCTCGGCGAGGAACCTGACGTAGCGTCCCGCGTCGTTCGGGGGAGACCCGAACGCCTTTCGTTGCTACAAATTCGATCCCCGGCCGAAGCGGCCGCTGCCGATGAGGATGATCGGCTTGACGATCTTTCGAGCCGGGTGACGCATAGCCGCTGGCGTAGCGTCGCTCTTGGGGCGCTTCGTTGGTGTCTCTTTGAGCGGCGGCACAGTCATCGAGCTGATGCTGCATGGATCGGGTGTTGATCGGGTTAACCGGAAGTTCGACACGATTCTATCGCCCTATCGCCAATCAAGGGCCAGCGTCTCAAGGAAAGCCGTCATCGCGCTGTCGTGTCGTTGGGCAAGCCAGGGGACTGGCTCCTGTTCTGCCCGCCGCGGCGGAGTGCGTGACCCCATCAACCCTGGAGGCGCCGACGAGCCGACGAGCGTCCGTTGACGATCGCCCCGCCGTGGCCGGCGCGGCTAAACATCTACGAACACGCACCCCAGTTGGCCAGCAGTGTCAGCAGGTCGAGGATGCCGACGTTGCCGTCGCCGTCGAAGTCGGGCGGGCCGCCGGGATCGGTCCCCCAAACCGCTAACAGCGCAAGCAGATCGAGGATGCCGACGCTGCCGCTGTTATCAAGGTCCCACGGGCACATTCCGGGGGCGGCAGCATCAAAGAGGTATGCCGAGCCGGAGGCGATGCCGTTGTCGTCATCTGTCCAGGCCCCGCCGATGGCGGTGGCGCCGCTGATTGCGACGGACCATCCGAATTGGTCGCCCCCTGCGCCGTCGTCGGGCAGGAGCTTGGCGATCTGGGCGCCCGTGGTGGCATCGAAGAGGTAGGCGGAGCCGGACTCGGTGCCATTGTCGCCGTCAAAGAGTGCTCCGACGATGGCGGTGGCGCCGCTGACCGCGACGGATTGGCCGAACCAGTCGAACGCCGCACCGTCGCTGGCCAGGAGTTTGGCGATCTGGCGGCCCATGGTGGTGTCGAAGAGGTAGGCGGCCCCGGAGTTGGTGCCGTTGTCGTCGTGGTTCCGTGCCCCGACGATGCAGGTGGTGCCGCTGATGGCGACAGAGACGCCGAACCAGTCGAACGCCGCGCCGTCGTCGGGCAGGAGCTTGAAAATCTGCCGGCCCGTGGCGGTGTCGAAGAGGTAGGCGGAGCCGGAGAAGTCGCCGTTGTCGTCGTCCAGGTAGGCCCCGACGATGGCGGTGGCGCCGCTGATCGCGACGGAGATGCCGAAGTGGTCCTCCGCCGCGCCGTCATCGGGCAGGAGTTTGGCGATCTGCTTGGGGTTCGCGGGGTCAGAGATGTCGAAGAGGTAGGCGGAGCCGGAGTCGTTGCCGTTGTAGTGGGCCCCAACGATCGCGGTGGCGCCGCTGATCGCGACGGAGGAGCCGAAGCTGTCGAACTCCGCGCCGTCGTCGGGGAGGAGCTTGAACAGTTGATCGCCGAGGTCGGCGTAGGCCGGGGCGGTAC
>JADFIR010000025.1 GCA_022566535.1 Planctomycetota bacterium
TGGAGCTGAGGCCGCCGGATGAAGGCGCGCATGGCGGTCGACGCGGCCACCACAGCGAGCACCTCAAATCCCTGCTCGATGAGATGTGCGAGGTCTATCGCCTCGAACCCGGGGCCGCGTGGTGAGCGAAGCCGTCATCTTTCAGTGCTTGATGCCCTTGTCCTCGCGCTCGCCTTCGGCTCGCGGCTAAACGTGTGTGCGGCGTATGATATCCCGACCGATGATCGATACCGAAGCCATCATGGACGTCCTGCGGGAGATACCCGATCCGGAGATGCCGATCAGCATCGTCGATCTGGGGTTGGTAGAGGATATTCGCGTGGAATCGAATGGCGAAGCCGCAAGCGTGTTCATCGATATCCTCCCCACGTTCGTCGGTTGCCCCGCCTTGCCGATGATCGGGAACGAGATCCGGACGAAGGTGGGGGCCGTCGAGGGTGTAGGCGAAGTCTCGGTGCAGTTCATCTACGATCCGCCGTGGTCGGTTGATCGCATCAGCGACGAAGGCCGCGAGTCCCTGGCGGCGCACGGCGTGACGGTTCCCGAACATGGCTCCAAGCTGGACGTGCCCGGTCACGGCTCAACGGTCGAGCTTCGCACCTCCGCCATCGCCTGCCCGTTCTGCGGCTCGAACGAGACGCGACTGGACAGCCCGTTCGGCCCGACGCGGTGCCGAATGATCTATTACTGTGAAGCGTGCCGAAACTCGTTTGAACATATGAAACGGGTGTGATGGGACGCCCGGGCCGATCGCGGTCAACTGGAGAGAACAGGCGGTCGTCGCTACGATGAACTGGCCGGCTTTTTGAGCGGTGCATCGGTTCGGTCCGATCCGGGCCCGCGCGAGTCTCACCAACGATGGGACGCACCGAATCATGTCCAAAGAAACGCTTCATGGAGGGACGAAGGTGACGCCCAGCGCTCCTGAGCTTGCCGTGAAGAGTTCGCACATACCACGGAGACCGAAGATCACGCCGCCAAAACCTCGCAAAGACATCAGCACGCCGACGATCGCCCTCGGCGAGATCCCGAATCTACAGATTCTCAACGAGAAGGGCGAGATCAGCGACCCGTCGCATGAGCCGAAGCTCGAGGCGGCCGAACTGCTGCGGATCTACCGGGCGATGGTCCTGACCCGCAAGCTGGACACTCGCATGCTGACCATGCAGCGCCAAGGTGAGATGGGCACCTTCGCGCCGGGGATGGGACAAGAGGCCACGCAGATTGGGCAGATCTATCCGCTGACGAAAAAGGATTGGTTTGCTCCGTCGTATCGCTCGTTCGGAGCGCAGCTGTGGCGCGGCTGGACGATCGAGGGGCTGATGCTGCTCTGGGCCGGCTTCTTCGAGGGCTTCGAGGTACCCGAGGGCGTCAACGACCTGCCGTTCTCCATCGTCGTCGGCTCGCACGTTCCGCTGGCGGGCGGTATCGCGATAGGGATCAAGCAGCGTCGGGACGACGCGGTCGTAGTGACCAATTTCGGCGACGGCGCGATCTCGCAGGGGGCCGTCAACGAGGCGTTCAACTTCGCCGCGGTGTACAAGGCGCCGGTCGTCTTCGTCTGCGAGAACAACGGCTACGCGATCTCCATGCCCACGGACAAGCAGGTTGCCACGCCCGACCTGGCGCGACGCGGGCCGGGGTTCGGTGTCCCCGCCATCCGCGTGGACGGCAACGACGTGCTCGCCATGATCGTCGCGACGACCGAGGCCGTGCAAATGGCGCGTGCCGGGGACGGGCCGTCGTTGATCGAAGCAGTCACCTACCGCATGAGTCTGCACACTACCGCGGATGATCCGAAGGTGTATCGGCGCGACGAAGAGGTCGAGCAATGGCAAGCCAAATGCCCGATTGCCCGCTTCGAGAAATACCTCATGAACAAGGGTCTGCTTGATCCGCAGGCGATCGGCCGTCTGGGTGATGAATGTGAACAGGAGGTGCTGGAGGCTCGCACGCGCTTCCGCGAGCGGGCCAAGGCCAAGCCGCGAGAGGTGTTTGACATGATGTACGAAGAGCTTCCGCCGGAACTGGAGCAGCAGAAGCGCGAGTACCTGGCGAAGTTGGATCGCAAAGGGGTGCAGTAGCGCTGAGCGGGCGCACTTGCCCGCCGCTGCATCCGAGGACGGACAATGCCGAAGATGAACATGGTCGAAGCGCTGAACCTGGCCCTCGATCAGAACCTAGCCAACGATGATCGTGTGTGTGTACTGGGCGAGGATGTCGCGGTGGACGGCGGTGTGTTCCGCGTGACCAAAGGCCTGCTTGAAAAGTATGGCGAGGATCGCGTGATCGACACCCCCCTGGCTGAGGGCGCCATCATCGGCGCTGCCGTGGGCATGGCCGTCTACGGGCTACGGCCGGTGGCGGAAATCCAGTTCTCCGGCTTCACCTTGCAGGCCTTTGATCAGATCGAGCAGAACATGGCACGGCTTCGCCATCGCTCACACGGCCGCTATCCCATTTCAATGGTCATGCGCGCACCCTACGGCGGCGGCATTCGAGCCGTGGAACACCATTCCGAATCCCGCGAGGCCTATTGGGCCCACACGCCGGGATTAAAAGTCGTGATCCCCTCGGGCCCGCGCAGCGCCCGTGATCTGCTCCACGCCGCGATCGATGATTCTGACCCGGTGATCTTCTACGAACCCAAGGCCCTCTACCGGGCGTTTCGAGAGGACGTGCCCGACCAGCCGCAGAAGATTGCAATCGGCAAAGCTCAGATCGCCCGGCAAGGCACGGACATCACGCTGATCGCTTACGGTGCGATGATGCGGCCGGCACTGGAAGCGGCCCAGGACCTCAAGGACTTACACAGTATCGAGGCCGAGGTGATCGACCTGCTGTCGATTTCGCCTATGGATACGCAGACGCTCGTCGACTCGGTTTCCAAGACCGGCCGGTGCGTCGTCGTGCATGAAGGCCCGCGATGCTGCGGCATCGCCGCTGAGATCATCGCCCGCATCAACGAACACGCCTTCGAGCATCTGTTGGCCCCGATCAAACGCGTCACCGGTCATGACATTCATTTCCCGTACTTCCAGTGCGAGCAGCATTACCTGCCGGACGCCGACACAATCATCGAAGCCGCAAACGAAACACTGCAATACGAATAATCGCCCATGCCTACCGACTTCCGTCTGCCCGATCTCGGTGAAGGTGTCCACGAAGGTCAGATCGTCCGCCTGCTCGTGGCTCAGGGCGATCACGTCAAGGAAGATCAGCCGCTGCTGGAGGTCGAGACCGACAAGGCTTCGGTCGAGATTCCCTCACCGTACACGGGGGTAGTGGCAAAGGTGCACGTTGCCGAGCAACAGGTCGTCAACGTGGGCGACGTGCTGATCAGCTTCGACGCGAGCGCCGAGGATGCTGCCATGGCGGCCAAGCCGCTTGCGGCTTCGCGCGCCACCTCCGCCAAAACCAAGCCCGCTTCCCCAGCTGTGCGCAAGCTCGCCCGGCAGTTGAGCGTGGACCTCGCAGCAATCGAAGGCTCCGGCCCGGCCGGCCGGGTCACCCGCGAGGATGTCGAGCGCGCCGCCGCCTCCACTCCCTCTCCCTTTCCAAGGGAGAGGGCCGGGGTGAGGGTTGAGGGCCTTCCCTCCTCCGATCATTGGGGCCCGATCCGGCGCGAACCCTTGAGCCGGGCCCGCAGAACCATCGCTGAGATGATGGCCCGATCCAAGTCCGCGATCCCCCACGTTACCGACACCGACGACGCCGATATCACGGAACTCGATCAACTGCGACGCGAATGTCGTGACCCGGAAAAGCCCAGCCGCAAGCTCACCATCCTGCCGTTCGCGGTCAAGGCAACTGCGCTGGCACTGCAAAAGTTCCCGATCTTCAACGCCGGCTTCGACGAGCCGGCCAATGAGATCATTTACCACGAGCACATCGGCATCGCCATCGGCGTGCATACCGACCGCGGACTGATCGCGCCGGTGTTGCGCAACGTCGATCAGTTGACCGTCGGGCAGATCGCCGACGAGCTGGCCGTGCTCGCGGAGAGGGCCCGCAACGCCACGTTCGCTGTAAACGACACCCGCGGCGGAACATTTACGATCTCCAACGCCGGGGCCATGGGCGGCAGTCGGTATTCCACGCCGATCATCAACTACCCGCAGTCCGCGATCCTGGCCCTGGGCCGGTCGCGCTGGCAGCCGTCGGTCGTTGAGCAGCAGGTCGTCCCCCGCCTCATCCTCCCGCTGAGTCTTTCGTTCGATCATCGCCTCATCGACGGGGCCCAATCCATCGCATTCATGCAAGAGATCATCGGGTCGCTGGAGAGCCAGGCGCAGCTCCAGTAGAGCCGTCACTATCGGCGGTGGATCGGGCCCGGCCGCGTGGAACCACCGCCGGTAGGGATCGCGGCGCTTTACCGCGACCACTGGTCGCGGCTTTACATCGTTGTGCCGTGGCACCCCCGACAGCGCGCCGGTCTGCGGCCGGCGGCTAAACTAGGAGCCCCATTGCCTGGATGCCTTGCTCATGGTTGTCGGCGAATTCACACAGGAGGCAGAACTGGTCGTGCTCGGCGGCGGGCCGGGAGGGTACACCGCTGCGTTTCGCGCCGCCGAACTGGGTATCGAGACTGTCATCGTGGATCCCCACGGAGGCTTGGGCGGTGTGTGTCTGCACCACGGCTGTATCCCCTCCAAGACGCTGCTGGGTATCGGCGAGGCGATCGGTTTGGCCGAGCGCGCCCAACGGTTCGGCGTACAGTTTTCCAAACCAATGGTGGACCTAGCCAAGGTTCGTCAATGGACGCAGCAGACCATCGAAACGTTGGCGGCGGGGCTGGAGGGATTGCGCAAGAAGCATGGCGTCGAATTGATCAAAGGCGCCGCCCGCTTCGAGGACACCCGAAATATCGTGGTTCATGACGGCCAGGTGTCGCGCCTCCGTTTCAAGCAGGCAGTGATCGCTACCGGATCGAGCCCGCTATCACCTCCAGGCGAATGGCCTAAGTCGCCGCGGGTGATGGACTCGGCCGCGGCGCTTGCACTGGAGGCGGTGCCTCGCACGTTGCTGGTCATTGGCAGCGACTACATCGCCGTGGAGCTGGCCAGCCTTTATGCGGCCCTGGGCAGTGAGGTCACGCTTGCTGCGCCCGACGGCCAACTTCTGCCCCAGGCCGATGCCGATCTGGTTCGGCCGCTGGCCCGGCGGCTCGACACGATCCTCGCAGAGGTGTGTCTTGGGACAACAATCACGGACGTGCGCGAGGCTGCCAATGGCCTTGAGGTTCGGTTCTCCGGTGTTCGTGCCGCGAAACGAAACACCTTCGAGCGTGTGTTGGTGGCGGTCGGTCTACGGCCGAACACCGACCAGCTCGACCTGGCAAAGGCCCAAGTCCAACTCGATACGCACGGGTTCGTTCAGGTCGATGATCAGCAGCGCAGCAGCAACCCTCGCATCTTCGCCGTCGGTGATGTCACCGGTGAACTCATGCTTGCGGACAAGGCCATGCATCAGGCTCGGGTTGCGGCGGAAGTCATCGCCGGGTGGAAGAGCGCCTACGACCCCCGGACGGTGCCTTGCGTCGTCTTCACCGATCCGCAGGTCGCCTGGTGCGGGCTAAGCGAAGCTCAGGCGAAGGCGGCCGGCATCCCGTATCAAGTGAGCACGGCTCCCTGGGCCACATCGGGGCGGGCGGTCAGCATGGGCCGAACCGATGGGCGGACCAAGCTCATCGTTGATCCCGACACGAAGCTCCTGCTGGGCATGGGCATGGTGGGCGCGGGAGCCGGGGAGCTTATTGCCCAGGGTGTGTTGGCCCTGGAAATGGGCGCGGAGGTCGGTGATCTTGCTTCAAGCATTCAGCCTCACCCCACCCTCAGCGAGCTCATCGGCGAAGCGGCCAGGCAGACCGACAGCGCCTCCAAGCCATAAAGCCTACCCGGGTTCATCCCTGTTCGTGCTTCGGTTTGTAGATCAGCTCCGGCACTCGCCGGCGATCGGGCTCGACCTCGGCGAGTGGCTGAACCTCCCCCGCCGTCGCCAGGTAGCGTCGGGCAAGGTGTTGATACTGGCCGGTGCCTTGGGACTTCCAGGCGATCTCGTCGTCGCGTAGCTCACGGATGACCTTCGCGGGAATCCCCCCCACCAGCGAGCGTGGCGGAACCTGGGTGCCGGCCTTCACAAACGTCATCGCGGCTACGAAGCTCTCGGCGCCGATCACCGCATCATCCATGATCACCGAGTTCATTCCGACGAGGGCGTTGCGTTTGATTGTGCAGCCGTGGAGCACCGCGCCGTGACCGATGTGACCGTCGGGCTCAACGACGACATCCTTGCCCGGGAAGCAGTGCATCACGCAGTTGTCCTGCACGTTGCAGCCCTCGTTCAGGAGAATCCGGCCGAGGTCGCCCCGCAAACTCGCCCCCGGACCGATGAAGCAGCGCGGACCGACAATCACGTCGCCGATCAAGACCGCAGTGGGATGCACCAACGCGGTCGGATCGACGACCGGCCGAATGCCCTCGAACTCGTAACACGGCATGATGCTTGAGTCAGGATCGGACAGGATTCACCGCAGAGCCGCAGAGAGCGCGGAGAAGATGGGAAAGAAGGCAATTGGACAACAAGAAACAAGGGCTGGAACGTAAGAAAAAAAACTAGCGATTCCTGCAATCACGACAATTGCAGCGTTCGCACAACCGCAATGATTCCCCTCTGCTCAGTGGGCCGCCAAAAGCTGAGTGCATTCCACGACAAGATGATAATTCACGCCCTCCGAACGCGCAGGCTAACAACGCTGATTGATTACAGCAATGCAACCTTCCTCGCCTGCTTCCCCATCCTATCTCCTGTACCCGATTCATGTTCCTCTCTGCGTCCTCTGCGACTCTGCGGTGATTCATCTTCGTGCGAATGTCACGCCTCGACCGCGGCCGGCTGAGGAACCGGGATGCGACTCTGCACGACCCGGAACCGATTGGCCACGAACGCCGCGTCGCAGAATGTGGCGTTGCCGGAGGGGTTGGCGCCTGAGACGTGGAAATCACTGAACGCCGACGACTGGTTCACCCATATCTGGCCGGTGAGGTTGCACGACAACGCCACGCCCGCCTCGGCGGTCGCGTCCTCGGCCTGTTGGAGAACCTCCGAGTCGGTCGAGTAGACGGCACAGGTGATGGCCCCGAGCTCCCGTGCCGCCTTCGCCGCCAGCTCGATGCTCTGGCCGGTGCCCTCGGTCGCGATGATGTAGACGATCGGGCCGAACATCTCGCGCATGTAGAGGTTCGCTTGCGACGCATCAACCTTGAGGATAAGCGGTGAGCGCACGCGCGCCTCCGGGAACGCCTCGTTGGCCACCGACCCCGATTCGCGCAACACCTCGCCGCCATCGGCCTTCGCCTGGTCGATTCGCCGCAGCGTCTGCTCGTTCTGGATCGCGCCGAGGATCTCGGCTCCGCGTTTCGGATCGCCTAACAGCCAGTCGACGGCGCCGACGATCGCCTGGGCAACTTCATCGAAGCTCAACGACTTGCCGCCAACATCAACTCCGGTCTTCGGAATGAAGATGTTCTGGCTTGTAGTGCACATTTGCCCGGAGTAGAGGCTCAGAGTGAACGCGATATTGCCGGTCATCGCCTTGAGATCATCGGCGCTGTCGATGATGATCGAGTTCACGCCGGCCTTTTCCGTGAAGACGACGGCCTGCCTCGCGTTGGCTTCGATCCAGTCGCCGAACGCCGACGAACCCGTGTAGTCCACGATCCTGACTTCCGGCCGGGTCACGAGCGGCTTGGTGATGGGATCGTCACGGCTATCGGCGGCAAGCGTGACGAGATTCGCATCGAACCCCTGCTCCTTGAGGACCGCGCGGGCGATCTCGACGGTGATGGCCAGCGGCAGGATCGCGCCAGGATGCGGCTTGACCACCACCGCGTTGCCTGTCACCAGACTGGCGAACAAGCCGGGGTAGCCGTTCCACGTCGGGAAGGTCGAGCACCCGACCACGACCGCGACCCCGCGGGGCACGATCCGATAGCGCTTCTCAAGGGCTACGACATCAGTCTTGCTGACATGCTTCTTCCAGGTCACGTGGGACGGGCAGCGTGTCATCTCTTGCCAGGCATAGGCAATCGCTTCCAAGGCACGGTCCTGAGCGTGCGGCCCACCGGCCTGGAAGGCCATCATGAACCCCTGACCGGTGGTGTGCATGACCGCGTTGGCGATCTCGAAGCTCCGCTGGTTCAGCCGGTGGAGAATCTCCAGGCAGACGCCGACGCGTTCTTCGATGCTGGCTTTGCGCCAACCGGGAAGGCCCGCCTGCGCCGCCGCCATCAACCCATCGAGATCAGCCTTGGGATAGGTGATGCCCAAGGCCATGCCGTAGGGCGACGCTTCTGTGCCCACCGTGCCGACGGTGCCGGGTTGGTCAAGCTCAAACGGCTTGTTGAGGCGGGCTTGGAAGGCCGCCCAGCCGTCGGCCTTGGCGGTTTCGCCATAGATCTTGCCGCTGGGCACTTCCGGGTACGCGCTCCAATAGGTGCGGTCCTGAATGGCGGACACGGCACCCTGGAGGGTCTTGCGATGACGCTCAAACAGCTGATGGCTCACTGGCGTTGGTTCCTTTCACAGAATCGGATTCCGCCCGGAGGCTCCGCGGTGCATACCGTTTGTCAGGTGCCACGAACCTCGGGTCTCGCCGCGTATGGTAGATGAACCTGCCCGGCGATGCACATTCGCCCAGTTCCAGCCGCACTGCGGGCCGATCGCACACCAACCACCGGACCCGCCGGCCGACCCGGCCCCACGGCGAAGCCGGTTGTCCGGGCCTGCCTCGATCGGTAGGCTCACCCAAGCGGTTCCGCTACGACCATGAAGAGAGGATTGCCAAGAGCATTGACGGCAAGGATCCTGTGGTCGGGCCCCAGATCACTGGGCACCGCTGCGCTGGTGGTCATCGCGCTGATCTGGATTCGGTTCCAAGCGGCGACGGCGGACACCTTGACGCGGCCACCGACCGCACCGTCCCCCGCCCTAGCTGTAAAACCAGAGCCTCGCCTTGCCGGCCAACCGACTCCTGGCGTTGCGCAGCCGGGCCAATTGCCGCGACCGACCACTGTGGACGGCTATGCCCCCGACCGGCAATGCGCCGCCTGCCACCGCCAACTCTACAACTCCTACCAGCACGTCGGCATGGCCAGATCGTTCTCCCGGCCGCGCCCAGACAACATCATCGAGGACTTCGAGAGCAACCATTACTTCCACGGGCCGTCCAAGAGGCACTACGAGATGATCCGCCGCGACGACACGTTTGTCATGAAGCGGTATCAGCTCGATGACACTGGCCGGCCTATCAACGTCCTCGAACAAGAGATCGACTGGATCATCGGATCGGGCTCGCATTCTCGCGGGTACCTCTATCATACAAAGGCGGGCGAGCTCTACCAGCTGCCGATCGTGTGGTACACGCAGAGCCAGAGTTGGGGCATGGCGCCGGGATACGACAATCCCCGGCACGACGGCGTGACCCGCCTCATCACCCGCGAATGCATGTTCTGCCACAACGCCTATCCGCAGGTCCCCCCTGGGAGCGACCGCTACGGGCAACCGCACCTTTTTCCGAGGGACCTGCCGCAAGGGACGGGATGTCAGCGCTGCCACGGCCCCGGGGCGGCGCATATTCGCCTGGCCAACGATCTGAACGTCCCGCTCACGAAGGTTGTCGCCGCGATCGTCAATCCAGGCCGTTTGGCGGCGCCGCTGCGCGACGACGTGTGCTTTCAATGCCACCTTCAGCCGACGAGCAAGCTGACCAGTCTCGTCCGCCGCTTCGGCCGAAGCGACTATTCCTATCGCCCAGGCCAGCCGCTGAGCGACTACCTGGTGCACCTGGACTTCGACGATGCCCGGGATCGTTCCGACCGCTTCGAGATCAACCACCATCCGTACCGCCTGCGTCAAAGCACCTGTTACACGGCAAGCGACGGCGCATTGAGCTGTCTGACTTGCCACGATCCGCATCGCAAGGTCACGCCGACGGAGGCCGCTGGCTATTACCGCGCTCGATGTCTGACGTGCCACGCTCTTGACAACTGCGCCCGAGTAGAAATGGGAATCGTCTCCTCCTCGAGGCCCGATCAGCGAGGTCTGGACGCTGCCGCCGGTAGCGACAACTGCATCGCCTGCCACATGCCCAAGCGCCGCACCCAGGACGTCGTGCACGTGGTGATGACGGATCATTTGATTCAACGCCGGATAACGGGTGATCCCCTCGGGAGGCTCGCTGAGACGCCGCCGCGACAAGGTGCACAGGTCAAGTTCTACTGGCCCCATCGTGCGCCGCCGGCGCCCACTGGGTCGATGTACCGCGCGATGTCCGCCTCGGCCGACGGCGATCTCTCGGCCATCGACGCGCTGCAGGCTTTGATCGCCGCAGCATCACCCCAGGCGCTGGAGCCCTACGCCGAGCTCGCCACGGCCCAGCTGCGCGCCGGGCGATTCGACGACGCGCTGACCACACTGGGCCCGGTTGTGCAGCGCGACACCGGTTCTGCCATCGCCCTAGCCAGCGCCGGCGTGGCCCTAGCCGGGCTGGGGCGCAGCGGCGCGGCTGTCGAAACGCTGTCCAAGGCAGTCGAGCTTTCACCGATGGCTGCGAACACGCGTTACAACCTCGCCCTCACGTACGCCAGGCTCGGCCGCACCGATCAAGCTCTCCAACAGTACCGCGAGGCGCTTCGGCTGCGCCCAAACTACGCGCAAGCGTGGCTGAATCTCGGCAACGCGCTCGCCCGACAAGGCCAATACCGCGAGGCCGCGGACGCCTTTCGCCAGGCCTGGGCCATCGAGCCGAACCTGACGCCGGCCGGGCTGAACCTGGGCGCCGCCCTGCGCTATCTCGGGAATTGGAAGGAGGCGGTCCGTGTGTGGCGGCACGGCGCTGACCTCGCCCCCGGCCACCCCGGCATCGCGTTAGAGCTGGCCCTGGCCTATCTCATCGGTGCGGATGCGTCGATCCATGACCCGGCCGAAGGCCTGCGCTATGCCCGCGCGGCAACCGATGCAGAGCCGACGGCGCACCAGCCGGTCACTGCCCTAGCGGTTGGATTGCTGCTCAACGACCAGGCGGACGAGGCCATCGCAACCGCCCGGCTCGCCGAACAGTTGGGCGCGGACGCCCCTACCTGTCTGCTGATCATGGCCCTGGCCCAGCACACCTCGGGTGACACTCAACTCGCCGAGGAAACCTACCAGCGAGCCCGTACCGCCCTCGCCCAGCAGCCTGGCGACGACCGTGTCCGCGCGGCGCTCGTCGAAAAGTCCGCTTCGGTCTTTGTGGCGAATCCACCTTAGGCCGCTGCGCCACTTCGCTGCGCTGTCAGTTCGGCCGGGGCGAATCGAGTGCCGACATCAACGGTCGACGACGGGCGACGACCCGCTGGCAGCTTGCGTCAGGTGCCCGCCTACCGGCGTGCCCCGCGGCGACCAGGGGGCGATCACGGGTTGCGGGCCGATACTTCGCTGCTCCAGGGCGTCCAACATCGGACCGGGCGAGAGTGTTCCGACCACCAGGACATCGGCGACGCCTTCGTCGTCCACCAGTTCCACGCTGAGCTCTTGGAGCGCTTGGCGGACCACCCAGGCGTTCTTGCCCTCGTTCACGACAGCCACCCGAGTGCTCGCCGCGAGCATGGCCGACCGACCGAGTGCCTCGCGAACATGGGCTAGACCCGTGAAGCGATCGAAAACGTCTCGCGGCATGGGCCGCCTCGGCTGCCGGTCGATCGTGGCGAACAGTTCTCGAAGCCCTTGGAGATAGCCGGACTGGGCGGACTCATTGTGGGCAATGTGACCGTAGCGAACAATCGTCTCGCGCAGCTGCTCGGCGCGCCAGCCATCGGGGGCGTAGCGTTGGGCCGTCCACCCGTTGTTGCGGACCAGGCGAGACAGAATCACATTCAGGTCACGCCCGGCGGCAACCTTTTCGTGGCGGACGCGGAACCGCTGATCGTGCACGATGCGATGACCCGCCAGCAGCAGCTTCGCACAAAGGTCATACTCTTCTGCATAGTAGTGGAAGGCGGGGTCGTACCCGCCGACGTTGAGGAAGGGCCCACGGCGGATGGCGACGCCGCAGCCAACGAACACCTCGGGCAAACCGCCGGCCTCGCGCCGTCCGTCGGGAAGTGTGATATCAGCGCCGATGGCGGCGACGTTCGGCGGAGCCTCCGCCAGAACCTCGACAAACGCCGTATCGAGCGGATAGGAATCGTCATCAAGCATGATGAGCCAGTCGCCGCGGGCCCGGCGAGCGGCCACATTGCGCGACGCCGCGGCCTGGTTACAGGCCAGTCGAATCGTTTGAACCCTCAGGCCGTTTGGAAGCTCGCGCGGGAGGCTCGCCGGTGATTCGGACGCGTTGTCCACGATGATGACCTCGGCGCCCCCGAGCCGCGATTGGTCGTCACCCGAGAGTTCACCGATCGCCGTCAGGCTGCGGGCAACACGATCCGGTCGATCATGCGTGGGCAGGATGTAACTGATCACGGGGTCTGTTCACCATGGAGGCTTGAGGCTGGGCGGCACAGGTCAGCTGTGTCGCGCAAAGCCGGCGAGCACCTTGGCGGAGCTCGGCGACGCCAATAACCGCATTGCCGAGCCTTTGTGACTGTGCGGCCGCAGCGACGGTGCCGAGAATCGCCGCCAGCGTGAGTGACCCGCCGACGATGCGGGTGAGGGTCGCGGCCGCCAGCAATGCGTCGCCGCAACCGAGCTGATCGACGGGGTATGGCACCAGACTCGGCACGTGCTCCGTCGCCAGCCTGGTCTGCCAGTCATCGGGACTGAGCTTGGTATGGGGCGGGCAATCAAAGGCAATCAATCCTTCGCCCCCGAGCGTGACGATGGCGGCCTTGGAGGCCGTCTGGTGCAGCAGCTTCCACGCCACGGCGCTCAGGCCATCGTCGAAATCGTGAAGCGCCTCGCGAATCTCCGGCTCGCTGGGGCACAGCAGATCCATCTGACGCATGGCCAGCAGATTTGACCGCCGCCCGCTCACGTCTCCGACGAGCAAGTCCACTCGCGGCCGAATCGTTCGGCAAAGCTCGGCCATGGATCTCGACGTGAACAATCCCTGGCCGAAGTCGGCGACGATTACCGCGTCGCTAGTCTTCGCCGCGTCCTCGACGAGTTCGGTCAACTGCCGCTGCCGGGACGCGTCAAGCGTCACCGGCTCGCCAAGATCGAGCTTCATCAACTTCGAGGACCCGACGAGGAACCGCTGCTTCTCAATGATGGATCCCGAATGTCGAATCGACTTCATTTCGATGCCCGCCCGAGCCAGCCGCTCGTGAAGCTGCTCGGTCTGCGTCGTGGTCGGCAAAGCGGTGATGAGGGTGGGGCGAGCGCCCAT
This sequence comes from Planctomycetota bacterium, assembly GCA_022566535.1. Classification (GTDB taxonomy): domain Bacteria; phylum Planctomycetota; class Phycisphaerae; order Phycisphaerales; family SM1A02; genus JADFFQ01. Next base: position 13,367 of record JADFIR010000025.1, read on the forward strand.
CGCGGCGAGGTGTTTGGCGATGATGGCCGCGCCCCCGTCGAAGCTGCGATACTCGAGGGGCCGAAGCGTCATCAACGGCCCTTCGCCGGCCACGTCCGGTCGATCGCAGATCACATAGGTATCGATGATGGTCTCACCGACCACCACAACGCGCCGGCCCAGAAAGGAATCGAGGAGACGATCGATGGACGCGCGGTCCACGCTCTGCTGCCCAATGAGCTGCCGAAACCGGCGGTGAGCGGGATCGGCGGTCTGCTCCATGGCCGCAATCAGGGCCGAGGAGCTGAACACGACATCGCCGGAGGTGAACACAAGGCGCCCGCCGTAGCTCTCCACAGCCTCCTTCTCCGCCGCGAAGCGCGGATCGCGGTTGTCTTCGTACTCCCGGCCCTTGACGTAGACATCGGGGCGGATGCACCGAAGGAGGTTCTCGGCGGTCGGATCAGGGTTGACGGCGACCCAATCCACGCAGTCCAGGGCGGCTAGATTCTCCGCCCTCAGTTCCTGGGGGATCAGCGGCCGGCCAATACCCTTGTCCACGATGGAGTCGCCGCTGATAGTGACCAGCAGGTGATCGCCCATCTTGGCGGCGTGCTGGAGATGCCGGACATGGCCGGGGTGAACAATGTCGAAGCAGCCGTGGCAGAGCACGACGGTCTCGCGGGCGCGCTGGGCCGACCGGACCAGCGACTCGGACTCGCTGAGGGTGACAATCTTTGTCATCCTGCCCACGCTCCCTAGATCGGCCATCCGCACTGCCGGACCGGAGTTTCGACGACCGTCGGGCACCGGGCGGTGACGGCGATCAAGCCATCCTCAGCGGCGACGCCGGGAACGGTGTTCATTCGCCACCGGACCGCAGCCAACGGCGTTGAAATGACGTGGTTTTCGCCAGGGTTGCACGGCGGCGTGCCGATACACACTTTCGATGGTGAAGTCAGACGTCTGCGGCGAACATCGCCCGGCCCCACCATCCACGGGGACGACCCAGGCAGACCAAAGAAGCGCCGTGGTGGCGCTATGGCACAGCGGGCAGCGGTATCGCTTCCTCGACCAGGGGTATCGGTATCTCTCAGCCGTAGCGAATGATCCACAAATCACCCTGGAGGTGCTCAAGTCTCTGGTCGCGATCGGCCTGGGCGGCCCAGCCAGAGAGCTGCTACAGCACCGCCCGGACTTGGAGGCGGCGGGGCTGGACATCGACCAGCTCCGTAGAAGCCTGGCGTCGGTCCCGACCGGCCGAGTCCCATGGGAGGATCTTGCGTCGCAGTTCGAATCGAATCTGGCTGCCCTGCGGGGAGATCGGCCCGATCTGCTGGGCCAAGAGCAGGAGATCCGTCAATCACTGCAAGGCCTCCAGCTGTTCCGCAGCTCCGAGGGGTCGTGGCACCTCTCGCAGCGCGAGCCGGGGCAGTTGCGGCAATGGATGCCGGCCCTGACCGACTCGTCAGAAGTGCCCACCATGCAGATTCCGTTGGATGCTGCCGGGCCGTCGCCAGTAGTGATCGGCATCGACCTGGGCCCGCTCGTTGAGCGAGTTCATAGCGCCACGCAGCCGGACGAAGGCGCCGCCGCGATCGCGTTGATCGTCGTGGACGATGCGTTGGCTCGCTTCGCGGCCTGGCTTCATGTCGCCGACCACACGCCGGTCTTGCGAGATGATCGCGTCTATTTCTTCATCGGCGGCGACGGGCTGGAACGCTACGAACAGTTCCTGGCAGAGAATGAGGACATCGCGATACCCGATGTCCATGTGGAAGCCGACTGGGCGCGCAGCTTCGGCGAGGAGGTCCGTCAAATTGGGCAGCGGGTCACAACACACCGCAACGAAACATTCTCGGCGCTCACAGCAATACACCAACATCGGGCCCGGCAGTGCGACGCGGCGGCGTGGGCCCGACGCCTCCAGCCGGGGGCCCGGATACTCGGCTTCACCTCGCGGTTCACCACGATGCTTCAGTATTCAATGCGGGACATCGGCCACGCTCTCGAAGAGCTCGGATACCGATTCGAGCTCATCATCGAGAAGGCGGACCATCGGTCCTCCACCACGCTGACCATTGCCCAGGCGGTGTATGAAGCGGACCCCGCGCTGATTGTCGTCATCAACCACTTTCGTTATGAGCAGCCTGACGCGTTCGGGGCGGTCCCGATCCTGACCTGGATCCAGGACCCAACGGATCTTGTGTTCTCCAAGAAGACGGGCGATTCACTTGGCGAGCTCGATTTTGTCTGCGGATACTACCGCAGCCGATGCATCGAGGAGTTTGGGTATCCCCGTTCGCGCTTCTTCAGTGTCATCCTTCCCGTGTCCACCCGAACGTTCCACAACGGACCGGTGGATCCGCAGGATACGGCACGGTACGACTGCGACCTCATGTACGTCGGCCATCGTCACGCCAATGCGGCCCAACATCGCCGGCTGTGGTATTCAACCATGCCCGGAGGCGCTCATCCATTGCTCGATAAGGTGTATGACGAGGTCACCGCAATGATCGCGCGCGGCGAGCATCTCGAAGATCCGCGGGCGCTCGTGGACGGTCTTGCCGGCGATCTGGCGGTGACCCTGCCTGCCGAAGCATTGGAGAATATCGCAAACCTCTATGCTTATCGCCTCTTCGACATCTTGTATCGAGCGCAAACGCTGACCTGGGTTGCCCGCTGGGCGCAGCGGACCAATCGTGTATTCAAATTGTACGGTCGCGGCTGGCAGAGCGATCCCGTGTTCGGGCAACACGCGGTCGGCCCGATCGAGCACGGCGAGTCGCTGCGCCGCGCTTACCGTGGCGCAAAGCTGGTGCTTCAAACGCTGCCCGCCGGATTCATGCACCAGCGAACATTCGAAGGACTGGCCAGCGGATCACTGGTCATTAGCCGCTTCGCGCCCCAATCGTTCGGCCACATGTCAATCGAACAGTTCGAGAGGGCGCCAAAGGAATCGCTGGTATGGTCATGGGCCGCGTGCATATTCCCCGGACTACCGAAAGTGGTATTCCGCAACGCCGAGGAACTCGAGCATCTCTGCGAACAACTTCTAGCCGACGAGTCGTACCGCCACGAAGTTAGAACGGAGATGAAAGAGGTCGTCTTGCGCGACTTTACCTACACCTGTGTCCTCGGTGGACTTCTCAATGAGATCCGCGGTGAGCTTAGCGCCGAATCCGGTCGCGTCCAGGCTGCTCGATGAAAAAGATCGACCTCAATGATCTGCCTCGATGGTGCGTCCACGCCAGAAGACTTCTCCGCGGTGACCCCAGCATCACGCCCAAGAGAACCCTTGAATCGGTCCGGCAGGAATATGACCAGGGCACGTATGGCTTGTGCCTTGAGCACCTCAACAAGCTGGGTCCTGATGCGACCATCGAGGGTATCCGGCAATATCAACTCCGTATCGGGGTTTCCGTCGAGACCCAATGTGGAGATGTCCCGACTCCGGCCGGGCTGGCGCAGACCAGATGCGTCTCCCTCGGCAACGATCTATTCGAGATGGCACTCGACGAAGCGCAGCGCCGGGCAACTGACATCGTCATCTGCGCAGTTCGCGAGGCCATGGAGCATTGCAACACGGTTGTCGATCTCGGCGCCGGCTATGGATACCTGCTTCATCAGCTCAGACGAAGCTTTCCGGGCAAGAACTGGATTGGCGCGGACGCCTCGACGGCCGCGACTCAGCTTGCCAAACGACTATTCAACGGCAGCTCGGATGCGCGCTTCTATAAGTTCAACTTTCTGGAGCCGGGCAGCTATCGCTTTCTCAGCGCAGCCGAACCGCCCATCCTCATTGTGACCCAACACGCCATTGAGCAATTACCCTCAACAGCGAGGGTCTTTGACGCCCTGGGCCAATATCAAGACCTCATCCATCGCGTCTTTCATTTCGAACCCGTTTACGCGCACCAAGATGACACGATGCTGAGCTTGATGCGCCGCCGGTTCATTGAGAATCAGGATTACAACCGGGATCTACTCTGCGAGATTCGGCGGCGCGACGAGATTCGACTGCTCAACGAACAGGCGAACGTCATCGCCATCAATCCGCTCAATCCCACCTCCATCGTTCAGTGGGAGTATGTCAAGTGAGTCGTCTGAGATCGCAGACTCAGAGGTATCCCGCTACGGCAGATGAACGACTCATCGACCGCACCTTGATCACCGCGTCGCAACGACCGACCAAGGCCAAAGCTCGCGCCCGCGACGATCACTCGCCGATCACCTACCAACGGGTGCCTCTTCTTGAGCCGCAGACGAAGCTGCTGACGATGGGAAGTTGCTTCGCGGTCGAACTGCGTCAGCTCATGCGAAAGCGAGGCATCTCGGTCGTGCCTGATCTCGCCGGCCTCGCGCCGCATTACTCAAACGTCTTCACCTACGCCCTGCCGCAGCGCCGGCTGTCACTCACCGACGCGGTCACGGACCGGTTCGTCATGCAGTGGTACGTGCCGCCGTCGATTCGTCAGGAGTTTGAGCGGGCGTTTGGCCTGTGGGAACAGTCCGCTGACGACCTCTGGTCGGCTCGCGGAATCTGGCAGGATCCATACCGCCGGTCCCTCTTCGCACGCAATAAGGACCATCTGATCAACTTCATTCGCCTGCTGGATCGTCTGATGCAGGAGGCGATCGAGGCCGCCGATCTTTACGTCATCACGCTCGGGCTCACCGAAGGCTGGCGGAAGAAGGACGAGAACCTCTTCGTATCAGCATTCCCAGGCGACCGACCGGAACAACGAGGGGCCAGGGAAACGATCTTCCATCGGCTTGATTACGACGAATGCCTCGGCGATCTGCTTCGGATTTGTGAACTCATCTTCAACCGATGGCCCCAACGGCATCTCGTCATCACCGTCTCCCCGGTTGCGCTTGAGCGGACGTTCACGGCCACCGATCACTTTGTCGCCAACTGTGAAAGCAAATCGATTCTGCGAGCTGCCGCCGGTGAGCTGAGCCGCCGATTCGAACACGTCCATTACTTCCACAGCTACGAGATGTGCATGCTCAATCCACCTCAGACGGTATTCGAGCAAGACGGGCGGCACGTGCAGCGGTCGTTTGTTGACGAGATTGTCACCACGTTCATCGATCAGTTTGCATCCGATGCTTGGCGTCGGCATTGGGCGCAACCTCAAGCGGCGGCCCTCTGAGCGGCGAAGCGTCGTTGCAGGCAAGGAATCTTCCAATGTCCTCGATCGCATCAGCCGCCCAGACAACTGAACCCTCGCCGCGACAGTCCGATCGCCGTGCGAAGCGACCGATCTGGCCCAAGCCGATCTGGGCGTTGATCGTTGGGGCGCGATTCCTCATGGGCTACGCAACGTTCCTTCGGACCGCAAAGACGCCATCGAACGCCTACACGGACATGCGCAGGCTGTTTCGCCTGACCAACGGCCGATCGAATGATGTATCAGCCTTCCTGTCGAGGCTCTGTCACCCGCCATATCACCTGCCCAACCGAGCCGGCATCCTCGGCGACCTGTCGGAATCACAGGTCGCCAATGTGGCCGAGGTGCTTCGTCGCAGAGGCGTCTATGTCTTCAAGACCAGACTCCCGGCCGAAATCTGCGACCGGCTCATCCAGTTTGCCCAGCACTGCCCGGCGATGCCGATTCCCAGGCCACCTTCGGGCGAGACTTCGGTGCGGTATGACCGCCAACACTGGATCGCATCAAAATATCTGCTCCAGGGGCAGCAGTTGCTTGAGAATCCCGATATGCAGCGAATCGTCTCAGACTTCTCGATTCTCGCGGTGGCCCAGGCATACCTCCGATGCCGGCCTGTCCTGAGCAGCTCTCTGATGTGGTGGAGCACCGCGTTCTCGGCGGAAGCGTCCACCGAGGCGGCTCAACTATTTCACTTCGACATGAGTCAGATCAAATTCTTGAAGTTTTTCATCTACCTGACTGATGTTTCGCAAACCAACGGCCCGCACAGTTACGTGGTCGGCTCGCATCGCCGGCTGCCGCGCGAGCTGCGCGAGGATCGCCGCTACCGCGATGAGGAAGTTCTGCGGCACTACACAGCTCAGCGCATCACCACCATCACCGGGCCAAGAGGACTCATCTTCGCCGCCGACACCCGTGGGCTTCACAAGGGAGCGCCTCTGCACAGCGGTGATCGCCTCATCCTCCAGTTGCAGTTCTCCAACAGCAGTTTCGGCGATGACCCGCCACACATCATGATCAACGATCGATTCTCCACAGACCTGCTCGAGCGCATCGAGCAGCTTCCACGGACCTACTGCATGTTCTCCAAGCCGTCATAGAAGGCTGCAATCCCGTTGGACCAACCATGACGTTCGACCCCGCCTACGCCCAGAAGGTTCTTGACGAGGCGTGCATGGCTCCCGAGCCGCACACCATCATTCTCGGCGCGGGTTCGAGCACCCGCCTGATCCTGCACCAGATCAAGGGACAAGGTCGCCGGCGAATCCGTGCGATCCTCGACGACGATCCGAGCCTGGCCGGGGGGAACATCCACGGATTCCCCATCCGGCTGCCGCGCGACTACTGCTCGACCCAGGTCGATCGGGTCATCATCACCTCCCAGATGCACGAAGCCGCTCTGACCCGCCGGGCCCGCGAGCTTTTCGGGCCTGAAGCGCGGCTCGTTTACACCTTTAACCGAGACAGGTCGCTGCCCTGCCAGCTCACCGATGTTTGCCGACGGATTCAACTGGAATGGGACGACGGGCATCCCGACGACGCGTTGTGGTACACCGCCGACCAGTTGCACTCGACGCTGGGCCGGCAACTGGCTCAGAGCCCGACCTGGCGATACGGCCCCGAGCGCCAGATCAACGAATTCGCTGACCTGCGCCGCCACCTTGACACGCTCGTCAATTGGCACCGAAGCACGGTGCTCAACTTCGGTTGCGGGCCCTACCACCCCCTGGGCATCTCATTGCTGGCCCTGGTCTGCGGCGCCGGGCGAACGACCGCATCCGATCTCCAGCCGATCCTCGACCCGCAGCGCACGTGCCGGGCCATGCAAGACCTGATCTCGCGGATCGTGCTCGATCCAAAGCGGGCGTTTGGGCCGCAGGCTCCGGCCCGAATTGATCTACTGACCCGTATCGAATCAGTTGTCAACCTTGATCGGCTCAATGACGGCGATGTGCCGGGGGCGGTGGACGATGAAGCCTTGGCCTACAGAGTCGAATCAATCTACGAGACGAGACTCTCCGCTACGGCGTTCGACGTGATCGTCTCGCGGGATGTCCTGGAGCACCTGCCGGATGTGCCGCAGGCCCTGGCGATCCTGCACAAGCTGCTGAGGCCAGGCGGCGTGATGTTTCTCGTGATCGACTTTGCGGACCATCGCAGGTATCAGAATCCGAAGCTTTACGGTCACTGGTCGCACCTGATCGACACGGATGAGCCGACGCACCTGAATACGAATCGCCTGCGGTTCCCGCAGTATCGACCGATGTTCGACGGGGCGGGGTTCGAGACGATCCGCTACGAGCCGAGATCCATTGAACCGCTGCCTTGTAATGCAAAGGCAAGCCTCGCGCCGATGTATCAGGTGATGTCCGATCAGGATCTCGCCGCGAGCAGCGCGGTCGCGGTCCTGGGCAAGCCACGCTGATTCGAGCGAATGGCCCGATCGGGCCGCAAGACACCACCGGGCGTGAGGGACAATGACTGTTCCGCCATTTCCGACACACATACAGATTCAGACGACGACTGCCTGCGGCGCGGCGTGCTCGATCTGCCCGCATCCGGTGGAGTCGCCGCGCTGGTCCAACGGCTTGATGACCGATGGGACGTTCGATCGGATCGTCAATCAGCTTTGCGGCCGGCCGATTGAGTATCTCAGCCCCTACCTGATGGCCGATTCCATGTCGGATCGCAAGATCTTCGACCGCATCGAGGCGCTTCGCCGGGCGCTGCCCGATACACATTTCGAAGTGAGCACCACCGGCATGTACCTGACGCCGAAGATCGCCGAGCAGATTCTCGCATCGCCGATCTGCGAGCTTCGGATCAGCAGCCACGGCACCACGGCCGAGGAGTACGCCAAGACTATGCCGGGGGTCAAGTTCGACACGGCGATGGCCAACGTGCTCGCATTTATCGAGCGATGGAAGGCGCAGCGCCCGTTCAAACTCTGCATTGTCTGCCTGTGGGGTTTATGGTCGGCCGACCGCGAGGACCAGATCGAAGCGTACTGGCGCGATCTGGGCGTCGAGATCAGTAAGTGGCACGTCAACTCGCGCGCGGACCAGGTGGACCTGACTATCTTCGCCGACGGCAGCGAAGACACAACCCCATACGCGCGCGGTAAAGACGATCCGCCGTACCTTTGCCGATTTCATCGTGACACGCAATGGCTGCACATCCTCAGCGACGGCCGAGTCACCCTCTGCTGCATGGACTACAAGCAGGAGGTCATTCTCGGCAACGTGCTCGACTCAAGTATCGAGGAGATCTGGAACAGCGAGCGATTCGCCGACATTCGCGCGAAGATCCGCGGCGACCGTCCCACCGCTGGGGAGTTTCTCTGCAACCGTTGCGAGTGGCACGTCAGTAGGTCAGTGTATGAGCGGGAGCGAGGCAACGTGAGGTCAACAACCTCACAAGAACGCCAACTGCTTCCAAGCCCTTCGCAGATGTAATCTGCTGCAACACAACGGATGAGCGGATTGCGATGCTCAAACAGATCAGCCAGCCGCTGACGATCCTCAAAGGCCCGACATACACGGCCCGCCTCAGGGAAATCTGCGACGGCGAGCTGCCGATTCAGCCGCTGGAGGGGATTCGCTACAAGCGCCTCCTGATCCCGGGGGTCACCGGCGGCGAGCAGCACTGGTCGATGATGGCGTTTCTCGCCCAGGGTTTGCGGATGCGAGGCGCCCAAGTGACTGCTCTGCTTTGCGATTCATTCCTGCCCGCTTGCGTGCAGCGCAAGGTCGATCACGTCGAATCTGCCTGCACGAGATGGTGCCACCGTAATTCCGTTCCCTTCGCCGAGGCGATGAACCTCCCCCGCCGATGGTATAGCGAGTTTATCAGTGCCGATGAGAAGTCCGATTGCGCCGAACAAGCTCGACGGGTGTCGCCGATTGACATCCCCACCTACCGCTGGCAGGGGATAAAGCTAGGCGAGCTGATTACCCAATCGGTTGAGAGCGCCTTCAAGGTTGGGCGATTCTCGCTGGACAATCCTGCAATGGTCGCCAGCGCGTCTGACTTTCTTACGGCCGCGATGTGTCTGTACCTCATCGGGGCTCGCGTTCTGGATGAGTTGGAGATCGAAAAGGTCGTCATAGAGAACGGCCGGCACGTGGACTGGGGCGTGATCCGCGCCGTGGCGAATCAACGCGGCATCCCCGTTGATATCACGACGATCGGCATTCGCGGCACCAGCATGCGCTTTGAGATCGATCGACCACCGATCCCGACGCAGTCCATGGCTCAATGGGAGCAGTTGCGCGAAGAACCTCTCACCAAGCAACAGGAGCACGACCTGGAAGCGTATCTGCGGCGGCGGGAGAAGGTCGCATACGAGTACTGCGACGCAAGCTGGCACGCGCACCTCACCGACCCGGATGAAGTGCGCCGACAGATCGGCCTGCCGAGGCATGTGCAAGGCAAGGTCTTCGCCATGTTCCCAAACGTCGGTTTCGACACCGGCCAGACGAAATCGTCCGCAGCCGCTTTCCCCTGTGCCGCCGAATGGGTGAGCAAGACGGTCCAGATGATCCGATCCCGGCCGAAGCACCACCTGATCATCAAGGCCCATCCGAGCGAGCATCACCGCCAGGCGCTCGATTCGGTGCTTGCGTCCGTGAAGGAGCATTTCGATCCCCCGCCGGCAAACGTGCATCTCGTCGCTCCCCAGACTGATCTGACCGCGCATAGCGTCATCAGGCTGGCGGACGTCGTGCTCGTATACACCTCCACGGTCGCCGCTGAGGCGGCGGCGCTGGGCAAGCCGGTGATCCTCGCCGGTGGCGGGTGGCACGCCGGCCGGGGCATTGCCATCGACGTGCGTTCACCCTCGGAATACGCCCAACTGCTCCAAAGCGTCCTCTCCGGCCGATGCTCGCTGCGATCATCACGCGAGATCGGCCGACGTTACGCGTACACGCTGTTCTTCCGAGAAGACATCCCCATGAACCATTTTCGACTCGACGGCTTCAACATCACGGCGCTGCCGATTGAGAGTATGGCCGACCTTGGGCCCGGCGCCGATCCCTCAATGGATTCCATGTGTCGAGGCATCCTCTTCGACGAACCGTTCCAGAACCCTCAAACAATGTGATATGCCGTCGGCTGCCTCCGTGCCCGGATGGAAGTCGATCCACTCAAGCACCGGCCCGCGGTTATGCATCCGCGGCTACGAGCACTCGACGCAGACGGTAATCAGAATCCAAATGATCCATGGGCCTTCGCGTCAGCCCTTGGTGACGAGATACCTGTGCTCCCCGTCGCCCCACATCATCGTTGCATCGTCACCGCCCTGGTCAACCGCGCGGTCGAGGTCGGTCGGGCGCGTCCCGATGACCTTGCGGATCATGCAGAAGCCGACCCGCGAAAGAAATCTCTCAAGCTCTGCTCGGCCTGTATGCTGCTCGATCGGAACATACCAACTGTCAGCGAAGATGAATCGATTGTGTGGGGTACCGATGATGTCCAGGACGGCCATGGCGTACTCATGCGGGACGCGCTGCATGATCGGCCGCATGCGCTTACGGGAGTACCAGAACAGCCCGCCATCGCCGTAGAGGTACAGGAAGGCCTGCGATGCCGGCTTCAGGACCCTGTACAGCTCGTTAATGCCCCGATGCAGGTCGCTGGTGTGGTGCAGCACACCGTTGCACCATACGAAGTCGAACGTGTGGTCGTCGTAGGGGAGGTTCAGTGCATCACCCACGCGGAAGACGATGTTCTCGAGGCCCGCCTGGCCGGCGACGGACCGCGCGGTTTCGAGCGAGGTTGCTCCGAGATCGACTCCGTGCACCAGTTGCGCGCCGGCCATCGCCATCGCCATGGCATGCCGTCCGCTGCCGCAGCCGAGGTCGAGCACCACCTTGCCGGCGAGCATCCGCGGTTCCAAGCCACTGTTGCGCAGCCTCGCCTGGAGCAGCTCGACCGATTCGGCGAGGTAGTTCTCGTTGTCAAAATCGTCCCACAGCCGGCCATAGACCTGCTGCGTCGGCCCCTCGTCCGGCCGGCGAGATTCCGCAGACCTCTTCCCGGTGAGCACGACCGCCATGCAATCGGCTCGATGCGCAAAATAGGAGCCGAGCGGCGACCCAGCTTCAAGCAGGCCGATGCAGGAATCCAGCACGCAACGCACACGGTCCGGCGGACTCTGGTGTTCATCGAACCCCATGTATGGGTCGGCCGGATAAATGCTCCTGAAGTACTCGTGCATGGCGATCACGACCAGCCAAGGGTGCGGTTCGACCGCTGCCTGGGCCAGTTCAAGAAATCGGTCCAGCTTGACCATCATCGCGGCGAACGCGGATCCGCCCTGGGACGAGCCGGCATGTGGCTGGGTCTGTGTCAACATTTCAGAAGGCGTGCTGGACATGAGAGATCATTCGGCCACAGCTCTTTGATTGCATCCGGATCGTGGAGCGAGTCGCTTTGCTGGGCTGAGAAACGCCCACAAGGTGTATTTGCCGCTGGGCTCGTGAAGGCGCTCCATACGAACGCCGCGGAACCCCGCTCGATCGATCAGAAGCGCGAGCGACGCCATACTGAAGACGTGAATATGCACGTTGTAGAACTCCTGGCGCTGCGGGCCGGCTTTGATCGCCTCCTCGCCGTCCGGGACTTCGATATACACGACGCCGCCATCCCGGAGGAACTCGCGGCATCGCTCGAGCATCGCAATCGGGTCTTCGACGTGCTCGAGCACCTTGTTGATCGTGATGAGGTCGAACTTGCCGAGTTCGGTCGCCACCGGGAAGTCGGCACAGACCGCGTTGACCTGCACCACTTCCCGGGCGTGCTGGATCGCCCGTTCATCAGGATCGAGCGCCGTGCATCGCCACCCCGCCGCCTTCATCGGGGCCAGGAACACACACAGGCCGGAGCCGACATCCAGCACCGACGGTCGCTGCCCTAGCGATCGCCATTTCGAGCGATGCTGCCGGACGAGATCAAGTACGCGTTCAACGCGCCCGACGTTGTCCGATTCAGCCGGATCAAGGGCCATGATGCGATCGTACGCTGCACGGATGCCGTCGCCGCTGCCGTACGTTGCACTGACGTACTCGCCGCGATAGACGTCTTCGGTTGGAACTGCGCCGTGTGAAATGAAGTGGCCACATGTCGCGCAGCGGCACAACTGCCGACGATACCGCAACACCTTGGCAAATGGGAGCGGCGTCTCACCCTTCGGCGGCGCGGCGAATGTATGCACGGTCACCAAGCGGCTGCTGCCGCAGGGACACTGAGGAACACGCTGCTGACCGCCGGCAACCGCATCGGCCGTCGCCTCAAGGCTCGTCGCGACACCGCGTCTCACGCAGAAAACTCCTCCAGGAACATCTTCGCACTCAGGAAATAGAACAGAAATTTGCTTCGGCTGTTGGGTAGAAACGCTTCGTCGAGCAACGTTTCGATTGCCTCACGCTTGACATGCTGATAGATCGGCCCGTCGTCGAGCACAGCTTCGCGGACGTTTGGATCTTTCAGGTCAAGAAACGATGCGATCGGCGCGTTGAAGCCCACCTTCTGCCGTCGGTCGAGAATCCGATCCGGCACGATCCCCCGCATCGAATCCCGCAAGATCGATTTGGCGAAGCCGTCACGGATCAGGTAACGGGTGGGGATACGTTGGCAGAATTCAAAGAGCTCCCGATCAAGGAAGGGTGAGCGGTTCTCGATCGACTCCGACATCGCATTGAGATCATCCTCGTGGAGGATCGGCGGCACCGCCTCCTGAAACATCTCGTTGAGCATGCGGTTGCGGAGAAGATCGTCGCAGTACCGCTCCTCTTGGAACGGCTCCGCCGTCGGCTGACACAGGAAGTCGGCAAAGACTTCCGCATCAAGAAAGATATGATCACGAAACTGCGGCGACTTGATGAACAGGTCCGGATCGGAGAGGTGGGGATTGCGAACGACCGGCTTGATGTGCGCGTTCCACGCCGCCAGCGATGCCGAATACAATTCCGGATCGTGCCGCACTTCGTACAAATAGGCGTTGTGGTGGTCGTAATAGCCGCTAAAGAGCTCGTCGGCGCCGGTTCCGCTGATCGAGATTCTGTATCCGTGCTCAGCGATGCTTTGAATCAGCAGCCACTGCGCGTAGTAGGTGATCGTGTATACCGGCGAGTCATGCCGCTGAATGAGCGACCGCAACCGGTCAAGGAATCTTGTCGTGTCGGTCGGGATGGCGGTATGGCGTAGACTCAGCGTGCTCACGACGTGATCAACCAGCGCTCGTTCGTCATAGCGATCGTCATCATTGATCAACGTGAAGCCGTGGACGTCATAGTCCAGAACGTTCTTCGCAACGCTGATGAGCACGTTGGAATCCACTCCGCCGCTCATGAGAAAGGCCACGGGAACGTCCGCTCTCAACCGCAACTCGACGCAGCGCACCAGCGCTTCGCGCACCTGTGAGATGACGTCGTCATAACTGATGCCGCCGTCGCGCTCATGGGTCGGCTCCCAATAGATGTGCTGTCGCGGTGCGCCGTCATCACTGATGAGTACAACGGAGCCGGGGCGAAGCTCAACCACGCGGCGAAAGAACGCCGCCCCGTTCTTGTGGAGAGCCTTGTACCCATTGACCATATACCGATACAGGTGCTCGTAGTTGATCTCCAGCCGGCGGCCGAGCAATTCCCTTATGAACTTGATCTCCGAGCCGAAATAGATCCCATCATCGGTGTGGTAGAGGTAGAGCGGCTTCTCACCGAATCGATCTCGGCTCAACAGCAGCGAGCCGTCGCGCTCATCGTACAGTGCGAGCGCCCACATGCCTTCACAGTCATCGAGGCCCTTCCAGCCATCGCGCGCAAGTACTTGAAGCAGCACTTCCGTATCACTGCGCGTCCGAAGCTGACCGTTCATCCAGCCGCGATCGCGACAAAGCTCCCGGTAGTTGTACAGCTCGCCGTTGAATATGAGTACGTGTGAGCCGTACCGCATCGGCTGGTTCGCCCGTTCGTCAAGATCGATGATGCTGAGGCGCGTGTGCAGCAGGTAGACGCGCCGGCCGTTGGAAGCAACATGCTGATAGAAGCCGGAGGCGTCCGGTCCACGGTGATGCATGAGACGCAGGCATCGATCGATCGTGTCCCGATCGATGTTCGTCGTGCCGAGGTATCCGGCTATGCCACACATGCTCGGACTTCCCGCGATGCCGCTACCGCCTAGACAACAGCAATCCGTCGCAATTCAAAGAGGCTCTCGTTGAGCCCATTGGTTCCCTCTTGGGCCGTCGAACAACAGACGATGCCCTGATTCCTTAGAACGTCAATGACGCGGTCCGTGTAGCAAAAGGCCAGACCTTCAGGATAGGAATAGTGCTGGGTGGAGATGCTGGCCTTCTGCTCGAGCAAGCGAAGGCAGATTGATATCTCCGTCTCAAGATCGTCATCGTCGAGGAACGACATGATGCGATGTGTATGGCCGTGCCCGCCGACGGCAAACAGGTCGTGGCGGGCAAGCTCGCCAACCTGGTCCCAGCTCATCTTCCTGTCCAGCGGATCGTCGTTGCACTCGATCTCATTGAGTCCGCCCTGGCTGAAGATATCGCTGACCAACGCCTCAAGATCGATCGTCGGATCGCGCTTGGCATGGAACCGGACCTGTTCGAGCAGGGCGATCTTCGATTCTCGATCATCAAACCGCTGGGCCATCTCTGCCCAGGGCAGGCGAAGCGCGCCCCGCGGTGTTTGCTCCATGAAATATTCGATCCGGTCGATCCAGGACATCGAGTTGCGCTCGATAAAGCCGGATGTCACGAAGAAGCTCGCCGGCACGCCGCGGTCACTGAGAATCGGCGCTGCAATCGAGTAATTGTTCTCGAACCCGTCGTCGAATGTCACGGCAAACGCCCGAGGCGGAAATGGTTCGCCGCTTTGGCAATGCTCAACGATACGGGACAGCGAAATCGGTTGGCCAGCCGCAACGAGCTGTTCAACCACCCTTCGGAACAGATCATGCGTCAGATGCTTGCGGGTATAGTTGCGAACCTCATAGTCCGATTTCTCCACCACGCCGTGGAAGAGGAAGATGGCAACCTCATGTTCAGCCAGTCGATCGGCCGGGATCATGATCGGCCCCCGGCGTGATGAGCGAATCTCACCTCGCAGGTCTCTTTCAATACCCCGGGCATGAACGAGTAATACCTGCCACGCTTGCGCTGTGGTCTGCTGTGGAATCGACCCGTACTCCCAAAGGCTTCCAGGGCCGACCGCACCAGTTCGATGCACACCCGCGTGTTGCGGCTGCGCAATTCGTGAAGCAACATGTCGCCGCCGAGGGGGACCGGCGCCTGCGATACGATCTCACCGTCGTCGATCCGGGCGTTGACGCGGTGCAGCGTCGTGACGATTGAGTCGAAGTCGCCGTGGTAGATCGCCCACAGATGTGAATCCAGCCCGCGGTATTCCTCCGGATCGCCGCCGTGCAGATTCACGATCCCCTCGGGGCAGACATCGATCACCGGCTGGTCGATCCTCCCGGCACCGAACACGACCACGATGTGGGGCCGAGCACGCGCCAGATGCTTCACCGCCTGTGAATCGTTGGCGGAGTCGACCTCAATGGTTTGCGCGAAATCTGCAAGGTGCGCGTCGGCGCCTTCGAACCACGTCTGCCGTTCGTACTCGTCGCGCCGATCTTCAAACGGATGATGAGTATCAAACGGCGGGCGGGCGCCGTTGCGCTCCGCAAGAACGACCGCCGGTGGACAGACCCTCGCCAACTCGCGAAGGAAGTAACAATGGTGCAGCGTCTCGGTGGTCACGACGGCGATGTTCATACCTCGGCCGTCTCCTGCACGAGCAGATCGGGCGAGATGGCCTGCCCGGCGGCGATGGGCCCCACCAGCTCACGACCCACGACGGATTCCTCCTGCCCCGGTGCGAATCCGCCACCCGGGCGCACCCAGGTCAGGTCATCACGGCTCAAGACCGCTCCTGCCGGCAGGTCGCGATTTGCGGCAATGGACCGGCGTAATGCTGTGATCAACTCGCGCTCGCACGGCTGTGGAACCTTTTCGCCATTGCCCATCAGCGTCTCAATCGCTCGGATTCGCCGAACCAACTCAGCCATCTCGCGCGGATCCGCCGAGAGTTGGTGATCGCGAAACCCAGAGTAGTCGGTAGCAATCGTGAAGTGCTTCTCGACGATGCGTGCGCCGGCAGCGACGGCGAGCCCAGCGGCCTCAATGCCCAGCGTGTGGTCGGAGTAGCCAACGGTGCAGCCGAACAACGCCTTCAATCCGCCGATCGCGGCGAGATTGGCCTGGTCGAGAGGAACGGGATAACTGCTTACGCAATGCAGCAGCGCCAGCTCCCCTGCCAAGCCGCGCTCGCTGCGCACTCGCTCGATCGTCGCCTTGGCGGCCGCAATCTCTCGCAGATCCGCGAGTCCCGTGGAGACGATCACCGGCTTGCCGGTCTCGCCAACGACTTCAAGCAGCGGATAGAACGTAATGTCGCCCGAGGAGATCTTGTAGGCGGCGACGATGTCATTGAGTAACTGCGCGCTTTGAATGTCAAAGGGAGTCGATAGAAACAGCACGCCTTCATCGCAGGCCGATCTGCTGAGTCGCTCGAACTGCTCGAATCTCAGCTCGAATGATTTGAGCTGCTCAAACCGTTGCTGGTCGCGCGATGAGATATAGTGCTGCGTGCGGAAGGTCTGGAACTTAACGGCATCCGCGCCGGCTTGCGCCGCCAAGCCGATCAATTCCTCGGCGAGCGCGTAGCTGCCCTCATGGTTATTCCCAATCTCAGCGACGATGAGCACACGCCGATCCGTATCGAAGTCGTCTATGACCATTGAAGGCTCCGAGCTTCCTGAAGCGCCTGCACGGATCGGCGCACGGTCGCCAGAACGTCATAGCGATTGATGGACTCGAAGATGGGCTCGCCGGTGTCATCGAAGACGGCTTCGGTGATCCAGAGGCACTTATCCAGCGCGCAGACAAGGAGTCCTCGGTCGGCCTTGCGATACACTCTGCCGGGCTCACCGAAATGATCCGGCCGCTGCAACTTCGACGCCAGCAACTTGATTCGCCGGCCGTCTGCAAAGGTGAACGCACAGGGGTACGGCTCGGTCAGCGCACGGACTCGATTGTGAATCTGCTCGGCAGTGTAGATGTCCCAGAGGATCAACCCGTCATCGGGGAATCGCAGTGAATAGTAACAGCTCCGCGAATGACTCTGCGGCATCGAGTTCAACGTGCCGGCGTGGATTTCTCCGACCACCTCAAGCAGCATTGCCGGAAAATGTTCGTCCGCAATTCGGTGCAGGTCACGAATGGTATCGTCAACGGCGATGTCGAATGTCCGCTCCAGCAGGACATCGCCGGTGTCAATGCCCGCATCAACCTTGACGATCGAGAGTGTACACGAGGTTTCGCCGTTGATCAGCGCCCAGTTCAGCGGCGAAGATCCGCGATACTTCGGCAGCTTCCCGCCGTGCAGGTTGATGCACATGCGAGCAGGGATGTCGATGATCCGCTGCTTCAGGATCCTGCCGTAGCCCGCAAGGACAAACAAATCGGGCTCGAGCGACCGCAGCCGCCGGGCAAGGCGATCGTCGTTTGGGTTGTCCGGGACGAGCGACCTGATGTTGAGCGATTCGGCGATGGCAATCGGCTCTGCGCAATCCCGCTCATCCTCCGCCGAAGGCCCAATGACGAGCACGATGTCGTGTCCAGCGCCGTGAAGGCAGCGTAAAGAGGTCACGCCGCGCTTTCCTTTGGCCCATAACACGATCTTCATCGGGTCAACGACCGTTTCTCACACCGTTCTTCAACGCCCGCTTCCTCAAGCCGGCGATAAGGGCTGGAGGCTGGACGCGGCCATGGGAGCAATCGTGGAAATCGCCGCCTCCGACTTCGCCGGCTGTAGATCTCCCAACGTGCGATACCACCGGACATACTTGCAGAGCCCGGTTTCCAGCGGATTCCCGGGCTCGTAACCGATCAGCGCCCTGGCCTTGTCGATGCACAGCGTGCCGCGCTGCGGCGTCAGCCGGCCGCGGGATTGATACACGACACTGAATCCCGAATGTTGCTCTTGGAGCAGCCCGATAAGCTCACTGATCGACCGCGAGCAGCCATAGGCCAGGTTGAAAGTCTCGTTCTTCGCCGCCTCATGCTGAATCACCCTCATGACGCCGTGCACGACATCGTCGATGTAGGTGAAGTCGAGACGTTCGGTTCCGTCACCATGAACGGTCAGATCTCGGCGTTGCAGGACGTTCTCGACGAACACCTGAACCACGCGCCGGCTGACGCAACGTTCGCCATAAAGCGCCGAAGGCCGCACGATCGTATATGGAACGTCGAACACCTGATGGTGCGCAATCACGATCCTTTCGCCGGCATACTTCAGAGCACCGTAGATTCCAAGCGGATTGCAAGGCGTTTGCTCCGTCACCGCCGGGGTGGAGAAATGGCCGTAGACCATGCTCGACGAGAAATAGATGAAGTGCTCAACGTAACCCCGCACACAATCGAGCGAATACTCCAGCGTGCGAAGGGTGTGCTCGAATGCGCTGCCCGGATCGGAATTGGACTGCTGGGCGTGGGAAACGCCGGCCAGATGGATCAACACCTGCGGCTGTAAGTCATCGATTCGATTCGCTAGAGCACTTTGCTCCCTGGCGTCCTGGATATAGAGCGCAATGCCAGCGGATTTGAGAAGCTCCAGTCGCTCGTTGATGATGGCCAGGTAGAGATCCTGATTTCGCCGGTCGCAATCGGCTGAGGCGAAGCTGAGCAAGTTGTTAACGTGCAGGCCATCGATGATTGAGACCACCGCGCCGCGACGGGCCAGCGCAAGCGCGAGATTATGCCCGATGAATCCTGCTCCACCGACCAGAACGATTCTTCTATCTTGCAACTGAATCAAATCAACTCACTCCGGAAAAGCTTCCTTGACCACGGCAACGATGTATCGCATGTCGTCCCCGTTCAAATGGGGCCCAACGGGCAAGGCGATCGAAGCGGCGCTGACCCGCGAAGCCACCGGAAAATCCTCATCGCGATGACCATAGTTCTGCCTGTACCAGCTCAGCATCGGAATCGGCTGGGGGTAATAAATGCTCGTGCCAATCCCGCGCGATCTCAGACCTTCGATGATCTCGCGGCGCCGCCATTGCTGCGATCCATCAAGAACGATGCAATGACAGTAGTAGGCGCTTTCGAAGGGGCCGTGGCTGCTCGTGAGCGTCTCAATCTCCTGGATCTCACGTAGCCCTTCACTGAGAATCTCATAGTTCTCGCGGCGCTGCTGGAGAAATCCGCCCAGGCGGCGCATCTGCTCGACGCCGATCGCCGCGGCCATCTCGGTCATGCGATAGTTGGCCCCGAGCGATTCCACGTCATACTCGCCCGGGATCGTTCGCTCACTGATGATGTTGCGATCGATGCCGAACGCTCGCTGCCGGGCGGTCATCTCAGCCACGTCATCGCGACGAGTGATGGTCATCCCGCCCTCGCCGGTGGTGATGTGCTTGGCCGGATAAAAGGAGAAGCACCCGACGTCGCCCCATAGACCGACGTGATCGCCGCGATACCGCGCCCCGAGCGCCAGCGCACAATCTTCAATCACGAACAGGTCATGTTTCTCGGCGATCCGGCAGACCCTGGCCATGTCCACCGGCATTCCCAGGAAATGGACCACGCAGACCGCCCGGGTACGCGGCGTGATGCTCCGCTCGATCAGGTCGATATCGATGTTGCCGGTGAGCGGCTCGGCATCGACGAAGACACACCGGCCGCCACACAGCTCAACGGCGTGTGCAGTCGCCACGTGAGACATCGCCGGCACGATGACTTCATCGCCCGCGGCCAGGCCGAGCGACATGTAGGCCAGATGCAGCGATGCGGTGCAGGTTGAGGTGGCGATCGCGTGCGGAGCACCCGTGAACGCGGCGAAGGCCGATTCGAACGCTTGCACACGCGGCCCGTGGGTCAGGATCGGCCCATGCAGGACCTGCATGACGGCCGCCCGCTCCCGGTCCGAGAGCATTGGCCGGCCGAACGGCAACACCCCACGCTCCACGACCGCTTCCCTAGCCGTGGCGATCAACTGCTGTCGGGGGCTGTCTTGGCCCATCGCCTCCTGCTCTTATACGAATCTCGAATCGTTTCTGTGCAGCTCAAGCCAAGGCCTCGGTGCCTTTCCACGGGCCGCACAACTCATTGTGAGAGCCCGTGTTATACGTACGTTACCCGAACAGGCCTCCCATCTCGGACCGACCGTTCGATCGCCAGACAGACTGACATCGTCTCGAACACATCCTGCTCTGAAACAATCGGCTGCCGCTGGCCGAGGATCGCCCCTATAAAGCTGTCGATCAGAGCCCCCTTTGTCGTCGCGGGGTGCGGCTCGACGATCAGTT
Organism: Planctomycetota bacterium; assembly: GCA_022566535.1. Lineage (GTDB taxonomy): Bacteria > Planctomycetota > Phycisphaerae > Phycisphaerales > SM1A02 > JADFFQ01. The sequence goes on from JADFIR010000025.1 coordinate 33,919, forward strand.
CCGGCGGGGCCTGCGGATCACGGGAGGTGTACAACCGGCCGTGCGGATCGCCTTGAATGAACGTCGCGCCGGTTCCGTAGACGGCGAGCCCATGCCCGTGGGGCAGGACGCAGCCGAAGTTGGCCGTCACCTTGGCGGTGAGCCCGCTTTCAAAGCGGAGGATGGCCACGACCATGTCGTTGTGCCGAAAGCCGCAACCTCTTGTGGCAAGGTTATTTCCATACGCGGACACCTCAACGGCCCGACCGCCGGTCAGCCATAGCAACAGGTCCACCATGTGCACCGCACCACCGAGGACAACCGAGTAGTGCTCCAGCCGGCCGCGCCAGCCATCAGTGATCTTGTGGAGCCGGCCGTAGTTGTAATCGGCCTCAATGTGGAATAGCGACCCGAACAGGCCGTCGTCGATCCTCCGTTTGATCGCAGCGAACCGGGGAGAGACGCGGAGGATCAGGTTTGAGGACAGCCTGACGTTCGGCCGCTCCCCAAGGGCGGCTCGAATCCGCCGGGCCTCCTCCATTCCCATGCACAACGGCTTCTCGACAAAGACATGCTTGCCGTGCTCGATCGCCCTGATGACCTGCTCGGCATGGACATCGTCGTAGGTCGCGATCGAGACGATATCGATCGACGGGTCTTGGAGGACCTCATCGGCCCGGCTCGTCAGGGCTGTGGGGGCGTGTCGCCGCCCCACTTCTTTCAACCGATCTACGTCTGAATCACATAAGGCAACCACCTCGCAGGCCGGATGTTGCTCGTAGCCGATGATGTGCTGCTCACCGACTCCGAGGCCGATCACCCCGACCCGCAAAGGCGCAACATCGCCGGCCACGCCGGTTACGTCTGAACCAGACAATCCCGGCGAAGTCGCAGAAGATCGTTCACACCGTACTGCCATTGGGGCTCCGTCATGGCCGCGATAAGCGCGGCGATATGGTCAAAGTCGCAGGAGGTATCGACGGCCAGCGACACATCGTCGTGATCGAGCTCGCTGGAGAAATTGTGGATGCGATAGCGGTCGTTGTTGCGGTAGAAGAATCGCGTGACGTGCTCCAGATCCACCTGATCGCTCATTTGCCCAACCGCGTCGGCGAGCGTCGTTGATCTCACGACCTCGACGGATTGGCCCGCGGGAAAACTTCGAGGCATCACATTGGTCACAACGTCGAATTGGTCGCTGCGAAACAGGTCCACCGCACGATCAATCAGGCGGCTATCCAGCAGCGGGCTGTCGCCACAGACTCGCACAAACCCATCCAGCGACAGTCTCTGCCCAGCCTGCCTCAACCGTTCGGCAACATTGTCGCGCGGTCCGCGGTGACAGAGCACACCGACCCGGCGGCAATACTCAGCAAGCTGATCGTCTGACGGATCCGTGGTGGTGGCCACGACGACCTCATCCAGCGTTCGGCATCTTTCAAGGCGCTCCAGAAGATACTGAAGCATCGGTCTGCCATGCAGCTTGCGCAGCACCTTGCCCGGGAGTCGCCGCGAGCTCATGCGTGCCTGGACCACAGCGCCGATTCTCACCGTGCCGGCTCCTCAACTGACGCTGCGGCCTGGCATCTCCATCCACGTTTCGCGTCATTGCCAGGGCTTGGCCGCACGAGGGTCCCCGAGCGACTGCCACGGAGTCCGGCCAGCGTGCGCTGATATTGATAGCCCACGCGAAAGAGGATGAACTTGGCAAACGGCAGATCGCAACGGAGGCGCAGCAGATTCGTCGTGATCTCGCCGAAGATCCTGGCCCATGACAGGTAGCGCCCCGACTCGAAGCCGTGCATGAACTCGACCAGAAATTGGCTGCGACCGTGGTTCAATGCACGTCGCAGGATGTACCGGCGGTGCAGTCGATCAGGCGCCGTGCCATGATGCACCATGGCATGGGGGGTAAAACGGATCTCCCACCCGGCCCGTTGCAGTCGCAGGCAAAACTCGATCTCTTCGCCGGCCGTCAGATCTTGTCCGCGCCGTCCCAGACCGGCCCGGAACCCGCCGACCGCCTTGGCGGAATCTGCGCGCAACGCGAAGTTGGTGCCGTAGGGATACCTGGGATAGCCGAGGCTCATCGGCTCATCGCCCGGCTGGTAGGCGTTGAGCGCTTCGTCCAGCCGGTCGTCCCACCACCTCGGACGGGGCTGGTCCCACTGGATTCGTACCGGCCCGCCCACAACGCCCGCCCGACTGCAGTGCTCGAACGCCTCGACCATCGCCTCAAGCCAGCCCGGATCAGCAACGGCGTCGGCGTCGATGAAGGCCACGATCGGTGCGCTGGCCTCGCCAAGAGCGCGGTTGCGAGCGTGCGACAGGCCGAGCCGTTGCTCTCGATACACCTTCAGCCGCTTGCCGTAGATCACTTGTAGTTGGGCCCCAAGGCAGCCGGTACCGTCCGTGCTGGCGTTGTCGATCACCAGGACTTCGTAGTTGCTGCCGGGGAGAGTCTGCTTCATTACGCTCGCAACGGCATCTCTAAGAACGGCTGCATCATTGTGCGCGCAGATCGCTACCGTAATCTGAACGCGGGGCGGCTCTGTGCAGCGGTCATCCGACATTGTGCGGGGTCAACTTGGGAAGCGATCCTGTTCCTCGCGCGGGCGGCGATACCTTGCAAATCCTTCGACCTATAACCCGCACCATCTCCATATCGTCCCCCAAGCACCGACCTGATGATTTGACGCGGGTGATCCCCGAGCAGTTTCAGCGCTTGCGCAGGACATCGCGACCGCGGCCAACTATTATCTGTGCGTAGTCGAGCAAAACCCCGACCAAGGCCTCAGTCGGCTTGGCGCGGTGGGAGCAATCATGCCGGTCCGCGCGGCATCGGATGCAGCGGGCACACCGTGGCCGGACTCGGCGTATCCTAAGAGCCCGCCGTCGGAATAACACGCGTAAGTCATTGATATGTAATGGTTTGTCGAACTCCAGCGCCCGTAGCTCAGTCGGATAGAGCACCGGTTTCCTAAACCGGGGGTCGCAGGTTCGAGTCCTGCCGGGCGCGCTTGATATTGAAGGCCCTCAACGACACGCAATACTGCGACTTTTGTGATCACGCCCGGGAATCAAGATGAAACCCGGCCCGCCGGCCCGGTACCGCGGCGGGGTGATGATCTGGGCGGCTGGTTGGGGATTTCCGCTCAAGGCGGCCTTTGGGTTTGACGATCGCTGAATCCTGCGGGACACATATCCCTCGGCGCTGAAACCCCATGGCTCGCCGCATCGCGACGCGGATCGGTGGAGCACCCTAAACACAAGAAACAAGGAAAAGAGGAGACTATCGCAATGTCACACCGTCTTTCGATCTTTCCACTCGCCGCAGTATTGGGTTGTGTGGCGCTGGCCGGCGGTCTGAGCGGCTGCGCAACTTCAAATTCCATCGAGGTCACCAACGTTTCAGATTCCTGGCTGAACGTCCAATTCTTCGTGGGCACTCCCGACACGGCCTCGGGGCAATCGCCCGAGCTTATCGCGGACGCCAAGCTTCAGATTGAACCGGGCGGAAGGGCGAGCTATCGGCTGTCTCGGAACGCCGTGTCCAGCTCAGAAACCGGCCCGCTCGTGCACATCGAGGTCAAGCCCGTTTCTCCGAGCTGGCAATCGACCGGGAAGGTGTACTGGCTGGAGCTGCTGACGCATCCGCCGACCAAGATCGTCGCGACCGGCACCGCGGACAAGCTCATGTTCAATACCGGTATGGGCGCGGTAGCAATCATCCCGGAGCGTGAAGTCAAACGCGGCCGGTTCGTATACAAGATGATGGCCGACGTCCCGGAGAGCTCGAAGAGTTCACACTGACTTCAGCCACGCCCGCTTCCGCACTCGCTGACCGCAGGCCCGGCGACGCAAACACAACGCTCATCTACACCCGCTGGGCCCGCGCCCGGCGGTTTTCTTCAGAAGGAGCCGACTGAAACCTTCAAACCTTCAAACGAGGCTCGAGAGCCGCTACCGCGGCGACATCCTCTTCATCATGACGGCGTTCTGCTCTTTGATGCCCAGCAGATGACTCTTGAGGCCCCGGATGACATCCTCGAATCTCGGGTAGGTCTCTTTGAGAAGTTGCGGATCGTCGCTACGAAATCCGGCTTCCAGCAGCAGCGATCCGATGACGCTAGTCACGTGATTGCGGCACTTCTCCTGGGGCGAGCGAGGCGATGAGACCGAATCCGCCGCCCGCTCCAGGTCGTCGGCCTGTCGAGCGATCCTGGCGATCCGTGTCTCGACCTCGGAGAGTGTTGCGTACTTGAGGCGATCTCGCAGCCGGGTAGACAGGCATTCGGCGAATCGCCGGCCGAACAGATCTCGCGACAAACTCACGTACAAGAAGATCGTCGCCGATTCGATGACCCCGTCATCGGTATCACCGGGAAAGATCGATCGCACCACCTGGCAGAACTGGTGCATCGAGTTGGCAGCGGCCTTCACCTTCCGTTCGTTGATGAACCAACCCATGGGTCGGCCGGCCCTCCTACCTCGTCAACCTTCGTTCGGGGCACCGGCCACGAAGGCCAAGTGCTACTGTATGGTCGGCATAACGATTGCGTCATCCGCATCCAATGACTCAGCATCCGAGGCGAATTTGCGCCCGATAACCAATGGGAAAGGGTCATCGCGCCCGTGCGGAGATGACTCGCCCCGGCAGACGAACCGGACATCGCCTTGACGGCTCCTGATGGCGTTGGGTCTGTACCGGCTATGCGGCATGCGCAGATCGGCCATCACTTTCGATGGGGCTGTGCCTTCGGCCGGCCCTTGACCGGATCGCCGAATCAGGGCGGCGGCGCGTCGTCGCGCTGCACAACAAGATGCTGTTTGACGAACACAGACTCGCGGCGCTGGTGATAGCCGTCGGGCCAGGTGATCTCGACGGTAACCGTTGAAACACCGCCGGGTAGGCCGAAGTGGGCGTATTGCGCGCTTGATGATTGAAATCCTCCGCCGCTGTAGATCCAGCGGCGCTGGATAACAGCGTCATAAACCACTTCGACGCTACTGCCGAGCCCACGGTGATTGCCGGCCGAGGCTCGCGGATCCCGCAACTCGACGATCAGCCAGTTGCCGCCGGCACAATCATTGCGGAGCACGCGAATCGGCCCGTTGAGCTCACCGACGATCACGTCGATGTCACCATCTTGATCAAGGTCGCCGAACACGGCGGGACGATCGCGGTACGGCTCGTGCAGGAACGTCGCCACGCTCGGATCGGTGACGCGGGCAAAGCGATGCCCGACACGCGCAAAGAGCAGCGGCGGCTGCCGGTACGGCGAGTTGATCGCCTCCATGCTAGCCTGGGGATAGACGTGGCCGTTGACGATCAGCAGGTCTTCGTCGCCGTCGAGATCAAAATCGTAGAACCCGCATGACCAGCCAAGGAATGGCCGGCTGATCATTCCCAGGCCGAACTGCATCGTCCGGTCGTCAAAGAAGGTCCCGTCGAGGTTGAGGTGGAGCGTGTTGGTATCGCTGGAGAAGTTGGTCGTAAAGACGTCGGGGAAGCCGTTGCCATCAACGTCGGCAATCCCGATGCCCATGGTGGCTTGCTCGCCGCCGTCGGCGTTGGCGGCAATGCCACTGAATCCGCCGACCTCCTCGAAACGCCCCGTGCCGAGGTTACGAAACAGGAAGTTTGGCATCGAGTCGTTACCGACGAAGATGTCTTGGCGGCCATCGGCGTCGAAGTCGATGAACACCACCCCCAGGCCATAGGCCGGCTGGGCCCGAAGGCAACCGCTGGTCTGGGTGATATCGCGAAACGTCCCGTCGCCGAGGTTCTCGTACAGCACATCGTTCTGGGCGCTCAACCCATGCGGCCCGGCCATAACCTGCAGGCCTCTGAACTGTGATTGGGGCGGGGGGTTGGCGACATCGAAATCGAGATAGTTGACCACGTACAGATCGAGGTCATCGTCGCCGTCGATGTCACCGAAGGCGCAGCTGGTGCCCCATCTGGGGTCGCCTACGCCGGCGACATCGGTGACATCGACGAAGCGTCCACCACCCGCATTTCGCAGCAGGACGTTTGGGCCGTAGCAAGCGATGAACAGGTCGTCCCAGCCGTCGCCGTCGTAGTCACCGATGGCCACACCCATCGCCCACCGGCGAAGAGCAATGCCCGCAGCGTGGGTGACATCGCGGAACCGCAGTCCGCCCAGATTCTCGTACAGCCGGCACCCAGGCCCGTTCTCCGGATCATCTAGGGTGGCGCCGTTGGCTACGAACAGGTCCAGATCGCCGTCGCGGTCGTAGTCAATCAGCCCCAGCCCGCCTCCGTTGACTTCGAGGATCTGCGCCGAGGGACGGCCGCCGCAAGTCATCACCATGTCAATTCCGGATTCCGACGCTGTGAGCGTGGAGAAGCGCATCGCCGGCGGACCGGAGGAGGTCTGGCCGGATGAATGGGTGGCCGGATCATCACCTGCACAGCGAGCGAGCATCCCCACAGTGGCGGCGAGGATGACTTGCCATACGCTGCAGCCCATGCACTTCATGGCGCGCGCCCCGGAATACCTCTTCGCGGCCGCACTCGCTCCTGCCATTGCTTATACTGGCGAAAGGCCTCCTCGGCGGCTTCAATCTCACCCAATCGAGTCAGCACGCGCGAAAGCTTGTAGAACGCCGCGTAATGCTCCGGCCAGAGGTCCGTCGCCAGTTGCAGTTGGGCCTTGGCGTCTTCCAGGGCGTTGCCTCGTATGTACACGTCCGCCAGGCGGGCATGAGCCTTGGAAACATCCCTGACTCGCCGCGGGTTGTCCGCTTGGAGCTTGATCGATGTGCGAAAGCGCAGCTCGGCATCATCAAGGCGATCCTCATCAAAGTCGATCAAACCGATGCCGAAGTGCGAGTCGCCCTCGGTCGGCACGAAGGTCAGGTGTTGCTCGAAGGCCGCCTTCGCGGCTTGCGTTTCACCCAAGTAGTACAAGGACCAGCCGAGAAAGTGATACGTCGGGTGATATTGAGGCTCCAGCTCAATGGCCCGCGTGAATTGGGGCTTGGCCAGGGCGTAGCGCTTCTCCCGGTGATAGGTGAGCCCGAGCAGAAACTCCGCCCGACCATCATCCGGATGCTGTTTGAGGTAGCTCACCAGCCGCGGCCTCGCCGCATCGGTGCGGCCCTGCCCGATCAGTCTGAAGACGGCGGAGAGTTCACGGTTCAGAGAGGCGGTCGCCATCGCGGGCTTGGCTTCGCTCGGCTGGTCGGCCTGGGCGTCCGCGGGGGGATCGTCCGCTGGGGGTTCCTTCGTCGCACCACCATCGGAATCGCAGCTGGCGACCAGGATCGACACACACGCTACCAGCCCCGAAAGGCCGACGACGGACCCACGTCGGATTGACCATCCCATCACCAGACTCTCCCGGCCGGCTCGCCCCCGAATCGGCTGAATCCGGCCGCTCAACGCGCTGTGAGTGTATTGTCGCTTGGGAAGCCGGGGAACCGGGGAGCCCAATCCTAATTCGGCGCAAACGATGGTCCCTGCCGCCCGCGCAAGCGTCTTTTTGTGCACCCAAGGCCGAAAATGGTTGGCACTGAGTGCGAATCGCGGGTAAACTCCATCTTGTAAGGGGCTGGGCTCGCCGCCGCTGAGGGGCTGCAAGGCGGTTTTGCGAGCGTGTGTTCGTGGTATGGAGATATTCGGACCCGCTGCGGTGGTATATCACCAACTTCCGGGGTTCGGAGGGATTTCGAAGGAGTCGTATTGATGTTCAGCAGGGCGAGGATCAGGCAAACGGATCTTATGAGGATGACGAGGTCTCACCGGCATCTATCTCCTCTGGCCGCGACGTGTTTGGCGTTTGCGGCCAGCATCTTTTTTGCTCAGTCCGCGGGCGCCGGCGGGGTCGTGCCCCAGCCGAAGATGGGCGATCCGCTTCTCGGACTCACTCCTGAGCAATTGGCGCGTTTTGAGGTAGGGCTGGTTCAGTTCAACCGCGTGTTCACGGAAGAAGAAGGGTTGGGCCCGGTCTTCAACAAGACCAGTTGTGGCGGCTGTCACAACAACCCGGTCGGCGGTCCCGGCAGCATCACGGTCACGCGGGCGGGCCTGGCCACCAAGGACGGCTTCGATCCGCTTGCGGAACTCGGTGGCTCCCTGTTCCAGCAGGAGGCGATCAGCGACGAGTGCGCTGAGGTGGTACCGCGGAAGGCCAACGTGATCGCCTTTCGCGTCACCAACGGCATGATGGGATACGGCGTGGTCCAGGCGATTCCCGACGATGATATTTCAGCCCTCGCCGACCCGGACGACGCCGACGGCGACGGCATCAGCGGCCGAGTCAATATGGTAGGCGCGGTTGAAGATCCGCCGAACAGCCCACTGCATGTCGGCCGATTCGGATGGAAAGCACATGCGGCGACGATGACAACCTTCTCCGCTGGCGCATCGCTGAACGAGATTGGCATTACCAACCCGCTCAAACCTGTAGACAACGATCCCAACGGAGTCAATCCGCCCGCCCTCGAAGATTGCGATGCAGTTCCCGATCCCGAGATCGGCATCGAGTTCGTTGAGCAGTTAACAGACTACCAGCGATTCCTTGCCGCTCCGCCCCAGACGCCGCGGTCGGGCATGTCGGGCGAGGTGATTTTTGACACGATCGGCTGCACGCTCTGTCACACGCCGTCGTTCACCGCCGCCGACGATCCATCGCTTGAGGACGCGATCCGCAACAAGGTGGTCAAGCCCTATTCAGACTTCCTCCTGCATGATGCGGGGCAGGCCGCCGACTTCATCGAGCAAGGGATGGCTGAGGCGCGTGAGCTCAAGACCGCGCCGTTGATGGGTCTGCGCAGGCGCGATCCGCTTTGGCACGACGGCCGGTTCGGCGCCGGCACCTTCGAGAGCCGCGTGACGTTGGCGATCCAAGAGCACGGTGCGTTGGGAAGTGAGTCCTTGGATTCCGGCGTGTTCGACAACTGGCAGGCGCTGTCGCCTGCGTTCAAGTCGCTCCTGATTGCGTTCCTCGATTCGCTCGGCCGAAGGGAGTTCGACGCCACCGGCGACGACGACGTTGAACTCGATGACTTCGTGGCCTTCGCCGCCTGCTTCACCGGCCCGGGCAGTTTCTACACCCCCGACGACCCGTGCGCGATCTCCGACATCGACCAGGACGGAGACGTGGACCTCACCGACTACAGCAGCTTCCTGGCGGTCTATTTCGGCCCGTACGATGACTGCAACGCGAACGGCGTGCTCGACCTTACCGACATCATCACCGGAGGAAGCCTCGACAACAACGCGAACGGGATTCCCGACGAGTGCGAAACGGTCGGGGATATCGACGGAGACGGCCTAGTTGGGATCCTCGACTTGTTGATCCTGCTGAGCAACTGGGGACCGTGCCCGGATCCGCCCGCTCCTTGCCCGGCCGACCTCGACGGCGATGGAAACGTTGGCATTCTCGACCTGCTTGTCCTCTTGAGCAATTGGGGTTAACGGTCGCTCGAAACGGCCGCATTGCATTGCGATAGATTGAACAAGGCGTCTGCAAGGCAAAGAAAGGGTGCATCATGCGATGGGTCTATCAGACAGCTGTGGTAGTGACGTGTCTGCTGGTCACGGCTCCGGCTCTGGCCTCCGATTGGGTCAAATTCACCAACGAGACTTCGACGCGACTGGTGGCGGACTCCTCGCTCGGCGCCAACGACACCGAAGAGAAGGACTATGCCTGGGGCGACGTGGACCAGGACGGCGACATCGACCTGATCGTGGTGCGCAAGCAGCCCTTCACCACAACGGGCAAGAGGGCCAACGTACTGTTCCTCAACGAAGGCGGCGTCCTTATCGACCGCACCGCGCAGTACGCCTCAGCCTCGGACGTCCCCGGCGATCAGGGCTTCCTGACACCGACCAACGACCGCGACGTGGTGTTGGCGGACTTCAACAACGACGGCTTCCTGGACATCATCACCGCCGTGACGCTGACGGACAACCAGGCCAAACATCTTTCGCACCCGCGGGTGTACATCAACCTGGGCAAAGACCTCGACGAGAACTGGCTGGGGTTTGAATACCAGGACGCCCGCATCCCACAGATGCATCCCAACGCCGGGCCGCGATTCTGCTCGGTCGCGGTCGGCGACGTCACCGGAGACGGGTACGCTGATCTGTACTTCGGCGACTACGACAGCGGCCTCCCAGGGCAGATCTACGACTACCAGAACAAGCTGCTGATCAACGCCGGCAAGGCCAACCCCGGGTTCTTCACCGACGAGAGCACACTCCGCATGGGCAGCCTGTACAACTACGGCGGCGCCGTCGGCGTGGAGGACTACCTCTTCGGCGCCTTCGGGGCGGCCAGCATCATCGCCGACCTCAATGGCGACGGTGTCAACGACGTCGTCAAGCAAACGTCGCTGAACCCGCCGCAGCACGTGGCGATTGTGTACAACGATCTCCTTGACGAAGGCTTCTTCAACTTCTATGACATAGTCAACGACCTCGCGCCGTACTTCGTCAGCGCCGGCGATCTGAACGGCGACGGCCGGCTGGACCTCGTGATCACCGACGATGGGACTGACCGCTACCTGCTCAACACCGGCAATGACGCCAACGGCCACGCCCAGTTCAGCCAGCACAGTTTCACCAATAGCGGCGGGTTTGGCAGCAACTCGGTGATCGCGGACCTCAACAACGACGGTCACAATGATGTGATCATCGCCGACGTAGACGTCGATATTCCCGGCTGCACCCGACGCACCTTCATCTATCGCAATCTCGGCAATGTGCCCAACGTCTCGTTCCAGGAGCAGGGACAGGTCATTCCCAACGCCATGCTCCTGGGCGTGCACGACGTGGCCGTCTTCGATATCAACGGCGACAACTGGCTCGACCTGGTGATCGGGCGCTGCGGCGGTACCCAGGTCTGGATGAACCAACCGCCGGTGTCCGTATCCTTCGGCTATCCCCAGGGCTTGCCGGACATGGTGCCTCCCGGCGAGCCGTTCGCCATCCAGGTGGA
>JADFIR010000026.1 GCA_022566535.1 Planctomycetota bacterium
GGAGAATCTGTCCGGCAACAGTGTACCACTGCGCACCGTCTGGTTGCAATGTTTTTCTTGGGCGATTGCTGCGGCACAGATTGCCTCGACCGCAGCGCTCAAGGACACGGCCCCCAGTTCGCCAGCAAGGCCAGCAGGTCGAGGATGCCGACGGTACGTCTACACGTCCCCACCAGCCGCGCCGGTCACGGGGAATTGTCACTTGCTTCGCAAAGCTGCGTCGCTATATAGGCGGAGCGCGTTCACTGCATGGTAGATCCCGCCATCGCTGAACGCGTCGAGTGGATGCTGCTCGATCTCCTCGCATAGGCGCACGACTGCACGCTTGACCCATGGCTCCCGAAGCTCGTCATCGGAGAGCGCGAACGTGAGCCATTCGAGCGTGTGCCCGGTGCTGAAGACGAGGTCGGAGGGCGAGTCGGGTTCCTTCCGCTCCTTGAGCAGACCGGCTGAGAACGCCCCATCATCCAGCTGGGATCTCCTCACCATATGTGCGTGCTCGGAGAGGTACGCCCTTGTCTCACGCCAGACACCGGCAAGATCGTCATGCTCAAGGGCATAACTGCGGAACGCATAGGCCACTCCAAAGAGGTGGTGGGTTCCGCCTTCGGCTTCGTCACGAGGGTCGCGCTCGATCCCCCGTGAGAGGACATTGGTGATTGTGTACGTTTGCCTGTTCGCCGCAGTCCACTGATCGTGGAACGACACATAGGTTGAAAGCGCAACGAGCGTCCAGCCGACCTCCTGGGCGTCCTCGAAGCCCCGCTTCGCCGCGTCGATGAGATCCGAGACCCGGTAGCGATCTCCGGTGTCGGCGAACACCGTCCGGCCGGGCGAGACATCGGCGAGCGCCAGCATCATCAGGTACTGATTCACGTGGTGCTCAACCGCAGGATCGCGCGGGAGGGCCGGCGCGCCGTCAACGACCCGAAAGAGAAGCTCACCATCGTGCTTCGCCCGCGTTAGGAGGAACTCGATGGCCTCGACTTCCTCGCGGGCCTCGGCGTCGAAGACCTTCGCGTCGGACTTGAACGCAATGGCCGCGTGCATGATGACCCACGGCGTGTGTTCGTCACTCCGCAGCTCCCGTTCCTCCACCATGTGCACGACGTGGCTGATGCGTTTGGCCAAGGCCGCCTGCTCAGAGACGCATGCGGTAAGCAGCCCGGTAATCAGGACCACGCAGACCCCCGCAGCCGTTTGAGGATGAAGGGATGTCATGAGCGCCAGATTTCTTGTTGGAATCCCTGAAGCAGGGCGTTCTGGATCGAGCAGAACGGGTCACCCAGCGTGCCCGAACCCCGAGCCGGTGCAGACCGCAGCATCCACGTACCAGGTGGTCTGGGCGTGAGCGGGGCCGCTGAGAATGACACACACCACTGCGACCATACAACACGGCTTGAACATGGCTGCACCTCCTGCGGGCGTCAAGGCCGCACGGCGGTACTGCTCAGCTGGCTGGCCGATACGTGGCCGCCAGCACCCCCTGATGCGGCCGGAGAATCTGTCCGGCAACAGTGTACCACTGCGCACCGTCTGGTTGCAATGTTTTTCTTGGGCGATTGCTGCGGCACAGATTGCCTCGACCGCAGCGCTCAAGGACACGGCCCCCAGTTCGCCAGCAGCGTGAGCAGGTCAAGGATGCCGATCCCGGCGCGCCGGGACCGTCGCCGTCGAAGTCGGGCGGGCCACCGGGATCGTTGCGCGTCAACCCCATTGAGCTAGCAAAGCGAGCAGATCGAAGATGCCCACGTCGCCGTCGATGTCGAGGTCGGCCAGGCAGTTGTTGTCGGCATCGCCCCACGCTACAAGGACGCCCAGCAAATCAAGGATGCCGACGGTGCCGTCGGCGTTGAGGTCCGCGAAGATCACATCTTCGACGGGATCGAACTGATATTCGTACGCACCCATGTCCACGACGACCGGCACTCCGCAGCCGGGGTCGAAGTCGGCCTCATCGGCGTTGAAGCGCGGGTTGCCGTCGAGATCGACCGGGAACAGTTCGGCGGTGTTGCCGTCCTGGTCGTAGTCATCGCCGTCGATGGGCACGCCCCAGTTGTTCCCCGCGTCGATGCACGGCGAGCCGGAGGCGAGGCGATAGTCGCCGTTGACCGGATCGACGAACAGCGGATTAGCGTCGATGTTGCCAATGCCAAGCCAGCCGCCCTGGATGTCAGTGTATCTCACCGTCGTTATGGAACTGTCCGCATCGGCGATCTGGCTCGGGCTGTTGTCCCACAGGACGCAGTTGGTGATGGTAGGGCTGCTGTCGAGGTTGTACATTCCGCCGCCCTGGAAGCCGGCCACATTTCCACCGAAGGTGCAGTTGGTAACCGTCAGGTTGCTGGTCGAGTTGAACATTGCGCCGCCGGTGCCGGGGTAGGGAAAGTCGAAGACGGCGACGTTCCCGCTGAACGTGCAGTTCGTCAGAGTCAGGCTGCTGGTCTCGTTTATCATTCCACCGCCCGACCCCGCGCCGTTGCCAGTGAACGTGCAGCGCGTCAGGGTCAAGCTGCTGTTCAAGTTGCAGATGCCCCCACCTTCGGAGCTGCCATTGGCGGTGAAGGTACATTGAATCAATGTGGCGTCGCCATTCGAGTTGCACATCCCGCCACCGCTGCCCGCGAAGTTCCCCGTGAACGTGCAATCGGTCAGTATCACGATGCCCTCATCGTTGTACATACCGCCGCCATCGTCCGCCAAGTTCTCGGTGAACGAGCAGTTGCTTACGGTCGCGGTGAACAAGGACGAGAAGTTATACAGACCACCGCCCAGGTCAGCGGCGTTCGCTTCGAAGATGCAGCCTGTGAGCGCCATATTGAATCCCGAAACGCCGCCACCATTGTTCCCTGCCAGATTCTGGGTGAAGGTGCAGTTGGTTATGGTGCTGGAGCTACCAGAGAATCCGCCTCCATTGTCACCCGCCACGTTTTCGATGAAAGTGGAGTCGGTCACCGTCACCGTGCCGTTGGTCCTGATCCCTCCACCCGAAACGACGGCAAGGTTCCCGATGAAGGTGCAGCGCTCGACGAGTCCACCGCTGAACATGCCGCCACCATAATAACCCGCCGAATTGTCAGCAAAGAGACATGCGATGACCTTCGAGTTACTGGAGATTCCGTAGATTCCGCCCCCGCGACCAAAAAGACCAGTTGCCGCGTTATTACTGAACGTGCAGTTGTCCAGAGTCGGGCTGCTGCCGCCGGCGTTGAACATTCCGCCGCCGCCGAAGCTGGCCGTGTTCCCGCTGAACGTGCAGTTGGTCACCGTCAGGCTGCTGACGAGGTTGTACATCCCGCCGCCGCGGTCGTCGGCTGAGTTCCCGCTGAACGTGCAGCTGGTCACCATCGGGTTGCTTTGGACGTTGAACATCCCGCCGCCGCGGTTGGCGCTGTTGCCGCTGAACATGCAGTTGGTCACCGTCGTCGCGTTGGAGGAGAACATCCCGCCGCCGTTACTCGCCGTGTTGCCGCTGAACATGCAGTTGGTCACCGTCGTCGCGCTGGAGGAGAACATCCCGCCGCCGTCCTCGTCGGCCGTGTTCCCCTCAAACGTGCAGTTGGTCACCGTCGGATTGCTGTCGAACGAGTTGTACATCCCGCCGCCCGCGAGTGCCGAGTTCCCGCTGAAGGTGCAGTTGGTCACCGTCGGGCTGCTGTCGAAGTTGTTCATCCCGCCGCCGCCACCGGAGGCCGTGTTCCCGCTGAACGTGCAGTTGGTCACCGTGGGGCTGCTCTCGGCGTTGTACATCCCGCCGCCACGGTCATTTGGATCCGTGCCGTCTGCGTTACCAGCGGTCAGGGCGAGGCCGTCCAGGACCGCCGTTTCATTGGTGGCGCTGCCAGTGACCACGTGGTAGCTGTTCTCGTCGTTGTTGGCGAAGTCGGGTCCATCGTTGCCGAGGAGGTCGCCGGAGAGGATCGTTTCGTAGCGTTCGATGTCGCGCTCATCGGGGTCCGGCGCGCCGAACCCGGCGTAGCCGCCCATCAAGGCGACGGCGTTGCACAATTGGAACGTCGCTTCGCGGTCGCAGGGGCCAGGATCGCACGTGCCTTTAGGGTTGGCTTCGTCTCGGTCGGGCTGGTAGACGCCCTGTCCGACGCGGACCTCACCGATTCCGTTCTTGGGGTCGCAAGCGAAGGCCAGCGCATCCTGCAGGAACCGATAGGGCGTGCCCCAACTCAGGCCGTCCCCACCGAGCGGCGCATCGTCATCGACGTAAAGAATGGTCCCGGCCTGGGCTGCGGCAGAGGCGAGCATCATGGCGGCAACCACAGCGATGGCCGTGACCGCCCATTTCACCGATTTGTGGGTCGACAACATGGCTGCACCTCGTGCGGCCAGAGAGGCCGCACCGTCGGGGGCATCAAGATGGCGGCCGAATCCATGGCCGCCGCGAGCCTCCTGCGACCACATCTGAATCGATCGTTAGCATCGTACCACGCCGATCGCTGCACCACAAGAAAAGAATCGAGGCGAATCACTCTGATTGCGCCCGGACAACCGTATTGACGGGCTGATTGCTCGGAGAACGACGGTTTCGCAGGCGGGCTATGATCCGTCCATGACCTCTCATCTTGAATCCAGTCGCCGGCGCTATCAGCAGTACAAGCTCGACTTCAAGGAGAGCCGTGTAACGGGTGTTGCTGCGGCGCCGTCATTGGATTCCATTGTCAAACCCCCCGGAGCCAGGCAACGGTCGTTCGTAGAACTTCTGCGGCAGTTCTTTGCACTACTCAAAGGGCAGGGCTCACGGATCGCGCTGGCCTTGACGACATTGACGATCGCAACGGTGCTTGGCCTGGTCCCACCTGCTGCAACGAAAGTTGTGGTGGACTACGTATTGATTGACAACCCCCTGCCGGCAGTGCTCAGCGAACGGCTTCACTTGCCATCGGATCGCCGAGCGCTGCTGGGAACGGTGGCGTTGGGGATCGTTGTGATCTCGCTGGTGTCGATCTCCGTCAGCATGTGGGGTCGCTGGCAGGCGACCAAGACAACGAAGCGGTTGCAGGTCGGGGTTCGCCGCAAGGTCTTCGAGCACGCGGTGCGATTGCCGCTGCATCGTGTCTATGCGTTGAAGTCGGGCGGCGTAGCAAGCATCTTGCGCGAAGATGCCGGGGGCGTCGCCGAGCTCATCTTCAGCATGCTCTACAACCCGTGGAGAGCAATTATTCAGCTTACGGGCACCCTGATCATCCTGGGGGTGGTCGATTGGCGGTTGCTGCTGGGGTCGTTGGTGTTGCTGCCAACGGTTTTTCTAACCCACCGCACCTGGATCGGCCGGGTCCGGCCGCTGTATCGAGATATCCGGGCCAGCCGCCAGCACATCGACACCCACGCGACCGAGTCGTTTGGGGGAATGCGGGTGGTGCGCACCTTCGGCCGGCAACGCAGCGAAGCGGCTCGCTTCACCCGTAACAACCACCTCATGGCCAGGCAGGAGCTCGGCGCGTGGTGCTGGACACGGAGTGTGGAGGTGGCCTGGGCGGTGTTGATTCCGGCCGCCGCCGCGCTGTTGCTGTTTTATGGTGGCTCTGAGGTGCTCAGCGGCACGATCTCCCCGGGCGACCTGGTGATGTTCCTGGCGTACCTCGTGATGCTCCTTGCTCCGCTGGCGACGCTGGCCAGCAGCGCGACGCAATTCCAAAACAGCTTGGCCGGGCTGGACCGCATCCTTGATCTGCTCGAAGAGCCGGTGGAGATGCCGCCCGCGCCCGGCGCGCTCGTCGTCAATGCCTCCACCGTAGCCGGAGGGATCACGCTCAAGGATGTCGGCTTCGTGTATCCCGGCTCGAGCATTCGTGTCCTGGACAATATCGATTTGGAGGTGATGCCCGGCGAGACAGTCGCACTGGTTGGCCGAAGTGGTGCCGGCAAGACGACGCTGTGCAACTTGATCGCGCGTTTCTATGATCCGAGCAATGGTGTCATTGAGCTCGACGGGAGGGATTTGCGCGAGATCGATGTCGAAAGCTATCGGCGGCTGCTGGGAATTGTCGAGCAGGACATCTTCCTGTTCGACGGCACGGTGGCCCAGAACATCGGCTACGCCCGCCGCGGGGTGACGATCGACGACATCACGCACGTGGCCGAGCTCGCCCATGCCCATGAGTTCATCACCGAACTTGATCACGGCTACGACACGCTGATCGGCGAGCGCGGCGTGCGGCTCAGCGGCGGGCAGCGCCAACGACTGGCTATTGCCCGGGCGATGTTGGCCGATCCTCGCATCCTCATCCTGGACGAGGCAACGAGCAACCTCGATACTCAAAGCGAGCAGTTCATCCAGGCGAGCCTCGCCGCGCTCATGGAAGGGCGCACCACCTTTGTGATCGCCCATCGCCTCAGCACGATCATGCACGCCGATCGCATCGTCTTGTTGGAAGCCGGCCGGCTCCTCGACCACGGCACGCACCAACAGCTTCTGCAACGAAGCGAGACGTATCAGCAGATGGTGTTCATGCAACTGCAAGGCGCGGCGGCTGCGATGCCGGCCGAGTCGCTTGTCGGGCCCACTTTGCGGACCAGTTTGTAAGGTCCGCTGTGCGGGCCAGTCGCGCATAACGCGAAAGACGAAAGGTCCGCGCGGCGGCACCTGCGGCAGCGATGGCGCTCAAGGCGGCGGCGGTTCGGGTTCAGGCACATCGCTCACCGCGGCACTGGCGCAAATGGGATTCCAGAGCGTCGGCGCCTACCAGGCGCATATCACCGCGGCAGGCGACCCTGAAGCCTTCGCATCCGCGGGTCAGCTGCTTGCGATTCTGGAGGCGCAACCATAAGCGCGCATCTTCTCTCACCCCTCACCCTCCGCTCTCCCCTGGAGGGGAAAGGGTGATGAAATCGCTTATCGACGACGCCCCCGGCCACGGCGCCGGGGGCTTGTCTTTGGACAAGGGCGTAGCATTCCTCGTGGCGAAGGCATCATCCATTTCGCCCTCGCCTGCCGATATCCTCATGGAGAGGAGCCTTGCCGATGGACAATCACCGAGATAGGAGGCTCATGCTGATGAAGTGTTTCCTCCCTGTCACGGCCGTGTGTCTTCTGGCGGCGGGTCATACCACCGCATGGGGGCAGTGCGAGATCCAAAAGCTCGTCGCTTCAGACGGCGGGATGTACGACAAATTCGGCTGGTCGATTGCAATAGGTAAGGACATGGTTGTGGTTGGAGCTCCCTTGCATGATGGCGTCGATTTCAATGCAGGTTCCGCATACATCTACCGCCGCGACGGCTCGAAGTGGGTGGAGGACACCATCCTTTATGCCTTGGACGGCGACATGGGAGACGGATTCGGCGGGTCGGTAGCGGTGAGGGGAGACGTGATGATCGTTAGCGCATCGGGCGTTGATGGCCGTCCACCTGCCCAGAATCTGGGCGCGGCATATGTCTATCGGTTCATTACCGACACATGGCGATGGGTCGAGGACGCCACGCTAACGGCCTCCGACGGGTCCCACATGGACCACTTCGCCCGGTCCGTCGCGATCAGTGGCGACGTGGCGATTGCCAGCTCGCACGCGGACGATGATAACGGCACCGGCTCCGGCTCGGCCTACATCTTCCGCTACGATCCCAACACGTCGGGATGGGCCCAGGAGACGAAGCTCCTGGCCTCGGATGGAGCCGAAGAGGACCACTTCGGTATCTCGGTCGCCATGAGTGGTGATGTGATTCTGATTGGAGCATATGCGGATGCCGACAACGGGATGTACTCCGGCTCAGCCTATGTCTTCAGGTATGATCCCGACACGTCGGCATGGATCGAGGAAGCGAAGCTTCTCGCCTCGGACGGCGCGGCGCTTGATTGGTTCGGGACGTCGGTCGCCATCAGCGGCGATCATCTCATTGTCGGGGCGGCGGAGTTCTATTCCGGCCGGCCGGGGAAGGCATATATCTACCACTAGGACGGCTCGAAATGGGTTGAGCAGACCACCCTTCGGGCCGTAGACGGCGCGCTGGAGGACCACTTCGGCGAGGTCGTGGCGATCAAGGACGGCATGGCCATCGTCGGCGTGCGCATGAATGATGACAACGGCGAAGATTCCGGCGCGGCGTACGTCTATCGGTTCGATCCCGATACGTCCATGTGGGTCGAGCAGGCCAAACTGCTGGCCTCGGACGGGGCGGCGGGCGACCAGTTCGGCGATGCCGTTGCGGTCGGCAATGGCCAAGTCATCGTCGGAGCCCCCTTCGATCAAGACAACGGCCCGGACTCCGGCTCCGCGTATGTCTTCGATCTCGGGGTATGCCTCCGGTGCGCGTGGGACCTCGACGGCGACAGCAGTGTCGGCATCCTCGACCTGCTCGCGCTGCTGGCGGCCTGGGGCCCGAACCCCGGCGACCCAGCCGACTTTGACGGTGATGGCACCGTCGGCATCCTGGACCTGTTGACATTGCTGGCCAACTGGGGACCGTGCCCCTGAGACGCGACACCGGCCGAGGCGCTGTTGGGTGGTGAGGGTTAATCTGGGTCGAGGCGGCCCGAAACCGGCTTTTTGAGATTTAGGCGCTTGGATCCCTGGGAGATCGCGTATATTCATCTTTGGTGACGTCTATCGGGTCCCGTCGAGGTGTGCGTGCATGGCGGGGCAAGAGGGGAGATAACGGTTCTTTGCCCGGCAAGAAGGTCCAAGGCAAGAGCCCCCGAGGAGGGCAGGCCGGCATCTCGGAAGATGAGCACCGTCGGCTGTGGTGTGAGCCGCGGCAGAGACCGCTCGTGATTATAGAGGAGATTGGAGATGAGAAGTTCAGCATTGAGCACCACCCTTGGCTTTGCCTGCGGTCTCGTGGTCGCTGTGGCGGCCAACGACGCTGTAGCCGGGGACTGCCCCGGCGAAGGTGACTGCTGCATTGCCAACGGATCGCCCGGATGCGATGATGAGGCGTGCTGCAGCGCGATCTGCGCCGCTGATCCGTTCTGCTGTAAAAGGGAATGGGACCAGATCTGCGCGGACGCGGCGAACGCCGATGCAGTCAACTGCCCGCAGTGCCAGCCGGTTCAGTTGGGCGCCTGCTGTATGGGCACGGATTGCGTCGTCGTCACCGAGGACGCCTGTTCTGCCAAGGGCGGAAGCTACCAGGGTGACTTGTCGAAGTGCTTCAGTGGAGGAAAGTCGATCACGTATGAGTCCTTCCCGAATGCGTCGCTGCCGGACGACAATGCCGCGGGGGTCAGCGACACGATCACCGTGCCTGATTCGGTGACGATCACCGACGTCGATGTCGCTCTGCAAGTGACGCACACCTGGGTCGGCGATCTGTGCGTGACCCTTGTGCATCAGCCCACGGGCACAACGGTGGACCTGATCCAGCGCATGGGCGCCGAAGGCGAATGCCATTCCGGCGCTCCGTATGGGTGCAATGCGGACAACTTCAACATCGTCCTTAACGACGGGGGAGCCGGCGGTCCCATCGAGAGTCAATGTGTGTTCGATCTCTCGTCACCGCCGGGCTACGTTCCCAACAACCCGCTTGCGGCGTTCAATACGCTCGACTCGGCCGGGGACTGGACCTTGACCGTGAGCGATAATGTGGACCTCGATCTCGGCACGTTTGACAGTTGGGCGCTCATCATCACCAGTGGTGATGTGCCCGGCTCGTGCGATTCATTATGCGCCTGGGATCTGAATCGGAGCGGCGATGTCGGCATCCTCGATCTGCTGGCGCTCGTGGCGGCCTGGGGCCCGAACCCCGGGCACCCAGCCGACTTTGACGGTGATGACAACGTCGGCATCCTGGACCTGTTGATACTGGTGGCCAACTGGGGGCCGTGCCCGTGAGCCATTGGTCAAGCGCTATCGGCGACCATCGATGACCCAAAGCCCGGGGAAACCTTGCCCTGGGCTTTTCAATCTGCTTCGACAGCGCCGCGCCACATTCCACCGCGCGCAAGCTCTGCTTCGGCTGCAAGGTGCCCAAAGGCCGGCCAGGCGGAGCCGGACGCGATTTCCTTGAAGATTCCCAACGCCTCCTTTGTCCGCCCGTGGATCAGATGCCACGCCCCGAGGCCGTAGGCGATCGTGGCATCGTTGATCGCATCCGCGGTCGGAGCCGGCGTGTCGCCACGCCGCTGGGGGCTGAGGGCAGCAAGGCTGTGCAGCACCTGCTGCGGCGTTAGCTCTCCCTTGTACAGCAGCAGCAGCTTGTGGTACGCAAAGTTCTCGATGATCTCCAGATCGGCGGTGATGTGATCGAGCACTGCCCTCGCTTCATCATCGCGGCCCAGCCTGCGAAACGTGAGATAGAACCAGTAGCTTGTCGCGCAGCGCATGTCGTTGTTCGTCGCGAAGTCCATACACCGGCGATAGGCCCCAAGAGCATCCTCAAACTCACCTTTGAGGAAGTGCGCGAGTCCGAGGTGATAATAGATATTGCTGTGACTGGTGCTGGTCGGGATATTCCGGCGGTTGGGCAGACCATCCGGCTCGATCTCATCGGGCCGGCCCTGGATCAGCTCAGCTGCGCGACTGAGGTCGCCGATCGCGTCATCGAATCGGCGCAGGGTGATGAATCGATGTCCGCGGTGTCGTCGCAGTTTGTAGCTGTCGGGATACTCCGCCAGGCCGCCACGATAGACGGCGATCGCATCCTTATATCGACCCAGGTATGCCAGCCGGCGGCCCAGCCAGATGATGTTGGCCTCGTCGCGCGGGTTCTGCTGGTATTGCGCCCTAGCCTGGGCAAGCTGGGCCTCGCGCTCGGCGCGGGTCTCGGGCGAGAGTCTCGGCGCATACAACGGCTCACCCAACAGCGATGTGCCCTGCGGCTGGCGCCCTTCAGTGGCCGCATCCCCGGCGGAGGTGTTGGAGATCATGTCCGCACTGGGGGTGTCCACGCCGCATGCGCCCAACGCCCCAACAACGACCCCCAGCGAGAGCATCACGGATCGCGCACCCCCGCGGGACGGTCTGAGGCTGATGACCAGCACCATGAGTGGCTCCAGTGCCGATAAACCGACGAACCAGCATACACGGGCCCGATCCCGACCGTCCCGCGCGTGTTCCATGGACCATTGCGCAGGGATCAAGGCATTCGGCATGACCGCCGTGTCTGATTGGAGCTATGGTAATGGCAGATCCAGTGGAGGTAACGAGGCCAATCCTCGAATGATCGACTGGCCGGCGATCGAATGAGAGGACGATGCATGGCTCCAACAACCCTTGTGCTGGGGGCACTTGCATTGACCTCGTCAGCGGACGGGGCTGCTTCGCAGCTGCAGACGCCTGAAGCGCAGGCCATCCTGCGACTTGCTGTTGAAGCAGCAAGCGCCGTGCGCACAGCGACGTACGACGCACGCGTGCAGATCAGCATTGGCGGCGATCTGCGGCGCATCATCACCGGACAGGTCGACCTGGTGAAGTTTGACTACAGCGATCCAGTCGGGGGGAAGCTGGCGGTGCGCGGCGAAGCGGTCCGCACGGACACCGCCCAGGTCGAGCCGTTTCACGCTGTCTACGACGGCGAAACGGTCGGCCGGCTCGTGCCCGCGAAGAGCTTACTCTTGCAGACCGACCTGCACTACGGCGGAGAAGGGCTTCTCTGGAGCATCGGTAAGGAGCTGATTCTTCGTGACTTGCTTGCTGAGGAGCCGTTTGCCGCCCAGCGCGAAGCGCCGCTGATCACCTACGCGGGACGAGAGGAGATCGAGGGCGTGCCGTGTGATGTCGTGGAAGTGCGATACGACAAGCCGCACTCGAGCGCGCGTTGGTACTTCAGCGCTGATGACCACCTTCCACGCCGCTACCTACGGGAGTACCGCTCCGCCCGCGGCAACGAAGTCACATCGGTGCTGACGCTTGGGAGGCTACGAACGAACACTGCAATCGATGATTCGATCTTCACGATCCAGCTCCCTGAGGGCTATGCGCTGAAGACGGTGGGCATCAAGCCGCCGAAACCCATCAATGTGGGTGATGTCGCGCCGGATTGGACGCTCGTGGACGAGGACGGGCGGGAATACTCCCTGTCGGATTATCGCGGTCAGGTGGTCGTGCTCGACTTCTTCGCCACGTGGTGCACATTCTGCCAGCGGGCCATGCCGGCCATGCAGAAGTTGCATGATGACTATGCCGACCGGGGAGTCGCGTTGTTCTCCCTGAGCTGTCGTGAACGCGACCCCGATGCGAATCCACCGCAATTCGTCAGGAGCCGAGGCTTCACCTATCCGGTGCTCGACGGCAACTCGCTTGCGCCGCAGTACCAGGTGCGGGGGATACCAGCCTTCTACCTGATCGGGCCCAACGGCCGTTTGGTCTATTCGGGCTCGGGCTTCAGCGAGGAGAGGCATCAACGGCTGATTGACGCCATTGAACGGCAACTGAGACAGATCGACGGATCGTCGGGCAACTGATACGCCCAGTGGAAGGATTGTGAAGGGCCGCTATGTGGTCTGTCAGACCGTACAGATATCACGACGGGCAAAGCACAGCCCGCCAGCGAGCCACAGACCGACTCCAAGAACGGTCAGCACGACCATGTCGGTCACCGGCCAGCCCCCATCTCGAAGAATGAGCATCGGCTGATAGTAGTTCAGCACGCTCAGGAACGACACGGGCTCGGCCAGCGGCCACACCTGGGCAAGGAAATTCAGGAGAAACGATCCTACCAGGATGGTAAAGACAACCGCTACCGCCTTTCCCCACCGATCGCTGAGCGACGCCACCAGCCACCCCAGGCCTCCGATGGCGAAGTACAGACAGAAGAGGTTGATGACGACGACGAGAAGCGGCTGCACTGCCAAAGGCGGCTTCGACTCCAACAGTCGCGCTCCGAGCTGATTGCCTGCCAGCCCCATGCCGATCACCACCAGCCCCGAGGCCAGGAACACAACCAGCTCACAACGGTAGACTCCCCAGCGCGACACCGGCAGCCCTAACAACATGTCAATCGTCCCTCGGTCTATCTCTCCCACGGGCACCCGCGTGGAAAGGATCGTCGCGTGCGCCGCAATGATGGCCAGCACGACCGGATGGACCCAGGCCATGGAACTGAACACGTCGGGACCGATTTGATCGCCGATGTCCGTTCCCAACAGGGCCTGCAACATCCTCTGCGCAAACTCGAGCTGGAGCAAGAAGGTGGAGAATTGGTCGGCGAAGGTGGGCAGAACGTAGGCGAAGATCGCCTCGAGCACCATCAGCGCCAGCGCGAACAACATGGTGGCGATCCAGACTTCGCGCAGCGATTTGATGAGCAGTCCGCGATTCACTCTTGGGCGTGCTCCGGCTGGTAGTAGCGTCGAAACAGGCTTTCGAGGTCAGGGTGGCCGATGGCCAGGTCTTCGATCGGCTGGCTGTCTAGCCAACGGACCAACTCCGGCACCGGACCGCTCAAGCTGCCCTGCCAGAGGCGGTCCTGGCGATGATGAATCTCTAGGATTTCGGGGACCTTGACGTCTCGGGGGTTCACGTCCCTGGCCCATCGAATCGTGACCTCCCGCTTAGCGCCGGCTCGCAGCGCATCAAGCGATTCGTCGGCGACGATTCGCCCATCCCGCACGATGGCCACCCGATCGCACAGGCGATCCACCTCGCTGAGCGTGTGGCTGGAGAAGAACACGGTGTGCCCCGCGGAGGCCAGCTCCTGGATGTGCTGCATCAAATGTTGCCGCATCAGTGGATCAAGCGAGACCGTCGGCTCGTCGAGGATCAACAGCCGGGGGCGATGAGCTAGGGCCAGAATCAGCCCAAGCTTCTGGCGCATGCCTCGCGACATCTTGCGGACCGCGACGGTCAGATCGAGCACGAATTGTTCAGCGAGGGTCCGGCCTGGGGCGAGCAGATCGCGCCGGCGGACCGACCCGAAGATGCGCAGCATGTCGGTGCCGGTCATCGACGGATAGAGGCGCAGATCGCCGGGCAGATACCCGACATCTTCCTTGATGCGGTGGCCGGCCCGCCAGCAGTCCCGGCCGAAGATGCAAGCGCGCCCCCCGCTGGGCCGCAGAAACCCCAAGAGCACCCGGATGGTCGTCGTCTTGCCGGCCCCGTTGGGCCCGAGAAAGCCGAAGACCACACCCTCGGGCACCTCAAGATTCACCTGCTCGATCCCGATCCGCCGGCCATAGCGCCTCGTCAGTTGTTCCACGATAATGACGTTCACGGTAAGACCCCGCAGGCAGTCGCCGAACCCGGCGGGCGCCGTTCAGCGGTCCGCCGGTCCGTGCATCATATGGTGTGTAGCCGAAGCCAACTACAAGGTCGCGCGCTTCTCAGTACTGAGCGCGTGCCCCAATGTCAGGAGCGTGTCTGATATGGGTTATCTGCACAGAAAAGGTGTGCGCGTTGGTGCGTAGGATCTCAGCACCGAAGCGGGCAGTCCACGATACGAGTGCTGATAGCTAAGTCGCGGTCGGACTTCAGTTCACGGTCTCAGGCCCTCATCCGCGCACCCTGCAACCTCAAGTACCGAAGCGGGTCTTCGAGAACTCGATCCCGAAAGGAGGAGGTGTCCCCGGGACGGGGCCTTCGGGATGCCAGCAAAGGACGTCATGGCCCTTCTGCGCTTTGCGGAGGGGTTCGGTCACTTCCTCCACCTGCTCGCACCAGCGCCCTTCGTCACGACGATCGAGGTCGAAGAAACGGTAGCCCAAATTCGCGAGAGCCCTGACGGCCCCGCAAGGATCGAATCCGGATCGAAACGACAACCGTCCGTGGATCTCCATGAGGATTGATGGGCGGAACTTGCTCAAAACCCGCAGTGCTCCCGTGATCACCGACTGCTCGTGCCCCTCGACATCGATCTTGAGAAAGTCGAGCCGCTCGACGGGATGCCGCTCGACGAAGTGGTCGAGACGCTCGACCGCGACGACTTCGTGGAGAAATACCCGTGGTGACGAGGCGACCTCGCTCGCGTCATCCGGCCTAGCGACGAAGGAGCCGCCGTGGTCGAGTGTCCCGTCAGCAGCAAGAGGGACATAGAAATCCAGCTGGTCTTCCTTGTCAGACAGCGCGATGCGGAAAGATTCGACGTTCTTACGATCGGCGATCAGCCTTTCCAGAACCCGACTGTTGTACGCGAGCGGCTCGAACGCAAGGATCCGGCAGTCCTTCCCGCATTGGCGGGCGAGTTCCAGCGCGAATCGGCCATGGTTGGCGCCGATGTCGAAGTGCACGCCAGACCGCGGCAGAAAGGCCTGCAGCAGCTTGATGTCACGGGCAAACTTGCGGTGGAATCGCCCGCGGAACAGTTGGCGGAGCCGGGCGAGGCGATTTCGAAGGGAACCGTATTGGTATGTCTCGACGATCATGGTCGTGGTGCCATCGATGCGCGTCCGCATCCGCCTGTCAGCGGCTCCTCGGTCGGGACCTTAGATTGGATCGATCCCAGCCACACACACCCCCAGGCTACGGCAACGTTCACCAGCGCGCCAAACAACAGAAAGATCAAGATGCTGAGCAGGCACCGCTTCACCAAATTATGCTATGCCTTGCCTGTCGCCCACCACCTCTGTCTGTCGCATTCCACTCCCTTCTGAGCATCGCCTCGATGACCGGCTGGGTCGAGAGGTGATCGATATAGCGGCTGGTCGTTCCGACGTTG
Source organism: Planctomycetota bacterium (assembly GCA_022566535.1). Lineage (GTDB taxonomy): Bacteria > Planctomycetota > Phycisphaerae > Phycisphaerales > SM1A02 > JADFFQ01. Next base: position 15,543 of record JADFIR010000026.1, read on the forward strand.
CTGTGCGCTATAGCCGACGGGAGATTACGCGGAGGGGGACGCCCTCAGCAGCGAGCTCGGCAGCGTAGGTGTGCCTCAGTCCATACGGGTGGACGCGCTTCTCGAAAACCCGCCCTTTGAGCCGCCTGGGGGGGCGCATCATATGGTTCACCGCTCGGACCGGCGCGCTGCAACTGCCCGACCTGCTCTGCGGGGAACTCCGAGGCGAGCCGGAGAGCTGCCAGAAATGCGCAGCGGCACTCGAACCGCGCACGGCCGCTTCCTGATCCTCCAGCCGCCCGCAGGACGGTTTGCGGAGGAGACACGCGCAGCGCCTCGTTGACATGTGCCGCCGGGACGAGGGTAACGGTTTCACGTGGACGCTGTACGAAGCGTCTCGACGACCCACTTCGGGGTACTCTGGAGATAGGCGCGCATGTGACCGCGCCGGCTGAAGTAGTACACCGAGGCGCACCCCTGCGCAATCACGCTGCCGCCGATCAGCGCGGCGTAAAAGGAGACCGTAAGAAGCCTGGTCAGGCGGTCGATCGGCGCGAGGGTCTCTGCGATCGGGCCGCCGGCGGCAAGGTGCACGTCATATGGGCCGGGACCGACCAGCGCCTGCACAATGTTCCACCCCGCGTAGGCGGTCACCACGACGACCAGCCCGAGCTGGTTGAGGGCCAGCCGGCGCGGGGCGGCGAGGTCAATCGCGCGGAGCCCCTTGGCTCCTCGCAGCTCGACGAAGGCGACGGCGCAGAGACCCAGACCCAGAAGAAACGCCGGCAGGCTGAACAGCCCGCTGAGCAGCGAGACAGCCCCAAAGAACGCCAAGGTCCACCCGCTGAACGCGGCCACCCCGGCGGCCCGGCTGATCTTGCGACCCCGGCGACGGGCGATGGCAATCGCGTGAAGCTGCTCGGGGGAGATTGCACCGTCCTGCCGTGGCGGTGCGGTGGGCCGCTCGGGCGCATCGGCAACGGAGCACGGCGACGTGGCCGAGGCCGATCGCTGCGCCTCGCTGTCTAGCGAACTCACCGCTACCACATCTCCCGGTGCAACATGGCCTGCGTTGGTGCCGGCGTCTCTCATCCGCACTCTTTTCGACCCGACGCAGCGTTCGATTCTGAGGCGGATGGCCGGCGATCCGCGCCAACCCTGCGGGGCGAACGTCTGGGCCGCTCCGGAAGGCTGGGTGCGCTGAACCGATGCCGATAATGCGCTGAGGGCTCACCATGGCGAAGGTGTGCGCCAGACAGTGCAGAACCGGGTGCAGCACGGTGCGAAAGGACGCAGCTCGTGGAATTGCTATACTTGGCCCGCAACCGCTTTGGCGACCTGACTACGAGTACACCGTGCCGACCAGCGATCCCATCGATATCCTCCTGCGGCAGAATTGCTGGGCCACGCGCAACCTCCTTGAATCCTGCGAGGCGCTCCCGTCCGAGCAGTTCCATCAGCGATTCGAGATTGGCCCCGGCTCACTGCACGACACGATCACGCACATCCTCGCCGCGATGCGGGGGTGGGGCGACATGCTCGCCGGTCGCGACCAGCGACCGCGCCTCGAGGGCGAGCAGCGCACGCCGCAGGAACTCCTGGGTCTCCTGGACGAGATCTCCGATGACCTCGAAGCGTCGGCCAAGGCCCACCCGATGGACGAAATGGTCAGCGGATCGCGGGGAGGAAAGAGCTACACATTTGCGCGTGGCGGCGTGCTCACACACGTCACGACGCACGGTATGCACCACCGGGCTCAGTGCCTCAACATGCTCCGTAAACTTGGCGTGGATCCGCTTCCGCCCTGCGCGGTCGTGGAATGGATCCTGATGGCTGATCCGCTCGACGGACATTCCCCAACGGCGCCGTGACCCAGATAGTTGCGGCCATCAAGCAGCAATCCCAGACGCCCCAGTCCTCCGTGATTATCCAGGATCGTGCGGCGTCATGCGTAGTGGGCCGTACTGGACTTGAACCAGTGACCTCCTGCGTGTCGAGCAGGCGCTCTAGCCAACTGAGCTAACGGCCCCGGTCGTGCTAACGGTGCGAGTCTATCCCGGCCGGGATCGGTGTCAATGGGCGCAACCGAATTACGCGACTGCGGAGCCCGCGGATAGGCATCCGCGGCTATCAAGGACACGCGTTTCGCGCAGGCGCCTACTCGCGCGGCGGATGAAGCGAATAGTTGGGAGATTCTTTGGTGATCTGAATATCGTGAGGGTGCGACTCGGTGAGGCTGGCGGGGGTGACGCGGACAAAGCGGGCGTGCTCGCGTAGATCGTCGATCGTCCGGCAGCCGCAGTATCCCATCGCGGCCCGCAAGCCCCCCACCATCTGATAGACGAACTCACCGAGCGGGCCCCGATACGGGACGCGGCCTTCGACGCCCTCGGGGACGAACTTGGTCGAATCCCACCGTTGGCTGTAGCGGTCGGCGGAGCCGGCCCCCATCGCACCCTCACTGCCCATGCCGCGATAGGTCTTGAACCGCCGCCCGCCGTGTAGAATCAGCTCGCCCGGGCTCTCATCAAGGCCGGCGAACATCGAGCCGAGCATGACACTGCTTGCGCCTGCGGCGATGGCCTTGGCGATATCGCCGCTGTGCCGTATGCCGCCGTCAGCGATCACGGGCACTGCATGCTCGTCGGCTGTCTGAGCGACGTTGAAGATTGCAGTGAGCTGCGGCACGCCCACGCCGGTCACCATCCGAGTCGTGCAGATGGATCCGGGCCCGATCCCGACCTTGATCGCATCGACGCCGGCCGAGACGAGATCCGCTGCGGCCTCCGCGGTCGCGACGTTACCGGCGATAATGTCCAGGTCATATCGCTTGCGTATCTTCTTTATGGCGTTGATGACATTGCGGGAATGGCCGTGGGCGGTATCGACCACGATGACATCGATTTCAGCGTGGACCAGGGCGTCAACGCGGTCCAACTGATCCACGCCCACCGCCGCGCCGACGCGAAGCCGACCGCGGGCGTCGCGGCAGGCGTTGGGATGCTTGCGGAGGTTCTCGATGTCGCGCATGGTGATCAGTCCCGCCAGGCGCCCGTCTCGATCGACCAGCAACAACTTCTCAACCCGAGCTTCGTTGAGGACGGACTCCGCCGCTTCGAGCGTGGTGTCCGGCGCAGCGGTGACCAGGTTGGTCTTCGTCATCACATCCCCGACCTGGCGGTCGGATGATCCGATCACGAATTTCATATCACGGCGGGTGAGGATTCCCACGACCCGGCCGCGGCTCGATCCATCTTCGGTCACGGGAAAACCCGAGACGTTCTGCTCGTCCATTAGTCGAAGCGCCCCAGCAACCGTGTCGCCGAAGCCAAGCGTTATGGGATCATTGATGACGCCGTTCTCGCTGCGCTTGACCTTGACCACCTCCCGGGCCTGGTCGTCGGGCGTCAAGCTGCGGTGGATGATTCCGATGCCACCTTCCTGCGCCAGGGCAATGGCCAGCGCAGACTCGGTGACGGTGTCCATGGGCGCGGACACCAATGGGACGTTCAGCGGAATGTTGCGTGTCAGGCGGGTGGCCGTATCGACGTTGTCCGGCGTGACCTCGCTGTAGTCTGGAAGCAGCAGGACGTCGTCGAAAGTGATGCCTTGCTGGATTATCTTGCGTTCCATTGACCAATGATGGGCGGATTCTCGGAACTTGTCAAATCCGTCGCGCCGCGAGTGGGCGTCAGCGGGCGGCGTGGGCCGCTCCCTCGGCCGAGATTCGAGCCGATTAGGTCTTGGGTTTCGACCCGGGGTGTGCTATTCTACATGGATGGCTGCGCCCACCGCCCTGCCCTGGTCGCCGGAAACTGCGTAGACTAGATCTTCGTACGGAGGAAAGAGCCGGCCAAGAGCGTCTCGCCCGACAGGTTCGCTTCGGATCAGCGGGCCGGTCGGGGAACTCTCCCGCCGCGTCCGGCCCACCGAATGGCCCGGCCGAAAGTTGAGCACGGAAAAATGGGGAACTCGGCTCGGTCAGCATCGAATTGATTCCACAGAGCCCCTGCGTTGTGGCCTGGCCGTCGATGAGGCGGCGAATGGAACCGGCGGCAGAACTTCCAGGAGGGTCAAGGTGACGATTACAACGACAAGAATAGTCCCTGAGGAACTCTGTGATCCCGTCCATCACGATAAGGGGACGGTGCCGGGCGAAGGCCGGCGGATGCTGATGAAATACCTCGCAGCGGCTGTGCGCTACGAGGCATCCGACCTGATCGTGAAAGTCGATCTGCCTCCACGGATCAGGCTCCGCGGTGCGTTGAAGAACCTGCAGACTGAGGAGTGTTCGGAGCAGTTGATGTTCCAGATCGCCAAGGACGTGCTGGATGAAAAGCAGTACGCGTATTTCCATCACCACGGCGCGGTCGATTTCGCGTACGACTATGACGAGGACGATCGCTTCCGGATCAACCTGTTCATGGCTCGGGGCAAACCTTCATTGGCGGCCCGGTTGATCACCTCAAATATCAAGACCTTCGAGGACCTCCGCTTGCCGCAATCGCTGGGAGATCTGGCCCTGAGCGCCCAGGGGCTGATTCTCTTTGCGGGCATCACCGGGTCCGGAAAATCGACGTCGATCGCATCCATGCTGCAGTACATCAACGAACGCAGGCGGGTGCATATCGTCACCATCGAGGATCCGATCGAATACATCTTCAAAGACGACAAGGCGACGATCAATCAGCGCGAGGTGGGCATCGACTGCATTGATTTCAACGAGGCGCTTCGAACGCTGGTGCGAGAGGACCCGGATGTGGTGTTGGTGGGCGAGATGCGTGACTACGAGACGTTCGAGGCGGCGATCCGCGCCGCGGAGACCGGCCATGTAGTCTTCGGGACGATCCACGCCTCGTCGTCCTGGCAGGCGTTCGGGCGCATCTTTGACATGTTCCCGGAGCCCGAGCGCGACCAGATCCGCAAGCTGCTGGCGTACAACCTTCGAGCAATCATCTACCAGCGACTTCTGCCGACGTTGCGAGAGGACATCCACCGGATACCGGCGATTGAGATCCTCATCAACACGCCGCCCGTGCAGAAGTACATCCTTGACGGCCGTGAGGGCGAGTTGCTGGACATCATCCGCCAAAGCCGGGAAGAAGGCATGATCGACTTCACCAGTGCGCTGGTGGAGCTCGTCGAAGCTGAATGGATTCATCACCGCGTCGCGCTGGAAGCGACGCCAAAGCCCGAAGAACTCAAGATGCGCCTCAAGGGCATCTCCTGATTCCCAACGAGCCGCAATCAGATGACCGTGCAGATATTGGTCGCGAACGTCTCCGCTCAATTGGTGAGCTTCTACAAGCCGCTGCTGATGTTCGCGCCGTTTGTGCCGTGGGCGTGGCTGATCTCGTCGAAGCTTGACAAGGACGCCCGCTTCTACCACCTCAATCATCAGATGTGGAACGGCATTCATCTCGCGGCGGGCGTGGCCGCGCTGGCGGCGATGCTCTTCATTCCGCCGACGTTCTGGCTAAGCTGGCCCCTGGGCATGATCATCCTCGCCGCCCCCCTATACGCCTACTGGCAGATTCGCAACCGTGAAGTGCCCGAAAGCGAGCGATTCAAGCTCAGCGGCGAGGGACTTGCTGCCAGACTCGAAGCCCGCAAGCTCGCCCGCAGCGCCCGCGGCGCGATGTTGCGATTCATTGACGCAAAGGGCAACGAACGCAATGTCCCGCCCAAAGACGATCCTTTGTATCCGATCCACATTTTGGCGGAGGACCTGATCGCGCCGGCGGTCGCCGCTCGGGCAAGTCAGATCGAACTCACCGTCGGTGCAGGTGGCGGCAGGGTCTCGCAGACCATCGATGGCATTCGATACAAGCGCGAACCGCTGCAGCCCGAATCAGCAACGCATCTGATCGCGTACCTTAAGGAGATCGCCGCACTGAACGTCGATGACCGCCGAAGACGGCAGACGGCGGAGTTTCGAATGCTCGCCCCCGACGGCGAAGTGCAGATTACACTGATCACCGTCGGCACATCGAGCGGCCAGGAGATGAAACTCGACTTCGACCGTAGCAAACGACTGCTCAAGCCGTTTGACGGGCTCGGGCTGCTGCGGTCACAACTGGCGGCGCTGCGAGCGCTCGAACCGTCGCATGAGCGCCACGGCGTCCTCCTTCTTGGGGCTCCGCCCGGACATGGGCTGTCCACCTCCGCGTATAGCTTCATGTCCAGGCATGACGCCTACACCTCCAACATCAAGACGCTGGAGCGTGAAATCCAGGCGTTGATTGACGGCGTTGATCAGGCCCAATGGGACCCGAACAATCCCGATGTGGATTACGCCACGAACCTTCAGTCCATCCTCCGCCGAGACCCCGACGTGGTGCTGCTCGCTACACTGGCCGACAATGAAACGGCGAAAATCGCGGCGGCGCCCGGTTTGCAGGGGCCGCTGATCTATATCCCACAGCGCGCCAAAGCGATCTCCGAGCAAATACGCGAGTGGGTCAAATATGTCGGCGACCTGAAGTTGGCGGCGAGGACGCTTCGTGCCGTGACGAATCAACGGCTCGTGCGCACGCTCTGCCCGAATTGCCGCCACCCCTATCAGCCTACACCCGAACAAGTCAAGAGGATGAACCTTCCGGCGAAAAAAGTCAGCCAGTTGTACCGGGCCAATGGCAAGGTTCAGGTCAAGAACAAGATTGAGAGCTGCCCGGTGTGTGGAGGCACCGGTTATCTCGGCCAGACCGGCGCGTTTGAGGTGATGATGTTTGACGACGAAGCCCGCCGGCTTCTGGTGGCCGGCGACCTCAAGGGCGCGTTGGCCTACGCCCGCCGCAACAAGATGATCTACCTTCAGGAAGCGGCGCTGAGCAAGGTTGTCAACGGTGAATCAAGTATCGAGGAGGTTATTCGAGTCACGGCTCCCGCCCCAAGCGGCGCGGAGACCGCACGGCGTCCGAAACCGGATCCCGCGCCGACCACGTAGCTTCGCCCGCCAGGCGAGCCTACTATCCGCTGGCGCTGGCGCCTTTCACCACATGGAGTTCGGAGGGCTCCCGTCACCATGATCTACGCCCTCAACATTGTCCTCATTGCGCTGGTTGCGATGATCGCGTACTGGTGGGCCAATCAAGGCTTGTTCAGCGCGATCATTCATTTGCTGTGCGTGATTGTTGCCGGGGCGATCGCGCTGGCCTTTTGGGAGCCGTTGACGGTCGGCCTGCTGTTGCGCGGCAACGCATTCGATAACTACGCCTGGGGCGTCAGCCTGGTTGGTCTGTTCGTAGCGGCGCTGCTTGCCCTGCGTTTGGCCACCAACAAGCTCATTCCCGCCAACGTTGACCTGCCACACTGGGCCAATCTCGGCTTCGGCTTCCCGGTCGGCGCGGCGTCGGGCGTGCTAACAATTGGATTGCTGATCATCGGGATTGGGTTCATCCAATCGGAGCGGGAGATATTTGGATATGTCGGGTCGGCCCGCAGCGCGAGGGGCCAGGTCGGTGAGGTCGGGTCGAGAATGTGGCTGCCCTTCCACAAATGGACCGACGAGTTCTACAGCCAGCTGAGCGTGGGCTCGCTGAGCACCCCCCGGCCGCTTCGACACTACTACCCCAACCTGTCGGATCAGGCGGTTTCGCTCATCCGAGATTCCTATCGTAGCGGGCGTGGCCAGGTTTCGCTGCTCCCGTCTACGGCCTCGGTTGATGCTGTGTTTGTCTGCCCGGATCTGGGACGATGCGCGGTCCGCGTGAAGTTCGGACGCGGCGCCAGGGACTTCGGCGAGCAGTTGACGATCTCCGCTGCCCAGCTGCGCTTGATCGCATGGGCGCAAGGGAAAGACAAGCCCTACATATCGTTCCCGGTGAGCTGGGCGCAGGAAATCAAGGGCGGGGGAATGGGAGCATTTCTTTTCGACGACCCATCGCATTACATCACGAGCATACCCGGGCGCGAAGCCGCGGACGTGACGATCGAGTTTCCTTTACCCGCCGAGCTCGAGCCGCGCTTCATTCAGATCAAGGGGACGCGGTACGACTTTCTCCGCCTTCAGAAGCAGACGCTGACGAGACAGGCGTATGAGGCAGTTCTCAGCGGCATGGGTGGAACTTCCCCAACGGCCGGGCTGCCGCCGGATTTGGCCGGGGCCCGCCCGCTTGATGACGCTGACATCAGCCTTTCCAACTCCATCAGCCCGGTGGTTGTCAGTAGCAACCAACTTCCGGGCACAATGAAGGAATCGAACAAGTTCCTGGTCAGCGGTGACGCCCAATTCAAGAAGGGCAGAGGCATGATCTCTCGACAGTTGCGGATCAAGGGCATCGACGAGCCTGGCGGCACGAGAATCGTCAAGCTCAACGTCAGCCGGGGAAGGTCCGCAGACATCTTCGGACCCCTGCGGGAACGAGCCGGCGCCAAGGCTCGGCCCGTCCTGATCGACAGTCAAGGCCACCAATACTCACCCATTGGCTTTATCCACGAGAACCCCGAGGGCGTCAGAATCTTCCTGGACCCCGCTCGGGGCATCGCGTCAGCGGACGATCTGCCCCATCTTCCGACCACCGGCGAGCAGGAGTTGCGGTTGGTGTTTCGGGTCACCGACGACGTCACCATCGTTGCCTTTCGGCTGGGCGACGTCACCGTCGGCACATGCAACCTAATCGTGACCGAGAGAAGAAGGTAGCGCCAGCCGCGAAGCACGACGTGTAGCCATAGCGGCAGTACGCAAAAACGCCGCCCCGGCAGGTTACCGCCCGGAAGGTGGACGGGGTATGCTGGCTGATTCCGTCACGCCGGCGCCGTCGCTTCTGAGCAGTCGCTCGATGTAGCGAATGTCGAATTCGGCATCGATGAATTGGCGCTCGTCCATCAATCGCCGGTGCAACGGAATCGTCGTCTTGATCGGCCCGATTCGGAACTCCCCGAGCGCGCCGCGCATCCTGGCGATCGCCTGGTCGCGGCTGGCGCCGTGAACGATCAACTTGGCGATCATCGAATCGTAGTCCGGCGGAATGCGATAGCCGCTGCAACAGTGCGTATCCAGACGAACGCCGATTCCTCCCGGGGGTGAAAACTCGGTCACCAGCCCCGGCTGCGGTATGAAGCCGCGCTGGGGATCTTCGGCGTTGATTCGACATTCGATGGAATGCCCTCGCAGGGTGATGTCCCGCTGCTTCCACGGCAAGGGTTCTCCTGCAGCGACACGGATCATTTCCTTGACGATGTCTATGCCGGTGACCATTTCCGTGACCGGATGTTCCACCTGGATGCGAGTGTTCACTTCGAGCATGAAGAAGTTCTGATCGCGATCCATGAGGAACTCAACGGTGGCTGCGCCGGCATACTCGGCCCGGCGGATCAGTTCCGCTGCGGCTCTGGCGATGGCGTCGCGCTTCTTGGGGTCCACGCCCGGAGCCGGCGCCTCTTCGATCAGCTTCTGGTGGCGGCGCTGGGACGTACAGTCTCGATCGAACAGGTGCACGGAATTGCCGTGCTTGTCGCCGAGCACCTGAATCTCGACGTGCCGGGCGTCTTCCAGGTACTTCTCGACGTAGACGGCGCCGTTGCCGAAGGCGGCCTGGGCCTCCTGCGATGCCGCCGCGATGCCCGGCCGCAGCGCCATCTCGTTATGAGCGACGCGCATGCCCCGGCCACCTCCGCCGGACGCGGCTTTGACGATCACCGGGTACCCGATTTCAGAGGCCAGCTTGACCGCGTCATCCTCCGATTCGATCGCCTTGTCGCTTCCAGGGAAGATCGGTGTCCGCGAGGCCTTGGCCATCCGCCGGCATGACAGCTTGTCTCCCAGCAGGCTCATCGCTTCCGGGCTCGGGCCGATGAACTCGATGTGACAGTCGCGGCAAACCTCGGCGAAATGGGCGTTCTCGGCCAGGAACCCATAACCGGGATGAATGGCGTCAACGTTGGCGATCTCAGCCGCGGAGATGATTCGGTCGATCCGCAGATACGACTCGCTCGCCTCTGGCGGGCCGATGCAGATTGTCTCGTCAGCGAATTCCAGCCACGGGCCGTCCGCGTCGGCCTGGGAATAGACGCACACCGTCTCGATGCCCAGCTCACGCGCTGCGCGGATGATCCGAAGTGCGATCTCCGCTCGATTGGCGATTAGAATGCGGCTGAACATGAGGCAACCGAATCAGTCACAAAGGCGCCAAGGTGGGAGCGAGCCGGCACCTGCACGAGCCCAACATCGGGCGACACGTAAGCATCGTCGGTCCCATTGCGACGTTGCCGGGGCCGACCAACGCCCGGTTCGCCCTGCACTATCACTCAAGTCGGCCTCACGATGAAAAGCGGCTGGCCGAATTCAATCGATTCACCATTGCTCACGAGGACCTTCTCGATGGTCCCGGAGCATTCGGCCTTGATCTCGTTGAATATCTTCATCGCCTCTATCATGCAAACTACAGTGTCCGGGTCCACGGATGAGCCCACAGCCACGAACGGTGAGGAGTCCGGATTTGACGCGGCATAGAACGTGCCGACCATCGGACTTTCGATCGTCGCCAGGGCCTGTTCGCCGGCCGCCTCGGGGGCAGCCATGGGCTCCGAGGCCGACGCGGGCGTGCTTGGCCCGGCGGTCGCCGCCGATGCCGGCGGGGCGCCCGCTGCCCCAACCACCTGCGGCACCTGATTGAGACCATCCCGCCGCAGTGTCACCTGCTCTTCGCTGTCACGAAGATCCAGTTCGGTGAGGTCGTTGGCGACCATCAAGCGCACCAGCTCCTTGAGCTTGCGAATGTCAATCATGGCATGGTCCTCTACCTCGCCGGTCCACTCGCCACGGCGGGCTCGATCACCGACGCCGCTGGATCCTTCGGGTAATCCGTAAGCACTCGGCACCCGTCATCAGTGATCAGGACATCGTCCTCAATGCGCACACCGCCAACGCCCGGAACATAAATCCCTGGCTCGACCGTCATTACCATCCCCGGCTCGAGCACAACATCGGTGGCAAGCTGGTTGAAATATGGGTCTTCGTGGATGTCCAAGCCCAGGCCGTGGCCAAGACCGTGTCCGAATTGCTCGCCATATCCCGCCGCGTCGATCAGCCCGCGGGCCACCGCGTCGATTTCGGCGCACGTCTTGCCCGGCCGGCAGGCGTCGATCGCAGCACGCTGGGCGTCCAGCACGATCAGGTAGATTTCGCGAACCTTCTGCGGCAGCTGGCCGACGCCGAACGTCCTGGTCATATCCGAGCAGTAACCGTCGACGACGGCGCCCCAATCAATGAGCAGTGTCCCCTCTTGGATCTGCGCCGGGCCGCTGACGTAGTGAATGATCGAGCTGCGTGCCCCCGCCGCGACCATGGTTGGGAAGCTCGGACCGGTTGCTCCCCGCGCTTTCATCTCATATTCGAGCACAGCGGTCAGCTCTAACTCGGTCATGCCTATAGAAAGCCGGCCAAGGGCCTCGTCGAGTGCTTCCTGCTGAATCGCGATGGCACGCTGGATTGTCTCGATCTCCAGATCGTCTTTGCGCATTCGGAGCCGCCCGATCAACCCCTCGGTATCGACCAGGCCTGACTCGCCGAGGACCGCCCCGAGCGTTGCCCGCTTCGTGACGGTGAGATGTTCCGCCTGAACGCCCAGGCGCTTCACGCCGCTGCGGCGACAATGTTGCTGCACTGACTGCTCCAGACGGTGCCTGGTGCCCATGACGACTTCCGCGAGGGGGCTCTGCCGCCAGGGTTCGAGGAATTCGTCGTACCGGGCGTCGCTGATGATCGCCGCGACATCACCCGAGACCACCAAAAGGCTGTCATCGCCGATGAACCCAGTCAGATACCGGATGTCCTTGGCGTTCGAGACCAGTAGTGCGTCGAGGTCGCAGCCGGCCAGCACCTCACCAAGGCGATGCTGGCGGGCTGAACAGGCGGCGATCGTGGCCGCTGACACGGGCTCATGGCCGGGCGTGCTCATCCGCCAATAGTATAACGTCGCCGCGATCTTGCAGCCATCTGTTGCGAACTGCCATGTTTCTTCTAGAGTTTGTCCCAAACGTCGCGGTCACGCAAGGACACCGGCAGATCGAGCAGCTCCTTGAGCACGATCATCCGCCGCAGGGTCTGTGCCCGGGGGGTATCGTCTGCGCCGAAAAGGGGGTGCCCGAGGTGCTGTGGCGAGGCGGGCAGTTGTGGTCTCAGTTCCTGAGCCGATCGAGCAAGCTGCAGGAGCGTCTGCGACTCCGTGGCGATCGTCGTCAGCGGCGGTGGTGCAGCCGGAGCGGGCATCGTCGCCTGGGGTCGCTGCAGCCGCTGGGCGGTTGCCTGGCGGGCTGGACGACGTGGGACGGGTGCGACGCCGACCGGCGGACGAGCAGGGCTGGGCCCGGCGGGTCCGCTTCGGGCCTGGAGCTGTTGGGGGGCATACCGCTCGCTGGGCCGTGGTGCAGCAGGGCGTGATGGCAGAGGGAATGGCGCGCGGGCCGCTGGTAGGGCTGTCGTCGCCGTGGACGGGCCGGCGGACACATGCAATTGGGGCTCTGCTCGGCTGCCCACCTCGCGGGCCCGAAGCTCCTGAAGCTGGGCTCGGCGACGAGCCGCAAGATCGTCGGTGCCGGGTTCCGTGCGGCGGGCCGCCACCTGACGCCGGCGTTGCTCGGCCAGGTCCTTGAGACGATTCTCCTGCTGCTTCTTATTCAGCTGCTCGCCCAGCGAGCCGAGCAGCCGCCAGGCGACAAGGGCCAGTACGATCGCCCACCAGTACTTACCAAACATGATCGGATTATAGCTGATCGGCGGCCGATCACGTCCTTGCGACGAGGATCGGCTTTGGTTGCCCCGGTTCGGCCAACTCGAACCTGATGCCCAAGAGCCGCTTGCGTCCGGCCGCGCCGCCTGTCAGCGCTTGGGTTACAACGGCGTAGGTCCCGAAAAACACGCCCGACCAGAGCAGGTCGCCGAGGACTGTGAATTTAAAGAATGGCACCGCGGCGACGTAGCACTGCCACAACCCCCCCGGCGAGTGGGCGTAGAGGGGCGCGAATAGCCAGACCGCGAAGTTTGTGCTGAGGAAGAAGAAGACTGACCCGGAGGCGGCGCAAGCGCCCACTCTTAGGGCAGTCACCCTTGGCCGCAGCAACGGCCGTAGCGCGACGGGGAAGAGAAAAGCGCCGTAAACGATCAACATGATGCCGAGATGGTAGGTGCCCAAGCGCAGGTCACTGAATGCCAAGATCGCCACAGGGACGAATACTGCGACGGCGCGGCGGGTAAAGAAGAAGCCTGCAAAAAGGGCTGCGGCGGCAACCGGGGTGAAGTTCGGCGGGTGCGGCAGGAGACGACCCGCGATTCCCACGACCAGCAAGAGCGCAAAGACAAGTACCCCTAGCAGGGTTCGCCGGCCTAATCCGAAAGTCCATTTGTTCATAGCGGCCTCGTCATTGATCCTTCCCCGCATCGAATCTCCACAGGACAACGTCGGAGGGTTGCAGCTTCTGGATCCCGAAGCTCTTGTCGGCAAAATCCGTGTTGACCCAATACAGCCAGTTCTTGTGATCTGCGCCGCCGCCTTCGCTTTCGAGGTCATCGATCCTGGTCAGCAGCGCGGTCTGCCCCGATCCTTTGTACTCGAAGGTGATACCGTGAGGTGAACTCTTCGCCTGATTCATGGCGTCGAGAACGGTCATGTCCTTACGCCAATGAATCGCCGTGAAGTGCTTCTGCACTCCATCGTTGTAGTCTACGACGAGTCGCACGCGGTGGCCGGCTGGGCCGCTTGCCCCCCAGCCGGCGAAGGCCAAAGCAGTCAACGAAACGGTCGCGGGCGCGATGACAGCGACGACACCCAGAGCGAGCGCGGATGGAAGGATGCGAGACGCTTTCATTTTGTTTGCCCCAGATTTAGGGCCGACGTCTTCAATAGGCGTGGCTCAATGGGTCTGGAAGGACAGGGATTGAACACGATATCCAGGTGGTGCGTCAAGGGTAGAGTCCGTTCAGGGCGTCCCCGGCGGGTGCCGAAGACGCCGCTTGCGGCCCGAGCAGGACAACCGCCCCATGCCCTGGGGGTTGACCATCGCATCTGGCCGATTGTACAGTGGTCCTGAGCAACCAAGTCGTCCTATTTGAGGGAAAGGGTCCGCGAAATGACATTGCTGTCCGGTATTCGCAACCTGGTTACGCGCAAGAAGACGCCTGTGGAGGTTGATCTGCAAGGCACGCAGGCCGAGAAATTGCCCGAGAGGGTCCAGGCGGCAGAGCCTTCGTTCGCCAACCGCTCCGCTTCGGCCGAGCCCAACGGCCATGGGCGAGGATCGACAGCGGCGAAGCGGGGCGAGAGTGATGTCGCCAGCTTATTGGGCAAGATTGACGATCGTCTGGGGGCCCAGACCGACCAGACCCAGCGCCTCTTGCAACCGATGGAGAAGTTGCCTCAGGCGATGGATGCCCTGGCGGAAGTCAGCGGTAAATGCACGCAGATGCTTGAACTTTCCCGCGATCAGGTTGATCAGGCCAGGGCCCGCGAGGAGGCCATCAACGCCGCGCTGGGGCGCCTCAGCGACACGTCGGCACACGACGCCAAGGGGCTTCAGCAGGTTCAGCAGCAGCTCGATTTGAATACTCAAACAATCCGAAAGGCAGCGGAATCCATCGGCGCTGTCAGTCGAGACCTTCACGACGTTGCCAAGTCAACCCGTCGGACGCTGGAAGCTCTCTCTGCGGCGGACCGATCCGGTGAGGACCGCGACGCCAAGCTGGTCGAATTGCTGGGACACGCGCAAAAAAGGATGATCCTGGTTGTGGGCCTCTGCGGAGCGACGTCAATCCTCGCAATCATCATGGCGGCGCTGGCGCTGCTGAACTGATGGTGATGGAGTCCCCGGCCGATCGGACGGGCTCGCCACCGACTTGTGGCTGGGCGCCTAGCCGGCCGCGACCAATTGGGTCTTCGTGAGCCGTCGGTAGAGATCGCAATCTTCGAGAAGCTCCTCGTGCGAGCCCTCAGCGATGATGCGGCCGCCATCCATCACCACGATGCGGTCGGCGTTGAGCACCGTGGACAATCGATGGGCGATGAGCAGAGCCGTGCGACCCTGGCAGAATTCGGCCAGGGCGGCGTTGATCTGCGCCTCGGACTCGGCGTCAATCTGGCTGGTCGCCTCATCGAGGATGAGAATCGACGGGTCACGCAGGATGGCCCGGGCGATGGCCAGACGCTGGCGCTGTCCGCCGGAGAGTGACGCGCCTTGCTCGGCGAGGTCGGTGTCGTACCCATTGGGCAGTTCGAGGACAAAATCTTCAGCGTGTGCCCGCCGGGCGGCGTCGATGATCTGCTCGCGGCTCGGTGCTGCGGCCCCGAAGGCGATATTCTCAGCGACACTGCCGCGAAACAAGACCGTCTCCTGCGTCACCACACCAAATTGCCGGCGAAGACTGGTCAGATTGACGGTTGAAATGTCAGTACCGTCGATCAACACCCGACCGGAATCCGGCTCGAGCAGGCGTGGGAGCAGGCTGATGAGCGTCGTCTTGCCGGAGCCGTTTGGCCCGACAAAGGCCAGCCGTTCACCGTGTGTGATCGTTAATGTCAGCCGATCCACCGCCGGGCGATCCGACCCGGGGTAGGTGAACGAGACGTTGGCGAATTCGATCGTTTTGGAATGACGCGACAGGTTGGGCAGTCGTAGCGGGCCGGCCGCCTCGCGCTGTTGGGAGAGGATCTCATCAAGACGTTCAGCGGGGGCGGCTGCGGCGTGCATCTCGTTGACCAGCCCGGCCAGTGGGCGAAACGACGCGCCCGCCACGGCCAGCGAACCCAGGGTGAGGACGAACCGCTCGAACGGGAGATTGCCGGCGATGATTTGCTTGGCGGCGAAAATGGCCAGGGAACCGATGATCAACACCGCCAGCGTCTCCACGACCGGCCCCGTCAGGGCCCGGGCCGTGCGTACCCTGAGCTCCTGCTTCACGACCGCCTTGTTGATGCGATGGAACCACCTTGCGGCGTGCCGCTCGCCGGTGTTGGCCTTGACCGCTCGCAGCCCGTGCAGCGTCTCGGTGGCGACCCGGAGAAGCCCTTCCTGGGCCTCGAGGGATCCCCGAGTGCCTCGGCGGATCCGCTTGCCGAGCTTGCGGAGCACGATCAACAGCAGCGGGGCCGCCACGGCCGCTGAGAGCGCCAATCGCCAGTCGAAGACCAGCGCCGCGGCAAATGCGGCCAATCCCTTGAGCACTTGGGTGACTGCCTTGCTCGTGACAGCGATGAATCCGCGTTGCAACTCAGCCGCATCTCGAACGATCCTGGCCACGAACTCAGATGGCCCGCGGGCAATGACCCGGCTCAGCGGCAGGTGGAGCACGTGGCGATAGGTGTCCTGACGGATGCGCGCGATGGTCTTTGTGGCTAGCGTCTGGCTCAGGTATTGATGCATGAAGTTCGCTGCGCCGCCCAGCACGGTAAGCACCGCGATCACACAGATAATCAACACCACGCCGTCGAACCGCTCCGGCGGGAGTCTGGCGATAATTTCGTCCGGAACACGGATCCAAGGCTCCTTCTCGTTGAACTGTCGCGCGAGCTGATCAAGTGAATCACCGCGCAGGATGAGCCGCAGCATCGGCCCAAGTGTGAGCAACCCTACGCCGAGCCCGCTGGCTGAGATGAGTGCAAAGACAAATGCCCATGCCACCGTGGCCCGGTTCCGCAGCATCTGCCTGACATAGGTCCAGAACGCAGCCATAGTGCAGATAGTATTGCCTCTCGATACACGTCCGTACAGCAAGCCGCGTCGTCCTCGACCGCGGTTGCTGCGGGGCGGCCGTACAGTGATTGGGTTCTTCGTTGGCTCGGGCGAGCCGCGTCGTCCTCGACCGCGGTTCCTGCGGCACCCTACTGATACAATTTTGCGAAGTCCTTCCAGAACGTCGGGTAGCTCTTGGACACGCAGGCCGGGTTCTTGATGGAAATCCCCGGCCGGGCAAGGCCGAGCACCGCAAACGCCATGGCCATGCGGTGATCGTTGTAGGTCTCGATCACTACTGGCTCGTCGTGGCGGGTCGAGGGATCGATGGCGATCGAATCGTCGGTGGTCTCGACCGTGCAGCCGATCCTGCGCAGCTCGTTGGCCAGCGCCGCAATGCGATCGGTCTCTTTGTGGCGGAGTGTGTGAAGACCGGTGAACCCTGAACGGTTCTTCATCATCGCCGCACCCACCGCCAGCACTACGGCTCCGTCCGGGAAGAGTGAACAATCGCACTTCAGCTTGCCGGTTTTTCGACCACGCTCTACATGCCAGTGATAGCTGTCGTCTTCGGAAAGCCAGGAAAAGCGCTGATTGATCAGATTCGCATGTCCAAGTTCTCTCACAAGGTGCCAATCAGACTGGTACGGCCTTGGCGAGAAACGGTATAGAGTGACCTTGGATCGACGCGAGAGCCATGCGGCTACGACCCAATACACTGCACCACTTGCGTCGCTCTCTACCAGGAACCGCTGCCCACCCAGTGTTGCTTGAGTGATTTGAACGGACTCGGGCAAGTCTCCGTTGATCCTGTCCCAAAACTGACCTCCAGGGACCAGTTCCCAAGATGGGATGGCGAAGTCCGACTGCCATTCCTCCAAGAGATTCAGCGTGAGTTGAACGTACGTCGGACTCGTGACCTCACGATCAAGCTGGAAACGAAGCCCTGCCGAAAGAAACGGAGCAATGAGAATCAGTGCTGAGACGAATTGACTTGACACCGTGCTCCCTATCGCGACCGTGCCACCCATGAATGATTGACTCGGTTGCACACGCACCGGCAAACGGCGTTCTTCTTCGACGTATTCGATCTTCGCGCCGAGTTGGCGGAGCATGTCCACGCCTTCGGCGATGGGGCGCCGGCGCATGCGTGGGCTGGCATCGACGACGACCGGCTCTGCGGCCAGACACGCGGCGGCGATCATGAAGCGGGTCGGAGCGCCGCCGTCGCCGAGGTTGATCTCCCCGCCACGAGGGAATCGCCCCCCTACCCCCTTGATGAACACATCCTCACCATCCCAGCGGGCCTCGGCGCCGAGCGTGCACAAGGCCTTGAGCAACAGATCGGTGTCATCGGCTCGCAACGGACGAATGATCTGTGACTCGCCTTCGGCCAGCGCCGCCAGGATGTAGGCCCGGCAGGTGATGCTCTTGGAGCCCGGCGGGGTGATCGTGACATCAAACGGCTTCGTCAGCGGCTCGATCGGCAGCGGATCGGGCAGTTGATCCAGCGGCAGCGTGTAGTCAATCACGTTTCGATCTTAGCGAGCCGCGCCTCAGCGAGCCGCGTCGTCCTCGACCGCGGCCGTCATCGGTGGGCAACAGGCGCTGGCCCGCTTGGCTTCACACACCCCCACCGTTGTCTTTGCTGGAGAAGAATGCGGCGGGGCAAGCCCGCCCGCGAAACGGGTCACTTGTCTACACTTCACTCTTTACGAAACACCGCCACCACGTCTTCGATCGGAATCACAAACAGCTGGTTGTCTCCTTCGAAATCGACGGGGAGGCTGTTCTTTGGGTTGAACAGCACACGGTCGTACTGCTTGATCGGATAGTCTTCGTCGTGCTCCACCTGGGCGCTGACGGCGACGATCCGGCCGGTGAGGGTCGGAATCTCGATCTTGTCCGGCAGATGGATGCCGACCTTGGTCACTTTCTTGTCCGCATCCTTGCGGATCAAGACGCGGTTGCCGATCGGCTCGACGGTTTCAAGCGATTTGATTGACGACTTCGCCTTGGCCATGGCGCCGTGATAATAGTCCGTTGACGTTTCGCGGGTCCGCTTGGTCGGCGTTGGACCGGATGGCGCAACAGCCCCGACCAAGAATGGAGGTCGGCGAAAACCGGCCGGGGATTTGCTCTCTTTCAAACTTGCGCGTTGAAGCCGGTTGCTACTAAGGCTTGGCGGACGGCTCCTGGCGGCTGATCATGGTGTCGAGCATAGTGCCGATGAGAGCCGTGGCTTCGGTTGATCCCCCTGTGCCGGCATTTCCACCAT
Organism: Planctomycetota bacterium; assembly: GCA_022566535.1. Classification (GTDB taxonomy): domain Bacteria; phylum Planctomycetota; class Phycisphaerae; order Phycisphaerales; family SM1A02; genus JADFFQ01. The sequence goes on from JADFIR010000026.1 coordinate 34,462, forward strand.
TCGAGCCGACAACCATGACGCGGGGGGTGATGTTGATTCCCCGCTCGCCAACGATCTTGAGCAGTTCGAGCAGCGCCGCGTTGCCCGAGCCGATCTGCAGGGCGATGACCCGGTAGGCCTCGGCCTGGGCTTCGGCCTTGATGCTAATTGCCTGCGCTTCGGCGCTGGCTTCAATGATGCGGCGCTCTTTGTCCTGTTCGGCGATCTGCACTTGGTACCTGGCCGTGGCCAGTCGGCGCTCTTCCTCAGCCTCCTGTTCCGTGCGGGTGAGTTCCTTTTTCTGCTCCGCGGCGAGCTGCTGCTGCTTGAAGGTCTTGACCTCCTCATCGGCGATCTGCCGATCTGTCTGCGTTTTGAGCAGATTGTCGAGCGATCCATCCTCGGCCACGCCGGCGATGCGAACCGCGGTGACGGTTACCCCCACCTTGGTCATCTCCTCGGCCAGCATCACCAGCGACTGCGACTCCTGCTGCGAGCGCTGCTGCACGTAGTCCAGGGCCTTCACGGTCTCGGCGTTGTTGCGGAAGATCGCGCGGACAGCGGAGTTCAGACGCTCACGCAGCTTCTCCCCGTCATCCTCGAAGAGGGCGACCACGAGGGGCGCATCGACGGGTCTGATCTCATACTCCACCCGGACGTCCACGGGGAAGTCAAACCCATCCGAGGTGCGGACGGGAATCTCCCGCTGCTCGGCTGCTTTGTCGCGTCCCGTGTAACTGATCACCCATTTGGCTGTCGAGATCATCGTTACTTCGTAGGCCTTGGTGTTCAGGTAATACTCCTGGGGCAGCAGCGGCTGGCGCCAGATGCCGCGCTGACCCTTTTCAACGAGAGCGTCGGGTGTATCGCCCACTCCCGAGGGAACGTCGCCGACGTTGGACTTGACAACGCCAACCGTCGCCTTCTTGACGTTGGTGACGTCGACAATCTCATGCGTAAACAGCATGGGGTTGATGCGATATTTGCCTGGAGGGAGCACCGAGGCCTGCGGGCCCTTGTAGCCGCCCCCTTCGGTGAGGAAGAACTCGGCATCCTCAGCCATGCGCTTCAGGAGCGATTCATCCCACTCCGGGGCATAAATCTCCCCAGGCGGCAACGGCTGTCCATCACTGGACGTAAGCAGCGCTATCTTTCCTTCTTTGATCTGAATCAGAGGTGGTGTGTCGACCTCGTAGATCACCGGCCACAGCCAGGGGTGCCAACCCGGTGGAAGGATCTTGGCTTGCGGCCCCATCTCACCCTCGGTGGCAATGATCTGGCCCGGGGCAAGCGAACCGCCACCGATGAGCTTGTTGACGACGCCGATCTGGTTTTCCCCAACGAGCCGAACCGAGCTGAGCACGACCGACACAGCCAAAACGAGCAACGCCACCACGCCCGCTCCGGCACGGAGGCTGGCGGCGGCACCGGGGCTCGCAGCGGGATATTTCACCGCCGCCACAACAATCGCAATAGCCAATCCCAGCCCGATGACAATGACTACACCCATGACATTATCCTTTCTCTAAAATGGTCAAGCAGTGTACCCTAATTCCCCCCGGCCGTTCAGGCCCGCCGGTCAAGTCGCTCGGACACGTCCCTACCGCCGCCCCACTGGCCATGATTCCCCAGAGCCGAGGCGGGTTCAGACCTGGCCCCGCTGCAATGAGGCCAACAGGGCCCATTGTCATGCCCCGAGCCGGTGGCGGCCCATATCATACGCCAAGCGTGTTGTGCCATCGCCGCAAATGGCCGGCGACCGCCCCAGATCGAGGAGATCGACTCCCATGACCACCGCCAGCACACCGTCGTCGAGGCCCAAGACCGCCCCAGAAACCGATCCGCTGCGACTGATCGACGTAGATCACGTGCGGTTCTACGTCGGCAACGCCAAGCAAGCGGCGTATTTCTACGCGCACTGTTTCGGCTTCCAGGTCGCGCAGTTAGCAGACCTCACCACCGGTTGCCGCGAGGAAGCGAGCTACCTGCTCACTCAGGGCAACATTCGTTTGGTGTTGAGCACCGGGTTGCACAAAGACCACGCCGCCCAGCGCGAGGTAATGCGCCACGGCGACGGGATCAAGGACATCGCCTTCACCGTCCGCGACGCGGCCGCCGCCTACGAACAGGCCATCAAGAACGGCGGGGAATCTGCCTACGAACCCATCGAGATGACTGATGAATCCGGGGACGGCATGGTCGTCGTGGCCGGGATCAAGACCTTCGGCCGATGTGTTCACAGTTTCGTCTCCCGCAACGGCCGGTACAAACTGGAGAACATTCAGGGCGGCGGTCCGTTCATGCCCAGGTTCGAGCCGGTGGAGTCATTTGCGCTCAACGAATACAACCAGGCCCATCCCTGTGGGCTGATGTACGTCGATCACTGCGTGGGCAACGTCGAGCTGGGGAAGATGAACCATTGGGTGAAGTGGTATGAAGATGTGCTCGGTTTCAAGCAGTTCAAGCACTTCGACGACAAGGACATCTCGACGGAGTACTCGGCGCTGATGTCCAAGGTCATGGACTCAGGGTTCGGCCTTATCAAGGTGCCCATCAACGAGCCGGCCCACGGTAAACGCAAGAGCCAGATTCAGGAGTACCTCGACTGGCACGATGATGAGCCGGGCGTGCAGCACCTGGCCTTCCGCACCGATGATGAGCTGGCCAGCGTGGCGGAGCTGCACCGCCGGGGCGTGGATTTTCTACGCATCCCCGATGAGTACTACCAGACCGTCTGGGACCGCGTGTCCAAGATGGGCTGGGAGATCAAAGAGGATCACCAGCGCATCCGCGATCTTGGCATCCTCGTTGACGCCGATGACGAGGGGTATCTGCTGCAACTGTTCACCAAGCCGCTTCAGGACCGCCCGACGCTGTTCTTCGAGATCATCTGCCGCCGCGGCTCGCAGAGCTTCGGCAAAGGCAACTTCAAGGCCCTCTTCGAGTCCCTGGAGCTCGAACAAGCCCGGCGAGGGAATTTGTGAGCGCGCTGTGCGATGAAGGTACGGGAGATCATTAGGATGATCGAGAAGGACGGATGGTATCTGGTGACGACGCGCGGTAGTCACCGCCAGTACAAACATCCTCACAAGCCGGGACGTGTCACGATCTCAGGGAGCATTCCGGACGAACTTGCTCCAGGAACGCTCAACAGCATCTTCAAACAGGCAAGATTGAAGGACACACGTCGATGAAATCGAAGCGCGCAAATTCACTGCGGTACGCGGTCGTTATCGAGAAGGCGGATGGAAACTTCTCTGCGTACGTTCCTGATCTGCCCGGCTGTGTAGCAACCGGTCGGACGCAGCCGCTTGTGCGGAAGCGTATCACCGAGGCGATCGAACTACATCTGCAGGGTATGAAAGAGGACGGCCAGGCGGTCCCCAAGCCATCGGCAACGGCGGTATACGTGGAGACGGCCACATGACCGACGAAAGGCATGACCGTGCGACAGTATGCGGTGCGGGATAACCTCACATGATCGATGAGAACGTGTACAGATGGGTATTGTTGGCGATCCTCGTCAGCGGTGCCGGCGTAAGCATCTACTTCCGCCGCAAAGGGGCCAAGTCCGGCGGACCCATCTCGCCACGCGACAATGGACTCGCGATTGACACCTTGTTGTCGCTGTTTGGCTTCGGAGCGATGGCGAGCGTCGTGACCTATCTCATCAATCCCAAGTGGATGGCATGGTCGCAGCTTGAACTTGTGCCGCAGCTGCGATTGCTCGGCGGACTGCTTGGGCTGATCGCGCTGGCTCTGTTGTTCTGGACGCTGCGACACCTTGGAGCCAACGTCACCCGTACTGCGCGGACGAGATCGCATCACACCCTGGTGACAGGCGGCCCGTACCGCTGGGCTCGGCATCCACTATATTCGTCCGGTGTGGTGCTGTGCGCCGCCTATGTTCTGCTCACCGCCAACTGGTTCATATTGCTCATGTGCGGGCTGGCCTCCGCTGTGTTGCGGGCGCGAACCTCGCGGGAAGAGGCGAATCTGATCAAGAAGTTCGGCGATGACTACCGAGCGTACATGAAGCGCACCGGGCGCTTCCTTCCCCGCCTCCGTGCCTCATAGGCAGGCCGCGGCCGAGGACGGCGCGCCTCGCCTGCGACACGGCGCGGCTCGCTCAACTCAACCGCGTCCTCAGCAGACGATCCCGCTACAATGAGGGTTGAATACGAGCAGTTTGCCCAGGAGCAAGCCCCATGCCCTACTACTTCAAGCTCGGTCAATTGCCGCCCAAGCGGCACATTCAGTTTCGTCGCCCCGACGGGGCGCTGTATTCCGAGGAGGTCTTCGGCACGGAGGGATTCGTTGGGCCCACCACCACGCTGTACCACATCCATCCGCCGACGCAAGTCACCGGCTGGAAGACGCTCTACTCAACGAAACCCGAATATGTCGAGACCGACACGATGCGGATGCGGCATCTCAAGACGATGCCGATGAAGCCGAAAGGTGATCCGATCACTGGGCGAGTGGTGCTGTTCGGCAACGCCGATTGCGAGATGAGCCTCTGCGCGCCCGCCGAGGCGATGAACTACCACTACAAGAACGGTATGGGCGACGAGTGCGTCTTCATCCATTACGGCTCGGGTACGGTGTTCAGCTCCTTTGGCACGCTGCACTTTCGCCCCAAGGACTACATCATTATCCCCAAAGGCGCCACGTACAAGATGGTGTTCGACAAGCCCGCCGAGGGCGAGCCGAAGCCAAAGTTCCTGGTGATCGAGACGGCCAACGGCTCGCACATTCTGCCCCCGCCGCGATACCTGTCGAAGAAGACCGCCCAGTTCCTGGAGCATGCGCCGTACTGCGAGCGCGATCTGCGCCCGCCTGAGCTTCCGTTGACGTACGACGAAGCGGGCCAGTTCGAGGTGAGGATCAAGGCCCGCGACCGCGTACACAGCTATATCTACGACTATCACCCGCTGGACGTGGTCGGCTGGGACGGCTGCTACTACCCGTACCGGTTCAATATCGACGATTTCAGTCCGATTACGGGCAAGCATCACATGCCGCCGCCAACGCACCAGACGTTCGAGGCACACAACTTCGTGATCTGCTCATTCTGCCCGCGGGCGCTCGACTGGCATCCGCAGGCGATTCCCATCCCTTACAACCACTCCAACATCGACTCCGACGAAGTCCTGTACTACGTTGACGGGAACTACAAGGCCCGTAAGGGGATCGAAATCGGCTCGATCACCCTGCACCCGCAAGGCATCCCCCACGGCCCACATCCGGGCACCGTTGAGCTGTCGCTCGGCAAGCAGTGGACCAACGAGCTGGCGGTGATGTGCGATACGTTCCGCCCGCTGTATCCGACCAAGGCGGCGTTAGAGCTGGACGACCAGGAGTATCCGGAAAGCTGGAAGGGAGACCATTTCCCGAAGATCGCCGGGGCGCACCTGCCCAACGGTGAGGCGATACCCCAATCGCAGCCGCTGACGGAAGCCGTCGATACCAGCGGCTGATCGGAGTACGTCCGATGCATGGGCGAACCAAATCTGCTGAGGTGCGATTGCAGCGACCGATGACCGGCCGGCGGATCTCGATCACTGTGCGGGCTTCGATGGTCACGTTGTTGATGTTGGTGGGCATCGCCGGCTGTGGAGCGGAGCCGAACCCTGCCACAAGCTCGGACCCTGACCCGTCGGAGGTGAAGCCGCCTGGCAATCCCAGCCTTGGCTCGATTCCTGTGCGGTCATCGGTCGAGGACAACCCCCCCGGCTGGCCGCCGGTCGAGTTCGAGCCCCCCCTGCTCGACTTCGGCAACCTCCCCCCGGGCGGAACCGGCACGGGGTTGGTCAAGATCTGGAATGTTGGCCAAGAACCGCTCAAGATCGTCAGGTCGATAACGAGTTGTGGCTGCACGGTCGCCGAGAACCTCGCCGGCCGGGAGATCCTGCCGGGCGGATTCACCGAGTTCAGCACCACAATGAATATGAAATCGGGACTTGGTGAGAAGAAGGAGAAGATCAGCATCGTGTTTGAGGGGTATACCGAGACCTTCGCCGTGTATTACTTCATGGCTGAGGTCAGCTTGCCTATTCGCGTCACCCCGCCGTACATTGGGGCCTCCGATCGGGTTGCCAACGAATGGGTGCACACGACCTCAGGCGAACTGCGCGTGGAATCTACGGACGGCAAGCCGTTTCGCATTCTGGGATCACACGGCGAGCCGCCCCAGTTCATCGGCTTCGATCCCGCCACCGACTCGCCGGCCGGTGCGTACACGATCCGATGGGATTTGGACCGGTTCAATGAGGCCTCTCTCCCATGGTTCTGGGTCATCGAGACGGACCGAGCGGACTGCCCGGTCGTGGATGTTCGGCTTCGCCACGAATCCACACAGCCGATTCGCCCGCGCGGCCGGCCGTGGGTGCCGAAAGATCAGAGAATCCTCGTGGGCGAGGTGCGCGATGGCGACCCGTTTGAGATAGCTACCAAGATCGAGTTCGTTGAGCGATATACGCCTGATCCGATGACGGCCGGTGTAACCAGCGATTCACCGTTCCTTGAGGCCCAGCTTCTAGAGGCTCAGCAAGACGACCAGTTCCTCCAATTCCGAATTCGCATCACGCCGGTGGAGGCCAAGCCCGGTCTGCTGTATGGGATACTCACATTGAACGCCTCAGGCTATACCACGCAGCTGCGCATCATCGGCCGAGTGGTGGAATAGTCCGACTGTGTTCGTATGTCCGGCGGCCCCCAATTGCGGACACGCCAGCTTGAGCCGAGCGCGCTAGGCTGGGTCGTTCGGCGTAGGCTCATCCAATGAATGCGGCTATGACCTCGCGACACAAGCGATGGTATCGGTCACGCAATCTGGCCATTGGGCTCGGTGGCGCAGCGGCCCTGTTCATCGCCTATCAGGTGTATTGGGCGGCGACTGCCGAGCCGGCGCCAGTGATCGACTACGCGGCGAAGCTCGTTGAACTGAGCGAGTCAGCCCAGCCCGCAGGTGAAAACGGCTGGCCGCTGTTCGTCGAAGCCAGCGGATACGTCGATGAGGTCGTGGCGGCGGTCCAGGAGATGGAGTTCGCGCCTCACGACGAAGACAAGGAGTTCTATCTGGACTTTTCGCGCGTGTACGGCTCCCAGTCGATCCCGCCTGACATCGAACCGGAGCGCCTCGCGATCAAGATGCTGCGCGAGCGTGGCGCGTTCGATCTGCTGGCCCAAGCTGCCGCCTGCCCGCGGGCAGTGCGTCCAGCCCGGGGTTCACCACCGTTGTTCATGAACATCCAGTTGCCGGAGCTCGGGCAATTCCGCCACCTCGCCAAGGCCCTCACCGCGTCGATGCGGTTGGAAGCACAGCAAGGTAATCAGGTCCAGCGCATCGCCGCCTTTGAACATTCGCTTGCACTGGGACGCGCGGCCGCATCGCAATGGACGCTGATTGATCGTCTCGTCGGCATGTCCATCGTATCGATGACCCTGCATGAACTTCGATACGAACTGCTGGAGAATGCCATCGACGAGCTGACCGGCCGGGGGCTGCTCGACGCGATGGACCGACAGCTTCCGATGCCCCCGATGTCGCTGGCCTATGAGGCCGAGCGCATGTTGCTGCTCGACGGCATCCAGTGGTCCTTCAGCGATGACGGCCACGGCGACGGGCGCCTGGACCTCAGCAAGTACAACCAGATATCGGCCTCGGGGGGTGGGGGCGCGCCCGGCCTAGGTTCAGTGCTGGAGAGCGTCGGCTCCATTTTCCTTGCTGGCCGGGCCGAGACGACGGCGCTTACCAACGAGTTCTACGACCATCTCGTGGTCGATGCGGACCTCGACCCGGCAACGCGCTTTAAGGAAGGCTTCGACTTTGCCACGTTCCAAGCAGAACTCACCTATCGACACTTTTTCCTCAATTCCCTCGGGTCCGCCGTCGTGAGAGTTATGGAGCACAACGACCGCTGCGTGGCCCAGATCGGCGGCACCCGCGCCATGATCGCCATTGAAACCTTCCGCGCGATTCACGGCCGATTGCCCACATCCCTTGACCAACTCGCCCCGGACATCCTCGCCGAAGTGCCAGCCGACCCCACCCATGGGGGTCCCTTCGTGTATCGTCTGATTGAAAACGACCCCAACGGCCGGGCGTACTTGCTCGCCTCCACCGGCGTCGATCAGACCGACGACTCCGCCAGCGCCGGTCCCGACGACCTCGAGGAGTTCTCCTACAGTCCACGCGGCAACGTCTGGGACGAGGGCCTGGACGTCCTGTTCAATGAGCCGCGGCCCAATGAGTAGACCGCGGTGTGTCGATCACTCCGCGGAGAGGATCACAGCGCGGGGGCTACCGTAGCCGTTGCGGGCGGGGCCTTCGGGGGCGCCATGCTTCGCTTGTTGGGCGGTGATCAGGAGCGGTCTTGGCGTAAGAAAAAGCCCCTGACATTTCGGTCAGGGGGTAACTTGGTTTGTCGGTTTGTGGGGGATGAAGCTGCTGGGTCGAGCTCCGACCGAAGCGCGATGAGCCGTTATGGGCAGGCGCCCCAGTTTGCGAGCAGGATCAGCAAGTCGGTGATCCCGACGCCGCCGCCGTCAAAGTCGGCCGGCACGCCCACATTGCCCCAGTCGGCCAGCAGTGCCAGCAGGTCCAGGATATTCACCGTGCCGCTTCCGTCGAGATCCCAGGGACACGGCTCACCGGCCCCACTCACAAGTTGGAACCCGTTGACGGAGCCGAACCCTTTGCTGGTGCGGACCATCACGGCAAGCGATCCGCCAGCAACATCGACGGTGTGCAACGCGTAGGTTGTGCCCTGAACTTGGCCGCCCGGCCAGTCGCCGCCGATGAGCTGCGGAGGATCCGGGGAGCCGGGCACCGTCACCTCCGAAACGAACGCAGCAGTGTCAGGTGCCCAAGCATAGGTATACACGGTGTAGGACCCGTCGGCAAGACCCGAGAACGTCCAGGTGGCGAGGGCGCCCCCACCTCCGACGTTCTGGAGATCGTCCATCAGGGCCTCGTCGTCGCCGGAGGTGCCGCCATTGTTAAAATCGAGGTTAAGAAGGCCGCCGATGTTGGTCAGCGTGACGCCCGTGGCCGCGCCTGACAGATCAGAGAGCGGGACATTGGATGCGCCCGCGTTCACAGCGTTCCAGGTGCCGGGCTGGCCGGCGCCGGCAGCATAGATGTCTTCCGGAACCC
>JADFIR010000004.1 GCA_022566535.1 Planctomycetota bacterium
GCCGGCTCACCATCAACGGCGCGACGTTCACCCAGCGTGACGTGCTTTCCATCGACGGCTCAACGGGCGAAGTTCTGCTGGGTGAGGTGAAGCGTTCGGTTCCCAAACTCTCCAGCGATTTCGCCACGCTCATGACGTGGGCCGATGCGTCACGCCGCCTTGGCGTGCGCACCAACGCCGATACCCCCGCGGATGCCAAGCGGGCCCGCAAGTATGGAGCCGAGGGCATCGGCCTGTGCCGCACCGAGCACATGTTTTTCGAAGGCGAGCGCATCAACGCCATGCGCCAAATGATCCTCGCCGAGTCGGGCGATGATCGCCGGCGTGCGCTCAAGAAGTTGCTGCCCTACCAGCGGAAGGACTTCATCGGCATCTTCACCGCGATGAAGGGCCTGCCGGTGACAATTCGGCTGTTTGATCCGCCGCTGCACGAGTTTCTGCCGCACGAGCCCAAGGCCCAGCGCGAACTGGCCGGTCAAATGGGCGTGGCGCCGCGACGCATCAAGCAGCGCGTGGCCATGCTCCACGAGCTCAATCCCATGCTCGGGCATCGCGGCTGCCGGCTCGCGGTCACCTATCCGGAAATACTGGTCATGCAGGTCACGGCCATCGTCGAGGCGATGATCGCCTGCAAGAAGAAGCGCATCGACGCCCAGCCGGAGATCATGATCCCGCTGGTCGGCATCCGCCGGGAGCTGGCCATGCTTCGCGCGCTCACCGAAGAAACAATTGAGGATGTTCGCACGGCCAAGAAATATAGCGGCAAGCTCGACATTCCGATCGGGACGATGATCGAGGTCCCGCGCGCGGCCTTGGTCGCCGATTCGATCGCCGAGGTCGCTGACTTCTTCAGCTTCGGCACCAACGATCTGACGCAGATGACCTACGGCTTCAGCCGCGACGACATCAACAGCTTCCTGCCTGCCTATTTGGAGCAGCAGGTCCTCGATCGCGACCCGTTCCAAACGCTGGACGAGACCGGCGTGGGCGAGCTGGTCAAGACGGCTTGCCGGCTCGGCCGGCAGACCAAAGCCTCGCTCAAGCTCGGCATCTGCGGCGAGCATGGCGGCGACCCGGCCTCGATCCGCTTCTTCCACACCATCGGGCTGGACTACGTGAGCTGCTCGCCGTTTCGCGTACCGATCGCTAGGCTCGTCGCCGCGCAGGCCGCGCTGGCGTAAGCAGTTCGATGTGGCAACACGGACCCCCGGGCAAGCCCGGGGCTTTATGGTTGTCACTCCGCGCTGTGCTGCTTGGTGTACCGCGGCTGGAAGAGCTGGACCTGGAAATCGCCCGGCATCCGGAAGTGAGTCGCGAGCCCATAGCCGAGATCACGAACCTCGTCTGTGAACTCGACGCCCCGAGCCTTGAGCTGGGCCACCGTCTTCTCGATGTCGTCGCAATAAAACGAGATGTAATGGGTTCCCGAGCGTTGGCCGTCCTCGGCCTCAGCCGGGTGACAGCCCATGTCGGCTTGCGGGAGGTCGAAGATCAGCCACCCGTCCCCGACATCGGTATACGAGAACCCGAGCTTGTCTCGGATGAACGCCCGGAGCTCTTGGGGCTCCGATGTGTAGAACATGGTGTGGACGCCCGTGATCATTGATTCGTCCTCCCTTCGCTTTGACGCGACGATCTTTGCACGACATCGTTTGAGCAGGAGACTGCTTGATCAGGTCCATACGGCCTGCGGCCCAGGCGGGCTGCGGGTTGTCAGCCATCCTGCAAGGTCTGCTCCGAGCCCCTTTGGCCTGCCCGGTGACTCGTTTGGCTCTCCTGCCGGCGTCGCCGAAGCTGCTCGGTCTGCTTTTGCCAGAAGGCAAGCTGCTCCTGCGGGGACGTCGCGGCGATCAGCTGACGAACTCGCTGGGCCCCTCGCCTCTTTATGGCGACGCAATCAAACATCTTGGTCTTCATAGGCAATCACCTGGTGAGGAGAGCAGATAGCAATCGTCGAGTGTCCCTGGATCACATTGACTGCATTGTAGAGTGGGATCTTCTCAAAGTGGACAATGTGTTGGAAGTTCCAGCTCACGATGACTCGGCATCCCGCTTCGCCTGCCTGTAGGTGGCGGGCTCCGACTCGTCGCCAGCGTCGTCGCGCTGGTGGCGCACCAATGGCCCCGCATGGCAATGAGCCCCGCATGGCAATGCGGGGCTTCTTCTCGCAGCCGGCTTGCTACCCCGTGCTGTGCCGCCTCGGCTACAGCGCCTTGTTAGGCCGCCGCCGATGTGTGCGGGAGATTGTCAGCTGCCTCGAACAAAGGCCTCAAGCCCCGCCAGTCGGCGCGCATCTTATTCAAAGGCCGATGTGTGTTCACGACTGTGGGACTTGGATGATACATCGGAACCAGATAAATCGTGTTGGTGAGGTGCAGATGCCGCCCCACTAGGTCAGACAGCCGACCCGTTTCTGAAAGGTCAAACGCTCGTTGGATCGCGTACAGTGCTCCACGGCCTAGTGTGACGACGACGCGGGGGGCCACGATTGTGATAGTCCGTCTGAGAAAGTCCGAACAATTGGCGAAGCATCGCTGCGGAACCGGTTGCTGTGATCCGCGACGACCACCGCCCTTCATGCACAAGACGGCGTTGGTGAAGAAAAGTACGTTGTCAGGCTTACCGAGCTTCGGCGGAGCGATGACAAACCCCGCCTCCCGTACAAGCTCGACTAGATGAAGGTTGGTTGGAACATCGTGACCGGCCCATCCGCAGCCCTTTCGAAACCCTGCGACGTCGGAGAAGTCCTGCGCCACAACGACCAGCGGTGAATCAAGGTTGCCTTGCCACCGGGTATAGGGACCGATTTCGTTGGAGTCCAGATCGCCCCCGTCAATGCGCGAAGCATTCTCAAGATGCTTTGCGCAAAGGGAACAGCCCTTACGATCAGTGACGAGCGCGCGGTAGGACGCCTGCTTTGTCTCATATTCCATGCTGACGCTCGGCTCAGACATGCACGAATCTCGCGGACAGGTGCGTGCTCACGAAGATTGATATCGGCGGTTTCAGGTCGATTGTTCAGGACTCCCCGGCCCGTCGCCTCGGTCGGGCATGGAATAAACGCCCCGGTAGCGTGTCTTGTCATTTACGGACCAACTGTGGAGATGCTCCCATGCGCGTTGCCGGCTCCCTGTGCCTGCTGATCGCCGCGTTGCTCCTGGCCGGCTGCCACGACGGGCTCTACACCGGTAGCTACGGTTATGGCTATTCAAGCGGTGTCCTGGTCACGGCTGGGGTCTACGACGGGCCGCACTACGGCTACCAGCACGCCTACGGTCACCCCCATTACCGCCCCGGGCACTATGGACACAATGTCTACCGACACGCCGGCTATGGCCACCATCACGGCCACGGCCATCATTCCTACCGCTACTGAGACATGGTCCTCCTGATTGGCGGCGGCGGCGGCGCTGGCGGTCGGGCCGGCGGCGACAATTGCCCTGAATCCAAGGCGCTGACTTCAGCGGCGCAGACGCTATGATCTGCGGGTCCGTCTCCTCAGCGGGTCACTGCTGAGGATGGCCGCTCGCCGGGGGGTCCCGATTCGATCGGGATCGTCGGCGAACCTTGGCATTGCTCTGCGGAGTTCCCGTTCATGGCCAACGCCACCGCCACCCAGCATCCGCCGATCGCCCAAGCCCATCTGCCAGCGAAGGTGTTTGAAGAGCTCGAGATCGTTAGGGATCCAGCGAACCTGTTCCACCAGACGATCGAGCAGGTGCTCATTGCCGCTCAACTCGTGGGGCTAGCCCACCATCAACAGATCATTCTTGCCCAGCCCCACAACGAGATCATGGTGCACTTTCCGGTGCTCATGGACGACGGGCACCACGATCTTTTCAAGGGCTATCGGGTGCAGCACAACAATGCGCTGGGGCCGTACAAGGGCGGCCTTCGCTACCACCCAGATGTCCACCTGGACCACATCAAGGCGCTGGCGGTCCTGATGACGATGAAATGTTCGCTGGTGCGGATCCCCTTCGGCGGCGGCAAGGGCGGGGTCAAATGCAACCCGCGCGATCTCAGCCGCGACGAGCTGATGCGGGTCACCCGCAGGTTCTGCTCGGCGATCAGCAATCAGATCGGGCCCGATTACGACATTCCCGCCCCGGACGTGGGCACCAACGCCCAGATCATGGCTTGGTTTGCCGACACCTACGCCCAGATGACCCCCGAGCACGAGCGCCACGACACGCGGCGCATCGTCACCGGCAAGCCCGTGGAGATGGGCGGATCGCTCGGCCGAGACAAGGCGACCGGCCAGGGCATGGTAAACGTGTTCAAGGAGATGCTGCCGGAGCTGGGCATCGACATTGACAAGATGAGCTTCAGTCTCATCGGATTCGGCAACGTCGGCGGATGGACCGGGCGGCTGCTGGTGGAGCTGGGGGCCTCGCTGCGGGCGGTGCTCGACCACACCGGAGCCATCCACAACGACCAGGGGATCAACCCCAGCGCCCTCGCCGACCACGTCTCCCAGACCGGGGGCGTGGGCGGCTTCGACGAAGCCGAAGCGATCAGTGAGCAGGAGTTCTATGGCGTGCCCGTGGACGTCTTCATCCCCGCCGCTCTGGAGCAGATGATCACGTCGCGTAGAGCGAAGTTGATCAACGCCCGGGTTCTGGCTGAGGCCGCCAACGCCCCCACCACGCCCGAAGGTGACGCGGTCCTCACGCAGCGAGGCATCGAAATCCTGCCCGCCATCCTCTGCAACGCCGGCGGCGTGACCGTCTCCTATTTCGAGTGGGTCCAGAACCGATCGGCCATGTACTGGACGGCTGAGGAAGTCGATCATCGGCTCAACATCCATATGGTGCTGGCGGCGAGGCGCGTGAAGCTCGCCCGGGTGAAGTATGAATGCGACATGCGGACCGCCAGCTACTGTGCGGCGCTGGAGCAGATCGGGAAGGTCTACGACCTCCGTGGCGTGTTTCCGTAGACTCATCGGTGCGCCGGTCCGGTGTGCCCGCTCGCCGGGGTACTGCTGCCGGCCGACCGAAGTCGAGATCGCAGGGTCGCTCAGCGGTGCATACGCTGTTGAGCTAGGTTGGACGAGACGATGCGACGTGTAAACAACACCAAGCCAACGCCGCGGATCCGCACGTTCGAGCTCAAGCCCGGCCGAATGCTGGCGGGCAAGTACGCCGTCGAGTCGCTGCTGGGCGCGGGATGGGAGGGCGAGGTGTACAAGGTCGTGGAGACCCGCACCGGCATCCCCCGGGCGGCCAAGGTGTTCTTCCCGCACCGCAACGTCCGCGACCGAGCCGTCACCTTCTACGCCCGCAAGCTCAATCGCCTGCGCAAATGCCCCATCGTCATTCAATACCACCACTCGGAGGTGATCCGCTCCCGAGGCGTGCCGGTGACGTGCCTGATCAGCGAGTTCGTGGAGGGCGAGCTGCTCAGCGACTTTCTCGCCCACCAGCCGGGCAAGCGGCTGCAGCCCTTCGAGGCCATGCATCTGCTGTACACCCTGGCTTTGGGAGTGGAGCAGATCCACAAGGTGGGCGAATACCACGGCGACCTGCATTCGCAGAACGTGATGGTCCAGCGGCAGGGCATCTTCTTCAACGTCAAGCTCGTGGACTTCTACCACTGGGGAGCGCCGTCGGCGTACCACATCCGCGAGGACGTGGTGCAGTTGGTTCATTTGCTCTACGAAGCCGTCGGCGGCCGGCAGCGCTACGCCACTCAATCGCCGGCGGTGAAGGCCGTCTGCCGCGGCCTGCGCCGTGACCTTATCAGCGCCCGATTCCCCACTGCCCGGCACCTCCGCGAGCACCTGGAATCATTCCTCTGGCCCGCCCCGTAGCCGCTGGCGGAAGCCCGCGGAGCGAGCCGGGGTTTGCACAGCCCGCTGGGCGCCCGACCCGCCATGACCGCGACCGCTGGTCGCGGCTTTACCGGGAGGATGGCCGATACGCGCCCATAGCGTCCACGATGCGCACAGCGCACCCTACGACCAACGGCTACTCCTCGATGATCTCCAGCAGCTCGACGTCGAAGATGAGCGTCGCTTTGGGCGGGATGCTTCTGCTGCCGCGCTCGCCGTAGGCCAGGTCGTAGGGGATGATCAGCTTGCGTTTGCCGCCGACGCACATCGACCCCACGCCTTCGGTCCAGCCCCCGATCACGCGGCCCAACGTGAACGTTGTCGGCTGGCCCCGATCGACGGAACTGTCGAACTTCGTCCCATCCACCAGCCAGCCGGTGTAGTGGACGGTCACCTTGCTGCTGGGACCGGCCGGCTGCGGGCCGTCACCTTCGACGATGTCAAAGTACTTCAGGCCGGAGTCGGTCTCGATCCAATCGCCTTGAACCGAGTCGCCGGGGAATCGTGGCACCATGACGTCCGATTCTACACTGCAGCCGGTCGTTTCGAAAATGAGGCGGCGCTTGGCGCCGTCGGTGAAGACGATGACGTCGATGGTCCTGCCCCCTTTGTTGAGATCGAAGCTTGCCGAGGCGACGACGCCGCCGGTGAGCTCTTGCGCGGTCTGAATCGCCTGGGCAAGATCGACGGGCCGGCCCCTGAGCGTTGTTTCAACTTCCCGAGCCTGGGGCGGGATGGCGCTGTAATCCTTGCCGGATTCGAACAGCGTTGCGGCTGCGCCCATCAGGAGCCCGCCCACCGCGTAAACCAAGAGGTTTCTTGACATCATGGTTTGAGCCTTTCTTCAAGAATGGTTTGAGCCCACAATCGGCCAGCGCCCGCCGGCCTGACCGGGAACAGACTAGCCGATCACCGGTCGCGCGGGTAGCCGGCGGGCTACGCCCGCCGATACCGGGACGCGTAGCGTCCCGGCTACTTGGTGCAAGCGCGCGGCCAAATGGCCGCGGCTAATCGTTCTCCATCGCCGCCCGCATGCGCTCGACCAGGTCATGTGCGTGCTTTTGGCCGAGGCGGCCGGCGCTCCAACCGATGCCCAGCCCGGCGTCGGGAAACTTCGCAATGATGTGGAAGTGCACGTGCATCACGACCTGGTGGGCAGCGGCACCGTTGTTCTGGAGAACGTTGTAGGCGGTGCAGCCGGTGGCTTGCATCACCGCCCGACACAGCCGAGGCAGGATGCGACCCAGCGCCGCAGCCGATTCATCGCTCAGCTCGTGCAAGTGTGCAGCGGGCTCTTTGGGGATGAGCAGCGTGTGCCCGTCGCTGAGCGGGCCGATGTCAAGGAACGCCAGGACGTGGTCATCCTCGTAGATCTTGTGACACGGGATCTCACCGTTGATGATCTTGTCGAAGATGGTGGATTCGCGCTCGCTCATCATTGATCCCGTTTCAGGGGTCGGCCGCGCCAAGAGCATAGCACCCGCCTTCTGGGAATCGCAAACCACCGTAGACTACAGGCGGCATGCTCGACCTCAACACTCTTGGGCTGCCGCGCCTGTTTGACGCGCTGACCGCCGACGGATCACTTCACCGGCTGCTGGCCGGCGCCCGCGCCGAAGAACTCGGCGACGTTGGCGACGTTACCACGGCAAGCATCATCGACGATGGGTGGGCAGTATGTGCGGTCGGGGTGGCCCGCGAGCCGGGGGTTGTGGCCGGGCTAGCGGCCATGAGACACATCCTCGACGCCTTCGATTGCGCTGCCGACTTCAAACCATCAATCGGCGACGGCGAGCCATGCGCCGCCGGGCAACCTCTGTGGCGGCTGGTCGGCGAGCTGGCGCCGATCCTCACCGTCGAACGCACCATGCTCAACATCGTCGGCCGGCTTAGCGGAATTGCCACGGTCACCCGACGCTATGTTGAAGAAGTGGCCGGGACCAAGGCCGCCATCTGCGACACGCGCAAGACCACTCCCGGAATGCGGTCGCTGGAGAAGTACGCGGTCCGCTGTGGCGGCGGCATCGTGCACCGGCTCGGCCTGTACGATGCGGCACTGTTCAAGGACAATCACTTGGCCCACCTGACTCCCAGCGAGTTCATCGGCGCCGTTACCACGGCCTGCCAACGGGCCCGCGATCAATACGATCTTCGGTTCGTCGAAATCGAGGTCGATACATTAGAGCAGCTTCGGTTGGTACTGGAAGGTCAACCCGGTTTGATCGACGTTGTGCTGCTGGACAACATGCCGATCCAACAGTTGCGAACCGCGGTCACCACGCGCGATGCCGCCGGGGGGAACGTACTGCTCGAAGCCTCCGGCGGGGTCGACCTGCGAACCGTCCGCGCGGTGGCTGAGACCGGTGTCGATCGGATTTCCGTCGGAGCGCTGACCCACGGCCCGGCGTGGCTGGATGTCGGCCTCGATCTCACCTGACCCATGGTTGAAGCACCGATTGAACAATGGACGACCCGTCTGGAGTCCGCGCTTGACGGCGACGGCGGCCGGGCCGGCCGGGTGATCGTGCTGCGAGAGACCGATTCCACTCAGGACGCAGCCAAACGACTCAACGCGAAACCTGCGGATATCGTCGTCGCCTGGCGGCAGACGGCCGGTCATGGTCGATTGGGGCGAACCTGGGCCGACACCCACGAGCAAGGCATTGCGGCCACCATCGTTGCTGAACGTGCGCCGTCGGAACGTCTGGCGATCACCTGTGCTGTCGGCGTCGCCCAAGCCGCCGAAGCGCTGCTTGGTCGATCGGTCGGGATCAAATGGCCCAACGACATTGTTGTCGATGGTCGCAAGCTTGCGGGCGTGCTCATCGAGCAGTCCGATCAAAGAGCTCTTATCGGAATTGGAATGAACGTGCTCCAAACGCACTGGCCGCATGAGCTAGCCGGCCGGGCCGTCAGCCTCGTGCAACTCGGCGCCCGGGTCGATCGGATCGACGCCCTGGTAGCACTGCTGCGGGCCATGAACCGGGCGCTGCGCCTGTCCCAAGAGCAACTCATCGCTGAGTTCTCGGGTCGTGACGTGCTGCAAGGCGTCCGCGCCACGTTTCGAACCGGGCTGCGGACTGTAACCGGAACGGTGATTGAAACCGATCCGATGCGCGGGCTTGTGGTGCGGACCGACGCCGACACGGTGTACCTCCATTCGGCTACAACAACGCTCCTATCGGACTGACGCACAAGCGGCATTGGGGCGGTAGGGAGAATCATGGCAAGCCACCCGCAGACTGCAGCTTTGCGGCGACCAAACGACGCCTGGGCTCGTATAGTCCTCGTCGCTTTCAAGGCAGCATCAAAGTGACGCCGGCTCGATGCCGATGGTTTGAGCACATGCGGACGATTTTCCATTTGAGCTTCTTGGGGTTGGCGATCCTTACCGGCCCGGCGCCCGTTGCGGGTCAGGCGGACACGCTGGAGGCGGTCGATCAGACGATCGAGGACGTCTCTGCGCTTTCAGCGAGCCTCCGCAAGATTGAGACAGGTCTGCGTCAGCCGAGCGACTTCGAGCATGTTTATCGAGTCCCGGGCGAGGATGACCGCCTGATGCGAATCCATGGGGCGCTCCACGCCGTCTTCCCTCGATCGGTTTATGCGCGCGATCGCCGGGGTCTGCGGCCGCTGATCCCCAACGACACCGTGTTCTACGTTGGCCCGCCCGGCGTTGATATGCGGGGGTACCAGACCAGGTCCAACGCCTCCGCCGGCGCACGGCCGTCCGGCCGGTTCGACGGACGGATCAACCTCAAGCTTCAACCGCAGCTACTCGGCAGTGTCGCAGTTGCGCCCCAAGACGTGCTGATACGCCAGGAACCGAGTCGCCCGATGGCGCCGCAGCCGGCCGAGGCACGATTCGAGCGCACGCCGGCGCCAGTCATGCCGATGATCGTGTCGGATGCGACCTATCGAGCACAGCGTCTGCACACCCTGATGCGACGCGCGGTCACCGCCCATCTCGCTCGGCGCGTCGGCGAGGGATGAAGAGCCGGAATCTCTGTTCTGAATCAACGGAGACGCGCGGCCTGGCGGCTGCGGGTAGACCTATGCAGCGCGGGGGCGGTCTTCGTCATCATAGAAATACCCCAGGCACCCCAATTCGCGGGCCAGGTCTTCCATCCGCCGACTCACCGCATCCAAGGCGGTGAAGACATCCACCGCGGGCCCTTCGCCGCCGGTCGCACGGTCGGGTCTACGCCGCTGCTGCTCGCTGATCCCCCACGCGGTTGTGGCCCGTTGGCGCGGAAACGGAATCGGTCCGGCGGTGGTGGCACGTTGAAGGCTGCTGAAGCGAATCCTGCGCATCAAGTGATTCCTGCCGGCCTCCGACCACGATGGCGTCTGCCAATGGCTGATCCATCCGAAGTCACCAATCGGCATGATCCATGTCGAACTTTGGCGGCCCGACGGCCGGCGGCGCCGATGAGCCGCCGCAACCGGGAGACTCCGGCCAGCCTGCCGCGAATCGGTCACCGTCTGATCCCTTCGCTCGCTCCAGGAGCCTTCAGCGGCCGATAATCGATTTCCCAAGCAAGGCAGGCCGGGCCGCTTGTGCCGTCGGCGAGATTGATCGATAATCGCCCACCGATGCCGAAACGATTCTCTTGAAAGGGAAAGTCGATGAGCAGACTCCATAAGAGACTTCTGTTGATTGTGATGCTGGCCGGCTTCGCAGCATGCGTGGCCGTCGGTTGTCAGACGATTGAAGGAGCGGGCAAGGACATCTCCTCGGCGGGCAAAGGGATCGCCGACGTCGCCGACGACGCGAAGCCATACAACTGATTCCGGCCGGGCCGGCCGTGAGGTGTGGCCGGGTCGGTGCTGTTGCTCGCGGTTGGGAACCGGCTCGCGTTACCGCCGGGCGGCTCAGGTTACGGTGCCCTGCGAGTCGAAGATGCGCTTCGCCCGTAAGAGTCGGCGGCCGATCGTCATCACCGCCAGCAGGCCGATCGTGGAACCGACGGTGAAAATGACGCCGGCATAGAGCAGCCGCTGATCACGGATGGGAACCGGGTTGATCGAGGCATACCGCGTTCGACCGGCCACTTTCCGCTCGCCTCGCACGACCGTGCGGGCGCCGTCGCTTCGTTTGCCTGCTTGACGAGAGGATTCCCGGGCGAAGGTCGTGGCCAGCGTGTCCAGAATCGCGGTGATCTCCCCGCGATCTGTGCCCGCTAAGGTTAGGGTCATGACGCCCGGCTGGGCGGCATCCACCGTGAGGTCATCGCGCAACCGCTGGGCAAGCGCGACGGGGTCTTTGTACCGGTCCAACCGCCGATCGGCCAGTCGCTTGGCCAGCGTCCGATGAAAATTCTTATCGATAAGCAAGGCGCTGTGCCAGGTTTGCCATTTTGCCGCATCCTCGTCGGAGAACGGCAATCCTGAACGTGCCTCGGCCTCGACATCGACCGAAGCGGCCACCTTCGCGGGGAAGAAATGATTGGCTGCCAGCCCGCTGGCGATGGCGGCGCCGGCGAGCGAGACCGCCAGCCAGCTGAAAGTCAGCACGGCCCGGGGTCGTGCCCACTTGCGCTGCATCTTGCGTTCTGCTACAGCCAGGGATTCTCGGATTTCCACAAGCCGGCCTCGTTGATTCTCAAGGGCCTGGTCCTGCTTGATTCGGCGTTGGGCTTGCTCCGAATCGGTGCGAGCTCGCCCCGCTCGCCCCCGAATAGCCTGACGAACCTTCGCCAGGCGCTGGCGGCGAC
Source organism: Planctomycetota bacterium (assembly GCA_022566535.1). GTDB lineage: Bacteria > Planctomycetota > Phycisphaerae > Phycisphaerales > SM1A02 > JADFFQ01. Next base: position 11,551 of record JADFIR010000004.1, read on the forward strand.
GCTGCCAGTGTTTCGCTGCGGCGCTGATGCGCTGCGCCTTCTCCTGAAGATCTTCAGAAATCTGGGCCTCGTGGGCAGCAGCGGATTCGGCCTGTGCGGCACGGACCTGGTCAAGCTGTTGCTCAAGCTCTACGATGCGCTGCTGCTCACACTGAAGCTGGCGCTGGGCGTCGGAGCGCTGCGACAGCGTCCCGCGGACAATGTTCAGCTCGTTGCGGGCGTCGGCCAGCGATGCGTCCCGCAGCTGAAGCTCCGCCTTGATCACCTCCACCTGCTCGTTCAGTGATGCGATCTGCACCGTGGCCTCTTGCTGGGGCTCAGCGGCTCGGCGGCCCGCCTCGGCCAGTGCCTCTTCAAGCTCGCCCACGCGTGAGCGCAGCGAGCCAATCTGAGAGACTTCCGTCTCCCGCTGCCGCCTCTGAGCGTCAAGTTCTCCCCGGCCGCGCTCCACCTGCTGTTGAAGGCGCTGCAACTGTTCTTCTGAATCTTGACTTTGCCGGTGAAGCTGTGACTCCAGAGAAACGAGACGTTCGCGCTCAGCCTGCAATTCATCGCGCTGTTGGGCAAGCTCAGACTGTTCCCGAGCGATCTCCTCTCGCTGCTCATCCACCTGCCGGCGATACTGCGCATCACGGCCCTGTGCTTCGGCAAGCTGCTCATTATGGTCGCGCTGCGCACCACGGAGGCGCTCGAACTGACGTTCAATGTCGGCGAGGATGCCCAGCACCTGATCGCCCGGGGAATGGGACGCATCGCCGGTGGCAGCCTCCGACGAGCCGGAATCATCCGAAGCGGTGCTCCACTGGTCGAAATGGGAGGGGCTGCTGTCGCTCGATTCAGGGCCGTGGTAGGGGTTCATTGCGATGCTCTCGCGCGGCGGCGCCGGCCGGCCGCCTGATCCAGCACCATCGATATCGACCCGCCGAAGCGCAAGCTCAAGCGTCGCATCCGGAAATGCCCAATGCACGATCAGTCTCAGCGATTTCCCGCTCACCCTGGCCCAATGCCGCCTCTAAGGGCAACGAGAATCTCCGCCATCGCCTACGATGGGCTGCCTTGACCATGTCCAGCACCGCATTCTCCAGCGCCGTCATGCCCGACGACCGGCTCGAGGCCGCACCACGTTTGGACGGTCACGTTGCGCCGATTGCGCAGAAGGTCCGGCGCGGACAAAGGTTGTCCGTCCAAGACGGCATGGAGCTGTACGAAACCCCCGATCTCTGGACCGTCTGCTCGCTGGCTGACCAAGTCCGCATGCGCATGCACGGTGATGTGGCGTACTACAACATCAACCGCCACATCAACTACTCCAACATCTGTGCGTTGTCGTGCACGTTCTGTTCGTTCTACCGCAAGAAGGATGAGGGCGGCGCGTACGAGTATTCGATCGAACAGATCCGCCAGGAGGCGGCCCAGGCGGCGCAAGCGGGAGCCACCGAGATTCACATCGTCGGTGGGCTGCACCCCCGGCTGCCATTGGACTATTACACTGGCATGCTCCAGGCGATCCGCGAGGCCGCTCCGAAGCTGAACATCAAAGCCTTCACGGCGGTAGAGATCGTGCACCTGGCCCGGATCTCCAAGCGTGGCCCGCAGAAATACCAAGGCATCAAGGCGGTGCTGCGCGATTTGATTCAGGCGGGGTTGGGATCGCTTCCGGGGGGCGGGGCGGAGGTATTTGACGATCGCGTCCACGATGAAGCGTTCAAGGGCAAGATCCGGGCCGGCACTTGGCTCGACGTGCACCGCGCCGCCCACGAGCTGGGGCTGAACTCCAACGCCACGATGCTTTACGGACACGTCGAAAACCGCCGCGACCGCATCGCGCACATGAACATCCTTCGCCTCCACCAGGATCGCACACTGCGAGACTGGGCCAGCAGTCAGAGCATTGAGCTCCAGGAAGACGATGCAGTCGTGCTGTACGGGCCCGATGAAATGTACTCGAAACATCGTCTTCCCACGCCCGGCGCTTCCGCGGGCGCATCGGGCTATTTCCAGACGATCATTCCGCTGCCGTTCATTCCGGATGACAGTGCGCTAGAGCGTCTGCCGGGCCCGACCGGCCTGGAGAACCTGCGGACGTTGGCGATCGCCAGGCTGATGCTCGACAACTTCCCGCATTGCAAGGCGTTCTGGATTATGCAGACGCTCCAGATGGCGCAGTTCATGCTCCAGAGTGGAGCGGACGACATCGACGGCACGGTGGTGTGGTACGACATCACGAAGGTTGGCGGGGCGACAACGCATCAGGAAGCCAGCGCCTGGGACCTGCAGCGGGCCATCCGCGAAGCGGGTTTCCGCCCCATCGAGCGCGACACGCTCTACCGCCCGATCGAGCGCGACGGCCGTGATTGGCGTGTCATCGAAACCGTTTAGCCGGCGGGCTTGCCCTGCCGCGTCCTCTTGCTCTTTCGGTGCGAATGCCCCCGCATATGCATGCGGGGCTGTGATGTGTTTCACTCTCGCCTGCCGACGGCCCACCAGAGTTCCGGCATGCGCAAGGCGCCCGCGGCCGCGAAAACCACCAGCGCGCCGACGATAACTACGGCCAGCAGCTTCACCAGCGAACCGAGCCAGGTCAGCGCATCGGGCAATCCCATTGAGACGATTCCTGCGATAACCACCATCACCACCGTGATCATCAGCGACTTGGCCCAACTGTATACAACTTCAGCATCCAGTATGTCCCCGGCGTGCCGACGGACAACCATGACCAGCGCAATCGCTTGAATCGTCGCGCAGATGGCCGTGGACCACGCCAACCCGGCCTCGCGCAGCGGCGTCCAGATCAACGTGCAGTTGAGCGCCAGATTCAATGCGACCATCGACACCGCGATCTTCACCGGCGTCTTGGCATCACCCCTGGCATAGAACGCCCGCGTCAGCACGTGGATCATCGAGTACGCCCACACCGCACACGCATACCCCAGCACAACGAAGGCCACGCGTTGAGCGTCATCAGATGAAAACGCCCGGCCTTGGTAGATCACCGTCGCCAACGGCCGGGCGATGAGCATCAATCCAGCACTGGCCGGCAGCCCGACGAACACGACCAATCGCAGTCCGCGTCGCAGGATGCCCGCAAACGCTTCATCGTCATCGGTCAGCCGGGCCAGGGCGGGAAAGATCGCCGTGGCGATCGCGATACCGAACACGCCCAGTGGAAACTGATACAAGCGCTGGGCGAAGCTCACCGCGGACAGCGCGCCTTCTTTGAGCGGGTAGTCTACGCCGAAGATGGTCGCGCCGATCATGGACGGATAGCTGGCGATCAGGCTGTCGAAGAACGTGTTGAGCTGAAGGACCCCCAAGCCGAGGATCATCGGCCCGGCCTGGCGCAGCACGCGGCGCATCGGTCCACGAGCGGCGGCGAAGTCGCGCGCCCACCATCGGCGATTGCGCAAGGCCCACACGAACCAGGCAACTTGAAGCAACCCGGCGAGGATCACCGCGCCGGCCACGGCGCTGATGTGAGCAGTTCGATCCTCCGCGCCGAGCAACGGCAACATGCCGACGGCAGCGGTGATCAGGCAAATGTTCAGCACGATCGGCGCCGCTGCGCTGGGCCCGAACCGCCCGCGCACCTGAAGCATCGCCCCGAGAATCGCCACGACACACACCATCGGCATGTACGGCAGCATGATCATCATCAGCCGAACGCCGAGATGCTGGTGATCCGCGTGATGCGAGATGAGGTAGAGCGCAGCCTCACCCAACAACGTGATCCCGCCGAGCACCACCACCAGCAGCGCGATGGTCAGCGAGGCGAGTCGCTTTGCGGTGGCCGGATCGTCTTTCTCGAGCTGGGCATAGGCTGGCAGGAACGCCGCCGCCAGAGCGCCTTCACCGAACAGCCGGCGAAACAGATTGGGAATGATGAACGCGAAGAAGAAGGTGTCCATGACCCCGGCCGCGCCGAAGATGCGGCTCAGCGCCGCATCGCGCGCAAGCCCGGTGACCCGGCTGGCAAAGGTCAGCAGCGAAAACGTTCGGGAGTGACGTTCGAAATGCTCGGCCATTCCGGTGAGCCTATCGACCAGCCAGGGGTATTCACCGCAGTGCGGCCCACATCGCAAAGAGAGGGAAATGGTTTGGCGGCCGGGGCGCAACGTTGGGGCGTCGCCGCCCGGCGACGCGCGGGCCCAAGGCCCGCGGCTAAACATTCTGGCCGCCTCTGCGTCCTGTGCGTCTGGGTGGTGATGGATGATGCACGCCGGGGCAACCGATGGGCGTCAGTCCCGGCGGCTGACGGCCTGGGGCTGGTGTGGGAATCGCACGAACGGCGTGCCACACTCGCCGCAGCGACCCAGCCCACCCTCAAGAGGCGTGCCCCGCAGGTCGTGATGGCAGCATCGGCACTGCACGTGCTGCCGGTCGTGCAGTTGCGCCTGCCGGAAGCGATACACGCGCACAGCGACCCCAAGGATGAGCGCAATGCCTGCGAGATCCAGCGCCACCTGCATGTCCGGCGTGAGCCTCTGCCATAGATGAAGGAGGTGTCCGGCAACAGTCAGCCGGTCGGACAGGCCGAGCACAATCCCGTAGATGAAGACGGCCACAAAGAAGAGACCGATCGCGGTCAGGGCGGCCGATCCGGCGCCGCGTAGCGCGGCCGTTAGCGGCAGGTCCATCGGTTCGCGCCATTGTCCGCGATGAATTCGTGCATCGCAGCTAGGACATCGCCCGCGTCCGAACTCATCGAACGCAACGTCGCAGCAGGAGCCGCCACACTCAAAGCATGGCTGTCTTCCTTTGAGAGCGGAAGCCTGCCGCCGATACATCGCCGCCAGGGTCAGGTGCGTCGCCGCCACAGCTCCGAGGACTCCGGCCACGATCAATGTCGCCAGCACACTGTAATACGGGAAACCGAAGGCCCGACCCAAGAGCATCCACATGACAAGTGCCATCACGACCGCGCCGATGCCGGCTGCTGCAAGTCCGACGATCCAGGTTCTCAGACGAACGAATTGGTCGCCCAGGACGTACGCCCCGAAGGCCAGGCGAGCGCGGTTAGCCGGGCCGCCGATCGCCCCCAGCGCCCAGATCCAAACCACCGCAAGCAGGACGCCGAGTCCGCTGGCGAACATGTCTTGCCAGGAAAAGGTCCGTTGCAGGATCGGCAGCGCCTGGGTGACTTCGTCGAGCGCCGCCCAGGCGATCGCGACGGGACCGGCCATCCACGCGGCGCCGAGCCAGCGGGTCCGCCACAACAACAGTGCGAACCCGCCGAACGCCAGCATGTGGAGGATCTTGTCCGGTGCCGGCTGTGCTTCGGTACCCAGTTCCAGGCTCGGCCAGTGGGTGGCGAGGGTCATGGCCAGGACATACCCCACGAAGACCAACCGCCAGGGTTTGGCCACACGTCGCATCCACTTCTTTGATTGGGGCGTCATCCCGGTCGGCCGGGGTCGGCTTCGACGCCGGTCGGTGCGTCGCTCGCCACGCCGGAAGCGGCCGGCATCGCCGATCGTGCCTCGGACACGGTCACGATTTCCGGCGGCGCCTGGGGCACTGACGCTAGCTGGGAGATGTCGCTGCGCCGTGCGGTTTGGGCATCCCAATCCGCGAGAAGAAGCTCCGACAGGATGCGATAGTCGTTAGCGCCGGCACACCACGGCGCGTAGTCGAAGATCGTCTTGCCGAAACTGGGAGCTTCAGCAAGCTTGATGTTGCGCCGAATCGCCGGCCGAAGCACGCGACAGTTCCGCCACGGCACGTCCTGCCGCCGGGCCTGCAGGAAGAACGCGTCCAGGTCTGCGACTACCTCCTTAGCCAGGGTGGTCTGGCCTTCGTGCATGCACAGGATGATCCCCGTCACACGCAGGTCGGGATTCACGCTTCGGCACACCAGACCGACGGTGTCCAGGAGCCTTCCCACACCTTGTAACGCGAGAAAGTGGGCCTGCATCGGCACGAACACCTCCCCGACCAGCGACAAGGCATTGAGCGTGAGCAATCCCAGACTGGGCGGACAGTCCACGAAGACGAAGTCATACGATTCCGCGACGGCGGCAAACTTGCGGCGGAGGATTCGCTGCCGATCAGGATGGCCGGCCAGCTCGGTCGCCGCGGCCGCGAGATCGACCTCAGCGGGAACCACATCGAGGTTTGGGCGGACATTGATCAAACATTGCTCCGCCTCGCAGGCCGGGTCGATCAGGAGGTCATAGACCGTGTGGTCCGTCCCTGTGGTATCGATTCCCAGATGCAACGTCAGGTGAGCCTGGGGGTCCAGGTCGATCAGACAGATTCGCCGCCCGGCTTCGGCCAGCGCTGCGGCGAGGTTGACCGCTGTGGTGGTCTTACCCACGCCCCCCTTCTGGTTCATCAGCGCGATGATGCGGACACGATGGCCGGCGGCGCTTGCAGGGCTCGACATACCGGTGAGTATATCGTCCCAACCATCCGTCTCCGGCCATATCGTGACGGTTGAGACATCCAAACCTCAGGTCCCTAGCCTTCCTGCCTCGAACCTCAAGACTTCCGATGCCCACCATCACCGACAACGCGATCTGCATTCGCCGATGGGACTACTCTGAGACCTCGCAGACCGTAAGCTTCTTTGCGCGCCGCCACGGCATCATTCGCGGGCTTCTCAAAGGCGCCAAGCGCGCCAAGGGCAGGTTTGGCGGCGGCATCGACCTGCTGACCTATGGTGAGATCGTTGCGATCGTCCGCCCGGACAGTGATCTCGCCACGGTGACCCACTGGCACCTTCTGGAGATCTACCGGGCGCTGCACCAGCACCTTGCGGCCAACCGAGCCGGCCTGTACATGGCCGACTTGGTCCACCACATGCTCCGCGAGCACGATCCGCATCCGCGACTGTTCGACGCGCTGCGGTCCGCGCTCGCCGGGCTGGAAGACGTACATCACGCTGCGGGGACGTTGCTGCGATTTCAATGGTCGCTGCTATGCGAGACCGGCTATCGGCCACAACTGGATCGTGACGCTGCCTCCGGCAAGGCGCTGCCGCCAACTTCTGCGACGCTTGCGTTCTCGGCCACGGCCGGCGGCGTGGTCGCCGACACCGCCCCGGCAGATTGCTGGCGGGTGCGCCGGGAAACCATCGATCTCATCCGGTCGGTCGCGGCCGGCAATCCGACCGACGCGTTCGACGGACAACTCATTGAACGTGCCAATCGCCTGCTTGGCGCTTACATCAGGGAGCTGATTGGCGTTGAGCCGCCAACGATGAAGTGGATGTTGGGCGACCTTGGGGCCTGAGTTGAATCACTCCGGGGCAAGCCGACCGATGACTCGCGGGCGAAACGGGAATGCCCGGTAGACGCTTCGCAGATCATCAAGCGTAACCGCGTTGATCCGCCGCAGTTCATCTTCAAGCGATCGGTACCGGCCGGTGTACGTCCACAGCCGCCCCAGCCGTTGCATACGCCCGGCGGGCAACTCCCCTTGGAGGGTCGCGGCAGTGGCGATCTTACTGCGGACCCGCGCCAGATCATCCTCGGTAAGGGAATCGACCAACCCCTCGATCTGCTCGCACGCCACCTGTTCGACACGTTTGGCGTCGTCGGGCGAGCACACGTAATAGAGCATGTACTCGCCCACACGATCGCGCCCATCGTATCCAACGCGGGCTTCCTCCGCCAAACCGGTCTCGATCAAGGCCCAATAGAGCCGCGATCCTTCCGCATCGCCGAGGATTTGAGCCAGCATCGCCGCCGGATAGCGTCGTTCGTCCTGTATGGGTGGCGCCGGCGCGGCCATGATCGCATAGTGGCGGTTCACCTTCGCCGAGCGGATCATGAACTCGTCGTCAACACATTCGAGCGCTGGGTACCGCCGGCGTGGCTGGGTGGTTTGCCAACGGCCGCAATGGCGTGACAGGCGCTGCAACATCACGTCGAAATCGAGCCGGCCGGCCAGCGCGACCGTGGTGTTGTCGCCCGAGTACCGTCGCGTGAAATACTCCTGCATCTGGGCGGAGGTGAGGCGTTCGATAGTTTTGGGGGTCCCCAGCACGCGATGACTCAGCGGGTGGGTGCGGTAGTACGCCTCCATCGTCCGCTCGTAGAGGACCCAGAAGGGTTGGTCCTCATACATCGCGATCTCTTCGAGAATGACACCCTTCTCGTCGTCGAAGTCCTTCTGACGCAGAGCCGGTCGAAGGATGTCGGCCAGGATTTCCTGGGCTCGAGGCAAATGCTCCGGCAACGCGTGCGCCCAGAATGCGGTCACCTCGCCGCTTGTGTACGCATTGTGATCGGCCCCGATTTCGTCGAACTGCCGGTCAACGTCCGCCGCCGTTCGCGTCTGGGTGCCCTTGAACATCATGTGCTCGAGGAAATGGCTGACCCCCATCACCGCGGGATCTTCATCGCGGCCGCCGGTCTTGACAAAGAATCCGATCGCGGCGGTGTGAGCCTGGGAATCCACCTCGCCAATCACCGCAAGGCCGTTGTCCAGCACCGCCTGTTTGAATTGGACAGCCATTCCGCCAGGATAGCGGCAATCCGAAGGGGAGCGTCGCAAGATTGCGATTCCAGCCATCGCCGTGGCGCGAAGCCGCAAGCGGCGCCGCGCCAAGTCGCAAGCGGCCTGATCTCACGCGCGAGCGTAGACCGCGCGGATGCATTGTACGGACGGATCCTCGTCGTCGGAAAACGAGCTGACCGGCCCATCGGGGACCAGCCCGGCCAACGCTGTCGCCTCCCGCAGCTCATTCTCCGTAAGCGGCCACGGCGGACCATCGTGAAGGGCGACCGGATCATCGGCGCCGCGGCAGATAAGCAACAGGCGCCCGTGCGGCGTCATCAGGTCGGCCAGCGCCGCAACGGTCCGGTTGCGAAGGTCGGGCGTGAGCGACTCAATATTGTGGACCTCCACGACCAGGTCGAAGCGTCGCCGCCAGCGAGCCGGCGGGTTGAACAGGTCGGCTTGGCGGTAGCAATCCACGTGGTCCGGGTCCAGGCGATTGGCCCACCGGACGGCGGTCGCGCTGCAATCAAATGCGGTCACCTCATAGCCTCGTCGGATGACCTCGCGGGCATCGTCGCCCAGCCCGCAACCGACGACCGCCACGCGGGCCCCGCAGCGAATCAGCGCCGGCGCGACGGCGTTGAACCAGTTGACCAGGGCCGGGCTCGGTCGGCGATCCGACCAGGGGATCCCGTGCGGGTCACCATCCGCTTGGGCATAGATCGACTCGAAGTAATCGACCGTCGTGGCTGTCAGTTCAGTGGTTGTAGGCATGATCCGCTCCCATCGGCCCCGAGGCGGCGCGGCTCAAGGTTGATCCAGAATAACCAATCTGGACCAACTTGGCTATCAAAATCAACAAATCAAGTGCAGGCAACAACTTATAGGCATGTTCCGGAACGCAGAATCTTCCTAGATTGCCGGGTTTGGGCCAACATTGCACCTGATCATCGCACCGGCGTGCGTGGGCGGCAATTCGGCCTGGCAGCCGCGGATGCATATCCGCGGGCAATATCCGACCGGCAATGGAGCGGCGAGCTCGCGGGGGTGAACCGCTGGGCGCAGGGTGTTACGAGGCGCTCATGCTCATGCATGGATTATGCGGCCTTCGGCGGCCAGCGCTGCTTCGTGGATGCCTTCGGCCATCGTGGGATGGGCGTGCACGGTGGAGATAATGTCCTCGGCGGTGGCCTCCAGCCGTTTGGCCAGGCCCAGCTCGGCGATGAGCTCCGACGCGTCCTCGCCGATGATATGTGCGCCCAGGATTTCTCCGTAGGGCTTAGAGGTGATGATCTTCACCAGCCCGTCGGTCGCGCCTACCGCGATGGCCTTGCCGTGGCTCTTGAGCTGGAACTTGCCCACCTGATAGTCGACGCCCTTTTCCTTGACCGCGCGCTCGGTCATGCCTATCGAGGCGATCTGCGGGTTGCAATAGGTGCAGCCGGGGATCGACTCGTAATCCACGCCGAGCGTGCGGTGACCGGCGATCCGCTCCACGCATGTGACCGCTTCCTCCGAGGCCAGATGGGCCAGCCAAGGCGGGCCGATGACATCGCCGATCGCATAAATCCCCGGAACCGCCGTTTGGTAGGTCGGCTCGGCAACATCCCGGTAGTCCACCTTAATATGGTCCTTCACAACAGCAACGCCCAGACTGTCATCAAACAGCCCGTCGAACCGTCCCTGTACGCCGACCGCGACGAGAACAACCTCGCAATCAATCGTCTGCGTTTGGGCTTCGTTGTTGACATCAACGATCGTGACCCTATGCCCGCCGTCGGGACCGGCATCGATCGCCTTGACCGTGTGGCCGGTATGAATGGTCATCCCCTGCTTGGCGAACACGCGCTCGGCCAACTTGCAAACATCGTCGTCTTCAATAGGCAGGATTCGATCGAGAATCTCCACCACCGTTACATGGGTGCCCAGAGCATTATAAAAGTAAGCGAACTCCATTCCGATCGCGCCGGAGCCGACGATGAGCATCGACTTGGGCTGCTTCGGGAGGATCATCGCTTCATATGAAGAGATGATCGACGTACCGTTGCAAGGCGCGAACGGGAGCTGCTTCGGGGCCGCGCCGGTTGCGATAAGGACACGATCAGCGGTCAGGGTCATCTTCGGCTCCCCGGTCCCCGCCCCGCTGTAGTAGTCGCCGGCCGGCTCATGCACCGCGACCTGGCAGGGGCTGTGCGCAGTCTTACCGCTGAGAACCGTGGCGTGACCTTGATGATGATCGACCTTGTTCTTCTTGAAGAGGTACGCGACGCCGTTGTTGAGGGTCGAAGTGATGTCGCGGCTTCGCCCGATGACCTTGGACCAGTTGAGCTTGACGCGCTCGAACTCGATCCCCCATTGCTCGCCGTGGGTCACGGCTTCACGATACAGCTGGGCGTTGTGCAGCAGGGCCTTGGTCGGGATGCAGCCCCAGTTCAGGCACACGCCCCCAAGCTTGTCGCGCTCAATGCACGCGGTGCGCAGGCCGAGCTGAGCGGCGCGGATGGCTCCGACATACCCCCCGGGCCCGCTGCCGATGACAATCAAGTCGTAGTGCTTCGCCTCAGCCACGATCAGCATCCTTTCCGGTGGCGCTGGTTGAGATGGGTGTGACATTGTAACTCGGCCCGCCGGACGATGGCGGCATCACCGGTGCCAGGGGCGAAGCCACTCCAGGCCGATATCTAGATCCGCCCGTCAAGTGCCACCTGCTTCAAGCCGATAATGCGACCGGCCAACCATGTCACGCGACCAAAGGGATCTCGTCATGTTCGTGGCCCGAACGCGCCCACGGCTGGGCCGTGACAGGTCGAGACAACCGTCAATCCATCCGGCAAACGCAGTTGTTGTTCGATGCGGAGGGGCAGCGTGATGGGCAACCGGCCCAGCCAGCAGACAAAATCGCATACTCGCACCCAGCTGACACTGGCGTTCGTGGTCGTGCTGGGCGTGTGCGTCGCGTTACCAGCCTTCGTGGGACTCTCGTGGTGGTGGATGCAACGGGATTTTCGAGTGATCACCGAGATCGCGTTGCCGCGCGTGGATGCGGCGATGGAGATGGAGATCAACACCCTGGGCACCGGGCTGGCCGTGGCCCAGTACCTCCATGACTACCAAGACGGGCACCTGCAGCGCATCCACAAGGACCGGCTGGACTTCGAGCAGGCACTGGCGACCTATCGCCGGCTGGCTCCGCCCGGCAGCGTGGAGTCGGAGTTTGCCGAGCAAGCCCAGCAGCTCTATGGGCAGTTTCGCAAGGTCGGCGACGAGTTGATCGCGACCGATCGCCGAATCCTTGCTCAGCTGGAAACCGCGGGCGATCGCCTGAGGGCGATCGACAATCTGCTGGATGAGAAGCTGCAACCGGCGGCGGACACAGATGAACTCAGACTGCTCATGCATCTGGAGATCGACGTCAACGAGATGTCCCGCCGGTTCAACGCCTACCTCACGACCGCAAACGAAGCGGTGCTCTCCGAATCGTTGGCCGGAGATGAGCAGGAGTTCCGCCAAGACCTGGCCACGCTCCAGTCAATGTCGCTTTCACAGCAGGAACAGGCATGGGCCAAGGAGCTGGGCCGGCTCTTTGAAGAAGTGGTCGCAGGGCACGCGACCGTCTACCAGGACAAACAGCTCTTGGATGGCGGCGTGGAGGATTTTGCTCGCCTCCGCATCGCGCTGGATGACCTGCTGGATGATGAGATCCAGCAGCGGGCGGTCGAGGACATCCGCAGCGCCTCCTCCGCGGCCACGAGCCGGATGAAATGGTTCACCTGGGCCGCCGTGGCCCTTACCGGGGCAGCGTTGCTGCTGCTGGTTCCGATTCTGAGACTCGCACGGCAGATAGCCGACACGGAGCGGCGACTGCGTGAGAGAGAACAGCAGCTTCGCCATGATGCGCTGCACGATTCTCTGACCGGCTTATCCAATCGAGCCCTGCTGACGGATCGCATCGAGCAATGTATCGAGCGCGCGAAGCGCCACCGCGACTACAGATTCGCCTTGCTCTTCCTGGACCTCGACCGGTTCAAGGTGATCAACGACAGCCTGGGGCACACGGTGGGGGATCAACTCCTGGTGGCAATCGCCCAGCGACTCGACGGGTCCCTGCGATCAACGGACACCGTGGCTCGTGACGACCAGGAGATTCTTGCCCGCCTTGGTGGAGACGAGTTCGTCGTTCTGCTGGACGATATCCGAGACGACACGGACGCCAGCCGTGTCGCGGAGCGAATCCTGGCCGAACTGTCACCGGCCTTTCAGCTGGAAGGGCACGAGATCACCGCCAGCGCCAGCATCGGCATCGCGCTGAGCCGCACCGGCTACGACCGGGCTGAGGACATGCTGCGCGACGCCGACACCGCGATGTATCATGCCAAGGCCGCGGGTAGGAGCCGGTATCAGGTGTTTGACAAGCCCATGCATGAGCGTGCCGTGCAGCGCCTGCAATTGGAAAGCGACCTTGGCCGGGCACTCGAGCGGCAGCAGTTCGAGCTGCTTTACCAGCCCATCGTGTCGCTCAAGACCGCCAGGGTCACGGCCTTCGAGGCCCTGATCCGCTGGAACCACCCGAAGCGCGGTGTCGTTTCCCCCGCAGACTTCATTCCCGTGGCCGAGGAGACCGGGTTGATCGTGCCCATCGGCCGGTGGGTGCTCCACGAGGCGTGCCGGCAGTTGGGCGCCTGGCGGGAGCAGCTTCCCTCCGCTGAGGCGCTGACGATCAACGTCAACATCGCAAAGAGGCAGGTCTCAGAGGGCAATCTGGCTCAAGACGTCACGAAGGTGCTGAGAGGGACCGGGATTGACAGCCAGTCCTTGAAGCTGGAGATCACCGAAACCGTGATCATGGAGAATCATGATTCGATCATGGTGGTGCTTGAGGAACTCAAGGAGCTTGGCATTCGGCTGCAGATGGACGACTTCGGTACGGGCTATTCATCGCTCAGCTACCTGCACCGCTTCCCGCTGGATGTGCTCAAGATCGACCGCGTGTTCATGAGCAATCTGGACGCCAACGTGGAGTATGCCGCCGTCGTCCACGCCATCGTAACTCTGGCGCACAACCTCAACATGGAAGTCACCGCCGAAGGTATCGAGACGCCCGAGCAACTGGCGCAGATCCTCGCCCTGGACTGCGACTACGCCCAGGGATTCCTGTTCTCCAAGCCGCTGGGCGCCACGGAGGCGGAGGCGATCATCGGCAAGAAGTTCCTCCTTCACCAGGCCGCGTAATCACCTCACCGGTCGGTCCAAAGCCGGGGCACAGTAGCACCATTGCTCCGGACGTTGACGGCCGTACCGTGCGCATCTAGCATCCGCCTCCTGTTCGATGTAGGAGCGCATCGTGCCGACGGCCATCATTAGCGACATCCACGCCAACCTCGAGGCGCTACAGGTGGTGCTCGATCACATCGACACCCAGAACATCGATCGCATCATCTGTCTGGGCGATATTCTCGGTTATGGCCCGAGCCCTGTGGAGTGCGTCGATCTGGTGGCCGACCGCTGTGAATGGTCGTTGATGGGCAATCACGACTTCGGCGTGGTCTACGAGCCGACCAACTTCAACCTCGCCGCGGAGCAGGCCGCGTACTGGTCCAGAGAGCAGTTCGAAGCTCAACCGGGCAGCGACGAGAGCGCGAAGCGTTGGGAGTTTCTCAGTCGGCTTCGCGTGCGGGTGAGCTTCGACAGCTTCTTGTGCGTTCACGGCACGCCCCGCCGGCCGATCAACGAGTATCTCTTCCCGGAGGACGCCGTGAACTCTCCCGTGAAGATGCAGCAGATCTTCGAGCTGATCGACCGGTACTGCCTGGTCGGCCACACCCATGTCCCCGGAGTGTTTACCGACGAGCCGGACTTCTATCCGCCGGAGGATCTTGACGGGGAATACAAGCTTCGCGAGGATGAGAAGGCGATCATCAACCCCGGCTCGGTCGGCCAACCGCGCGACCTCGACCCGCGGGCCAGCTACGCCGTCATCGACGACGATCGCGTCAGATTCATCCGCCTGGAGTACGATATCGATGCGGTCGTGGCCAAGATCCGCAGCGTCCCGGAGCTTCTGGATTGGCTGGGTGACCGGCTCTACGAAGGCAGATAACTCACGGCCTGCCGAGTGGCGCGACCGCCCGGTGGGCCGATGATCGTCGGTGTCTTCCCGCATGGATCCTCGCGTACGACGCATTGCCATCACCGTTTTCGTGCTCGCCTTGGCCGGCGGCGTCGTGGCGTCAATGCTGCTGCCACGGCTGTCCCCCCCGGCCAGCCCGCCTCCGACCGCTCAACCGACCCAGGCCGTCACGCAACCACCCGAGCCCGACCGCTCCAGTGAGACGTCCGCAACCCGGGATTCCGACCCCGCCGGCGACACCTCCGCGGACGTTCCACCCGCCGGCGAACCCGCGGAGCCCCTCAACGGATTGCACGCCATCGCCCCGCCGGGGGAGATCTCCGCGCCCGGTGTCGCGCCGCAGTCGCTGGGCTCGCTCGAACCACGCGATCACCGCATGCAGCTGGAACTCTCCCGCCGCGGCGCGGGCATCAAGTCGATCGCCTACAGCAACATCTGGGAGACCGCGTTCGCGAAGCGCCAGGCGGACGCCTTTTACGAAGCCGCGGCCGCCGGCCGAACCCCCGGCGACCCATTACCCGACGAGCGGTGGCGCTACATCCTGCAGACCGAGCAGCCGTATAAGTGGTACGACGGCACGGCAAACTCTTGGCTATCCCTCACCGTCCCTCTCCTTGCTGTCTATCGAGTTGAGATCAACGGCGAACCTGTTCCTCTGCTGAAAGAATCAGTCTGGTCGCAGACGGGTCCTGGTCGATTCGAGACCCGAGTGGTGGACGACGATGACACACCCATCCTGCACATCACGCGACAGCTCATCCTTGGCAGCAACTATGACATCACCTTCGAGCAGCGCCTCACCAACCTGACCGAGAGGTCGTTGGAGGTCAGATGGGTGCAATACGGCCCCCCGGAGCTGCGAATGGATCGAGCACGGTACATCGATCGCAGGCGGGATCGCATCGCCTTCCTCCAATATCCCGTCTCCTATCCCGAGATCATCAATACCGACGACAACGACTATCTCTTCGAGCACAAACCTCTCCTGAAACGAACCGACAAGGCGCGCGATCTGGTCGATCGCGCCAAGAAGGCGAATGTCGCCGTCGATTCGCAAAGGCTCAACGAACTGCTGACTCTCTGGCCGACGCAGGAAAGCCTCAACGAGAACTACGAGCTTGCCTGGTTCGCCGCGACCAACCGGTACTTTGCGCTCGCGGTACACCCAATCGTTGACGCCCAAGGCGGCGGAACTCGCTCGCTTGAGGACGTCGTATCGGAAATCCGCACCGAAGCTCCCGGTAACAAGAAGGACCCGGACCGGATCGCCTTCACCACCTTGTACAGCCCCAAGCGTGCAATCGCCCCGGGCGAAGAATCCGCCTTCGATCTCGGCGTCTACGCGGGCCCGCTCGATCGCGAAATCCTCGGCAAGGAGGAACCGTTCAAGTCGCTGCACATGCAGGGGCTGATCCTCTATCAGATGTCCAGCTTCTGCGCGATCTGCACGTTCCAGTGGCTGGCCAAAGGCCTGCTGTGGTTTCTCTCCGGTGTGCACTTCGTCATTCGAGACTGGGGCCTGGCCATCATCCTCCTCGTCGTGGTGGTCCGCACGCTGCTGCACCCGCTGACCAAGAAAGCCCAGGTCAACATGCAGCGCTTCGGGAAGGTGATGGGCGATCTGAAACCCGAGATCGAGAAGCTCCAGAAGAAGTACAAGGACGAACCGAAGAAGCTCCAGCAGGAACAGATGCGGATGATGCGCGAGCGGGGCGTCAATCCGTTTCAGATGCTGGGGTGCCTGCCGATGTTCCTCCAGATGCCGATCTGGGTGGCGCTCTATGCCATGCTGTACTTCGCGTTTGAGCTGCGGCACGAGCCGGCGCTGTGGGGGTTCTTCCAGCTCTTTTGGAACTGGCCGTTCCTCGCCGACCTCTCCAGTGCCGACCACTTCTTCTGGGAGCTCGACGAGCCGTTCAACTTCCTGATGTGGAACGTCACCGGCATCAACTTCATGCCCATCCTCATGGGACTGGTGTTCTTCTTTCAACAGAAGTACATGGCCCCGCCGCCCAGCCCGTCGATGACCAAGGAGCAGATTCAGCAGCAGAAGATCATGAAGGTGATGATGGTCGTGCTGTTCCCGCTCATGCTCTATAGCGCGCCTTCAGGGCTGACGTTGTACATCTTCACCTCCAGCCTCTTCGGCATCATCGAGAGCCGCCACATCCGCAAGCACATCAAGGACGTCGATCTCACCCCGCCCAAACCCAAACCCCAGGCGAAGCGCAAGCCCAGGGACCCGCAGGCCAGAGCCTTCGCCGACGCGATCGATCGCGCCAAGGCCAAGCGCCGCCCGCCGCCGAAGCACTTCAAGAAACGCAAGAGCTAACCTGTTTAGCCGCCGCCTCCAGGCGGCGGATCTGCAGTCGGCGGACCTCCAACCGGCGCATCACAGTGGACACCTCAGCCGTCATTCTTGCCGTTGCTTCACCGCCCGGCCGATCGCCGCGCGGCATCATTCGGATCAGCGGCCCCGCCACGTTTGATCTGCTGCGCCCACATCTGCACGCCGATGCGTTGGGCAAGCGCCAGATGCAAGCTGGCCGCCTGCGGCTTCGCGCGCTCGATCTACCGGTGATGCTACTGGCGTTCTCCGCGCCGCATTCGTACACGGGCGAGAACTCGGCTGAGCTGCAAATGCCCGGCAATCCGGATCTCCTGCATCGCGTCATCGACGCCCTGATCGACTCGGCTGGGGCCCTCGGCATCGAAGCCCGCCGAGCCGAGGCCGGTGAGTTCACGGCCCGAGCGTTCTTCAACGGCAAGCTCACGCTTACCCAGGCGGAAGGCGTGGCCGCGATCATCGCCGCCCAATCCGACGCCCAGTTGCGAGCCGCTGGGTTCCTGTGCAGTGGCAGACTCGGATCCTTTGCCCACAAACTGGCCGATGACCTTGCCAATGCCCTGGCCCTGGTCGAAGCCGGCATCGACTTCACCGACGCTGAAGATGTGGTCGCCATCAGCCCGCACGATCTTCACGCACGACTCGTTGCCCTCTATGACGACGTCGAAGCACAGCTGAACCGCTCCATCGGCATGGAACAGCTTGAGGCGATCCCCTGGGTGGTGCTCACCGGCCGACCCAACGCGGGCAAGTCAACGCTCTTCAACGCATTGCTCACCCGGCCGCGAGCCATCGTCTCGCACGTGCCCGGCACCACCCGCGATGTGCTCACCGAACCGTTGACCATCGACACACCCCACGGATCAGCTGAGGTGATGCTCGTGGATCTCGCCGGCGCCGACGCGGGCGAATCGCTGCTCAACCAGCAGATGCAATCAGCGGCACACCAAGCCATCGACCGCGCCGAGCTGATCCTGCATTGTCTCCCCGTGGATGAGCCGCTTGCGGCTTCGCCCCGGCCGCTTGCGGCTTCGCGGCACAACAACAAATTGGTCATTCGCACCAAAAGCGATCTCGACCCACGAGTCGCCGCTTGCGGCTTTGCGGTCAGCGCCGTCACCGGTGCAGGTCTCCGTGAGTTGCGGGCGCTGATCGCGCAGCGCCTCGCCGATCGCGCGGTCAGCCTCGCCGCCGATGTTCTGGCCCTGAGCCCCCGACATGAAGCAGCCATGCGCTCCGCAGGGCAAAGCCTCGCCGAAGCCATCGACCTTACCGAACCGTCGCTCCGAGAAAGGGAAAGGGAAAAGGGGGTCGGGAGTCGTTTTGGCCACTTGCCGCACCCGGAGCTGATCGCCGCAGCCATGCGCGTCGCCCTGGACAACCTCTCGGAGCTCGCCGGTGACATCACCCCCGACGACGTCCTCGGGCGAATCTTCTCCACCTTTTGCGTAGGCAAGTGAAGGGGGCAATCAGCGCTCAGCCTTCAGCGGGCCGGGCCATGTCGGCCCTACTGACTGTAAAGCCGCGACCACTGGTCGCGGCCACTGCGTCCCGGCACGCTCAACACATCGAGTGAAACAGCCCGCCCACCGGCTCAATCTCCCTCAAATCATTGTAAAGTTGGACCGCCCGTTCGGTCTGCAACACGTGGGCGGCGACGCCTTGGTCTTTGAGCATCGCCAGCGTCTGAGCACAGACGCCGAGTCGCTCATACACCCCCTTCGAGAGGACCACCACCGTGGCCCCTTGCTCCAGCAGCACTTGCACGTCGGCCGGCTGAATGCCCGGCACATGGTGCGTGTCCGTCTCATTCCAGTCCCACTCCACCGCCCCACCCGGAAACAGTTTCGCGTCCTTGAAGACATCACCGCCTTCGATTTCCAGGCGCCCCCAACTTAAATGGGTAATCCTCGGCGAGCGCACTTGATGTTCCATGGCGCCGACCTCCGTGCAAACACAGTGTAGCGCCGACCAAAGAACAGACGCTCGCTCATCTTAGCTTGCGACGCATACCCCGCCGCTGCCCGGCCGCGGCTGCGCCACCTTCGATGGATAGGCCGACCAAGGGCAGAAACAAGTGGTAACTGTGGGCCTGTTGAAAAACCACTGCGACGCCGTCGAATGCTGCCGGTCAACCGCCTTGGAGAGCCGCAATCGGTGTGGCATCATCACAATCTGGCCTAGTGGGAGGCTTTTTCAACAGGCCCACTGTCCCGACTTGTTCCCGACTTGTTCCCTGACATGTTCACGACTTGTTCACGGTCGCCCTGCCAAACAGCGGCGCTACGATCGCGAAGAGACAAAGTAGCTGACCTCCCGAATCCCCGGGGTTCGACCCGGTCACGGACGTCCCCCGGTCGGATCGATGCTGGTCCCAAGCTCGCTCGCAAACTCCCCCGGAGTCTCGGTGATCACCTTGAAGAGAACACCCTTCTTGAACGGCAGCCCATCTGTCTGAAGCGTGATATCGCCATCGACCAGGGTTTCAAAGACCCTCGCGTTGTTGTCGTTTAGCTCGTCCAACGTCACTTGCTCCAGTCGGTGGCCTTCATCCGGACCGGTCGAAGCAATCGCAATCCCCGGGTTGACGGCGTTCAGAACTGACGGATCCGTCCCATGCTCGCTGCCGTGGTGAGTGACCTTCAGAACGTCTGCTGAGAAGTCAAACTGGTCGAAGCCGAAGATGAGGTCCCGTTCGTACTTCTTGGTCGCGTCACCTGTAAACAGAAACCGGGCCCTGTGGAAGCGAAGGTACACGAAGAGACTTCGGTATTGTTTCGTGGTCTTGCCGCCGGAGAACATGAGGCATTCGGCGTTTGCGCCTACAGGAGTAGGTATCTCCCAAAGGCTGTCTTTGAACACTTCCTCCTGGACGAATGGCTTGACGGCCTTGCGAAACTTGGCGATCCACTTCGGATCCTGGTTGAGATCCCAGGCCGGATCGTCGCTGCGATACAGGGTCATGGGCTCGGCTACGCGATCTGACTCGAGTTCGAGAACGGATTGCATGGCCAACGTATGATCTGCGTGGGGATGGGTTGGGATGATGGCCTCCAGGAACAGATCATTCTCGTCCAAGTGGTCGAGTATCCGATTGCCCAAAATCTCGTTCTTGTTCTTACCGTTCGTGCAGCCAGCGTCGATGAGCCACGCCCGTCGCCCTGGAAAGACGATGAGAATCGCTTCCCCGTGACCCACGTGAAACATCCGCACCGCCAAGTGGGATGCTTCAAGGGCATTCCTACGAGCCGTAGTAGGTGAAGCCCCAACGGCCCGGCCCATGCGCACTTTTAAGAATCGGGTCGTCATCGTCTGACTCATTGTCGAGCCAAGATTTGACATATAGCACGCGCCCTCCCCCGTGCCGCCCATCCGACTGGGCACGATACCGTGTTCGTCAATGAGCGCCCACCTCCTCCGGGGAACCTCCGCGACAGTGGGCCTGTTGAAAAACCCGTGGTCAGGCGATGCGTAGGTGGCGGTGAACGAGGCCGGTCGAGCGGAGCTGGACCAGAAGTTCGATTCGCGCCTTGTGGACGAACCGCTCGACCATCCAATCCACCGCGTGCCGGATCCATGCCCAGAGATAGCCTGCGGCCTTCGCCAGCCGCTTGAGGTTCACCACGGCCGCTGTCAGATACGATTGGATCGCGACGTTCCACCGGCCGCGCCTCGCAGCGCGACCCAAGACATGTTGCGTCTTCTCTTCCCCGTGCACCCCTTCAACCTGTGAGCGATGGCGCCGCTACAGCGTCCGTCAGCGCTACTCACCGATCGGCCGAAAGTCCATACGCAGCAACCAACAACCGAGAGCAGGCAACCACCAACCACCGCGGTGCGCGCACCTCGGCGGTCACTTCGCTTGGGCCCGATCAGTGCACACCACGTCGAAATCCCCGCTATTGACGTCCGCCGATGCTGATCCTGATTCGCATGAGCGTGCCGCGGAAGCGCCGCCGCAACTGTTGCTCCAGTCCTCCGCGCAGCATTCGATCGAGTTCATATGCCGTCGAGGCGGAATCCACGACGACGCGAGCAACGCCGCCGCGCAAACTCGTCAGTCGAGTGCGCGCGACGATCTCGGCGGGGACTAGAGACTCCCAAACGTCGGTCAGTGCCCCGAGCCGGCGCTGCGTTCGCGCGGCGCGTTGGGCCACGCCCGACACCAGCCCGCCGATCGACGGATCCGCCTCCGATCGAGCACGTCGCTGCCGCAATCGCTCCAGGCGATGGACGGCCTCAGCCATGGCTATGATCGTACCGACTACCCCGATCGCACCCTGCGCAGCCACCCCAACTCGGCCACGAGCCCCCGCTTCCTACTCATCACCCGGCATGAAATTCCTCCCCGGAGCTGATTCACTATTTCCGCCAAGCTTCCACTGGCCATCCAACGGAAGCCGCCCCTCCCGCCATCGATAGCCAGCCAGCACTGCCAGTCAGGATCGGATCAAATCGCGCGCGTAGCTGAATATATCGCATATGTTCCGGTAGTGCGCTATTTTGGATTTCCTCGCAGAGCCGAAAACCCGATCAGCCCGGCGCCAATGGCCATCGTGAATACCCCGGCGGCGTAGATGTGTTTACTTGGCGGGAGGTCGGGCTTCCATAGCTTCCATAGCTCCCCGCCACGCCCTTTGCTCCATAGGTCTAGACGCGGATAGCCACGCGCCCGTTCGTGCGCTGTGGGGATGCTTTGTTGCTGCTCATCGGCGTAGCGAGTGGTGCCCTAACCGCCGATCAGAAGCGCAGCACCGAAGCCCAGCAGAAAACGTCTCAAAGGTGTTCTCATATTTTCGATCCGAAGCGCTTGCCTCACAACGTTCCAACGCATAGTGTAAGCTAAGTCACATCGACCGGCTGGATTGCCGGTCTTCGCACCTGATTTTTTCGGCCGGACCGCCGCAACGTGGTCCGGTTTTTTTATGAACTGATCTCAAAAGAACATGGCCCTGGGTGGTCCAGGGCCAGTCACAATTCGCGGTCCCTTCCCAAAGGAACTCAAGCCATGTACCCATGGCCGCGCGATTGCTACAGCCCATTCTACCCCAGAGGGCCACCAAGTCTATGAAGGCGGGAGAGAAACACGGGCCACTCTCACGAGCGGTCCAACTCCCGCTTTGCCGCCATGTCAAGCTGGTGCCGAATCCAATTACTCGGTGTTCGGCTTTCTCGCTTGGCAGCTCGACGCCAGGCCGCAATCTGCTTGGAGGTCGTCCTGATCTGGATAAACGTGTCCAGCCGGTCAAATTGTTTGGTTTTCGCCATGTCCCCGGAATCCTATCAAAATGTCATGACATTGCAACTACAAGCCTTGACTGTAATGACATTGTCATTACAATAGGCTGGTACAGAAAAGCCCCCTGCGGCTGTAACCGCGTGGGGCCGAATCCGCACGGCGTACCCGCACGGTCTCTAGAGCGTGACATTGTAGGCGGGCCTCGCCGTGCCCAGCGAAGGGCGTTGGCGGTGAACACGCTCAAGCCCCACAAACAGGCCCAGATCGTCTCCCTGCTGGTCGAGGGAGCTAGCATCCGCTCCATTCGAGCGGGTGACGGGCCACCACACGCGGACCATCATCCGGCTGCTGCTTCGCGTCGGCGACCATTGTGATCGGCTGATTGAGGAGCACATCCGCGGCGTCCGATGCCGGTCCGTCCAGGTCGATGAGACCTGGACCTACGTGGCCAAGAAGCAAAGGCGCGTGACCGACCGCGACCCCTGGGAGTATGGGGACGCTTATGTGTTCATTGCGCTAGACCCGCACACCAAGCTGGTCCCCTGCTATCTGGTGGGCAAACGTGATCTCTGGCACGCCCATGAGTTCATGCGGATGCTGAGCCAGCGGATCGCCGGCCGGACGCAGATATCCGTGGACGGATACGGTCCGTACCCCGCTGCGATCCGCGGAGCGTTCAACGGTCGGGTCGATGCCGCGAAAGTGGTCAAGACCTTTGGAGGCGCGAATACCGATGCAGACCATCGGTATTCGCCACCATCAATCATCGACATGAAAAAGGTGTGGATCGCGGGACGGCCTCGGAATCACTTGATCTCGACCAGCCATGTCGAGCGGAACAACCTGACGCTACGGATGCAGTCGCGTCGGTTTACCCGCCTGACCAACGCATTCAGCAAGACGCTGGATGGTCTCCAAGCGGCGGTTGCCCTGCATTACGCCTGGTACAACTTTGTGCGGATTCACCGATCGCTGCGGACGACGCCGGCGGTATCTGCTAAAATCGCTAGCGCGCCGTGGCGAATTGAAGACCTGATTCCAGGTCCGGGGGGCGGACGAAAGGCGCCCCTGTCTATTGGATAGAACCTGGGATTCTCATTCTGGGGGCGAGGGTTCGAGTCCCTCCAGGGGCGCCTTTACATCTCTCGTCACATCAACGATCAAGCTTTTGATGATAGCAGCCAGAAAATGATATTACCCGTCTCTGGAGCAGAACCCGGCAAGATCGCCGCAGATCGGCGAAGTAAAGTAGCGCACTACCTATGTTCCCAAGCACTTCTGCGAAGTCTTGGCATACAAGGTGTCTTCTACCGCCATAATGCAGCTATCACGCACAATCGTGATATCTAGGCGAGCTATTATGTTTCCGAGTTGGGGCGGTCGGATGTTGGCAGCGTAATTGTGAAAACTGCCCCCTCACCCGGATTCGAGCGCGCCTCGATGCTGCCGCCGGCGTTTTCGACGAGGCGCTTGCACACGGCCAAGCCAAGGCCTGATCCGCTTGCTGCCTCTGCCGCTTGGGAATGGTCCGGCTGGGCACAACTTGTGACGAACGGCTCGAAGAGGGTTGCCAGGAGATGACGTGGGATGCCTGGGCCGGTATCAGCAAGGGTTATCCGGGTGGCGCCATCAACGTGCTCGGCAACGGAAATCCGAAGCGAGCCTCGCTTGGGGCGCATGGCTGACACCGCGTTGAGGATCAGGTTCAACAGCACTTGCTGCAACGCAAGAGGTGGGATGCGGACGTCAGCGTCACGGTCAACCGAGATGTCCAGCTGCGTCCCATCTTTGCTCGGGTCCCTTGCCAGACAGGCGAGCGCAGCGTCAATTGCCTCGCTGACGTTGGCGTGCTCGAGGTCATCATCGGTTCGAGTGAAACCGAGGACGGCCTGGGCGATCCGTGCCGCGGATTCGGCGCCAGCAATGGCTCGGTCCAGGGCCTTGACTTGGAGGGCGGCATCGTGCGGGTCCGCCTTGGCCAGCTGGGCGTAGGCGAGAACGGGGGTCATGATGTTGTTTATCTCGTGGGCAACCCCTGCCGCAAGTGTGCCCACCGTAGCCAACCGGTGCGCATGCTGAAGCTGCTGCTGGAGCGAAGCGAGGTCGCGCTCGGCCTGAGCAATTCGACCGACGAGATCCTGCTCGACTGATAGTGCTGCGAGCTCGGTCATCGGCGGGGCCCTCCCCAGCCCCCCATGGCGGCGAGACGACGGGGTATCGGCCAGGAAGGCTTGCGACTCAAGGCGAACGCTGGGAGGACATCCCGCCCCAGGTCCGGTAGCAGCGGCTCGGATCCGCACCGATAAATCCGGCGATGGCGCCCCGGGGTGTTTGACGTTCCACGTGGAACATGGCATAACACCTGCTGAGCCGACGATGCCCTCATCCACCGTGCTCGCGGGAAGTGCCCAGCGACCACACCGAAGCGGTGCTCTTCGATGGCACGGTGGTTCCACGTGGAACATCACATCCCCCGCAAGGTAATGACCCCACAGCCCCAGCCGCCAGTGGCACATCTAAGGAGAGCCAACGATGCAAACACGCAAGGACGCGTCCCAGCCGGTGACGGCCCGTCGACGTCTCGGTCGAGGTCTTCAAAGCCTCATCTCATCCCCCGTTCAAATCGACCAGCTCACCGAACCAAGCCCCCCGTTGGCGGCGCACCGGGCGTCCGGCTCATCGGATCGCCCAGCACCTGGTATCGCGGCCCCCGACCCAATCCGCATGATCGCCACGGACCAGATCCGCCCAAATCCAGGCCAGCCTCGGCAGCAGTTCGACGAAGAGGCGCTGCGGTCGCTGGCCGAATCCATCAAATCGGCGGGGCTCATCCAGCCTATCGTCGTCAGGCAGGCGCCGGCAGGGGGGTTCCAGCTCATTGTTGGCGAGCGCCGCTGGCGCGCCGCCCAACGCATCGGCCTCTCACAGCTGCCTGCCATCGTACGCCGCATCGATGATCAAACCGCCGCGGAGCTCGCGCTCATCGAGAACCTCCAACGTGAAGACCTCAACCCGATCGAGCGGGCGGAAGCATTTTGGCAACTCACGCATGAGCACGGCATGACTCATCAGGAACTTGCTGATCGTGTCGGCCTGAACCGCTCAAGCGTGACCAACCTGCTTCGACTGCTCGAGCTTGACGAGTTCACCAGGGACGCGGTGCGCACCGCCCGGCTGGGCCCAGGGCACGCCAAGGCGTTATTAGCGATCACTAACATCGAAACCCGCAAGCGGCTTGCCGATCTCGCGATCCGCAGGCACTTCACGGTGCGAGCCCTGGAACGTCGCATCGCTGCGCTCACTGCGGAGTCGGCCCCACGACCGGGGCGCGCCGATCACCGTCACCATCCGCACCGCCAAGCGATACAGCGGCGACTCAGCGAGCACCTGGGCACCAAAGTGGTCATCCAGCAGGGCCAGACGAAGGAATC
This sequence comes from Planctomycetota bacterium, assembly GCA_022566535.1. Taxonomy (GTDB): domain Bacteria; phylum Planctomycetota; class Phycisphaerae; order Phycisphaerales; family SM1A02; genus JADFFQ01. The sequence goes on from JADFIR010000004.1 coordinate 37,137, forward strand.
CGGGCGCATCCTGATCGAGTTCTACACATTCGACCAGTTTGATGGGTTGATGCAGCAGCTGGGCGTCAGGGTGACGTAGCAGGCCATTTCGTCCAGCGCCACATTGACTCGGAAGAACAGGCGAAGCGGGGCCGGAACACGATGATCCGCCTCGGCGTGCTAAAGCGGGTGCCTCGCCACAAGACGCTGTCATCTCCTGACGCGGCGGAGGCGGTCGCGAGAGCCCATGATCGCCCCGGGATTTCACGACCATTGACAGCGAGACGCTCCGGGCAAGCTACAGCACGGTCATGAGGGTCTGATGGGGGGTGATGGCGCTGAAGAAGTAGGGGGCTGGGGCGGCCCATCGGCCCGTGTGAGCTGCGGCCGGCGAGGCGGCGTCGCTGCGCGCCATGCGCGCGTGGGAATCATGTCACATTTTGCGCCATCTCGCGCAAGGTGCAGCAAAGTCACACACACGGCCCGCCGATCAATGAGGTTGAGTGTTGCGGCCTTCACATGGCGCAGAGGTCGGTGGAGGGTTCGATCGCCGATCGCACCTGGCGGGCGTCTGATGGATCGCGGTTTGCAGCAAAGAGTGGACGCTTGGATGAATGAGACAGGCCATCCCGTGCCGATGATGGGTACTCCCACTGATGCGGAGTCTCAGCGGGCAATGGAAGATTCGCGTCGGCTGTTCCACCGAACGCTTGCGTGTTGGGTATGTGACGTGTTGGCTCTTAAACGAGCGGGTCTTGACCGTCCGAGGTGGCGGCCGGGGATCGCCGAATCCGAGTGGACGCTGGCGGCATAGCGATCAGCATGGTGGAGCGTATCGATGGGAACAATCACCACCGGCATCGGGCTGATCAGCGGCATTGACACCGCGACCCTGATCGACAATCTGATCGCGCTCGAAGCGCGCGGCAAGCTCGGGCTTCAGGCGCGGCTGGTGTCGTTGCAAGCCCAAAAGACCGCGCTGTTGGACATCAACTCTCGCCTGCTCAATTTCAAGAATATAGCCCGGTCCTTCCGGCTGGACTCGATCTTCAAGTCCGCGCTGGCCAGCAGCAGCAACAGCGACATCCTCACCGCGATCGCCTCGGCGAAGTCGATTCCAGGCACGTTCACGTTCATCGTCAAGCAACTGGTGTCGACCAGCCAGAAGCTCTCGGCTGGCTTTGCTGACACGGACACCACGCCGATGGGTCTGACCTCGCTGAGCTTTGAGTTCGGCAAAGGAACGCTGTCAACCGACACCGATCTTGCGAACCTCAACGGCGGCGCCGGCGTCGCGCGAGGCAAGATCACCATCATCGACAGCATCGGCACGACCACCGTCGATCTGACCGATGTGACGTCGCTCAACGAAGTTCTCGACCGCATCAACAGCTCCGGCGCGAACGTCACAGCCACCGTGGACGGTGATCATGTCGTGGTGACGGAGAACAGCGCGGGCTCGCTGGTCATCAACAACGCCATCGGCTACACCACCGCGAGCGATCTGGGCATCGCCAAAACCGGCAGCAGCGGCATCATCACCGGCGACGACATCAACACCATCAGCGGCTTGACCGCGCTGCGGTCGCTCAACGACGGCAACGGCGTGGTCATACGCAACAACGTGGCCGACCTTCGCATCAAGGCCAGCGACAACACCTCGGTCTTCAACATCGACCTCGGGCGGATCAACACTCCGATCGACAACGACACTCTCCTGGCTGACCTCAACAACGGCGCCGGCGTCACGATCAGCGACGACGATACGAACCCCGAGTTCAAGTTCATCGCTCGCGACGGGACTGAATACGAGGTCGATCTGACCGGAATCACCACCGTCGGCGGTCTCATCAGCCGGGTGAATCTCGAAACCGGCGGCCACATTCAGATTTCGATCCATGCTGATGGCGACAAGTTCACGGTGACGGACACGGTTGGCGGGGCCGGCAACCTCAAGGTGCTCGGCGCCGGGACCAACAACACCCAGACGGCTGAGGACCTCGGCATTCTCAACGAGACCGGCGCGGCCGCAGACTCGTTCGACGGGCAGTTGATTCCGAACTCGGTCCAGGATGCGCGGGCCGTCACCCTTCAAGATGTCATCGACCGCATCAACAACGCTAAGGACGAATCCGATCTAGCCAACGGCGGGCGGATTGTCGCCTCCATCGCGGCGGATGGCGTGAGCCTACTCATCACCGACACGACCACTTCCACAGTCAACCTCATCATCGAGGGGTTTTCAACGGACCTCAGTCAGCCGAACGCGGCGCGGGACTTGGGAATCCTCACCCCTGCCCCCGGCGTTGGGCCGGACACCGTGGACGGCAACCGGCTCATCGCCGGACTCAACTCGGTGCTGGTGAGCAGTCTCAACGGGGGCGCGGGCCTTGGCGGTGAGAACACGCTCACCATCAACGACCAACTCGGCGGCAACGACTCGTTCACGATCGATGAATTGGGGTCGCTGAGCGACATCATCAGTCAGATCAACAGCTCCATCAACATTCAGGTGACGGCGAGCCTCAATGCCAGCGGCACCGGGCTGCTGATCACTGACACCTCCAGCGGAGGCGGCAATCTTACGATCGCCGGCAACGCCGCGGACGATCTGGGGATTCAAGCCGATGTAGCCGCGAACACCGTCGAGGGAACAAATCTTCAGTTGCAGTACGTTTCCGAAGCGACCCTGCTGAGCGATCTGAACTACGGCCGGGGTGTAGGCACCGGCGTGTTTCGGATCACCGACGGGTACGGCAACACGGCCGATGTCAACATCGGCTCCGATTCGCTGACGCTCTTCGACATCATCCAGGAGATCAACTCACGTGGGTTGGCGATCAAAGCTCGGATCAACGACAACGGCGACGGCCTGCTGCTCGAGCACGATCCCGACAATGCTTCACCCGTGGAGACCGGCGAGCCGTTCGTGGCCATCAAGGTTGAATCGCTCAGCGGCACGACCGCGGCGGACCTCAATATCCTCGGCGAAGCGGACGCGGTGGGTGAAGATATCGACGGGTCCTACGAGCGGGTGGTAACACTGGCCATCTCTGATTCCTTGAGCGACGTGGTGGGGAAGATCAACGATGCAGGCATCCCCGTCAGCGCCTCGATTATCAACACCGGCTCAGGCGCGACGCCGTTCCGCGTCAACTTCAGCTCGAATATCACCGGTCGCCTCGGCGAGTTGATCATCGACAGTGGGGGCGTCGATTTGGGGCTGACCACGCTTTCGGAAGGGCGTGACGCCAAGGTCTTCTTCGGCTCCGACGACCCGTCCCAGGGCTTTCTGATCACCAGCTCATCGAACAGTATCAGCGACGTGGTGCCAGGGGTGACCATCGACCTCGTCTCGGCCAGCGATGATCCCGTGACGGTGACCGTCACCCGGGATACTCAGAAGATCGAAGACGCGGTATTCCAGTTCGTGACCACGTTCAACGATGCGATCGGGCGGATCAACGACTACGACTCTTTCGATGTCGATACCGAGGAGCGCGGCCCGTTGCTGGGCAACTCGACCACCGCCCGCCTGCGCAGCGCGCTGTACCGTGTCGCGCAGGGGCCGGCAAAGGGCGTGGAAACGCAGTATCAGCGTCTCAGCCAAGTGGGGATCCGCGTTGGGGCCGAGGGTGTGCTGACCTTCGACAAAGACAAGTTCCGCGAGGCGTACGAGAACGACCCCCAGGCGGTCGAGAACCTCTTCGCCGCCTTCAAGGGGTCAACGACGACCACGAAAGACATCGCGCCCGGCGTGACGGTCAACGTCAGCGAGCAGACGTTCACGGTTCTGGGCTTCGGTGATCTGTTCGATCAACTGCTCGACGGGCTGACCAACTCCATTGACGGCACAATGACGCTCGCCGATCAGGTTTTCCAAGACCAGATCGATCTCACGAAATCGCGCCTCGAGGCGTTCGATTTGCGCCTGGACGCGCGACGGGCGCGGCTTGAGCGGCAGTTTGTGGCCATGGAGACGGCCCTGGCCCAGCTTCAGGGCATGAACAACGCCCTGCTGTCGCTGTCGGGCAATCTGGCCCTCGCCCAAAGCCTCGCCATCCGCCGCTGATAGTTGTCTCCACGAAATCGCCGGGCAGACGCATCTGATGCAGCAACCGAGCCGATACATCATGGACAATGAGCTCATCGCAGCCTAACCCATACCTGCACACAAAGGTGATGACCGCCAGCACAGCTGAGCTTCGGCTGCTGCTGTTCGACGGCGCGCTGAAGTATGCCGAGCAGGGCAAGGCCGCATTGGAGGCCGTCGACCATGAGGCGGCTTACGAGGGCATCAGCCGTTGCCAGGACATCCTGATTGAGCTGATCAACAGCCTTCAGCCTCAGCATTCCCCGGAGCTTTGCCAGCAGCTTTCGTCCTTGTACACGTTCATGTATACGCGGTTGATTGCGGCCGTCGGTGAGCGCAGCCCGGCCATTGTCGAGGAGGTGCTCAGACTACTGCGGTACGAGCGAGAGACGTGGTCGATGCTGCTGGAACGGCTGGCTGAGGAGAACGTCGCGGCCGGGGGTCTTGTGGACACCCCCCAAGCCCAGCCGCCCCAGCCCGCCCATGCCCGCGGATCGTCTCTGATCGGCGGCTCGGTCAGTGTGAAGGGCTGATCTCGGCGTCAACGGATGGGTGCACGGTCCCGTCGGGATCACGCGAGCAACACCGGAGCCGGCGGCGGCGAACCGCTTCAGACTGCCAAGCCGTCAGACACGCTCACAGATTGTCTGATAACAAGGGCCGGCTCAGATATCCCGGTTGAATCCGAACCCTGGTGAGCTATTGTTACGTTAGCATTGTTTCGCCCACCAAGCCAGGGTGGACCGGCGATGCTGAGAGGGGGAGGATCTCTGAGCCTGCAGGTGAGGTGGGATGTCTAGTCGCCCGAACCTGACGCGGCAATCGGGCCGTTCGAGGAAGCAACCAGCGGAAGGAAATGGAAAATGACCAAAGATCAAATGATCGTCGTGGCCGGTGGAGGGGGGTTCATCGGGGGGCATCTCGTCGCCGACCTGCTTCGCCAAGGCTACACCAGCATCCGCTCGGTTGATATCAAGCCGTTCGCCCAGTGGCATCAGCGATTCGATGTGGTCGAGAACCTCCAGCTCGATCTCAAGGACAAGAGCAACTGCCTGGAGGCATGCGACGGTGCGGCTGAGGTGTATCAGCTGGCCGCCGACATGGGCGGGATGGGGTTCATCGAGGCCAACAAGGCCCTGTGCATGCTCTCGGTTCTGGTCAATACCCACATGCTCATCGCGGCCAAAGACACGGGCGTGCAGCGCTTTTTCTATTCCTCGTCCGCCTGCGTCTACAACCAGGAGAAGCAGAAGAGCGAAGATGTCGTCGCCCTGAAAGAGGAGGACGCCTATCCGGCCGACGCGGAGGACGGCTACGGCTGGGAGAAAATCTTCTCCGAGCGGATGTGCCGGCATTTCCGAGAAGACTTCGGCATCGTTACCCGTATGGCTCGCTACCACAACGTCTATGGCCCGCATGGCACATGGGAGGGTGGACGCGAAAAGGCTCCGGCCGCCATTTGCCGCAAGGTGATCCAGGCCAAGGTCGCCGGTCGCGATGAGATCGAGATCTGGGGCGACGGCCGGCAGACCCGCAGCTTCATGTACATCGACGACTGCCTCAAGGGCACTGACATGATCATGCGCAGCGACGTTACCGAGCCGCTGAATCTAGGCTCCAACGAGCTGGTCACGATCAATCAGCTTGTGGACATCGTCCAGGAGATCGCCGACATCAAGCTCAAGCGTCAATACAACCTCAGCGCCCCCAAGGGCGTCAACGGGCGAAACAGTGACAACACGCAGATCAGGAAGTGCCTTGGCTGGGAGCCGAGCATTCGGTTGCGCGAGGGCATGGCCAAGACGTACGCCTGGATCTACGACGAATACATGGCCAAGTACGGCGCCAAGGCCCAGGCGGTGTGAGGTTGCCGGCGGCCGTTGCGGCCTCCATGACCAGCGACCGTGCATGCTGCGATAGAAGTGTCATCCGCCCGTGCCCAGCGACTCGCCAACCAAGACCCTTCTGATTCTGAGCCAGGTCTACGTGCCGGACCATGCCAGCGTAGGGCAGCACATGGCCGACGCAGCGACCGAGATGGCTCGGCGCGGGTATCGCGTCGTGGTGCTCGCCGCCAACCGCGGCTACAACGACCCGTCAATGAAATATCCGCCGAGCGAGGTTCTCGACGGCGTAGAGGTTCTCCGGATTCCGCTGTCGTCGTTCGGGAAGAAGTCGATTCCCATGCGACTGCTGGCGTCGGCGAGCTTCCTTATTCAATGCGTCCTGCGCGGCGTATTCACGCGACGCCTGGCGTGCGTGCTGGTCAGCACCTCGCCGCCGATGTGCTCCGCCGCTGCGCTGATCATCGCGGCGATACGAGGCGCTCGCGTCAAGTACTGGGTGATGGACCTCAACCCAGACCAGATGATCGCCATGGGCTGGATCAACGCGTCATCACCCATCGTCAAACTGTTCGATTGGTTCAACCGAATGGTCCTGCGCCGCGCCTCGGACATCATCACCCTCGACCGCTTCATGGCCGAGCGGGTGCTGCGCAAACTCGATGTCCGCGAGAAGCTGCATGTCATGCCGCCGTGGCCTCACGATGATCACCTCGAACCTGTCCGCCACGAAGACAACCCATTCCGCAAACAACACAACCTACAAGGCAAGTTCGTCATCATGTACAGCGGCAACCACAGCATCGTCCATCCTGTGACGACGCTGCTGGAGGCGGCGGTGCAACTCAAACACGAGCGACGCCTCGTGTTCATGTTCGTCGGCGGCGGTCTGGCCAAGATGGACGTCGAACGTACAATCCAACAGCACAACCCTGGCAACATCATCTCACTGCCGTACCAGCCGCTGGCGGAGTTGAAGTACTCGCTGTCCGCGGCTGACGTACACGCCGTATCGGTCGGCACCAAGATGGTGGGCATCGTTCATCCCTGCAAGGTCTACGGGGCAATGGCGGCGGCCCGGCCGCTGCTGCTGCTGGGGCCGAGTCCTTGCCACGCCTCGGAGATTATTGAAAGAAATGAAATCGGGTGGCGCATCGTGCATGGCGATGTCGCGGGGGCGGTGGCGACGATCCGAACCATCCTCAGCACCGCGCCACAGAAGCTGGCAGAGATCGGCCGCCGAGCCCAAAGAATCGTCAGCACCCAGTTGAGCAAGGACCTCCTCTGTGGCAAGTTCTGCGATGTCCTGGAGAGCGAGGTGAACACCACCCATGCTTCGGCGGTATGAGCCTCGACACTCCTCGTTGGCTCAAGGCCCCACACGGGTGGACCGACCGCGATCTTCGTCACGGATCGCGCACTGACCGCGCCGAAAGGGACGACTCGATGTGCCCTGAAGATTCGCAATCGCCCGACGCAGCCCCAGGCCCTGAACCTCCAATGCAACTGCGGCCGGAGCCGAGCACCTGGTCATTCCAGGAGAAGCTCGGACGCGCGATCTGGATGCTACTGGGCAGACCCATCTTCCGCATCAGCTTCCACAATTGGCATCGCGTCCGCAGCGCGTTACTGCGGCTCTTCGGCGCCAGGATCGGCAAGGGCGTGTCGATTCGGCCGACGGTCAAGATCGAGATCCCATGGTTGCTCGACATCGACGACGGGGCGACCATCGGTGATTACGCGATTCTCTACAATCTCGGCAAGATCAAGATCGGCAAGCGGTCGATCATCAGCCAGTACGCCCACTTGTGTGCGGGCACTCATGACTACACGGTGCCCTCCTTCCCGCTGATCCGTGCTCCGATCACCATCGGCGACGATGTGTGGATCGGAGCCGACGCCTTCGTCGGGCCGGGAGTGCATGTCGGATCGCTCAGTGTGTTGGGCGCTCGATCCAGCGCGTACAAGGATCTGCCCCAAAGGCGAGTCTTCGTCGGCAACCCCGCCAGACCCATCAAGGACCGCGTGCTTCGATGACCCGCGACGCTGCCCGCTCGCGGGGCGCCACCTGCTTGCCAGTGCGGTGGGAGGCCCATACCGTTTGCGCCGATGACGCTTCGAATCTATAACACGCTCACGAAGCGCCTGGAGGAGTTTGTGCCTCAGGACCCCCCGGGCAGGCGGGTGACGTTCTACAGCTGCGGCCCGACGGTCTACGACTACGCCCACATCGGGAACTTCCGTTCGTTCCTCAACGCCGACCTGCTGCGCCGCACGCTGGAGTTGCTCGACTACGACGTGATTCACGTGATGAACATGACCGATGTCGGCCACATGACCGAGGACTCGGCCACGGACGGTGCGGGCGAAGACCGGATGCAGGTCGCGCGCAGGCGCCTGCTGGACGCGAAGAAGGCCGGCACATTGCCGCCCGACGCCAAGGACATCGACCCCAACGATCCCTATCGAATAGCCGACTTTTACGTCGAGGCGTTTCTCAAAGACGCCCGCTTGCTCGGTCTGACCGTCGCTGCGGAGGCCCGGCAACGCCCCGAGCTGATGCCCCGACCCACTCAATACATCCCGCCGATGATCGAACTGGTGAAGACGCTGTTGGACAAGGCCCACGCCTACGTCGCAGACGACGGGACGGTGTATTTTGATGTACGGTCGTTCGCCGACTATGGCCGTCTGAGCGGTAATACCCTCGAATCGCTACGAGAGGCCGCCGGCGGCCGAATCAACGAAGCGCACCAGGCCGCCAAGCGGCACCCGGCCGACTTCCTTCTCTGGAAACCTGATCCGCACCATCTGATGCGCTGGCCGAGCCCATGGGGCGAAGGATATCCGGGCTGGCACCTGGAGTGCTCGGTCATGGCCATGAGCCTGCTGGGGCAGGGTACGGACGGCGTCATCGACATCCACTCCGGCGGCGAAGACAACATCTTCCCCCATCACGAATGTGAGCTCGCCCAGACCCGCGGCGCCACCGGCCAGCCCTACTTCGCGCGGTACTGGTTTCACACTCGCCACCTCGTCGTCGAAGGCGAGAAGATGGCCAAGAGCAAAGGCAACTTCTTCACCGTCGGCGAACTCCTGGCCAAGGGAGCCTCGCCGGCGGCGATCCGCCTGGAGCTGACGAAAACGCATTATCGCTCCAATGCGAACTTCACTATGCAGGGGCTTCGCGACTCCCAACGCCTCATCGACCGGTGGGCCCGGCTCCAAGCGTGGCTGGAGGTCAACCAAGACGTGGGAATCCACGGCCGGGCGCTGCTGTGCGACGCGCTGGATGAGTTCACGGAATCACTATGCGATGACCTCAACGTCGCTGGGGCCATTGGCATACTCAACGAAGCCATCGGGCAGTACTCGATCGGCTCCGACGGGCCCGGGTCGCCAGCCGCCAAGGGCGATCGACCGCCCCATTCCAGCGAGCTGCAAGCGCTGCGGACCATGTTGCGCGTGCTGGGGGTGCTCGATCTGGAGCGCGAGAGTTCCACCGCCGGCGGGGCAGTTGATAAGCGCTTGATCGTGTCGAAGATCGCCGAGCGAAATGCGGCCCGGGCCGCGAAGGACTGGTCCGCCTCTGATCTCATTCGAGACGAGCTGGCCGAGTTGGGCATCGCCGTGAAGGACGGCCCTGACGGCACGACCTGGTCGCGGATTGTGCGGTAAACAGAGCCGCGGTGTGTCGCCGCGGACCGCTCCGTCACGGGGCGGCTCTGATCCCTTGAAGTCTCACGACGGATCCCCATATGCCCGGCGGACGCAGACCCGTCATCGGCCTGGCCGGCGGCATCGGAGCAGGAAAGAGCACCGTCGCCCGGATGCTCGCCGACCTCGGTTGCGTGGTGGCCGACTCCGATGTCCTGGCCAGGCAGGCTCTGGGGGACCCAGCGGTCCGCGATGCGCTGCTGCGCTGGTGGGGACCGCAGGTGCTCAGTGATTCCGGGCAGATCGACCGTGCCGCTGTGGCACGAATCGTCTTTGCTCGTCCCGACGAGCGACGACGCCTAGAATCGGTCGTTCATCCGTGGGTCGAATCGCGACGCCGAGCACTCTTCCAGCGGGCGCCCCGGGACGCGCCGGCCTTGGTGATCGATGCCCCGTTGCTCTTCGAAGCCGGGGTGGACAGGGCATGCGATGCGGTGGTCTTCGTCGAGGCGGACCGCGACACGCGTGTCCGGCGGCTTGCCGAGTCGCGGGGGTGGGACGAGCAGGAGCTGTCCAAGAGAGAAGATTTGCAACGACCGCTTGACGAGAAGCAGGCAAGAGCCGATTATGTGATTAGCAACACCGGCGACCTGGATGCACTGACCGAGCAGGTCCGCCGTACCTTGAGCGAAATTGTTCAACCCCACCGGAGCTGATGCGTTCGTTTCGCGGTGGGTGAGCGGGCGAACGGGTTGATTGACGGCTCGAAGGGCCGATCGCAGTCGCGATCTGGTTGTCGCCAATAGTTCAAGCACCGTCGCCGCATTCGTGCATTGAAATCCCTCCCGGAACGACCCGAACCACGCACCTTCGTCTTGGCCTGGACGATTCCCCCACCAGCCATGCGCGCAGACCAACAGCCCTCGATGCGGCGCGCCGTTGATAGCAAGGAGTAGACCGCAACTATGGCCACCAGAAAGTACCGCAAACGACGCAAGAGGAACTCCGCGACCAGTTCTACGCTCACCGTCACCCTTCAACCCGGCGAAGTGCCCTCCGACGAGCAGCTCGAAGCGGAAGCGGTGGCGCTGGAGGAGGAGACCCAGGGCAAGTACGAACTGGCCAAGAAGGACGATCTCAGCCTCGTCGTGCTTCAGCGGATGGCAACCGACCAGCTCAACGAGCTCGCTGAAGCCGAAGAGATCGAGGAGTTCGCAGCGCTGCCGAAACAGAGGCTGGTCTTCGAAATACTCAGGGCCCGGGCTCGCAGACAGGGATTGATGATGGGTGAAGGCACCCTTGCGATCTTGCCGGACGGCTTCGGTTTCCTTCGCAGCCCCGAGTACTCCTACCTGCCGTCGCCCGACGACGTCTATGTCAGTCCGTCGCAGATTCGGCGGTTCGGGCTTCGCAAAGGCCATATCGTGCGCGGTCTGATCCGCCCACCCAAGGAGACGGAGACGTATTTCGCTTTGCTTCGGGTGGAGCAGGTCAACGGCCGCGACCCCGCACTGGTGCACGACCTGCCGACGTTTGAGAACCTCACACCGTTACATCCGAACAAACGACTCATCCTCGAAACCGAGGCGGACATCATCGAGACGCGCATCATCGACCTGGTCACACCGTTCGGGTTCGGCCAGCGGGCGCTCATCGTTTCCCCACCACGAGCCGGCAAGACCATCATCCTCCAGCAGATCACCAATGCGGTCGCGAAAAACCACCCGGACGTGCACGTCATCGTGCTGTTGATCGATGAGCGGCCCGAAGAAGTGACCGATTTCCGCCGCAACACTCCCGATACGGTCGAAGTCGTCGCCAGCACGTTCGACGAGCAGGCCACACGGCACATCCAAGTGACCGAAATGGTCATGGAGAAGGCCCGCCGAATAGTCGAGCACGGCGACCACGTGGTGATTCTGCTCGACTCGATCACCCGGGTCGCCCGCGGCTACAACAATGCCATGCCCACCACAGGGAAGATCGGCACCGGCGGCGTGGATACCCAAGCGCTGATCAAGCCCAAGAAGTTCTTCGGCTCAGCCCGCAACATCGAGGACGGCGGGTCGCTCACGATCTTCGGCACCGCGCTTGTGGACACCGGGTCCAAGGCCGACGAGGTCATCTTCGAGGAGTTCAAGGGCACCGGCAACGCTGAACTGCACCTCACCAGGAAACTGGTGGAAAAGCGTATCTGGCCGGCGATCGACATCTCCGCCTCCGGCACCCGGCGTGAAGAGCTGCTGCTGGACCCCAAGGAGCTCGAGCTGGTCAGTCGCCTGCGAAAGGTCGTGGCGGACATGTCCGTCGTCGAGGCGATGGAGCTGCTGAGGGGCCGCATGGCTAAAACCAAGTCCAACGCCGAGTTCCTCATGACCATGAACCTCGGCTGAACGGCGATGGAATGGGGGCCTCCGCACGTCTAGCCAGTCGCTGCACCCCTTGTGGGCACTTCTGCGTATTCTCTTGAGTGGCTGGACCGTCCGCGCTCGCGGCCTATGCTGTGGCAGAGCCCTTGCAAGGCTGATCTTACGATGCTAACAAGGAGCATCGCCATGAACGCTCGCCGTGGCTTCACCCTGACCGAACTCATGGTCGTCATCGGGATCATCGTTGTCCTGCTCGGCCTGCTGCTCCCGGCGCTCGCCGGCGTCTTCAGCAGCGGCCTGATGACCAAATCCATGTCCAACATGCGACAGATCGGCCAGTGGATGAGGATGTATTCCTCGGACAACCGTGAGTTTATTGTGCCCAGCCAGTTCAACTACGAGGACAGCTCCTATCGAGGCAAGGTCCGCTCCGCGCTCGCCCCTCCGCTGGGCGACCAGCACAAGGGAACGTGGACGGACATCCTCTGGACGGTCTTCGAGGGCGGCGTCTTTCCCGAGACGCAGATGGACTCGGGATACGACTACCGCTTCGACTCGCCGGATCAGGCGCTGTACGACCGGCTCGGAGGCGACCTGGAGAATCCCTTCCGCTCCGCCGCGCTCAACAAACGCAACGCCCTCGGCGGCAGTGGCCCCGGGCCGTTCGGTAGCCCCGGCCCCACGCCGTTCGGCTCGGGCGCGCAGGAGATCGGTCAGCCCGGATATTTCGCCGCCAATAATTTCTTCAACGCCGATCAAGAGGTTGATTCCGAAGCCAGGTTCTACGCCACCGGGCAGATCAAGGCCCCGGAACGGTCGATGTATCTCGTGGATTCGGTCGCGGGAGAGGTCATCGAGGACGAACCTGAGCCGTTTCAGGCGGATACGCCGACGCTGGAGGTGGATTTCCGCTACTCGGGCGTTTGCCTTATGCTGTTCCTGGACGGGCACGTGGCCACGCAGGGCCGGTGGGAGGACTTGGATGACTTGGAGCTGACCACGACTCCAGATGGCCAGCCGACCCGAGGCGACCGCGTCCGAGTGCGAAATCTGACCAGCAACCAGGTGCCCTAGGTCTGGCGAGGGTTGCTGGTCAGCTTCTCGCAACATTCTCTGACTGAGCCCTTGCCAGGACCGCCGAAGCGGCTAGACTTGGACTTCCGTCCCGTCTTCGGGACGGTTTTTCGTCGCAGGGGGGCTGGATCGTGCCTGGGCTCCAGGCCGCCGACAGGCCACCGTAGCTCAGTGGTAGAGCACACCCTTGGTAAGGGTGAGGTCATGGGTTCAAGTCCCATCGGTGGCTTGACGCGGGGCGCCTGATGGGAGACCCCGCCTGCTTTCCGCACGCCGGATCGAGCGTGGAAAATCCACGCGCGACTGATTTCCAATACGATGGCGGGAAATGTCGCAACGACTCCGCCCAACGACTTGATGGAGACCGCCGAAAATGGCCAAGACTGTTTTTGAAAGAACCAAGCCTCACGTCAACGTAGGCACGATCGGCCACATCGATCACGGCAAGACGACGCTGACGGCTGCGATCACCATGCGCCAGGCGCTCAAGGGCCAGGCGACCGTCCGGACGTTCGACCAGATTGACAATGCGCCCGAGGAGAAGGCCCGCGGGATCACCATCGCCACGAGCCATCAGGAGTACGAAACGGACAACCGCCACTACGCGCACGTGGACTGCCCCGGCCACGCCGACTACATCAAGAACATGATCACCGGCGCGGCCCAGATGGATGGAGCGATCCTGGTGGTCGCGGCGACCGACGGCCCGATGCCGCAGACACGCGAGCACATCCTGCTAGCCCGCCAGGTCGGCGTGCCCGGCATGGTTGTCTTCCTCAACAAGGTTGACGCTGTGGATGACCCTGAACTGCTGGAGCTTGTTGAGCTGGAGGTCCGCGAGCTTCTGACGCAATACGATTTCCCCGGCGATGAGATTCCCATCATCAAAGGCTCGGCCCTAAAGGCGATGGAGTCCGAAGGCAAGGACGATGAATCCTGCAAGGCGATCGATGAGCTGCTCGAAGCGCTGGACAGCTACATCCCCGAGCCGACCCGCGAGATCGACAAGCCGTTCCTCATGCCCATCGAGGACGTGTTTTCGATCAAGGGTCGCGGCACGGTCGTGACCGGCCGTATCGAGCGCGGGATGGTGAAGGTCGGCGATGAGATCGAGCTCGTCGGGCTGCATGAGGAAACCCGAAAGACAATCGTGACCGGGGTCGAGATGTTCAACAAGACGCTGGATCACGGCCAGGCAGGCGACAATGCCGGCTGCCTGCTCCGCGGCATTGAGAAGGAGGACGTCGAGCGCGGTCAGGTCCTGTGCAAGCCCGGGTCCATCACGCCGCACACCAAGTTCGAAGCCGAGGTCTATGTGCTCACCAAGGAGGAGGGTGGCCGCCATACCCCGTTCTTTTCCGGATACAAGCCGCAGTTCTACTTCCGAACGACGGACGTGACCGGCAAACTGGACCTGCTCGGTGGTGCCGAGATGTGCATGCCCGGCGACAACATCCACCTCACGGTGGACCTCGAGGGCAAGCCCATCGCTATGGAGGAAGGCCTGCGGTTCGCGGTTCGTGAGGGAGGCAGAACCGTCGGGTCCGGTGTCGTGACAAAGATCCTTGAATAGCGGTTAGCTTTCAGCGACCAGCTTCTGGCCTCGTCGCTGATGGCGAGCGTCTAGTGAGACCAACGAATCACCGCTAAAGGCTCAATACCATGGCCAAGGGCAAGAGATCTACAGACCGCGAATACGTCTGGCTCCAGTGCACCGAGACAAAAGACCTGAACTACCGCACGAGCCTCCGCGTCAAAGGGGGCATCCCCGAAAAGATGAAAGCCGGGCTGCAGAAATACAGCCCACGGCTACGCAAGCATACATTGCATAAGATCAAGCGTAAGTAGATTTGGGTCAACGTGGAGTAGAGATCGGGGCACGTTCCCGCAGACCGAGCAACACACTTACGCAAAGGATATTCGCGCATACGCCAGTAGCTCAATTTTGGTAGAGCAGCGGATTCCAAATCCGCAGGTTGGGTGTTCGAGTCACCCCTGGCGTGTTGCCTGGGTTTGCCCGCCGCCGCAACGACGCCTGAAGGAAGCTTCCACTGAAGTGCCATGGTCATCTATAAGAAGGGACAAGGCTACTGGACGAGGATGATGTCGGCGATCGCGCTGGGCATGCTCGCGCTGATGGGCGCGGCTTGGCTTTGGGACAATCTGAAGAACGCCCGCATCGCCGGTTTCGAGCCGATCTACACGCAGACGGTGGCCTTCGTGCTCGTGTGCGCCAGCGCGGCCTGGTTGGGATACTACCTCATTGGTCGCAAGCCGAAGGTCGTGGACTTTCTCATCGCCACCGAAGGCGAGATGAAAAAAGTCAATTGGTCCACTCGCCGGGAAATCAGAGGATCGACGATCGTGGTGATCGGCCTCACATTCGTCATCGCGTTGATCATCTCCTTCCTGGATTACCTGGTTTACGCCCCATTGTTCACGTGGGCCAAGATTCTCGAGGCGGCCGGATGACCACCCTGCTGCCACGCCATCATGAGCGATTCATCATCATCCAACGTCCCCGACACCGACCCGCAGGAGCCGGGCATGTCTGATACCGCCGGGGCCACCAAGCCCGATCTCAACCGTGAGGAGTCCGGCGATCCAGCCGGTAGCGTGAAGCACCACACCACCCCTGCCGCGGAGGCTGCCTCCTCGACGCAAACAGGCTCGGAGGTCACGACACTCCGTGGCGCCGGAGTCGCCACCTCCAAACCGGCTCCGCCCTCCTCGAAGAAGGGCCGCCGCCAAGACTCCTCGTCCCAACCGGCGACCGACACAAAGACCACCGACCAAGGCGAGGAGGAAGCACCCTTCGATCCTGCCGCAGACCTACCCATGTACCGCGAGGGAATGGACTGGTTTGTCCTTCGCGTGGCGTCGAACAAGGAGAATTACGTCCGCGAGACGCTGTTGCGCAAAGTGCAGATTGAGGGGCTGGAGGAGCGCGTGGGGCGAATCATGGTCCCCACCGAGAAGACCAAGACCCTCAAGGGCGGCAAGACCCGCATCACCGAGACCAAGCTCTATCCCGGCTACATCTTCGTCGAGATGCAGTTGGAATCCGATGGGCGAATTCCCCAGGACGTGTTCTTCCTCATCAAAGAGACCACCGGGGTGGGCGATTTCGTGGGTACCGCCGGCCGGCCGACACCCATGAAGAAACATGAAGTCGAGAAGATGCTCTTTGATTCACGCCGCCCGGAGGAAACCCCCACGGTCAAGATGGAGTTCGTCCCCGGCGACTTCGTCATCATCAAGGAAGGGCCGTTCCAGAACTACGAGGGCAGTGTGGACGAGGTGCTGCCTGACAAGGGCCTGGTCCGTGTGCTAGTGAGCATCTTCGGGCGGCAAGCCCCCATCGAGCTGGAGTACTGGCAAATCCAAAAGGTGGAATGAGCGGCGCCGGCCCGGCGTTCGCACTCGCGCGCAGGCCGCTTGCGGCTTCGCGACGACCTCCAAGCGCCGCCGGCCACACCCCCGTCTACGGCTGCCACACCAGCGTATCAATCGCCTCCGGGATCACGTTCTCAATGTGACCATCCACGAACACAATCACATAGCCTTGCACGTAGCGAGGCTGGTCCGGTAGCAGCTCCGAACCTCCGGCAAGCGGGCTTCCGAACTGAGATTCATAAAACAGAACCGTTCGTTGGGGATCGCTCACGTCGGCAAAGCGCAGCCCGTCGAGGAGGCGGTTCATGGCGTAGGCCCGACCTTGCTCGGGCGACCTCGACAATGAAACGACTGCGTCGGCGTCCTGCACATACGCGTCGAGCAGATCAACCCAATCATCGCTGCGCGGCAGATAGTCGTTGTAGTCCATTGCGTACGACGCGGCCGCGACGCTGACCTGCCGCAGCGAATTCATCGACATAGCGTTAATCGCGGCCTGGCGGGGGGCGCCGATTGCAGGCAGGAGCATCGCCGGCACTATGAGCAGGAGCCCGACGATCAGACCGGCGATCAGACCGGCCCCGGAAACCACGATCCCGCCGATGGCCACGCCCTGGCCGCCCAGTCGCCCGGCACTCTTGTTGATGGAGACGAGGGCCACGATGCCCAGGATGACCCCGATCAGCCCGCCCAGCCCAAGGGTGCAGAACCCCAGAACCCCCAGCACCAGACTGACGATCGCCATCACCGACGTTTTCGTCGGCCCTGAGGCGGGAATCTCGCCAGGTGTGATCGGCGGCGATTTCGGAGGCGGCGGTTGATCCATCATTTCCGTGTCCCTCTCAAGTCGTCCAGCCGTACCCAAGTCGGCGGAGCCCATCGCCCGCCCCGCAGCGCATCATACCTCAGCGTCGGCCGCGCCTTCGCCTAAGGCTGCCATACCAACGAATCAAGCGCCTCCGGGATCACGTTCTCAATGTGACCATCCACGAACACAATCACATAGCCTTGCTGGTAGCGAGGCTCGGCCGGCAGCAGCTCCGGACCTCCCGCAAGCGGGCTGCCGAACTGAGCTTCATAGAACAGCACCGTTCGCTCCGGATCGCTCACGTCGGCATACCGCAGCCCGTCGAGGAGGCGGTTCATCGCGTACGCCCGCCCTTGCTCGGACTCGCCGGGCAATGACACCAGTGCGCCCGTCTCCTGCAGATACGCGTCGAGCAAACCGACCCACTCAGCGGTCCGCGGCAGATAGTCGTTGTAGTCGGTTGAATACGTCCTGACCGCAACGCTGACCTGCCGCAGTGAGGATATCGACATGACGTTCACCACGACCTGCCGGGCGACGCCGATACCCGACAGGAAGGTCCCAAGCAACAGAAGCCCAACGACGAGGCTGACCGTGGAAAGGGCGATCCCGGCGATGGCCAGGCCGCGGCCACCGATTCGCCCGGCGCTCCTGGTGATGCCGACGATCGCCACGCTGCCCAGAATGATTCCGACCAAGCCGGCCAGCCCAGCGGTGAAGAATCCGAGAATCCCCAGCACCAGACTGAGGATCGCCATCACCGACGCTTTCCCCGACCGAGAGGCAGGGGTCGCCGGCGGACCAACCGTCAGCGCTTTCGGAGGCGGCGGTTGATCCATCATGGCAACGTCCCTCTCAAGTCGTCCATCCGTACCCAAGTCGGCGGGTCACATCCCCCGCCCCTCTGCGCATCATACCTCGGCGTCGCCGGGCGGCTGCGGCCGAGCGGTGGGATTGCCCCGCCCGGCATCCCCGTCCCGACTTCCCCCAACTTTGCTTACCCGAGCGTTCGCGCGGGTTAAACTCGCTCAATTCCGACCATCCCTGCGCGCGCCGGGGGGTTTGCGCGCGCCCCACTGACCGTGCATTGGACTGATTATGCCAAGAGCAAGCGTTCACCGCGGAGGCACAGAGGACACTGAGGGAAGGAAACGTCTGAACGTCGAAATGTCCAAATGCTGAGAGCAGAAAGCTGATCGCTGACCGCTACCCCTTCTTGCTGCGGCGGGGCAGTCGGGGCGCACCACCGGCGGTGGCGCTGCGGCCGACGCTGTCCACGCCGAAGGGTCTGCTCGCCAAGGCCGTTCCCAGGTCACGGGTCGGTGCGCTGGAATCGCCGCTCTGTTTGGCCTTAGCCTGGGCGGCCTTGACCTTCTTGTCTTTCCGGGCCTTGGCCTTCCTCAGTTTCTCGCGGTCGCGCTTGCTCATGACGTCCTTCCGTGCTTGCGTTGTGCCGTCATTATGGATGCCCCAACGGTCCTAGGCGAGCGGATTCGAGTCAATTTGCGTGATCGCCGGCCAAGAAGATTCAGCGCAAGGGTACCCAGATCGCAGAGACGAGGAAGGAACCACAGATACACGCGGATGGACACGGATGGTTCGTAGGGGATGGAAACACGGAGAGCCACGGAGGACCACGGAGATAAAGAGAAGGATTCCTGAATCCTCAAGCCCCAAGCCTCAGGACTCAAGCCGCATCATACCTCGGCGTCGCCCGGCGGCTGCGGCTCCGACCAGACTGCCGATCACGCCGCGATGACGGTTGGCAGGCGTCAACTGCTGATTGCGACAACAAGAATGCAGGTCACTGTCCCGGGCGTCCCAACGGTCAAAAGCCACTTGCGTGGATAGACTCCACGTCCGTTACGCCTGGCGGACAGAATGCGAAGTAAATCATCATCCTGCAACTTCCCGTCTCATTGATATACGGCTCGGCCGGCCATTCTTGGATGTGGACTTTGATTAGGTAGTCGCCGACCGGGCCGGAGATTGACATTGTTTCTGGCACACGAGATTCGACTTGCCAAGCTAAGCCATACTCCGACGCTTCACGCGATCGAACATCCCAGAAGAGCGACTCTGCTTCCTGCATCGATTTTTGAACATCCTCAATCGCGATTCCTCCACCGCCAATTCGATAGAACTCCTTCACGGTAGCAACGGCGACCTCATGTGAGAACGGCCCCTCGTACCTGGCCTCCAGGAAGCTAACTGGAACGTCGTTTGGGAACATCAATCCCGATTGCAGACGCCACTGCATCTCATACGGCACGCTATCGGGAACGTGTATGTGCGAGACGCCGACAAGAAGGCGCGTCACTATCTCATCGAGCGTGAGCCTCAACCCACTCGAATCGACGTAGCCCTTGAGATACATAACGGTGCCCATCGACTTCAGATTCGTTATGTGGAATTCCCGCGACCGATCGTCGAGTGATGCGGAGATGACTGGATCGACGGGCGGTTCTGGTGTGGTGGCTGGGTCAACATCGATCGGCCGTTGTCGTGTGGTAGTTGGGTGATCAGTAGATTGTAGACTCCGCCCTACGAACCACATCGCCGCGATCAGCAGACCGAGGCCGAGCGTTGCCGCGAACCAGAGCGGTCGCCCCTCGATTGAGATCAGTGTTGTGCGCTTCGTCTGAGACCCGTCTGTGCCGGGCTCAGTTTTCTTGACGACCGTTAGCAACTCGGTGATGGTGGTGATGCGTGTGGCGAGCACATCCTGGATCTTCGCAAGGGTGGCCGCATCGCGCTCATCGGGTGCGTCGACTTCGATTGGCGGCACCGGTTTGCCTGTCTTCGCATCGACGCCTTCTATTCGATATCGCAACACCGATCTCCCGCGCCGATCCGTGGCGCTGTTCACCGTCTGTGTGAGGGTATCCGTGAAACCCGCGGCTCACCTCTTCCTGGCGAGTCGAGGGGGAAAAGGTGCCCACGCGACCGATGGTCGCGGCTTTACAGCCGGTGCTAGGTCAATCGCCGTCAAACTCCATTCCGTGCCAGAGGGCGGCGCGTCGCCCGGGTAGGGCACGCGGAGAAGCGGAGAGCGCGGTGAATCTTCTTCTGTTCTGATCTCTGTCCTCCGTGTCCTCCGTGGTGAGTCTTTCACCCGCTGTCTGGTCGGGCAACGCACGGCGTGGGTGGGGAGGCGGGCCGGGTGGGGATGCGGAGCAGGTACACGATGACCCCGAGTCCGATCAGGGCGAGCGCGACGCGGACGATGGCATTCGAGACGAAGAGCACCATGGTCGAACCCAGCAGGATGATGATCAGGGCGATCGCTATGGCCTTCGCGCCGCGCGGGATCGTGTGGGTCTCGTACCACGCGGTGATGGTGGGGCCGAAGAGCCGCGTGCCGAGCAGCCAGGCGTACAGGCGGGGCGAGCCGCGGGCAAAACACGCCGCGGCGAGCAACATGAACGGCGTCGTCGGCAGCAGCGGCACCACCACACCGACGATACCCACCGCGACGAAGACGCACCCGAGGCTGGCAAACAACCAGCGCCGCGCACTCGCCGCACGATCGGTAGGAAGATGCTGGTTCGGCTTGCTTGGGAAAGGGTCGTCCATCTTCGTTCGGTTCCCGCGCTCGCGAACGGCACGGCAATCGATCTGCCATTCAGTCTACGCGGTCTGCAGGAAGCTGGCAGGCGCTCTCAGCCGACGCGCCGCATGACCGCCTGCACTACCCGACATTTCCCATTTGACCAACGCCTGGCTCCACCGCCGAGCTTTCCGAGCACGAGTGTAACGCCCCCCGGAAACCCGAGTTCCAGTCGCTTGCAACTGAGGGGAATCGCCGGTGACCCGCCGCCGCGGGCGCCAAGACGGCGGCCTGGAGGCCCTGTCGGGCCGCTTGGGCAGGGGTGGGGACAGATTGACATCGCAGACCCCTCGTTGTTTGTTGGGTTGGTGAGCGGTTCGCACCTGTCGTATCGGCGCTGCCCTCGGCGACAGCGCGGCGAAACGGAGCACGGCAGGACCAGGTCCGCTGCAACGGCTAGTTAGGCCACGCACGGTATACTCAGTGCCCACAATGAACGACGATGAGTTCTTCAAGTACGTATTGAGCGGCTACGAGGCTGAGCTGAAAGAGAGCGATCGCCTGTATGGCAGATGTCCGCTCATTCTTACTGCGAATGTGGTCATCGGAGGTCTGGTGGGCTTCTTGACCACCGACGCGTACCTTGGAAATCTCGGGTTCCTGGAGTTAGTGTACTATTGTAGCGTGATAGTCGTTGTCTTGTTTCTTGCTGGGTCGCTCGCGTGCCTTGCGGCATCGATATGGAAGCGCACGTATGAGAGGACAAAGAGTCCCGATGAATGGGACAGGTGGCGCAGCAGCTACGAGGACATGATACGCAAGTCATACGGAGGCTACACCGACGAGGAAGTTAAGCGACACGTTGCAGCCGGCCTGCGCACAGCAATGGCTGGCCAGATGATGCCGCTCTTGCGACGGAAGTAGGATGATCAATGACCGCCGATTCTGGTGGCTAAACATGGCCATAGCGCTCGCTGTACTAGCGATGTTGCCCGTCGCTATCCAAGGTGTGTCACGAGTACTGCTGGAGTTGTTCTAGCGGAGAAGCGAAATGCCCAACGAAACTGAGTCTCCCCACCCACCGCCGCCACCGCCGCCGCCACCGCCGCCGCCACCGCCGCCGCCACCGCCGCCGGACCGGTTCGAGCGTGGCTTTCCAACTACGCCGCCTCCGGCCCCACCACCACCGCGAGCTGAACCACCGCCACCGGGTGAGCAATAGACGTCCGCGTAGTTGGGACGGAACATGGGACGCGACGGGAGTTTTTTTCACGGTCATCCCCTGATCGACCGCCGGCGTGAGATCGACCAGCTCGTCCTGGCGAACCTGCTGCGGCTGAACCAGGAACTGGCGGGGTGAGGTGCCACCGCGACCGGCGGTCGCGGCTTTACAGCCGGTGCTGTGTCAATCGTCGTCAAAGTCCATTCCCTCCCAGAGGGCGGCGCGGAGGCCGGGTTTGGGAAGCGGTCCGTCGCGAGCCATGATGCGCTCCAGGGCTTTGAAGGCTTCGTCGCCGTGTATGCCGGGTCGGTGCGGGCCGATGCACCTGTTGCGGGATTCGTAGGTTCTGTCCAACGTATTCAAGCTCACCTCAAAGCAGGGCATGACTCGCCTGGTACGGCAAAGAGGGTCAATCCCGAAAAAGCGGGCGGCACGGGTCAGTATCGGCGATTCTGTCGGCCTTTGGGCCGCGTGGTGTCGTGAATGGTGAGTGCGGTCGCCCTGTTCGGGCTCGGGTCGGGTTGGGGACGGCGCAAGCTGGGGAGATCGAGCGTCGCCGCCGTTTCTGGCTGGATCGTCTCACAGCCATTAGGATCGTCCTCAGCGGGTTTTGTGGATCGGGTGCTAGGGTGATATGGGTAGACCCGGGATATGGCGTCTCTTGGCCCCTGCTGACTTCCTACGCTGCCATACGCCGCCGATGACCCATCTAATTCCCAAACAGACCTCGGCGGCGACCTCAGACGGCGTCTGCGGGCTCGTGCGACGGGCACTCGTGAAAGGCATATACGCGGCTTTGCGCGATCAGGACCACGCCCCCCACGTCTTCTCCCCCTGCGGTGGATGTACCCCCCCAAACAGACGACACAGACTTGAGAACTTACCACCGGAGTTTACGATCTGGTGAACTATCCGAGGGCGCTTTGCCGTCTTACAGTAGTCTGAGGGCGGTTGGACCGACCAGATTCCTTACAGCCGGGCTGTCTTTCAGCCCCCAGCTCACCTACCATGTAAGGTAGAATGCGAGAGCAAACTACCCCGACAAAGCCCGAACAGCCCGAAAAAGCCGCTCCCCTGCTCGCCTGGGTCAATCCGCACCTCAGCCCTCAGCTTTGGCGCCTGCTTTCTTGCGTGTGGGGCAGAGGGCACGTCGGTCATACAGAAGTGACTAGCCGGGTTTGGGGCCAGCCGGTGAAACGACTCACGCTTGACGTGGCCGTGTGTCGTCTCAATCGCAAACTGAAATCCCTGAACTTCCCCGTGCGTTTGCACGTCCGGCGTTTCGATGTGTATGTGGAGATGGGGGTGATATGGGGATGATCGCCCAGCGGCCGATACCAGACGACGAAATGGACTTTGGGCCCACGGCTGACGAGCAAGCCGTACTCGACGCCAAAATGGCGAAGCTCGCCGAGGAGCACCGCGTGGCCAAGGGGCTCACCGCCTTCCGCGAAGCGTCCAAGAAGCCGGACTCAATCGTGTGGGCCGAAGCGAAGCCCGACGGCGGCGAGTTGGACGTGCAACGCGTGTCCGACATCGAGTCGAAGGAAGTGCGCTGGCTATGGAAAAAACGCGTCCCCTTGGGGAAAGGGACGCTGCTCGCGGGCTATCCGGGAGTCTCGAAGTCGTTGGCTACGTTGGATTGGGCGGCGAGGGTATCGGCGGGTTTGGATTGGCCGCTGGGCGAGCCCAACGAGGCGGGCGACGTAATCATCTTGTCCGCTGAGGATGACGCGTCCGACACCATCAAGCCTCGACTCGTCGCCGCCGGTGCCGATACAGACCGCTGTCATGTGATCTTCGCGGTCAAACACAGGGGGAAGGAACGGCTCTTCACGTTGAAGGACGATCTCGCAAAGCTGGAACGGTTGTTGAAACGGCTCCCGGAGACGCGACTGGTCATCATCGATCCGATCTCGGCGTACCTGGGCGACGTGAACTCGTGGAAGGACTCAGAGGTGCGGGCTGTCCTGGCACCGTTGTCGAAGCTTGCCGCAGAACACGATGTCGCCATCGTGATGGTTACGCACTTGAACAAGAAAGACACGGACTCGATCAATCGTGTGTCCGGTAGCGGTGCGTTCGTCGCAGCACCGAGGGCGGCCTACCTATTCGCACGAGACGATACAGACCTTTGCCACATGGCGTCGTTGAAGCTCAACATCACCAAGCGGCCCACGACCTTGTCCTATCGCATCGTAGAAAAAGACGGCACCGCGGTATTGGCGTGGGATAAGACCCCGTCCAAGGAGACAGCCGAGAGCCTGCTCGACACACACAGTCGCACGAGAGTCGCCGACGCGAAGAAGTTTCTCAAGAGAGTCCTGACCCCGCCTGAGGGTGGGCCGCACGCCGCGTCGGAGCTTTTCCATTGGGCGAAAATGGTCGGCTTTGCGAAGCGGACGCTGGAACGGGCCAAGTCAGACTTGAAGATTCAGTCCAAGCAAGACCGGGGCCCCGACGGCCAACTGAAAGAGGGTTTATGGTCACTCCCCTGAATAATGAAAAATGGCGGTGTGGTTTATTTGGGGTAAAAAACCGGACCGCCACACCGCCATATACGGTTTACCGCCAAACGGAGACCCAAAGCAGACACCTAACATTGAGTAGACGAAATGAACAACGCCCCCGAGGAAACACGACCATGAAGATGCTGCCCGCCGTACAGCAAGCCGCCGCATTCCTATCTCGCATTCGGAACCCTGCGGATCGTGGGCAGATGCGAGATATTTTCGAGGGAGCGATCCTCGATCAGGTTTACTTCAAGGGCAAGAGCCAAGACGACGCGGAAGAGTTCGCCTTGGCGTTCATCGTGGGTCACGCGAAATGCGAGAACACAGCCTTGACCCCCGTCGTGAGGGCCATCGCCTGATGCACGACCACCCCGTAGGTTCAATGCCGGACGATTGGGACAGTCCCGATGCCCTGAGATATCTCAGCAAACATGACCCGTCCATACGAAGGAAGCTGCTGGAGTCGATAAGCGGGCGACAGATTCTTGAAGGGGATCGAGTGCGATCTCCCGCCAAGGCACAGTCAGCACAACCAGCAAACTTGCTTGATCGTCGGCGGAAGCTGATGCAAGAGATTGAATTGATCGACCGCGAGCTAGGCGGCGAACCGGAGTTGCCCGCGAGCCCCGTATACCAACCCGAAAAGGAACAACCCGACCATGACACAAAAAAGTGATTTCCGTATCGACTTTGATCGAAACCAGCCCGAGCACATGACTCCGCCGCCCCCACCGCCGGAAAGCGACACATCGCCGCCTTTCAACAAGAATCCTAATGCAAGGCCCGACGCGCATTTCGATCCACTTGACGCTGATTCGGGATCGGTACGTTCGGATGTGCCCCGCGAAAGGCGGCGACGATGAGCGATGAAGTTTTCGATGACGGCGCATTCGATGAACAGCTCTCGGCTGACGAACAGGCCGACGTGGTCGATGAGATGACCGAGCAACAGGCGGCGGACGAGTTGACGCCCCACAAGGTCGATTACGAAGACGACGTGGATTACAGCCGAGGCCACCTCGATCAGCCGGAAGAGACGGCCGCTGATGTGCATAACCGGGCCCATATATTTTCGAGGGGTGACGTTGAGGACGATGCGAAAGCGATACAGGAACAGCGTGACGCTGACGACCTCGCCGCCCGACCTACGGATGCTCAGGTTGAGGAGCTTCGGCAGGCTCGTATCCTGGCTGATGCGATTGTTGAGGCCCAACGGCGACCTGTGCCCGACCCGGCCAAGGTTGCAACCAAGCAAGCCGAAGCCGCAGTACGTCGAGAAATACACTTGCAGGACGACACCAGTTTCGCACGAGAAATGGAAGCCGAGGTCGCGGCTGACGAGCACGAATTGGAAAAAATAGAAGCTCGTGAGGAGATCGAGCAGGAGCGTCGTCGTGTCGCGGCTATCGACGCGAACTTCGGCGACCCGGTACCGGAACAGGAATACGGGGGCAGCTCCGGCGAAGGCGTTGACCGTAATGTCTGGGCGATGGACCAAACCGAAGGCTGGGTAGATGTGGAAGGTCGTGCTCGCTTGATCCAACGCGAGACGGATCGCAACACGAAGGCGGCCGTAGCTCAGTTCATGCGAGAGAGGAAAATGGACGAGTGACGAAGGTAATCCACAGGACGAAGCGTGGGCGGGTCAATGCGGCACAGCGTGAGTCAACGAAAGCAACTGTGGTCGGGCTCGTGAGCGACATGTACGCGGCGTTCGACGAGTTGTACGCGAAGGCCCCCGGCATGACAAGCGGAAGAGCGAAGCGTGTGCCGGAACGCGCTTGGGCTAAGGCTATTTCGGGACTCGCCGCCGGGCACATGGGCCTCTACGAGCTTATGCAGTTTCTTGGCGTCGATCCGACGACGGAGCAGGAAGAACAGTCGAAGCGAATTACGAGCTTTCTCGCGGAGATCGAGACGCCGACGGAAAGACGATCCGCAACGGCACTCGGCCTGAGCGACCACGAAAAACGCGTGCAGACCGTCATTGACGCTGCCAACGCCCGGCGACCCGAGCTAGGATTGAGCTAACGATGTCAGCCACACCAAGGAGCACTCAATGAAGGCACGCGTCACATTCTTACGCATGATCCAGGACTTACACGACTTCCACATGGCCGTGAGAGACGACGACCAGATGGTGTCGCGTCTCTTCTTCGACCTCGAAATTGATGGGAAGCAGTACGATCAACTGACCGTTGAGGTCGCTCAACCTATGGGCACCGACTATGAGTCAGAGCCGATCACTGTTGCCCCGCTCGATCAGGAGAAGTATAACGGACCGTGGAACCACGGTGCGTTCAGAGATGAAGCAGAGAAGTACTACCGACAGGCTCTGTCAATGGGCATTGGCGTCGGACCTGGGGTTCAGGCCGTGCGGATGCGAGATAACCACTTCGACCTAGAAGTCGTTGTTGAGTTTGATGTGCAGCGTCCGCCCGTCGGTTGGTGTGGTCCGCCACAGGACTAATTTAGCATCGTAACCCTGGAGCACACCCGATGAAGCTCGTCACCCGTTCCTTCCCGTCGCAACCCTCCAGGCTTTCACGACCCCCTTCTGCAACCTGACGATCTTCTCCGCGTCGATCTCTCGGTCGGGAGTTGTCACGATCATGGCCCATGTGTGGCCGTCCTTGGAAACCCCATAGCCCAGTTCCTTTACCCTCTGCCGCTTGAGCATCTGGCGCACTCGTTCAATCATCTTTTGGGATGTCTCGGCCCCCATGTCTCCCGGTTTGCAAAAGACGACGACCGTATTGGGCGGCCCCCACCAATCCATCGCCCCAACGCGGAGGTCTTCGTCTTGGTTGATATTGTTGGCGGCCTTTACCGCCTCCTCGTTCCAATCCACTTGGTTGCTCATGGTGTGCCCTATCGCTCGGCCCGTCAGCCCCAGCGTACCAGATCATTCCAGCGTCGGCGGCGGCGAGTAGGGCGGCATTCATTCGTCATCAGGAGAAGTCGCTATGGATTCATCAGAGACGTTCGATACATTCAGCAAAGAAGTGTTGAACGTTCGTACCGCCTGGGAACTCTGGGAACTACTTTATCAGGCTCCCCCCGAGGGAATTGGAACCGCAGTTGGTAATCTGGCATTGCGAGCTCCAACGTACTATCGATATTCCGTTTGGAGCCTGCTCAGCCTGGTCGTGCTCGCGGTGTGCCGGTTGGCCGATCCCAAAGTGGACAAACAAGGCAATCGGAATCTATGCATGGAGCTGATCTGGGATGAAAGTACCACCGAACCGCTCAACCGTCAGGAAAAACACGCCAAGACAGCCATGGTCAACGCCGACAAGATCATCAATGGAGACGAATTTCGCAAACTGCGGAACAGGATCCTTGCCCATAATGATTTGGACACGATAACTGGAAAGACCGCCGCTGGTGTTCCCTTTGACACGATCCGAGATGCGGTAGGGTGGATCGCCCGGTTTCGAGAGCGAATCGCTGCAGCTCGGGAGGGTCGCGAGGTGAAGTCCAGCACTGGCGAAGGCTCTCTGCCTCCTCCTGGAGATGTTGAGCACTGCCGCGCGGAACTCGAAGTCATATTGAAACGATTGGGGCAATACAGCGAAACGTAGCCCTACCTCCGTGCCCGCCGCCAAGATAATCGCATTCGGCCATCCACGGAAGCTCGTCGGTTAGGGACCGTAAACTACACACGTCGCCTCTCTCCGCACAAAGGTCCAGGGTGTCGCACGCGAAGGATACGGGTCTAAGCCCCGTCACGCCCTACAATCAAGCTCTTTGCCCTTCGCGCGAGGAAATCCCATGCACCCCGTCACAAAGCTCGCCGACGCACTCGACGAAATCGTTACCGCGGGCAACCTACTGATCCCACCACATCGCCCCGGCAAGACCGCCGCCGATGCGGACATTACGGCGTGTTTGGCCGCCGCTCGTGAAGCCCGAGGCTCTGTCAAGGGTGTAGCTCGCTTCTTGCGGCCTTGTCTCGACACACAACCCGGCCAATGGACCACGGACCTGCGGGCTCTTCTTGCTCGCGTGGGCTACATGGCGGAGCGTTTGGTTGGCCCCTTCGCACCAGAGCCGTCGTATATTAGGGAATTCCAACGCACGCTCTCACAAATATCGGCACGCTCAAGTTTTCTACGTGACCTCGATCTTAGCGTAGACGATGATTCGCTGGCGTTGCACGACGCCTGCTTTCCTGGCACCACCGATCCTATCCCGCTCGTCATGACGGCAACGGAAGTTGTCCACGTTCTTCGCTTGGACATCTTGACCACGTCGAACGGTTCAAAGCAGATCAGGTCGATGGCTGACGCATTACAAAGTCTCGACCATCTGGTCCGTACTGGCCGACTCGTGCCGCGTCGCTTCTCAAAGTCGAGGGTGTTCGATCGGGCGGATGTGTTGAAGCTCGTTAGCAAAGTTTCAATTTAGGTGTAGACCGCGTACCGGCGGCGGTGTATCGTCGATCCGTGAGATCGAAAACCGTCAAGGTTTGGTTGTGCAAACGCCGCGTGACTTTGAAGAGCGGTCGGACAGCGACGTATCTTCTGTTGCGTTGGTTCGGTACGGGCATGACCGGCGGCGGAAAGCCGAAGCTGATAAGCGAATCGTTGGGCCATTGCACTCGTGCTCGTGGAGAGGAGTTGCGGCGGGCAAAGGTCGTAGAGCTATCGACGGGGGCTTCGCCGATTGATCCGCGGGAGTCGATGACCTTGTCGGCCTTCCGCGAATTCTACTTGGAACGGCGGGCTCAACATGGCGACAATGCCCCGCGACGGCACAAGAAGTTTCCGAAGCTAACTGCCAAGACGTTACGCGGCCACGATATGACGTTGCGTTACCTGGAAGAGCATTTCGGCCCGGGTCAGATGATCGACGCGATTGGCTCTCTCGCCGCCGACGAATGGTTGGTTGCGTTGGAAGGCGAAAAGCTGGCAAAGGCCCGGAAGGTCGGGCGGAATTATGCTCCGCTCGGTGAGCAGTCGATCCGGGTTCATATTCGCAACGCGAAAGCGATTCTCCACTGGGCCCGCTCGTTCGATCTCGTCACGGCCAATCCGTTCAATGACTTTGTCGGGACTCCGTTACGGGTGGGCGGCCGCGGTCACTACGTATCGCTGGTCGATTTCGAGAAGATCGTAACGGCGGCGTCGTCTCAGTGGCGGTGCATGTTTGGTTTGTGCCGGCTCGCAGGTCTTCGCCGCGGGGAAGCATTGTCTTTGCCGTGGTCGGGTCAGGTGACAGACCCGGGGGGCGAGAGGCATCGCGTTGGCGTGGACTGGGAACGGCGGCGACTGGGAATCTTGAGCGATAAGACCCGCCGCTACCGAGAACTGCCAATCTGCCCGAGGCTCTACGACGTACTGCTCAGGGCGTTCGACAACGCCGAGGATGGGCAGGTGACGGTGACGGGCCTGTCGGTCAACAACGTAGTCCGCGATGGCAAGCGACTCGTGCGGGCTGCTGGATTGACGCCCTGGCCGAAGTTGTTTCAAGCGATGCGGTCAAGCTGCGAGAATGATCTCAAGGTCGCAGGAATCGCCGAACCGACGTATGCGTCGTGGATGGGTCACTCGCCCACCGTTTCTCGACAGCATTACGTTGCCCCGCTCGAAAGTGAATTCGCCGCCGTCACCGCCATTGGTGAGTGAATTGGTGAGTGACCCGCACGTAACGACACGTACACGACACGACGCGACCTGATTGAACCGGCCGCAGCGTATCGTTACAGCGGTTTCAGGTCATGGTGGGGGGTGCCGGGTCTGTGTACGGCACAGCAGGTCGTAGTTGATCCACCAGGCGGCGCGGTTGGCATTGCACGGAATGCCCCGGCGGTAGCGAACGACCCATTGTGCGATGGGCTGAAGTTGCTCATTGGCATCGACTCGCCAATTGTTGGAGCGTTTCGGCCAAACGGGCGCGGCGGCGGCGCCCAGCAGCTTGATTCGCCGGGCGGCTCGAGTGACGGCGAGGCATTGCAGGTCACGAACCGACGCGGCCATCGTGGCATGATTCGTGCGAGCCAGCTTCATGACCTCGCGAGCTTGAACGTTGACATACCAGGGGAAGGCTTCATCTCGGGCCAGCTCGATGATGATGTCCAGGATGAGTCGAGCCTTCGGGCCCAGGCCGAGGAATTCCGGCCAGGACCAGAGGCTGTTACGGATGATGAAGTACATGTTGCGCGCGCGTGGGCGGCTTAGCGCGTCGGCGACGGCTTGCTTGTGCCAGTTGAGGGGATGGTGGGGATCGGCCAGCTCCCGTTCGAGGAGCTTGCGGAAGCCGGCCTAGTCGATGCCGCGAGGATCGGCCAGTTTGGGCCAGGACACGGGCATGGCGGGGAGGCTCAGTTTGCGGGCGACGGCCACCGCATCCTGGAGGCGCAGCGCCTCGATCCTCGTCAGGGCGTTTCGTCTATTCCGCTGGGCGGGCATGGCGCCTCCACAGATGGGCCAACGGTCGCGGCGGCGCGCGGGATCGTGACCGTGCGGCGCGGATCGGGCTGGCGACGCACCCGTTGGACGTGTCGTCGGCCCATTGCGTTTGGATCGCTGTTATGCTGATTCGCCCGAATCCAGGAGCCCGCCATGGCAGGAGCCGACATCGCCAAGGTCGAAGCGGCCACAAGCGCTTTCCGCGACGACTATGGCAGCGCCAAGACGCAGATTCAGCGGGCAATCGTCGGCCACGAGGAGATCATCGACGGCGTGTTGACGTGCCTGTTCTGCGGCGGCCATGCGCTGCTGGAGGGTGTGCCCGGCCTGGGCAAGACGCTGATGATCCGCTCGCTGGCCAAGGCGCTGCACCTGACGTTCTCGCGCATCCAGTTCACGCCTGATCTGATGCCGGCGGACGTCACCGGCACGACGATCGTGGTCGAGTCGGATCGCGGGCGGGAGTTCCAGTTCCGCCGCGGGCCGATCTTCGCTCAGATCGTGCTCGCCGACGAGATCAATCGGGCGACGCCCAAGACCCAGTCGGCGCTGCTGGAGGCGATGCAGGAGCAATCAGTGACCGTCGGCACCGAGACCTACCAGCTCGACCGGCCATTCTTCGTCATGGCCACGCAGAACCCGATCGAGCAGGAGGGCACGTACCCATTGCCCGAAGCCCAGCTCGATCGATTCTTCTTCAAGCTGCAACTGGGGTACTCGAATCGGGAGCAGCTTGCTGAGATCCTCAATCGAACCACGACCGGGGCCGAGCCGGATATCCAGCAGGTCCTGGACGGCCCGACGATCACTGGGCATCAACGGCTCGTGCGGAAAGTGGTGATCGCGCCGCACATTCAGGATTACGCGGTGCGGCTGGTGTTGGCGACGCATCCGCAGGGGGATCTGGCCACACCGATGGTCAACCAATTCCTGCGGTTTGGGGCGAGCCCGCGAGCCGCTCAGGCGATGGTGCTGGCGGGCAAGGTTCGGGCGCTGCTTGAGTCGCGGGCGAACGTGTCGGTCGAGGACATCCGCAACGTCGTGTTGCCCGCGATGCGTCACCGATGCCTGCTGAACTTCGAAGGTGAAGCGGAAGGCAAGACCACCGACGAAATTCTGACCAACATCGCCGAGACGATTCCCGCCGATGTCAGTGTCAGCGCCGCGTGAGGTGCGAGCCACCGCGTCCCCGCGAGCGGCTTCGTACGAGAGGCGACGGTCGCACGGTTCACAGGACCGACCATCCACGGCACATCCGGCGAGACCGCTGGCGGGAACGCCGCGGGTCGCAATAATCCGGTGTGAGCTTTCTGAGTCCCTGGTCGGCGGTGGTGGCGGCGGCGGTGGCGGTGCCGCTGTTGCTGTTGCTGTATTTCCTGAAGCTTCGCCGACGGTCAATGCGCATCGCCAGCACGATGCTGTGGCCCAGATCGGCCGAGGACCTTCAAGCGAACGTGCCGTTTCAGCGGCTGCGGTGGTCACTGCTCATGCTGCTGCAACTGCTGGTGGTGGCGACGCTGCTGGCGGCGCTGGCCCGGCCAGTCGTGCAAACCGGCCGATCGCCCTGGGCACGGGTGATCCTGCTGATCGACCGCAGCGCGTCGATGAACGCCCGCGATGCTGCGGGGCGCAGCCGTCTGGATGCCGCCAAGGCCGCAGCCGAACAACTCGTGCAGCGGCTCGGCCGGCGCCGCGAACCGGGTGAGTTGATGGTGGTCGCGTTCGGATCATCACCCCAGGTGTACAGCGGGTTCGAATCGAATCGCCAAATCCTTCTGGACGCGATCGACTCGATCGGCCCGACGGATGAGCAGGCGAACCTGGACGCGGCATTGGCCCTGGCCGGCGCGTTCGCCAGCCGCGATGAGACGGTCGATCAACTGCCTCCGGCTCCGGAGGTCGTGTTGATTTCCGACGGGGGGGTGGGGGAACCGGCCCAGGCGAACGGATTCTCGCTGCAAGCCGGCAATCTGCGCTTCATCGGCGTCGGGCCGGAGCCGGACGAAGCAGTGAACAACGTGGGCATCGCCACGTTCAGCGCCCGGCGCGACTACCAGGACCCGGGCAAGGTGCTCGCGTTCGCGCGAGTGGTCAACGCGGGACCGCAGCCGATCGACACGACCTTCACGCTGCGGCTGGACGGGCAGCCTGTGGGGATCAAGTCGGTGCGGGTTCCGGCGGCGAGTGATCGCGGCCTGGGAGAGACTTCCATCACGTATACGCTGGATCTGAGCGGCCCAGCGGTGCTTACGCTATCGGGCAACCACCGCGATGACCTGGGCGGCGACGACACGGCAGCGCTGGTGCTCCGACCGCCGCCCGCGCCGAGGATCGCACTTGTGCATCCCGGTGACGATCCTGATCCATTCTTGCACGGCTTGCTTGAGGCGCTCCAGCCGCAGCGGCTGGTCGTGCTGCCATCTCAACCGTCCAATGGGGTCGATGAAGCGCTGCGGTGGTCGTCGCACGAATTCGATCTGGTGATCTTCGATCGGGTGTCGCCGCATCGCTGGCCGAGCGTTGCGACCTTGAGCTTCGGCGCCGCACCGGCGGGAATCGGCCGGAGCCCGCCCAGCGACCCAGGCGGCCGGCGCATCGTCAGTTGGGACCGCCAACACCCGGTCATGCGGCACGTGTCACTGGACCCGTTGGTCTATGCGGACTTTGGCAGCTACGACCTGCCCCAGGATGCGACGCCGCTCGCCTGGGGGCCTGACGGAGCCGTGATCGCCGTCGTGCGCCGGCGCGCGGCGCGGCACGTGCTCGTGGGCTTCGCCTTGCAGCAGAGTAACTGGCCGATGCACGTGAGCATCACCGTGTTCATGCAAAACGTGCTGGACTATCTGACTCTGGGGGGCGAGGGCCTCGACTCCGTTGGCATGGCAGCGCAGCCGGGCCGGCCGATCATCGTTCGCCGCCTGCCTGACACGAGGCAACTGTCAATCGAAGGCCCGATCAACGCGACGGTCGAGGTCGATGCGGAACCTGAGGTGACGCTGCCGATCCTTCGACGGGTCGGCTTGTATCGAGTGCGGGGAGCTGCGCCGCCAATGGATCGAATCGCCGTGAACATGTCCAGCGATATCGAATCGGACATACGCCCCCGACGGTCGGTGGTCGTGAACGCCCAAGTGACGCAAGCCACCACGGCCAGCGCCGTCGCGCCGCTGGAGCTCTGGCCGTGGCTGGCGGCGGCAGCGATCGGCCTGCTCGTGATCGAGTGGGTCGTCTACTGTAGGCGGATACGAGGGTGATGCGCCGACGCCCAGCGCCGCCGCAGGCCAGCGGGCAAAAGTGATTGCCTCCCACAGGCCCAACCGATGACACCAGGAATCCCGTCGTGAGCACGACCCACCGAATCAACGCACTGGCTCTCGCCGCAGCGCTGGCGGCGGCCTTGGTCCCTGCCAACGCCGGCCTGGGGGAATCTCGCGCCCAAGAACAGAACCCCACGCAGCCGGAACGTGAAATCACATTCTCGCTGCCCAGCGGCTATGAACTCCGGTTCGATACCAACATTGACGGCGGCGGAACGATCGGCGTGTCGAGGTTTCACTTCGGCCTCGACGCCGAGACCGAGCTTGATCACGACTTGAATCTGAAGTTGAGCTTCCGATACGCGCTCGACCAATACGACTTCACCGGGGCGACGCGCTTGGGCGGCGTGAGGCCGTGGGAGGATATCCACACGTTGGGGTTCGCAGCCCTGTTTCGATGGACCGTCAGAAGCGACTGGTTCATCTCCACCGGGCCTGTCGTTCAGTTCTCGCGCGAAGCTGGCGCGGACTGGGACGATTCGCTCATCGGCGGCGCGGTGGTCAGTGCGACCCATGTGTTCAACGACCGCCTCATGCTCGGGGGCGGCTTCGGCATCGTCAGCCAGATCGAGGACGATGCCAGAGTGGTTCCGATCATCGTGCTCAACTGGCAGCTCAAGGAGAACCTGCGCCTCAGCACGCTTGGCGGCGCGGGGGCAAGCGGCAGCACCAGCCTGGAGCTCATCTACGACCTCGGCCACGGATGGGAGGCCGCGCTGGGCGGGCGGTATGACTTCCGCCGGTTTCGCCTTGACAACACCGGCGTCGCGCCCGGCGGAGTCGGCGAAGAAACCAGCCTGCCGTTCTGGGTCCGCCTATCGCATCGGATCAATGATAACTTCAGCGTCGATGTGTACGGCGGGCTGACGGCCGGGGGAAGCCTGGAGCTCGAAGATCGCAACGGCACCGGGATCGGCAACGAGAACTTCGATCCCGCCGGCTTCCTCGGCCTAGCGGTGAAGATTCGGTTCTAGAGTGGTTACTGATCAGGTGTTGTGCCCGCTACGAGCAGCGACTGAAAGGAGCGACCACACCTCGGGCGTTCGTGTCCTAATTTGAGATTCAACCCTCAAACGGCCAAAATCAGGTAGGCCGCAAAAGGGTTCAATGTTTGAATGCGCGCATTGGCCAAAATCAGAGCATTTCGGGTTTTGCCGGGACTTTCACCAAGCTGGCAAGAGATCGTCGATCGTCCAGAATGACTGAGCCAATCCCGCCATCATCGCCGGGGTCGCCCCGCCGACTGGCTGGGATCAGCGACGATGGCCTGTGGGGCTTCGTCGAGGGGAGCCAAGCAGACGTCCCGTTCGCCGAATTGACCATCGCAGGGAAAGGCACTGGTGCTCAGATGAACACAGGAACAATGACGCCGCCAGCCAACCCATATTTCCAGGAACCCTCCGCGGGCTCTACACAGGATGTCTATGGGCTCTCTGAGGGTGATGTCGTTCTGCGATGGCCCGAAAGGCTCAGCAAAGCCAGCTTTGAGGAAGTCCGCGACTGGCTGGAACTCATCAAGCGGAAGCTGGAGCGGTCAATCGTGGAACCTACAGACGAGCGAAACGGGGGAAAATAGCAGCGAGTAATGCCTCAACAAAAAGAACGCCCAGCTTTGGGGCTGGGCGTTGACTGGGGGGCTAACCCCAGCGTGGTTCGTTTGGACATTCTACCCCATGCGGGGCATCAATGCAACGTGTCATCGGCTACATCGACGGGTTCAACCTTTACTACGGCCTAAGACACCGAAAATGGCCTCAGTTCTATTGGATCGACCCATTTGCCCTGGTCGCCTCATTATTGGCCCCCTCACAGCAGCTTGTCGGGGTCAAGTACTTCACTGCCAGAGTTCGACAGTCCAAGGCAAAACGGGACCGGCAGTCCAAATACCTCGACGCCATTCGGGCTTATTCCCAAGCCGAGATCATCCTTGGGAAGTACTACCGGAAGCCGCAGCAATGCCGGAGCTGCGGCAATACCTGGACCACCTTCGAAGAGAAGATGACCGACTGCGCGATTGCCAGCCACATGGTTGCAGACGCCTTCCGAGACCAGTTCGACGCCGCCGTATTGGTGGGCGGTGACACCGATCTTGTGCCTCCGGTGAAGATGGTTCGGCGCTGGTTCCCTGAGAAGCGGATCACCGGTTGGTTCCCGCCCGCACGGAAGAATCAAGCTGTGGCGGATGCCTGCCATGACGAA
This sequence comes from Planctomycetota bacterium, assembly GCA_022566535.1. Lineage (GTDB taxonomy): Bacteria > Planctomycetota > Phycisphaerae > Phycisphaerales > SM1A02 > JADFFQ01. Next base: position 73,571 of record JADFIR010000004.1, read on the forward strand.
GGCCACATCAACGGCGACCATCTGGCGCTTGCCGTCATGCCGGACACGATCGAAGTTGCAGAGGGCGTGCATGTAGAGCGCCCGCCTCAGTGGGCCTGATGGCCCAAAGGGCTGTTCACTCAACTTAGGACACTACGCCTCGGTCGGTCAGGGCACTGGCAGCGCGTCCCAGGCGGTGAGGTCGATGGCTGCCCGGCCGGGGTCAAGCGGCCGCCAGGGGACCGTCGCGTTGCGAACGGTCTCAGCGGCGTCGCCGTCGCCATGCGTCCGCACCAAGCCGATGAGCGTGGGCCCACCCTGCGACATTCCCGCCAGCCAGCGATCCGGCAGCACGATTCGGCAGAACCAGCGGTCCGGCAACGATCGACGATGAATCTCCAGCGTACCGTCATCGCTGCCTCGAAAGAGTCGGTGCCGGCTGCTCTCGGGCACGGTCAGGACGATAGACGGTCCGCCGGCCGAGGATTCCGGTCCAAGTAGCAGGGTCGCCGCCTCGATGCCCCGCGTGTCTCGAAAGCTCCGACGGGCAAACAGATCGCCCTGCTGGGTTGCGCCGGCGGAATGGGCTGGTCGCAAGCATTCCAGGAAGACCTCCCATCGCCGATTGAGCTTGCGGAGATGCGACATCGTGGAGCGGGCGGCCACGACCGGTTGGCGCCGGCGGGACTCCACCCCCCAAAGCGTCAGGGGGGGTCGCAGCGGCGCCAGGAACACCCCGGGAGGAACGGCGCGGAGCACATCACGATCAAAGGACACCCCTTGGCGTTGACCTGCCGACTCCACCAGCAGGATCTGCCGTACGGTGCCCGCGTACTCCAGTCGTTCTCCCGCTGCAGGCTCGGGAGTAGTGGTGGGACGATCGATCGACACGCGCGTAAGCACGCCCGGCTCCAACTGCACAGCCACAGGGATGTCGTCCGCATCGTGCCAGCTGAACTTGGCGACGATCTGCCGGTATGTCGGGTTCGCGATCGCCAACGCGACCTGGTCATGGGTCGCAGGCTCCGGCCAGAGCAACAGCAGTTGTCTCGCATCGGCCCAGGCCAATGCGGCCTCCATGACTGCCCGATCCGGGCGATTGAAATCCAGCAGATGCGCCAGCAGCGAGCCCACGACGACCGGGTCGGCCACCCATGCGGCGAATGATTGCTGCTGATCAACGCAGGTCTGAGTGAGCAACTCGGTGCATTGCGCCGCCACGCCGGGACTCAAGGTCGCCATCCTTGCGAAACCGACGCGCCACAGACCGGCGTAGTGCTGCGCCACCAGAGAGGCCACATCGCCGTAGGCTTGCGGCGATGGGGGATTCATGCTCAGGCGTTGCGCAAGCAACACCCACCGCCAATACTCAAATGGCGAGTGCGGGTCGGGACGATCAGGCTCCTGGAGCAGTTGCAGCGTTGCCGCGCTGGGCGCCTGGCCCGCCGGAGGCCCTGAACGACGCGGATGATCATGCCACTGTGGGCGCAAGGTCTGCCGGCCCAGGTGCAGCCGCCCGTCACCATCCGGCGGCAGCCTTGCCAGAAGATACGGGGCCCCCGCGCCGTCAGCGGAAGTATCATCGGTCAGCTCAATCCGCCGCACGGCGAGCCCGCGCGGATCATCTGTCCAGTGACGGTTGATCGTCGGCGGCGCTGGGTGGATCCACGCCACGACGCCTTCGATCCGCCCGCCGTGCGCCGGCCGAAGCGTCAATGTCTGCGGCCAATTGTCGCCGGCGCGGTCAGCCCCAAGCGGAACCATCAGCACCCCGCCCCGGACCGCGATGGGCGCGGTTACGAGTGAATGCACCCCTCGTACGGCCTCGGTCCCAGCAGCGGCCGGGGCAAAGAGCATGAGCAACGATGTAACCCCAACGGCGAAGGTCGCCAGCGGGGATGATGCGGCAGGCGCAGCGGAGGCAGTGAGAGAGCCCGCGGATATGCATCCGCGGCTATGAGGACTCCCCGGGCGCGTGAGGCGATCAGCCGCACGAGCATTGAGCACGTGACCGCTCATGATTTCTCCGTTGCGCGCCGCTGCTGGACCACTCGACACACCTCGTCGATGGCTCGCGGAAGGTCATCGTTGACAATCTGCGCGTCATATACACCGCTACGCATGCCCAGTTCTATCTCGTGCTTCGCTTCATTGAACCGGCGGCGGATGGCAGCCTCTGCCTCGCGGCCGCGCTTGCGAAGCCGCAGCAGCAGCTCCTCATCATTCGGCGGAAGGATGAAGAACATCAACGCCTCGGACATAGTCTGTCTGATCAGTATCGCGCCTTGCACATCGATATCCAGCAGCACGAGCCGGCCCTCGGCCAGATGGAGGTCCACTGGCTCTCGCGGGGTGCCGTAGCGATGCTTGCTGTACACCTGAGCGTGTTCCAGGAATGCGCCGCGACCAACCATATCCTCGAACTGCTGCTCGGTCAGGAAGTGGTAGTCTCGTCCGTCAACCTCGCCGGGCGCCCTGGGCCGGGTGGTGGCCGAGACGCTGAATACACCGTCCAGACGGCGCTCGAGCTCGCGGGTGATGGTTGTCTTTCCCACGCCCGACGGCCCGGAGATGGCCAGCAGCAGGCCGCGCGGCTTGTTGGATTTGCAGGCCATTGTGGGAAGTGTATGAGATTGGCCGTAGGACACTGGATCGATAGCCCGGGCCCGCCACGGCTCGGAGGAATCACGACGCGCCGACGGACCTAGCCAGGACGGCCATGCGGAGCGCCACCCCGTTGGCAACCTGTCGGAGGATGACGCTGCGCTGCGGATCGTCGGCGACCTCCGAATCAATCTCGACGCCGCGGTTCATGGGGCCTGGATGCAACACCGGCACATCGGGACGCAGGCGCTCGGCCCGCTGGGCGGTCAGACGGTAGAGCATGCGATAGTCATCGGCGATCGCGCCGCCGACAATGCGCTCAAGCTGAACACGCAGCATCATGATGGCATCGACGCGAGGCAACACCGCATCGAGGTCGTGGCTGACCGAGACACGTCCGGGGCCCACCGAGATCCGCTCAAGCGATCGCGGCACGAGCGTCGGCGGGCCAACAAGCAGCACCTCAGTCCCAAGAGTCGTCAGCCCATGAATGTTGGATCGAGCGACGCGGCTGTTGGCAATGTCGCCCACGATGGCGATTGTTCGGCCGACGAAATCACCCCAACATTCACGGAGCGTGTAGATGTCGAGCAAACCTTGGGTCGGATGTTCATGCCGCCCATCGCCGGCGTTGATCACGGCGCATCGGACCGCGTGGGCGATCATGGCAGGTGTTCCACAGGCCCGGCTGCGGATGATCATCACGTCGATCCCCATCGCCTCGATGGTGCGGGCGGTGTCCAGGAACGACTCCCCTTTGCTGAGGCTCGAGCCGGCGCCGGTCAGATCAATCGTCAACGCGCCCAGGCGCTTCGCAGCAATGGTGAAGCTGCAGCGGGTTCGCGTGGAATCCTCAAAGAAAAGGTTGGCCACCGCTCGGCCGGCAAGGAGACTCGTCGGCGGGGCGGTGTCCGCGGCAGCTTGAAATCGCCTGGTCTGATCGAGCAGCGAGATCAGTTCATCGCCGGCCAGACCCTCCAGCGCAAGCAGGTGGTGCCGATGATCGGCCGTCTCAGGCATGGCCGGGCATCTTATCCTACAGCGACCGCGAGCGGTGGCGGACCGCCGGCGCCGCTTACGTCCCGGCTAACCTTGGATCGGCAACCATTTCGAAGTCGATCGCAGTCTCCGCTTCAGCACCGGACATCTCGTCGCGAATGTGGATCTTGAGCTGGTACCGGCCGACGGACAGATCCTTGGGAAGCGTGATCACCTGTACGATCCAGAAATCGTCTCTGCGGTTCCTGCTCATGTCCACGCCGACCTGCCAATCTTCCCGCCACACGGGAATGCCGTCGCTGTCGCTGTACACGACCCACTGCTGCGACAGCTCGGTCAGCCACTGTCCTTTGTTGTTGAGCTCGCTGGTGAAATCTTCGATCTCGACGTAGATGACCACCTGTTGACGGCTGTGAGCAAGGAACGCGTAGCGCCCGGCCTCGTTGAGCGGGAACTGATCGTAATCGCCGAAGCCACGGACCTCGGTGCACAGCGCGACATGAGGGAGTCGAAGCTGGGGCTCGTCGGCGAGACCGCTGTACAGCGCGTTGACCGCGGCGACAATCGCCTCGGGATCTTGGGTCTTCACCAAGTCTTGACCAAGCTGAGCGAAGAAGGTCTGCATCTTCACGATCAACTCGCGCTCCCGGTCGGTCAAGCCGGGGATGGCGTCGGGCGCCAAAGCCCGGTCGGGGCTCACCATCGTGGTGGCTGCGATGAGCAGCAACTCAGGCAGCGGCATGTCGCGGTAGGCTGCCTGGCGATAGAGCTCGGCGGATAACTCCACGACCAGTTGGCGCAGCCGGTCCTCGCCAGCAGTATCCGCAGGTTCAACCAAGACCACCGGGTCTGGTTGTTCGGGCTCCTGGGGCGGGGGCTCGCTGGGCGGACGAGAACGCGCCTCACCGCGAACCGTGATGCGCGTGGCGGCACGCGCCCGGGCCGGAGGCGGACTCGGCTCGATCCACTGAATGACCGGCCGAGTTGAGGCAGACGCCGTTGGGGCGGTTGGATCTATCCGTTCCCGAAGTTGCTGGAGCTGTTGGACGTCCCTTTGGGCCTGCTGGGCGAACTGCACTGCCTCGGGCCCGGTGGCGGAGCGCAGGGCATCAGCGGCCCCACGGTCGATCGCTACGTCTGCGGACTCGGCCTCGTGTAGCGTCGCACAGCCTACCGCGAAGGCCGTGACACCGAGGATCATTCCTGTGCGAACCGCTCGACCAAGTGTGCTCAACGTCGCTGCCTCCTGCAGACCATGGGCCATCCTGGCCGGTATCGCACCCGCCTCAGGTCAACGGCAACTAATGGTATCGGTCACGAGCAGGGTCAATGCTTCAAGGTTCCGGTCAGCTCGTCCAAGTCCGGTCTTGCTGCGCATGTCGGTGCGGACGGTAAACTGCAAGAGTTGCGCGATTCGGTTGAGATCACAGCGTCGAGCGACATCGATGATGCGGTCCCCCGTGGCGCCCCACAGCTTGAGCTGCCGCGCGATGGACGGTGTCCCCACGCCCTGTCGCAGCATCTGGGCCGCGGTGTGAATGCGTCGAAGCAGATCGCCAATCGCCCAGATGACCAGTTGCTCAGACAGCCGGGAGACCTCCAACAGCTCGCGCACCTTGGCGACGGCCTCCCCCGGCACCCCGCCGACGACCGCGGACTGAAGCTGCCATGCCTTCTCCTGGCGGCTGTACCCGACCATTTCCACCACCTCGCTGCGGCGGATCACCTGCCGCTGCCCGATGTACGCGGCAAGTTTGGCCAGCTCACTATCCAGCCGGGCGAGGCCCGACCCGAGCTGCTCAACGAGCAGGGCCGCCGCGGGACGCTCAATTTTTCGGCCGTGGCGGCAGGGACATTGCTCCACGCACCATCTGACAGCCTCACCGTCGGGAAGCGGATCGCACTTGATCTTGACCCCGACCTTCGCCACCAGCTTGTCGAATGTGCCTGGATACCAGGCCTCGGCCCGCATGAGCAGTGAAGCCTCCGCGGTCGGATTCCCGGCGTAGGCTTCCAAGGCTCGCCGCCGCCCCTCGCCGGCAAGAAACTTGTCGGCAGAGTCCAGGATCACCAGCTTGTGGCGGCGGATCAGCGCGTAGGTGCGAAGCTCATCGAGCACATCGGACAATCCAGCGGTCACCCCGTCGAAGGAGAATTGGTCGATCTCCCCGAACGCGTTTCGCAGGACCTCCGCCAGGAGTCTCGTGCCCTCACTGATGAGCAACGTCTCCTTGCCGCACAGCACGACAATGCGCATCGACGGGCTGAGGTTCGCAAGCTGATCGAATGCCTTGGTCATGGTCGCGTCGTCGAACTGTAGTGTAGCCGACGATGGTTCTCCGCACCCACCGAGGCTGACGAGCCAGGACCGAGAGCCCGCTTCGCCCGTCGCCCCCCCGGGGGGGCCGAGGTGTGAATCCGCAGCGCGAGCATCATGTGCCGCAGAAATAGGCATTATGTCCCCGGAATATCCCCACCACCGCGCCCTTGCATTAGCGATGTGAATTCGCCCCCTAGAATAGGGCATGGGAAAGAGAAAACGAAGCGCTGCCAACTCGGACGCGAAGACATACCTGCCTCTCTACGCGGCCAAGGTCGCGAGTCCTGAAGCATGGATTGCCACTGCCCGCGAGTTAATGGCAGCGGCTGCCCCATTGCAATTTGGTACGGCTGCATGGTGGGAAGCGTGTCGAGCACGCTTCGTCTGCGGCGAGAAAGTCTCGCTTCCTACGAATGTCCAAGGTGTGTACTTCGTGCTAATCGGCTACGTAATCGAGAACTTGGCGAAAGCGATGATCGTTGGCCGCGAGAGCACGGTTGTCCGTCGCGTCACGGAATCGGCAAAGGGAATCCCGGAGTTCCTGAAGACCCACAAGCTCTTTGGTCTCGTCAAGAGAATTCGCCTTCCGCTTCAGAACGGTGATGAAGATTTGCTTCGGAGGTTGACACGCTATTCGGTATGGGCGGGCAGGTATCCTGTGCCGGTGACGTTCGAGGACGCGTCGCATGGCGAGGAGTTCGAGGACGGCAAGGAATACCATGTCGCCTACATCAGCGGTGAAGACGCCGAAAAGGCGAACGATCTGGTAATTCGACTCGCCCGTCACCTGTACACCGAATGGCGATCTACGAATCTTTGCAATTGGATAGAAGAACTCGAAGGCGTGCAGGCTACGCCCGACGTCAGCTGACCGATCGCTTGTACTTCGCTGCGACTGCCGACTTTGTCAACGGCTCATCGTACCGGACGCCCACGACGCGAACGCCGCGTTCGGCGCAGAGCTGCCGTTTGCGATTGTCTCTTTCAACCAAGGGAGGAAACGCCTCGGCGCCTCCGAAAAACTTAACCGGTTGGTAGTGCTGTAAGCCCATATACTCAAACGCGAGCGCTCGGTCTGGGAGGTAGATGTCGAGCTCCAAGCCCTCCAGCCAAGTGGGCCGGTATCGATGTCTAATGCGCTCGTTTGGGAAGATTGCCCTTATGATCCCAAGAAGCTTTTTCTCCGAGACCCACTCTTCGCCCATGCGCGCCAGACCATAGGCTTCGCGGATCAGATTTCGCGCCTCTCTGTGGTAGGACTTGAAGATCTCCTCGTGATCAGCTTGACCGGCAACCGATCGAGTGTTCAGGCTCAACGAATGAACATCCTCACCAGCTAGAATCTGCTCAAATAGCCGAGCACGTTTGGCCTGTTCTTGACGTTTGACAACTTCGACATTGATCTCGATGAGCGCTTGGTACACATTCGGTTCTTTAGATTTGAGTTCGCGAACGGCTCTCATGAAGGCGACCGGATGGAAATAGAAGCGCGTATCCGAAGGAACGGGACCAGGATTCTGTCGGCATAGTTCACAGAGTGAATCGCGGAATCCCAAGCATTGTCGACCTTGTCGTCTTCGTTTCTGGCCAGATCGTTTGTCCAGAACGCTATGGCTTCTTCCCAAATGCGCCCGAAGATCGGCGGAAATGCATGCACACAGAATGACCGCCCTACACTTCTTGCACGTCGGTGAATGACCGGCGAGGAAACGAAAAATCACGCCTCGCCCCAGAAAGTCGGAGCCCAGCGACCAATTGCGGGAGCGCCCGAGATCGGAGTGGTCACACTTATCGACCGCTTGCTCTGCTCGAGTCTCTGGAAGCAAGGCCGACGAGGGAATGAAATCGTCTGGATAGAGGTCTTCCCAACTCGGGTATGGATCGAAACGTGCCGTCTCTGGATCGAAGGGGGGCTCCGTCGGAAACGCTGGAGCGCACCCGGACGCAATGATTTCGTCACACAGGTAGGTTAGTGCGTTGCCTGCCCCGTGAATCCAGAACGGGGTTTGATAGGTTGAGAAATATCCATGCGCACACTCGACTTCGAAGCAGTAGTTGTTCCAGGTCTCATCACCAAGTATTTCTTGGAACACAATCGGCCACAAATCGAAGGCGTATCGCCGAACGTGTCCTGTGCTCGAATGCTCAAGCACAGCGGCGGTCAAATCTGGCGTCCAATAGCGACCCAGCACACACTTGTCGACGCATCCGGTGCTCATGACATGATCCCCGTGCCTGTCGTAAACCCATCGTAAACCTAGGGACCGAGGCGGCGAGTTCGTTTCGACGCTATTCTATGGGTTGGCCGGGTCGCCGTCGCCAACTGCACGCTCGGCGAGATGGTGCAGGTCATGGCCGACATCTTCGCGGAACGGAAAGGCGGACGGGAAAGGGGACGGGCAATGGGGACGGGAGTCTGTTGCATGGCTGAACAGCTTGGCCGCCCGCTCGGCCGCCATTGACAACCGCGCGTCACGGCTCAAGCAAGACCGTTCCAGTGCGGGTCGTCGCCCCGGCAGACCCGAGGACACCGGTCTTTACGCGGCGCTATGATCTGATGCGTATGGCCGCGGATGAATGTCCGCGGGTGCGGCGGATGTGTGTGCGCGGCCATTGAGCGTTGCGCACACGGTAAAGAGCCAATTTGCGTAGGAGTAAGGACCGAGCGGTGTTGGTATTACACGTATTGCAAGGGCCCGATCGCGGCATGAGATTCGATCTTCCGGCTGACGAGCCGCAGCTCATCGGTCGCTCCTCCGAATCGTTGCCGTTGACGGACTCCACGGTCAGCCGCAGGCATGCTGAGCTGACGCCCGACGACGGCAAGTGGTTTCTGCGGGACCTGGACTCATCAAACGGCACGTTCGTCAACGGTGTGCGGATCACCAAAGATCGCGTGGAGCTCTCGCCGGGTGATCAGGTCCGCTGCGGCTCGACACTGCTTATCTTCGCCGTCACTGCCCAGGAGGAAAAATCCGATCGGGTGCGCGTAGTGGGGCCGGCGGACATGGATGTTACGGTCGAACGGCGGGTCGATCCAAATGAAGACTCGATGATCCTCGCCGAACCTGATCCGGTGAAGGCCGCAATCAACCATCTGCGGGTGATCTATGAGCTCACGGCGTTGACCTGCTCCACCATCGACCGCGACGGGCTGCTGAGCCGCGTGATGGACCTGATCTTTGAAGAGTTTCAGCCGGACCGCGGATTCATTCTTTTGGAGAAGGATCATGAGAATCCCCAGAGTGCACTGGAGCCGGTCGTGGTCCGGTACAAGACCCGGCCAAAGACCGCTGACGAGGGGCGCATTCCCGTCAGCCAGACCATTATTCAGCACACGCTGAAGCAGGGTGAAGGGATTCTGTCCACCAACGCGATGAACGACACGCGGTTCCGCTCGGGCGACTCGGTCCGGGAGTACGGCATCCGGTCGGCGATCTGCGTGCCGATCCGAGCCGGTCAGCGGATCTTTGGGGTCATCCACATCGATTCGTCGATGGTTCAGTTCACCTTCACGGAATCACAACTGAGGCTGATGGACGCGATCGGACAGCACGCCGGGCTGGCCTTGACCAATACCCAACTGGTCAGCTCGAAGATGCAGACGGAGCGGCTCGCCGCCATCGGTCAGACGGTGGCCAGCCTGAGCCACTCGATCAAGAACATTCTTCAGGGTCTGCGAGGCGGGGCCGATGCCGTGGAGCTGGCGCTGAACCGGGGCGATCTGAAACTTGCCCGGGAGGGCTGGCCGATCCTCGCCCGCAATCTCGATCGCATCTACGGCCTGACATTGAATATGCTGACGTATTCCAAGCATCGCGAGCTCGAACCGGAACTGACACCCCTTGGCCCGTTGATCGAAGAGGTCGCACAACTCATTGGGCCGCAGTGTGACCACAGACGGGTGGGATTGCTGTTGGATCTCGCTGAGGACCTGCCGCCGATCCCGCTGGACGCCAATGCCATTCACCAAGCGGTGATGAACCTGCTGACCAATGCGCTGGAGGCGGCGCCGCCGAAGACCGGCATCATCACGATCACCACGCGATTCCTGCCCGACAGGCACGAGGCCAGGATCACCGTCTCCGACAACGGCCCGGGTATCGCCCCCCAACGGCACGAAGAAGTGTTCGAGGCGTTCCACTCGACAAAGGGTCAGCGCGGGACGGGACTCGGCCTGGCGGTGACCCGCAAGATCGTCCAGGAGCACGGCGGCAGCATTGAACTGCAATCAGATGTCGGCCAGGGCGCCACCATCGTCATCACGCTGCCCACCGACCGAACGGATCTCGATTCCGCGGACACGAAGCTTCCCCGCCCGATCTCGCCGGCCGAACTTGAGCAGGATTTCTGAAGCCCCATCGTCGCACGGCCGGGGGTGTGGAGCTTGCCGATATCCACCGCCGGGATATGATGCCGCCCAACCCGTCCCCAACTCTCAGCGGCCCCACAGGATCATGAACGACTCGAACCTCTTCGAATCCGCGTCGCGCCGGGGCGATGCCTTGTATCCCGATCCGCGTGATGCGGTCCATTATCAGCGCACCCGGGAGATGACCATCGACGATCTGATGCTCGAGAACCGGGTGGTGTTCCTCGTGGGCGAGATCTCGCATATCTCTTCAGCTCGAGTGATGATGCAGATGCTGTACCTGGAGGATCAGCGACGTGGCCAGGACATCAACCTCTACATCAACTCCCCCGGCGGATCGCTTGACGACACCTTGGCTGTCTACGACACGATGCAGTTCATCAGCTCCGACGTGGCCACGTTCTGCATCGGCCGGGCGTATTCCGGCGGGGCCGTTTTGCTGTGCGCCGGGGCATCGGGCAAGCGCCACATCCTTCCCCATGCCAAAGTCATGATCCACCAGCCCTATGGCGGGCTGACCGGCCACACCACGGACATCCAGATCCAGGCGGAGCAGATCATTAAAGCCAAGCAGACCCTCAACGAGATCATCGCCCAACACACCGGCCAGTCCGTGGAGCGGGTGGCCAAAGATGGCGAACGCGACCACTATTTCACCGCCAAGGAAGCGAAGGAATACGGCCTCGTTGATGAAGTGTTCACACCCGAAAAGAAAAATGGCAAGGACGAAAAGAAGCCCAGCTGATCCATAGGCAACGTGCTCGGGTCACGGCCCCCGCGTTCCACCAGCCCCGGCGACGTTGGGTTTCGCATCCTGGAAGGAGATCATGTCCACGCTCATTCCGATTGTCATCGAGAAAACCGGGCGAGGTGAGCGGGCCTACGACATCTATTCCCGGCTGCTGAGCGACCGCATCATTTTCTTGGGAGGAGGCCTGTCTGATGACGTCGCCAACGTGGTCGTCGCCCAGATGCTGTATCTCGCCAACGATGATCCCAAGGCGGACATCAACCTCTACATCAACTCTCCCGGCGGCGGGGTGACGGCCGGTCTGGGTGTCATCGACACCATGAGGTACGTGCCCTGTGACGTGGCGACCTACATCATCGGCCAGGCTGCCTCGATGGGGTCCCTGGTGGGCTGCTCCGGTGCCAAGAACAAGCGGTACACACTTGGTCACGCCAAGAATCTCATGCACCAGCCACTGCTGGCGGGGGTCCTGGAAGGCCAGGCGACCGATCTGGAAATCGAAGCCCGCGAAATGCTGCGGCTTCGCGACATCATCTACAACATCTACGTTGAAACCACCGGCCAGTCATTGGAGACGATCGCCCAAGATTGTGAGCGGAACAAGTGGCTCGATGCTGAGGAGATGGTCGCCTACGGCCTGACCGACAAGATCCTTGAGCGCCCCCCCCCGAAACCGACGGGCGACAACACGCAAAGAGATGATTGAAGCGGGGCGGTGAGGTAGCCCGGCTGAACTCCCCAAGAGACAACCGGTGCAGATTCGGCTGCCGCAGCCAGGCGGTGTACACTGCCTTGGTGCCTCCTCGCCACCACCTGCGTCAATCGCTGGTCGTATCGGTGGCCGCGATCTCGCTGTTGGGATGTGCCGACGGCAAGAAGGTGGCCAGGGAAAACGACCGGTTACGATCTGAGGTGCTTGAGCTGAAGGATCAGCTCAGGCAGCTATCCCGCGAGAATGCTGAGGCCCGAGCCCAGCTGCGCCGGGTCGGTGGTTCGCCTGATTTACTCCCCCCCGAGATTCTGGCCAGCACCCCCTACGTCACCCAGATAGCCATCGGTCGGCTCAGCCACGCCCGAGACGAGGATGGCGACGGGCGTGCCGATGTGCTGATCTTGTATGTCAAACCCGTTGATGAGCTTGAACGATTCGTGCAAATGGTGGGGCACCTCTCCGCCCACGCGGCGGTGCTGCCATCCGACGCTGACGCCACCACCGTCGGGCGGATCTCGCTTGGTCCACAGGAGGTGCGTCAAGCGTACCGCAGCTCATTTGCCGGCACGCACTACACCTTGACCGTGCCGATCACGCTTGCCGGCGTGCCCGACGAACCCAGCTGCATCGCTCAGGTGGCGTATATCGACGCTCGAACGGGCATTTGTCACCCCGCCCAGCGCGTGATCGACCTACGCCCTGGGCCCCCGTGAACGCCTCCGGAGCCGTTATCAAGTGGGGAGAATGAAACGTGACGCAAACGCCGGGCATGAGAGTCCGACAGTTGCACCTGTGCGACTATACTGAGACCCATGCGACGGATCGCGATGGCCGGCACTCTGCTATCGATGCTGTTCCTGCTGGGTTGCCAGCGGGCGCTGTTCCCCAAGAACGCGCCAAGGACGCAGTTTGAAATGCATCAGCGGACGCGCAACCGGTACGTCCCACTGGAAGAGCCGGATGTCTTCGGCCGGCCACAGCCGGCGCTGCGGGCTCGTCTTTCCCCGCACTGATCGCTGCGAGGTCCGATAGCGGGTATCGCATCTACCGCGCGCACGAATGTGCCGCTTTGCCCAATGTTCAGCCCTCGGCGCACCCGATAGGGTCTGTAACCGAGGCAGGTAAGGCGCGCATCGGAATGTCACGGACAGGCTCATCCCAATTCCCCCAGCCGTCACTGCGGGCGAAGATCGTCTGGAGCAGCTTCTTGGCGTCGATGACGCTCATGGCCGGCCTGCTAGCCCTGGGCGACCAACGTGCCCGGTCGGGCTTCCCTGCGACGCATACGGGCCTGATCGGCGACTCGCCGGCTCGTGATCCCATCTTCCGGATCGACGCTCCCCTGGATCGATCGCGGTGGAAGGGCATCATCATCCATCACTCCGGCGAACCGGCGGGTGACGCGGAATCGATGCGCCGCCTCTTTCTCGCCTATGGCTTTCAGGGCATGGGATATCACTTCCTCATCGGCAACGGCAACGGGATGGGCGACGGCGTCATTCATGTGGGCGAGCGCTGGGTCAAGCAGCTTCAAGGCGCCCACGCACGGGGTGCCCAGGCCCAATACCACAACGAGCACTCCATCGGGCTTTGCCTCATCGGCAACGGTAATCGCCGGCCGTTGACTGACCGCCAGATGACCCAATTGATCAGTCTCGTACGGCGGCTTCAGCGGGAATTGAACATCCCCGCCAGCGCCGTCCGATTGCACCGCGACGTGGCGCCGGGATCCACCGACAGCCCAGGCGAGTTCTTCCCTGCCGCCCAGCTTGAACAGCAACTGCTGAACCCGTTGCGTTGATGCCCGACGAGTACGCCCCTAGGCTATTGGGTTCACACCCCCATCTCCGCCCCAACGGCGACCAAGTCTCGCGCAGTGCACTGTCAACGCGAGGGGATGCCATCTGATATCAATACACTCTGATGGGGCTCCTGTGAGCGAACCGACCGCCCCATGATCGCCTCGTGACGCAGGCACCCGACGCCGCCATGTCCCATGTAACACAGATCGCAGGCTATCGCGTGCTCGCAAGGATCGGCAAGGGCGCCGCATCAGATCTGTACGCGGTGCAGGACCCAAAAACCAAGCAGGTCTGGGCGCTCAAGCATGTCATCAAGGCGTCTGAGAGGGATCAGCGCTTTGTTGACCAGGCACAGCAGGAATACCTGGTTGCATCGAAGCTGGATCACGAAAACATTCGGTCAGTGCACCGGCTGATCAAACACCGCAGACGGTTCAAGGTTTGCGCGGTGACGCTGGTGATGGAGCTGGTGGACGCCACCACGCTCGACCAGCGTCTGCCCCGGCACCACTCCCAGGCTGTGGATATCTTCCACCAAGTGGCGCGCGGACTGGCCCACGCACATCTCCGTGGATTCGTCCACGCTGATATCAAGCCGAACAACCTTCTTGTGACCGAGGATAATCAGGTGAAGATCATCGATCTTGGGCAGGGGTGTTCGATCGGAACGGTGAAGAAGCGCATCCAGGGTACGCCCGGATACATGGCCCCGGAGCAGGCCCACCGCCAGACCATCACGCCCAAGACCGACATCTACAACTTAGGCGCGACCATGTATTGGGTGCTCGTGGGTACGGTCATCCCTACGGCACTTCCGCCAAAGGATGCCACCGACAGCCTCTTCACAGGGGCGCTTGATGCCAGCATGCTCCGGCCGCCAATTCCCCCGCACGAGAAGGACCCGAGCATCCATCCTCTCCTGTCGAAGCAGATCCTCGACTGCGTGCAGATCCACCCCGACGACCGCCCTGAATCCATGACGGTCGTCGCGAATCGCCTGGAGCTGATCAGGGAGCTGCTGGACATGTCAAGCGATCCTGCTGCCCAAATCGCCGCGAACAAGGATTCGCAGCCCAAGTGACGCGCGGTGATCGCGGACCTCACACGACGAGGCCTCCAGTGTGCGGTAACTGAGCAGGTGGAGCGTCCGTGACGAGCCGCGACCGGAAGGTCTCCGCAGGCGATCATGCCATAGGCAGATCCGCCGAGGCGGACTCGCCGCGGCGAGGAGCGGACGCACCGAGGCTGCTTACTGACGTGCACGGCTCGCTCAGCCTCTCCACTTGAGCCGCAGCCGCGCTACGTCGGGTGCGGCATCACCGTTGGTCGAGCTGTGCCGCTTCCATCCTGTTCGGGTTCTTCAGCTGGGCAAGGGTCGGGCGCTTCCGTCTGCGAAGCAGCAGTCGGATCGGCACCTCGCTGTAGGGAAGGGCCTCACGCAGGCGGTTGATGAGATATCGCTCGTACGCGCCACGGAATAGCTTCGGCTGGTTGACGACCAAAGCAATCGTCGGCGGACTCGAGCCGATCTGGCACGCGTAGAGAATCTTTGCCTGGGTGCCAAGCTTCGATGACGGACCGCGCCGGTGAAGGATCGAACTGATCACTTCGTTCAACCGGCTGGTCGGTTCGAAGTGGCTCGCCTGCCGATGCAGGTTGAACGCCATCGCGACGACGTCGCGCACTCCTTGCCCCTCCTTGGCGCTGATGAATACGATCGGCGCGTAATCCAGTCCGCGAAGCTGCTGCGTCAGATACGCCAGGTAGTCTTTGGGCGAGACCCCTTCGTCCACCAAATCCCATTTGTTGACCACGATCACCGTCGGCTTGAATTGATCCTGAAGCTCTTTGGAGAGTCTCTTATCCACCTGCGAGACATCACGTTCCGCATCGATCAGAAACAGCACCACATCGGCTCGACGAATGGCGGCGAGCATGCGGTGGTATGCGTACAGCTCGATCTCGTCAGCGAAGCTCTTTCGTTTCCGAACGCCGGCCGTATCGATGGCAAGCATGGTGCGCCCGTCGATCTCGAACCGCACGTCGATTGCATCGCGGGTGGTCCCGGCAATCTCCGAGACAATGACCCGAGGTTCCCCGGCGAGGGCATTGATGAGCGTTGACTTGCCGGCGTTGCGCTTGCTCACGATGGCGATCTTCATCTCGTGCGGCGATTCGGGCTCGCGTTTGGGGTCCAGTGAAACTCGCTCATAGAGCGCGTCCAGCAATTCACGCGTGCCGTAGCCGGTCCTCGCGGAGACGCACATCGGCTGGCCGAACCCCAGACCCGCCGCCTCCAGCCCGTGCGCGATCCACTTGTCGCTGTCAACCTTGTTGACAACGAGCAGGACCTTGCCGGCAACGCCGTGCTGACGGAGCATCGCGGCCATCGCGTGCTCCAGGCCGGTGATACCGCTCTGGGCGTCCACGACCAGAAGAACCAGCTCGGCTTGTTCGATGGCGACCCGGATCTGATCCTCGATCTGCGGGCTCAGGATGGTCAGATCGGCGCCGACGTCGTCATATCGCTTGCCATCGGCGGTGTACACCCCGTATCCGCCAGTGTCCACAAGCTCGACGAACTTGCTGGGCATGCCCTTGGAGCCCTCCAGCGGCCCATCGAGCTCAATGAGCGTCGAGACGCGATCACGTGTCACCCCGGCCGCAGGGGCCACGATCGACACCCGCTGGCGTGCCAACCGATTCAACAGGCTCGATTTGCCCACGTTCGGCCGACCTACAATGGCAATCTGAGGCACCGTCATGGCGTTGATTCTAGCTCGTGCTGAGGTTGGAGGCAGCCGCGAGGGGCATACGCTGCCAGCCTATAACCGTGCTAGCATAGGGTTGATTTGAGGAAACAGATCTCGGCCACGTCGTGTTTGGAAGGACATGACGCCCAAAACGCGAGAGGGTCCGGCAATGACGAACTCCGCGCTGCTCTGGGCCGCATTGGGCTTGTTCTTGCTGCAGAGCCCAGCTGTTGCACAGCAGCCGGCAATGGGGATCGCCGGCACCGAAGCGCCGAACTGGGGCGTTGCGCAGTGGATCAACCTACCGCAGGACAAGCAAGCGCTCGACGTCGCCGACTTCAAGGGCAAGGTCGTCTATCTGCTGTGTTTTCAGTCGTGGTGTCCGGGCTGCCATGCGCGCGGCTTCCCGACGCTACAGCAGCTCATCTCGAGCTATGACGATGCGGACGACGTGGCGTTCGTGGCTGTGCAAACCACGTTTGAGGGCTTTGCTGCAAACTCGGCCCAACGGGCCTGGGAGACGGCACGCCGGTACAGACTCGATATTCCGATCGGGCATGACGGCTCGGCCGGGCAGCGCTCGACATTGATGCAGCGGTATCGAACCGGCGGCACCCCCTGGGTGATCATCATCGACAAGCAGGGCATCGTCCGGCGGAACGGTTTTCATGTTCCCGCCCAGGAGGCTCGCAAGATGATCGATTCGCTTCGAGAAGAGAGCCTAGCCACCCCGGCGAACATCGAGACGTTGCCGCAACAGCGCGGCGGGCAGGATCGTGTCGGGAAGAAGTTCCCGGAACTGAACTTCGGCCGGTGGATCGGCGTCGAAGAACAACCGCTTGAGCCGAAGCGGGTCAAAGCCACACTCTACCGGTGGTGGACCGATACTTGCCCCTACTGCCGCTCCAGCCTTCCCGCCATTGAAACGCTTCGGCGGGAGTACGCATCCAAGGGGCTGCGGATCGTGTGCGTGTATCATCCGAAGCCGCCTCGCGAGGTAAGCGACGAGGCCGTGATCGCGGTGGCAAAGCGCTACGGATATCACGGGCCGGTGGCAGTCGATGCGGACTGGTCGAGATTGGACAAGGCGTATCTGTCGTCCGGGCAGCGCGCAGCCACCAGCGTGACCTTCCTGGTGGACGAACAGGGTATCACTCGGTTCCTACATCCCGGGCCTGTGTTCTTTGCGTCCGAGGACCCGCAGCATGCGCGGGAGAATGCGGACTATCATTTGCTCAAACGTGCAATTGAGGCGCTGCTGGTCCAAGAGGACGAACAGCGTAACGACTAGGCGCGGCGTTCGTGCAGTGCCTCCTTCGCCGGGTAAATGCTCGCCCCCCGCTTGTCGTAAACTTACTCGCACGTCCCACATCAACACCGCATAACCAACAGGAGTGCACGATGAAACCTCGAACTCTCTTGCTTCTCACAGCCGGATCGCTTCTGGGCCTCAGCCTGCTTGTGGCGATGGCGTCGGCTCGCGCCGAGGCGCAGCCGGAAACCGAAACCTACAAGGTGGATCCCGTCCACTCGACGGTTGTGTTTCGGATCAAGCACCTGGGCGTCAGCTACTTCTATGGCCGGTTCAACGGACCCTCTGGCGAGTTCAGCTTCAATCCCCAAAACCCGGATGAGTGTTCGTTCGAGATCGCCATCAGAACCCAGGACGTCGATACCAATAATCCAAGCAGAGACCGCCACCTCAAGAGCGCGGACTTCTTCAACGCCAAGCAGTTTCCGAAGATCACATTCAAGAGCAAAGAGGTCAAGAAGGTCAGCGACGATACCTTTCGCGTCACCGGTGACTTGGCGCTGCATGGCGTCACTCGGCCGGTCACAATCGATCTGAAGCACGTCGGGTCGGGCAAGGGCATGAGGGGCGAATACCGCAGCGGATTCGACGCCACGTTCACCATCAAGCGCAGCGACTTCGGGATGAAGTTCATGCTCGGTGGTCTCGGCGACGAGGTGACGCTCATGGCGGGCATCGAGGGAATCCGAGAGTGACCCTCCGCGCAACGGGCTGGGCCGATGGACACCCCTGACGCAGCGCGGCGCTAGCCCAATGGCAGTTCCCAAGATTGAACTCCTGGCCGTGGCGGCCCCGGCGGTGGTCTGCGGCGGGCTGCTGCTTGTCGCGTGGAGGCCGTGGCGGCGTGATGGGCCGATCGCCGGCGGCGCCTGGGGCGGCGTGATCGGGCTGGGCGCGGCCTATTGCCTCGGCCATGCGGTGCTGGAAGGCCGGCCGGCGTTTCCACCAACGGAAGCCTGGCATTGGCTGGCGTACCTCGTCGTGGCCGCGGTGGTGATCGGTCTGCTTGATGCGATGAATCGTTGTGGCGCCCGCGCGCGTCTTGGGGCATGGGTCGTCCTGGCCGGGCTCACGGGCTGGCTTGTGGTCTTGCCGGCGGCCGAACATGCGTGGCTCTGGCGGGCCGGGTTGGCGGTCGCCGTCTTTGGGTGGCTCAGCGTCATCAATGCGTATGCTAAGCGCGTTGAGGGCGCATCGTTACCGCTATCGCTTTGCTTTGCGGCCTCCGGCGCAAGCGTGTTGCTGCTCTTGTCAGGAAACGCGAAGCTGGCGCTGCTGGCCGGTGGCGTGGCAGCGTCTCTCGGCGCCACGACAGTCATCACATGGTGGCGACCTTCGGCTTCTCTCGCCCGCGGGTCAGCGACCGTGCTCGCGGTGATCATTCCCGGATTGCTGTACAGCGGATATTCGTTGTCCTTTGGCGAAATCCCGATCTGGGCGTACGCGCTGGCGGCAGCAGCGCCTATGGCCGCTTGGGCGCGGCAGGTTCGGCCGATCAGCAGGTTGGCCGGCTGGCAAGCCACGATCGTCGCTGTCATTGCATCCCTTGCGGCTACGCTCATCGCCCTAGCCGGTGCGGTCACAGCGACCGCTTCCACAAACGACTTTGCGTTCTGAAGGGCCGATTGAGATTTCGATCCTCGCTTAGCGCAGCAGCATGGTCGTCCACCGTCATCTTGCGCGCTGCGTGGTCAGCGATATGGAACTTCGTCTTCGAAGCCGGCCTCGATGCTCTGGTCCTGCGGCTTGGGCCTGATCTGCTCGTTGCGCTTCATGATGCGGGCGCAGGCATTCCAGCGGAGGATGGCATCATCGTTGCCGGGCGGGCTGCCGGCCTGAGCTTGCTCATACGCGTCAAGGGCCCGGCAGAACCAGTCGTACACCGCGTAGCCCGGCGCCCCGCGCGCCAGCTGCGCCTTGGCCCATCGCTCGCAGATGACCCCGCCGTGATACGTTCGCTCATACTCGTCCTCGATGCGTGGCAGCACCTCCTGAGCATGGTGGACCGCGACCCGCAAGTCTTTGCCGAACTGGTCCGTCAGAGTCAGCAACAGCAGGACCAGTGCTTCTTGATTGTTCGAATCGGCCCGCAGGACGTCGCGGCAGATGCTCTCGGCATTCTGCGGATCGTTGAGCAGCCGATATCGCTGGGCCTTAGCCAGAGCGCTGGGAATGGCCTGCTTGGAGATGGCCTTGAGTTCGACCATGAGAGGTGCTCCTGAGATCAACAAGCCGTCTCGGCGGTGAAACCGCGTCTTACAGTGTCCCAAGCACGAACAGTGCGGCGATGGTCCCCGCCGCCGCCCCGCTGTAACACAAGGCAGCCACAACCGTCGAGACGGCCCGCAACCCAAGGTCCATCAGAATATGTCGGATCCGATGAGCACAGTGGAACAGGGAGAGGAACACCACCACGAACAGGACAATCCGCACCGGCCACCAGGTCACGACTTGGTGGGCGCGCTCGTAGTCGAGGTCCGCGTCCCCACCCGTTGTAAAGGGCAGGACGAGCCCGGTGAGGACGATGAAGGCGGGCATGAACAGGGCGGCCATGACCCCGCCGGCCGAGAAAAGCGACCACCAGAATGCTTCGTTTGAACGCTTCATTCGCTCAGTCTTCAGTGCTCGGTTCTCGGCCTTCAGCTTTCGGCGTTTGTTATCTCAATACGCCCCAGAGGATCGCCCCGGAGACAGCCACCCATGGCAGGTACCCCATAGCGATCGCGACTACTGCGTTCGGCAGCCGATCTTCGCCGATCCTCAGCGGCATCACTATCGGCGTGAGATTGAACCATGTGATCGAGTGGTAAAGCGCCGCGAGCAGCGCGAGAACGTGCAGCATCACCGCCAGCGGGTGGCGCATGGTTTCCACCAGCGCATGATACTGCTGGGGACCCTGACCCAGCTGATGCAGCCACACGAGCAGGAACACGATGTAGCCGCCGACGAAAATACTTGTCAGCTCGCGGATCATGAACCGGCGGTAGGCGCCATTTCGCACGAACCAATCTCGCGGGAACGGTCGCCGCAGCGGGCCTCTCATCGCTTCCCCCACGGCAAGAGCACGTGTCTATACCAATCCTTGGTGCTCGCCACCTTGGCTTGCTGAATGGCCCCGGCAGGATCGACATTCTTGGGGCAGACTGCCGTACATTCACCAACGAAGGTGCAGCCCCACACCGCCTCTTCGCCGCCCAGCACCTCCTGACGCTGGGACTGGCCTTGATCACGGGAGTCGAGGTTGTAGCGATGCGCCAGGGCGATAGCGGCCGGGCCAAGAAAATCCGGTATCCCCTCGATCTCCGGGCAGGCTGCGTAGCACAACATGCAGTTGATACACATCGAGAACTGCTGGTACTGCGCCAACTGGCTCGGCGTCTGGAGGTATTCGTCGGCCGGCGGCTCCTCCTCCTCGCGGATCAGCCACGGCTTAACCGCCTGGAGCTTGGCCAGGAAGTCGTCCATCGAGATCACCAGGTCGCGCTCCACGGGGAAGTTGATCAGCGGCTCAACGCGGATCGGAGAAGGGTAATAGTCCTTCAAGAACACAGCGCAGGTGAGCTTCGGCTCGCCGTTGACCATCATCCCGCAACTGCCGCAGACGCCCATCCGGCAACTCCAACGGAACGACAGCGTTCCATCCGCATGGTCCTTGATCCAATTGAGCGCATCGAGCACCACCCAGTGCTCGTGGTACGGCACGAGGTAGTCTTGGAACGTCGCCTCGTCGTCGCCCTCCGGGCTGTAACGAAAGACTTCCAGAGTGATCATTCGGTTAGCCATGGTGTCGTCCAGGTCGCTCCGCAAGCGTAGCAGATCGTCCTTAGCGCTGCTTGCTCGCGAAGTTCTTCTTCTGCTCGCAACGGCGAGCTGCAGCTTCCGCCGGCTGCGCGCCCCGGACGCCCTTACGGCGGGGCCATTCGGTGATGACGACGCCGAGAGAGTTGGCCTTGGTGGTCACGGCTGGTCGGTGGCCTGGCCAAGCAGGGCTTGGACTTTATCCTGGAGTTTGGGGAGATTGTCTTGCACGGCCTCCCAGACGACCTGGTCATCAATGATGTCGTAGCCATGAATCAGCACGTTGCGAAAGGCAATGATCTGCTGGTAATTGCCGATCCTTGATACGGTGGCAGGATCGGATTTGGCAAGACGATTCAACGCTTCGCCAATGATCTCGAACCGTCGTTCGACAGCTGATCGAAGCATTGCGTCGCTGGAATAATCATCCAGGGTTCGATCGGCGGTGAATTGTCGAATCATTCCTGCCGCCTGGCGAATGTCTTCAAGCAGTTTGAGCGATTCAAGCCGCATAGAGGACCGTTCGGGTTTGGTTCACTGACTTGAGAAAATACGGATTCTTGATGGCACGGGTCATAACCAGGTCCACCGGACGTCCAAACAGACTCTGCAACGCTTCGAGCAAGCCGAAGTAGGCGTCGAAGTGCTCGCCGGGCTGAAGCTCTAGGAACTCGACGAGGAAATCAAGGTCGCTGCTGGCGGGGTCGAAGCTGTCATCCGCCGCCGAGCCGAACAGCTCAAGACGGTGGACCTTGAACCGCTGGCATAGCTGGTTCAGTTCATCGCGATTGTCTTCGATCAGCCGGTGCATGCAGCCAGGCCCTCAACGCCATGATATAGGAGCCCAGCGCGCATGTTAGGATCGCGCGGCGGTGCGGGCGGGTTTCTCGCCGCTGCGCTCGTCGAACTCGTCGCCGCGGAAGGTCGAGGCGAGGTAGGCTTCCCGGACGAGCGGATCGTTGATGATGTCGCGCGGAGCGCCTTCGCGGAGGTTCTTGCCTTCGTGAATGATGTAGGCTCGATCGCAGATTCGAAGCGTTTGCTGGACATTGTGATCGGTGAGGAGGACGGCGATTCCTTCGCCAACGAGCTTGCGGACCTCGCTTTGCAGTTCCTCGACAGTGTGGGGGTCCACGGCCGAGAACGGTTCGTCCAGCAGCATCAACTTCGGCCGAGTGACCAGGGCGCGGGCAATCTCCAGTCGCCGGCGCTCGCCGCCGGAGCAGGTGCGGGCAAGTTCCTTGGTCTTATGTCGCAGGTCGAACTGCTCAAGCAACTCTTCCGCCCGCTGGTTGCGGGCGGCACGGCTGAGTCGCTGCGTTTCGAGGATGGCCAGGAGATTCTCCTTTACGGTCATCCGTTGGAAGACGCTGGGCTCCTGGCTGAGGTAGCCTATGCCGGCAAGGGCGTGCTTGTACATCGGCAGGGTGGTGACGTCTTGACCCTGGAAGAAGACCTGCCCCGCCTCCGGGGTAATCATGCCGATGACCATGCGAAACATGGTGGTCTTGCCGGCGCCGTTTCGACCGAGCAGCCCGACGATCTCCCCGCTATCCACGTCGAGGCTGACGCGGTCAACGACCCGTCGGCCCGCATACGACTTCACGAGTTGACGGGCGGAGAGCAGGGGCACAGTGGCAGAGTATATCGGCCTCGCCATCGGGCCGGTCGGACAAGCCCCCCGCTGGCCGTGGGACAACTCGGCATCGACACAGCCGGCCGGTTACGAGAGGAATCGGATGGTCATGGGATAGCGGAAGTACTCTCCGTTGCCGGCTGCAACGGCCCCGCGGATCATGTTAATGAAAATGACCACACACCAGATGGCCAGCGCGCTCCAGCCAAGGATGGGAATCCATACGAGAAAAAAGGAGGCGAGCAGTCCGGTGATCGCGACGTTGGTCACCTCCCGTCCATGGTCGTTGTTGAAATCGGATTGATCCTTGCGTGCCAGCCAGATGATCAGTGGCAGCGCGATCACCAGCGGCCCGAGGATGACCGCCGCGAGCAGCGACAAATGCGACGCGATCGCGAAGTTGCGCTCGGTGTCCGCGAGGCCTTGCTGGCACACCCGTCCCCGGCGGGTGAGCGTCGGCGGCTCTAGGCGGACGTGGCTCTCCTCGGCGGCAGGCATGGCGATGCTCATGGTTGTCGCTCCACCACGATATTGTAGGGAGCAGGTATCCTCCAATTGCACCAGATTTGGGCCTTCGATGGAAGAATCTCGCGCCAATAGCACTGGCGGCTCCGCTGCTTGAGCGGCTCAAGCGCGATCGGGCTAAGGCGCGTCACCCGGCGAGGTAGGCTCAGGAGATTCAAGGGGGGATGAAGACGCTGAGTCCGACGCGCTGATCTGGGCATACGGCGCCTCCGGCGCCGTGGGGGTCGTCGAGCTTGATTTGATCGGTTTGGCCTCGACGTTCCAGTCGCCGGGGTGCAACCGCGAGGCGATGGCCCCGACGATCAGGTGCAGGTTGCGGTACTTATAGTCGTCGAGCTTCGCGCGAGCGCCGTCGCGATGCACGACGTAAGCGACCGATTTCACCATCCACCGATTCATGTCGATGTCGGCGATCTCATCAGCCTTCCAGGCGCCCTTGGGCAAGTGAAGCGTGCCGTCTTCATCCAGTGCGAACCTCCGCCTCTTGACAACCAAGACCATCCAAAGTGCACACACACCCATCGGCAAACACGGAACGAACAGGAGTCCCTTGACGATCCGGTCATACGCGGCCGGCTTCCTGACTTCGCTCAGCGCGTTGAGGGCATCCTGATTCGCGGTGTATGCCCGCTGCGCGGCCGGGAAATCCGCCAGCCGGCCTTGCTCGCGCTGACCAACCAATCCGCTGATGTTGAGGCTGAGCAGCGCTATCCACGCGACATCATCACTGGACTGGATCGACTGTTGCAACGCCTCGAGCTGAATCCGCGTGGACTCCGGGTCCGCCGAATTGATCCGAATGTCAAGCTGCTGCGCGTGCCGTGCGATGACAGCAGTAATCGCACCGCTGATTGCGCCAATCGCAGCGGTCGCCTCATCGTTGGGTTGTCCGGCGGGCTGGTCCGTCTCCAGGGCGGCCTGGAATTGCCGCAGCACTTCCGACCGCTCATAGAGCAGCTTTTGCCGCGGGATGGAGACCGCATAGTCGTAAACGCCCCAAGCCCCCAGCACCGTGAAGACCACAGCCATGATGATCATTCGCCAGGCGTAATGTCTCGCGATGGTGGAGGTGATGGGCATGAGGCTATTTCACGGGTAGGCGGTCATGTGCGGAACGTCTGAGGCATTCGAAAGATCAAGGATGTGTAAGCATAGCAGCCATTTCGGTTGATCTGCGTCGGCCCTGCTGGGCGATGTGCTGATCCGACCAGTGGCCCGCGCACCGGCGCCAGCCGGGCCACAAACGGCAAGGAATCGGTGGAATAGTATGGGCGAGGCGGCGTCTTGTATCGTAGTACTGTAGTCGATCGTGCCCCGCACCGAATAGAGGAATCTTCACATGGCTCGCACACAACCATCAACCCAGTTTCCCTTGCGTCACGTGGCGCTTGTATGTCTGCTTGGATTGTCGGCTCTGCTGAGCGGATGCAATGACGCCCAGGCCGGAGCACTGCTCGGAGCGGGGGTCGGGGCTCTCGCCGGACAAGCCATCGGCCGGGACACGGAGGCTACCCTGATCGGCACCGCCGTCGGCGCCGGGGCCGGCTACATCATCGGCAACGAGTCCGACAAGGCCAAGCACGAGCGCGAGCACTACGACGGCAACTACGACTACTGAGCCGCCTACTAGGTCTGAACTCTCAGCGTTCAGCTTTCGCTCATCCCCGCGCTCTGCCGTGGGGGTCTTGTGATCTCACCGGGTAAAGCCGGCGATGCCATCGCCGGCTTTTCACAGACTGTTGCACAAGTTTCAGAGCGGGGTTCATCGTGTTGCGAGCCAGGCCAATAGCCGCGGGGCGGAAGCCCGCGAACTGAATATCGTATTGCCGCGACCCAAGATGCAGGGCATAATAGATGCGAGGGATATCGCGACATGAACCACGCGCCTCGATCCTTGATGAGCATCTTGGCCGTCAGCCTCTTTGCACTGGGCGCGGCCAATCCGTCATCCGCCCAGACGGCCTGCGAGGCGGGCCGTGTTACGGCCTCGGACAGCGGGGTTTTTGAGTCCTTCGGCTTTTCCGTGGCAGTCTGGGGCGATACAGCACTCATCGGGGCCGAGTGGGACAGAGAGATCGGGACCGAAGCCGGCGCGGTATACGTCTTCCACCCTGACGGGACAAGTTGGGTTGAAACGCAGAAGCTCCTAGCCTCCGACCAGCAGCCGTGGGATGAGTTGGGTCATTCCGTGGCCGTGAATGGCGACGTGGCATTGATCGGGGCCTTGCAGCACGTCCACGATGGCGCCCCCGGCACCAGCGCGGTGTATGTGTTTCGCTTTGACGGATCAACCTGGATCGAGGAGGAGGAGCTCCTCGCTTCCCAGGGCACGTGGGGAGACGCCTTCGGGATCTCTGTCGCGCTCAGCGGCGACGTGGCTGTGATCGGGGCATCCGGGGATGACGATGCCGGGACCAACTTCGGCGCCTCGTACGTGTTTCGCTACGACGCCAAGAGCCAGAGCTGGGTCGAGCAGCAGAAGTTGCTCGCCCCCAACGGCGGGTGGGCGTTCGGCGGCGCCGTGGCCATCGACGGCGAGATCGCGGTGATCGGCGCACGTATGCACGTCAACGACGAGGTGACTTTAGGCTCCGCCTACGTGTTCCGCTTCGACGGCTCAACCTGGGTTGAGGAGCAAGAGCTGCTCCCGTCGGCGGATGCAGGCTCGGCCGCATTCGGCAGTTCTGTTTCCATCACGGGCGATGTGATCCTCATCGGGGCCCGCTCGGAAGGGTACGGTTCGGCGTACGTGTTTCGTTACGATCGTGAAGCGCCGCCGGGCTCGCCATGGGTGCTGGAGCAGAAACTCCTCGCCTCCGATCCGAACGGAATCGAGCAGTTCGGCAACTCCGTGGCCGTTGACGGCGACACCGCCGTGATCGGGGCGTGGGTGAGCAACGCGGGCGGCCCCGGCTCCGGTGCGGCCTACCTCTTTCGTTTCAATCCCAGGACATCGGCATGGGCTCAACAGCAACAACTGCTTCCCGATCCCAACCCGTGGACGAACTTCTTCGGCTGGTCCGTGGCGATTGAGGGCAATACCGTGGTGATCGGGGCGCACGGCGAGGACCACCAAGCCGGGGCGGCCTACATCTACGACCTCTCCACCTGCTTGTGCCCCGCCGACCTCGACGGCGACGGCAGCATCGGCATCCTCGATCTGCTGGGTCTGCTGGCTGCGTGGGGACCGAATCCCGGGCACCCGGCCGACTTCGACGGCGACGGCACCGTCGGTATCCTCGACTTATTGGCGCTGCTCGCCAACTGGGGGCCGTGCCCCTGAAGAACGCATCGAGGCATCAACGCATTGAGGGGAGGCAACCGAGCCGTGGCGTGTCGCCGCGGGCTCGTTGTGTTTTTTCGCGCCGGTTTCGGGTGCACATGGCGTGCGGGTGCCCGCCGGGCCGGCACGGCCCGGCTCGCTGGGCTGATCCGCCGCGCGCGGCGAAACGGCGGCTGCGTCGTGCGGACCCGGAGACCCACGGGTTGAAATCCGTAGGCTCTAGTCTTTCTGGTTCGCCTGCGCGATGGTGGCGGTGTCGGACCAGATGCCCAGGGCCTTTCGGCGGGCGGTGCGCTGCAGTTGAGCGTATCGGCCGAGCAGGGAGTGGGGCCAGCGGTCGTCAGCCTCGGCGTACCCGCCGGCCAGCAGCGCCTCGTTAAGGCTTGACCCGTCCGGCAATTCGACGTGAGCGAGCAGCCGGCCGTACTCCCCGCGCGTTCGATGCGATTCGAGACGCAACGAGATGACCTGGCCGTCCGCCAGAGAGCGTGTCAGTGCGGCTGCTTCATCGGCAAAGGGTTCAGCGGGCTGATCCGGCTGGGCGAGCTCGGGGCAGACCACGCCCCAGAGCCGCAGCCGGGTCACGGGGCGATCCTCACGCGGATCGGGAATGTCGATCTCGATGGTGTCACCGTCGATCACCCGCACCACCTGGGCCCGGGCGCCGTGGTACGTTGCCATGTCGTCGGCGTGCCGTACCAGCAACCAGCCGTTGCGGTCGGCGACGATCAGCGCGATCAGGACGGCGACGACGATGAGCCATGGCCAGCGCCTCGGGTCTCGGCGAGCGGTGGGACGGTTCACGGCTTCACTTTGGTCTTTGCAGTCGGGCTGCCGGGCGTGGGGTGGTCGGTTGAAAGCAACTGATGCGCCTTGCAGCACGCCTCGTGCAGGCACTGATGCAGTCGATCGTGATCGGGCACTGCATCGAGGCGGCCAAGAATGGCTTCGATGCGCCGGTCGATCACCATTTCGGGATCGATAGACTCGATCGCCCAATCGCCCAGCGCTTCAAGGCCGTCGACGAACCAGGCCAGATCGGGGTTTTCGGGGTCGGCAGGGGGATCGACCGTTGTCCGCACGGTGGTGCTGCTGCAGATGCCAACAATCGGGCAGAGCCCAAGTGCCGCGGTAAGCGGCTCCCGGCACAACACCGCCACCGGCACATCCCGGCTTAGGGCGGCCTGGCGAAACCTCCGGGCCTCGGCCCCAACCCTCGGCGGTTGAACCAGGTAGCACCCCGGCTCGATGGGCATCTCTTCAGTAATCGGCGTGTCCAGGATCGTGATCGTGGCAACTGCCAGGGCCTGCCCAAGGCGCTGCCGTCTGGATTCTCGCAGGGGCCCGACGATCCTCGCCATTCGGTCAAAATCGTGTTGCGAGTGGGCGATTTGTAGCGCTGTGTTCGCCAGGCGCTCCGCATGGAAATACTGAGCCCCAGCGACCGCTTCTTGGGCTTTCGCCATCAGATCATCGAGGTTCTGCGCTTGGTCAGCGGCGGGAATGGTCATTGATTCTTTGGGTCAATGCGGCGCTGCAGGTCGTCAAGGATGTCACGCCACTCCTGCACGACCTCTGGGAACTCGTAGAGCAGGGTATCCGCCAGGCCGATCTGGTCGCGTCCGGCCAGCGAGCTGCGGACAACCTTCAGCTGTTCGTTGAGCCGAAGGATTGAGGCGCTGATGGGTGAGTCATGGACGACGATCTCGTCGAGATCGAGGCCAACGAGCTGTGAACCCTTGACGATCGCCTGCTGTACGGAGAGCCAGATAGAGATCGCCTGGTTGAGCTTGTCCATGGAGATGGTGTGCTCGTCGGATTGCAGCAACCGGGCCGCCTCCTGTTGCAGATCGTCAGCGTCGGCCAACGCCTCCGCGGCGTCGGCCAACGTCTGGCAGACAAGCTCGGCGGGCTCAGCGCTGATGAGTCGAACGACGTCGGCGACGGCGGTCTGGCGTTCGGGCGAGGCAATCCGCTGCTCGTTCCATCGCGCGCCATCCACGAAGACATCGACGACAAGCCGGCCACGGTTCCTGGCTAGAACGGCCACGGCGTCGATCGCCTCGCCGACGGTCCGTGCCTTCACGTCGCACTCAATATCGTCAAGCAAGACCTGCATCGTCTTATCATCGCCCAAGTGGGCCTGACTGGCAATACCGCCTGTGGCTGGCCGGAAACTTCCACACCGCCTCTGTGGGCGCTTATCGGTCCACAGCGACTTCTGCTGTAGCCCGATCCGCATCGGCGTCGACGCAGATTCGCCGGCACCCAGCATTGGCCCGCGAGGGGGGCTCGATCGGCTGTGACCGAGCGACCGGGGTGCGATTCATGCGCCATAGGCTTCGGCGACTTCATCGGCCAGCACCGGGTCGCCGATGCTGATGCGGACCGCGCCGTCAGGAACGAGCTCGACCACGACGGGGGCCGCGGTGGTGGTGATCATCAATCCCTGGTCGGGGCTGTCCGCATCGCTGATCAGGACCTTGATGAGGGCGTTGAGGGTATGGAAGTCGCCCGGATCGCATAGCAGCGGATCACGGGTGTTCAATTCGACCGTCGCTGCGGTATCCACTGCCTGCCAGTCTTCGTTCTCGGCCATGCTGAACGCGACGGCGTCGAAGACCTTGCGCCATTTCGCGATCGGGATGAGAATCACCTGGTTGAGGTGCAACTTGTGGATGATCTGCTCAACGACGCCGGGCAGGCGGTCCTTGGCCACGGCGACAACGCTGGCGCCCGGCCGCGGGGCGCACGTGCTCTCGCGGCAGGCCAGATGCAGGTGGACTACATCCTTGTTCTCCACCAGCTCCAGGCAGATCTGATCGTCGCCGGCGGGCACCTCTCGGACACCCTGCTCTTTGAGCAGATCCATGACTTCGCTATAGGCGACGAATTCCACCGAAGTGTCTCTTGGCAGGAATCGGCGGCATGCATTGCGCCAGCGTATTACTCTACCGCAGATTGACCTGTGGCAACACCACCTTGGGGGCCGGACTCAAGACTATCTGCCGGCCGTCGGACACGTGCCGGGCCGGGGGCATACGATCGGTAGAGCGCAGCGAGCCATCCGGGCAGGCGGAACATGCGAACAATTCTGTTTGTCTGCAGTGGAAACACGTGTCGCAGCCCGATGGCCGAAGCGATCGCTCGGCATTCTATCAACGATGGGCTCTTGGGCGACGCCCCCGATGTGTTCGTGGCCTCCGCGGGGGTGGCTGCGCCCAACGGCTCGCCGCCAACGGTCGAGGCGATGGCCGCCCTGGCGGCGATTGGCATCGAGTATGAGGGATCGTCCAAGCCGCTGACCGCCGAGATGATCCGCAACGCCAACCTCGTGCTCTGCATGACTTCGCGCCACGTCGAGACGGCCAAGTCACTCGCTCCAACCGCCCACAAGAGTCAGATCATGCGACTGGACCCGGCCGGCAACATCGAAGATCCGATCGGCATGGCGCAGGGGGGCTATGATTCGCTGGCCGATAGGCTCATGCAGATCATTCCGCAACGACTCAAGGAACTGCTTGGCGATGAAGATCGCGCTGGGAACGGATCACCACGGCATTGAAATTGGGCAGGTCCTGGTTCGGCATCTGCAGGCCGAGGGACATGAAGTCGATCGCATGGGCGAGTGCGGAGGCGAGCCGTGCGACTACCCGGATAACGCGTTTCTCGTCGCTCGCGCCGTGGCCGACGGCGAGGCGCAGCGGGGAATCCTCATCTGTGCAACGGCGATCGGCATGTCGATCGCGGCCAACAAGGTGCCCGGCATTCGCGCAGCGCTGGTGCACGACAAGGCCGCCGCCGAGATCAGTCGCCGGCATAACGACGCCAACGTCTTGTGCCTCTCCGGCGATACGACCCCGCTGCAACAGGTGCCGAAGATCGTTGACGCCTGGCTGGACACCCCGTTCGACGGCGGACGACACGAGCGGCGAGTGAGGAAGATCATGGCCATCGAGCGCGGCGAGAATCCCGCCGGGTCCGTCACCGACGCGGCCACCGCGTGAGGTCGCACGAATCTTTCCGCCAGCCCCGGGTATTCATCCGGGCCTATCTTCCCTGGCGACTTACAGCCTTGAGTTCAGTCGATGTCTGCGACGGCAAGAATCCTCGATGCGAACGCGAACCGGGCCCGGGAAGCTCTGCGAGTTATGGAGGATGCGGCACGCTTCGCCTTGGACGATGCGCAACTTTGCCGCCAGTTGAAGTCCATTCGCCACGAACTGCGCCAGGCGCTGGCGGGCCTCCCGCAGGGATGGCTGGAAGCCAACCGCGACGTGCCCGGCGACGTCGGCGCGTCGTGTTCCACCGATGACGAAACCACCCGAGCGGGATTGATCGACATCGTGGTGGCCGCGGGCAAGAGGCTCGGTGAGGCACTGCGGGTGATCGAAGAGACGAGCAAGACGCTCGACCCGGCTGTGGCTCGACGGATCGAGGCGATTCGGTATCGAGGCTACGAGGTGGAGTCGGCGCTGCACCTTCGCATGGGCACCGGCCGGAGCAGGCAATGGCGCCTCTGCGTGCTGCTCAGCGAATCACACTGCGCTCGGCCGTGGGAGGATGTGTTACGGGCAGCGATCGCCGGCGGCGCCGATTGCATCCAGGTGCACGAGAAGAAGATGCAAGGGGCCGCCATGACGATTCGCGTCAAGCGCGTGATCGAGATCGCTCGCCCGGCGGCGGTGAGCGTGATTGTCAACGATCGCGTCGATGTCGCCCTGGCCGCGAAGGCCGATGGCGTGCACCTGGGGCAGCAGGATCTGTCGGTGCGCGATGTTCGGCGTATTGCCGGGCGAACCCTTCTGATTGGCTCCAGCACGCACAATCTTGACCAGGCCCAGGCTGCGATCGCCTCCGGCGCCGATTACTGTGGTCTCGGGGCGATGTTTGAAACCGCAACCAAGGCCGTTGCTGAGCCGGCCGGACCTGGGTACCTGCGTGCGTTCGTCGATCGGTTCCCCCGCCAGCCGCACCTCGCGATCGGGGGGATCACACCCGACAACATCGCCCGATTGATCGAGCATGGTGCGTGGGGCGTTGCGGTATGCTCGGCCGTTTGCGGGGCCGATCGGCCGCAGGCCGTGGTCATCGCACTGCGCGAGGCATTGGAGGCAACGGCGCCTGCCACCGGGGGCACCACGGTCTGAGCGGTGGCGCGCCGCTCTTGGAGCGGCGGCTCAACATCCCCCGCACCGGTATGCTGTGCGGCGTGATCATTGCGGTTGTCGAATCAAGTGGCGAGCATGGCCTGGTGTCCAACACGGTCGGACTGTTCGTGGCCTTGTTGGGGTTCGCGGTGACCGTCGGCGTCTTGACCAAGTTCATCAAGATTCCCTACACCGTTGCGCTGGTGCTTGCGGGGCTGCTCGTGGCCGTGCTCGGCGCGGCGCCGCAGGGGGTGGTGATCACGAAGGACTTGGTCTTTGTGCTGTTCCTGCCCCCGCTGCTGTTCCAGGCCGGGTTGCACATGGACCTCGACTTGCTTCGGCGCAAGGCAATTCCAGTCACGACGTTGGCGATACCCGGGGTGTTGCTGAGCATGCTCGTCACCGGATTCGCGATCTCATTTTTCTTGCCGGACAACGCAGTCGGGTCCGGCGTGTGGATGGCGGCGCTGTTGTTCGGAGCGATGATGGCCCCCACCGATCCGATCTCGGTGCTGGCTACATTCAAACGGGCCAAGGCTCCTGAACCGCTGAGAACGTTGGTGGAGGGGGAAAGTGTGTTCAACGACGGCACCGGCGTCGTGCTGTTCCTGATCCTCTGGAGCGCGGTCGTCAGCGGGGAATCACTATCCATCGCTGATGGAGTCCTGGAGTTTGTCCGAGTGGTTGGGCTCGGACTCGTTGTCGGACTCGGATCGGGGCTGATCGCATTCTGGCTCTTGAAGCGCCTGGATGATCACGTGCTGGAAAACGCGATCACCGTGGTCCTGGTGTGGGGCTCGTTCATCATCGCCGAACATTTGGAGGCGTCCGGCGTGATCGCTGTCGTCGTGGCCGGCTTGATCATGGGCAACTACGGCAGCCGACTCGCGATGAGCAAACAAACGCGGGAAACGATCCACACGTTTTGGGAGTCGATCGACTTCATCGTCAACTCGATGGTGTTCCTGCTGATCGGGATTGAGTTGCAGTACGTCGCCCAAACCACGCAGCTGCTCGACCTGAAAGTCGTTCTCGCGGTCGCGGCGACGTTTCTCGCCATCCTCGCCGCTCGTGGGATCATGGTGTACCCGATCGCCTACCTGTTCGGCAGGCATTGGCCCAGCGGCTGGAAGCACGTCGTGTTCTGGTCGGGGCTCAAAGGAGCGATTCCGCTGGCGCTGGTGCTTGGGTTGCCCGAATCGCCGCTTCGGAATTTTCTTCTTCCGGTCGCGTTCGGCGTGGTGCTGCTCAGCCTGCTACTCCAGGGATTGACGATCCCGCTGTTGATGCGAAAGACCGGTGTCGGCGGAGAAGAGGTTGAGGCGTCGGAGCCGGCCGTCTGATGCCGGTTGGCGACCTGCAATGCATCATCCTCGGCTCGGGCACCTCCGCCGGGGTTCCGGTCATCGGCTGCGAATGTGAGGTGTGCCGATCCACCGATCCGCGAGACCGGCGCAGCCGACCCGCCGCCTGCATCAAGTTCAGCGATCCCCTCGACAAGCAACGCGTCATCCTCATCGACACCTCGCCGGACCTGCGCGACCAAGCTCTTCGCCACAAGCTGCGGCGCTGTGATGCGATCGTCTATACCCACAACCACGTCGATCACACTTTCGGGCTGGACGAGGTGAGGCGGTTCAACGCCCTCATGAAGGCGCCGATCGATGTCTATGCCGAGCCCCATACGCTCCAATTTCTCAGCCGTGTGTATCAACATATCTTTGCGAGGGAGAAGAACGTCAACGACTCATTTGTGGCCACGTTGATTCCGCATGTCATGGAGCCGGATCAGCCGCTTGATCTGTACGGGTTGCGGTGGACGCCTCTTCGACTGCTACACGGGCGACTTCCGATCCTCGGGTATCGCATCGACGCATTGGACGATCGCGGGGGGCTTGCCGAGTCCCAGCCGGGCCCGCTACCGCTGGCCTATTGCACCGATGTTTCAGGGATTCCGCCTGAGACCTGGCCGAAACTGCACGACCTGAACACGTTGATCCTCGACATGCTTCGGTACCGCAAACACCCCACTCACCTGACGGTGAACGAGGCGATCAACGCAGCCCAACGCATCGGCGCTCGTCAAACCTACTTCACCCACATGACGCACGAGATCCGCCACGCCCAGCTGGACGCCGAGCTTCCCGACCGCATGGCGCTGTCCTACGACGGCCTGATTCTCCATTAGCCCCGGGCTCCGCCCGGGGGCCCAACAACACTGGAGGTGATGGCCCGAGCCCCACCCGGCAGAGCCGGGGCAATGGGATCGAGATCCTTGGCCGATCTCGCCGGGTCCCACTACACTATCCGCCCCATGGCTCGCATCCGTGAAATCAAGAAGCGCATCGTGGCGGTCGGGACGATCCGGCGCATTACCCGGACCATGCAGATGATCGCCACGGCCAAGTTCACCAACTCTGTGGCACGGGCGAAGGCCGCACGGCCGTACACGGATAAGGTGCAGCGGTTGGTGTCGGAAGTGCTGTCGGCCGCGCCTGACGCTGAGCATCCCTTGATAGACGGCCCAGCGGACTCGCCTGCCCGTGAGCTGGTGGTGGTGATTTCCTCTGATCGCGGGCTGTGTGGCGCGTACAACGCCAACGTGCTGCGATCAGCCATCGGCCACATCCGCCGGCTCAAGACCCGCAGCATCGCCGTCGACTTGGAGACCTCGGGGAAGAAGGCGGTCGGCTACTTTCGCTTCCAGCGCATTGCGATCGCTCACCGCCATACCCTCGGCGACCGGCCTGATTATGAGCAGGTCGAACAACTGGCCCAACGGTACATCGACGAGTTCAGCGCCGGGCGATATGACGCGATTCGTGTGGCCTCGATGCATTTTGTCAGCCATGCCCGCCAGGTCCCGCGAATGACGGAGCTGCTTCCGTTGCAGCCGAGTTCCGGCGATGCTGCCGCCCCTGCCTTGCCCACGGCGCTGTATGACTTCAGCCCATCGAGCGGCGAGCTTTTGGGCGACTTGTTGCCGTTAGCGGTCAAGACAGCGCTGTTCCAGGCGTTCCTGGACGCAGTGGTCAGCGAGCAGATCATGCGGATGGTCGCCATGGGAGCTGCGACGGAGAACGCCAAGGACTTGGGCCGGACGCTGACCCGCCAATTCAACCGGGCCCGGCAAACACAGATCACCACCGAGTTGATGGAGATCATCAGCGGCGCAGCGGCATTGGAATAGCGCGAAGTCAGCAATGTAGGGGGGCATCTTGCTTGAAGCCGGACCTGACGAGTCCGCCGCGGACACCAGGCCTGAAGCCGGACCTGACGAGTCCCGACTTGTCGGGACGCGGAAGGTCCGGATCGTTGCTCGCGGGATCGTCAAAGTCGCTGCGCCGATCCGGGTCTTCCTCCCTTCGGTCGTCAGACCCGGCGTCACGGTCGTCAAACCCGGCGTCACCTTCTGATAGCATTGCCGCCGTGAAGCTCTACACCCGCACCGGCGATGACGGTACGACCGGCTTGTTCGGCGGCGACCGCGTCGGCAAGGATCACCCACGGGTCGAGGCCGGCGGAACTGTTGATGAGCTCAACGCCTGGATCGGTCTGGTCGGATCCGCATGCGACGCCAATCAGCCGTTGCATACCGAGCTGCTTGGAATCCTCTCAGAGGTGCAAGCGCGTCTGTTTGAGGTCGGTGCCGACCTCGCGACGCCCCCAGGGACGAAACATGAATCGAAGATCGCGCGAATCACCGCCGGCCACGTAACCGAGATCGAGCGATGGATCGATCATATCGACGGGGGGAACGAGCCGATGAAGACCTTCATTCTGCCCGGTGGGACGGAACTGGCGGCTCGATTGCACACGGCCCGCACCATTTGCCGCAGGGCCGAGCGACGCTTGGTGAACCTGAGTCGGTCGATGGACATCACCCCGTCGGCCGGCGTGTTCCTCAACCGCCTCAGCGATCTTCTGTTCGCTATGGCCAGGCGGGTGAACAAGGATGCCGGCGTGGCGGACGTACCGTGGACGGGGGAATCAAAGCCGCGTCAATGAGGTTCGGCTATGACCGCTGCTCGAGACGAGCCGGCTCTCAGTGGCGTGTCGGAGCTGATCAGACAGGTTTCAGCGGCCAGGCTCTGACGTGCAATTCATCGGCGTGGTAGAGCACCGGCGTCTCGTCGGGGATGGTTATCCCCGCAGCCCAAACGAGTCCGTCATCCAGCTCGAGCAACTCCGCATCTCGCAGCGGCCAGGGTCGGTGCCAGATTCGGCCGCGCAACAGACGACCATGCCTGCTCACCGTGTAAAGCATGTAGCGCTCGGTGAGAAAGTACGCCAGCTCGCCGGGCTTTGATTGCTCACGAGTGGAGCCCCCCCGCCAGGCGCAGCGCATACGCGCAGCCGGATCGCCCGCCCGATCGACCGCGTAGTGAATCACATCGCCTTCTTGATGAACGTCGATGCGCGAGAAGCAATAGTTGAGATGCCAGAACCGACGAGCACACCAGACGGCAAGACGACTCGCAGCGTCGAGGCTGAAGAAATACACGCCGGGCTGATCGCGATCGGTGACATAGGTGCGGACATTGCACTCATGAAATCGCCGCGTGGTGGGGACCGTCGGCAGGCGGGTCATACGAACTCGTGGCATGGTGAAGGGGATCAGCCCGATCCAGGCAAGCCCGTCAAACGTATCGATTTCCAGCGGCTCGGGCA
This sequence comes from Planctomycetota bacterium, assembly GCA_022566535.1. Lineage (GTDB taxonomy): Bacteria > Planctomycetota > Phycisphaerae > Phycisphaerales > SM1A02 > JADFFQ01. Next base: position 110,238 of record JADFIR010000004.1, read on the forward strand.
CGAGCGGTTGAAGCGCCTCCACCGGCACCGGCCAATGGATGAACAACAACGACCGCCACGTCATCAGCACGGCGGGTCGGCCTGATGGGCGGTGCGGCGAATAGATGGGCTGCCCACGCACGGCCGATCTTAGCCGCGGATGCGTATCCGCGGGATGAGCCGGAGGTCGCCGCCGGCCACACGGCTGATTTGATTCGGCTCCCGCTTCACTTTATGGTGCCCCCTTGGGCCGTCGGAGCAAGTGATGCCGATCAAGGTGGGAATCAACGGGTTCGGGCGCATCGGTCGTCTGATCTACCGGGCGGGTCTCCAGGCCGGTGGCATCGAGTTCCTCGCGGTCAACGATATCGTCCCGGCTGACAACCTGGCGTACCTGCTCGAATACGACTCGACGCATGGAAGGCTCGACAAGCCGGTATCGGTTGATGGCGATCACTTCGTCTACTGCTCAACGAGGACTCGTTGTCTGAGCGTGCGAGACCCGGCTGAGCTTCCCTGGCGTGAGCTGGGTGTCGAGTATGTCGTCGAATCGACCGGCTTGTTCACCGACCACGACCACGCGCGCAAACATTTGACCGCCGGCGCCAGACGGGTATTGATCTCCGCCCCGACCAAGACGCCCGAGCTGGTGCCGACGTTCGCGTACAAAGTGAACCACGAGAAGTACAATCCGCAAACCGACACGGTCATCTCCAACGCCTCGTGCACGACAAATTGTCTGGCTCCGGTGGCCAAAGTCATCAACGACACCTTCGGCCTGGATGAAGGGCTGATGACCACCATCCACGCGGTGACCGCGGCTCAGCCGACGCAGGACGGCCCGTCGAAAAAGGATTGGCGGGGCGGGCGAAACGCCTACGCCAACATCATTCCGTCGAGCACCGGCGCGGCGAAAGCCGTCGGCCTGTGTATCCCCGAACTGGCGGGCAAGCTCACCGGCATGGCGTTTCGCGTGCCCGTGGTCGACGTATCAGTGGTTGATCTCACTTTCCGCACCGCCAAACCGACGAGCCTGGCCGAGATCAACGCCGCGATGAAAGCCGCCGCCGAGGGGCCGATGAAGGGTGTCCTCGCCTATACCGACCAGCCCGTCGTCAGCAGCGACTTCATCGGCGACACCCATTCGAGCATCTACGACGCCGGGGCCGGGATCGAGCTGAACGATCGCTTCTTCAAGGTCGTCGATGAGGTTGTCGAGGAGGTCCAGGATCATCTGTGGCGGGCAACCGGGGAGCCGAAGAGACGCCTACGTGGTGAGCAACTCCATATGCTGCGAGTGTCAGTCGAGACACTGATCCGAGACAGCGTGGCCGTGGTCTATCAGCGGAAGCGGAAGGGGGAAGCGTCCATTCACCTTAACGGCAGTTGGTATAGCAGCCCAGCTTCGCCTCCCGACCTGAGCTACAGCATCCGTGTCCAGCGGGCCTACGAAGGGATGCTTGAGCGAGGTTACCTAGAGCAGACAAAGAAGGGCGTCTTTGACCGACAAGGGCGCAAGGATGGTTCGACCCGGAGCCGCCTAACCCGATACCGCGCCACGGATCTATTGATCAACAGGTTCACGCACGAGGAGCAGCTTGTCCTGCCCGCCATCGTGCCGCCTCGAATCTCCCACATGCCCATCCGCATTCGACTAAACGCAAAGGATGGTCCTCGGGGTGCTATCCCAGCTCCAGATACTGAAGACGTCGAGCTGATGCGCCGCCGTCTTGATCGCATCAATGAAGTGCTAGCCGACCACTGGTTTGATCTAGGCATCCCCGACGCCAAGCTGACCGAGCTTCAAGGCTTTCTCGCCGAAGATCCCGATGACCCGAGACCACTCGCACTCGACCGGCGGACTCTGTATCGCGTTTTTAACGACGAGGCGCTGACCACCGGTGGCCGCTTCTATGGCGGCTGGTGGCAGAATGTGCCGAAGCTCTATCGTCGTCACCTTCTCGTTGACGGCAACCGCATGGTCGAGATCGACTATTCGAACCTC
>JADFIR010000027.1 GCA_022566535.1 Planctomycetota bacterium
AACGGTGACCTCCCGGTCACCCTTTCCGGGAGAAAGGGTGACTCCCCGTGCCCGAAACGGTGACTCCGGGAGCCCTAAAGGGCGACCCCGGGGTCACCCTGAACAACATGAACAGCATGAACAGCAGCAGCAGCCGGACGAGCCCGCTGCTGCCCCTGCTGCTGCTGGGCGCGCGCATGACGAGTCGGACCCGACCGTCCTGCACGAATTGGACCTGGTTGGCATCGGTGAGCCGGTCCGCTCCAAGCTGGCCGCCGAACCTGGCATCAGCGTCGGCGTGGTGCGGCAGGCCCAGGTCCCGGGCCGAGGCCCCGGGATCACCGTTGAGAACATCCGGGCCGCGCTGCGGCAGCGCCGGGCCCAGGTCGAGGAGCAAACCATCAGCCGACGCCGCGAGACCAGCAGCGCCCCTGGCGTGGCCGCCCGACTCCGTGCCGAGGACGCCGCCATCGAGCGGCCGGACGCCGAATGGGTGCGCGCTGAGGCGGCACGCCACGGGCTCGACTGCACCCAGCCGGCGGCTTCGCGCGAAGATCAGGGGGCCGCCGCCGGCGACCTGCCCGGCCACGCCCTGGAGGTTTCAGAATGACCCAGCGTTGGGTCCTTTCGCATCGGTCGGCCGCGCCGCCGTCAAGGTGCGGCGCGGCCGATTTCCCATCTACCCCGGTATAGTCAGCCTCGCAACTGCGGGGTAGAGCAGTCTGGTAGCATCGTGAACGCTGCTGCTGGCACCCGCATCAGCTTCGCCACAACTACGCCACGATGATCCGCAAGCGCTTCGGCATCGAGGAGGCGTCGAACATGCTCGACCATTCGTCGATCAAGATGACCGAGGTCTACGCGGAGCGGGACCGAGAGCAGGCGATGGAGATCGCCAGGCAGGTTGGCTGAAGCACCGGCTATAGAATGTGGCGCCTCGAGCGAGAGCCACGAATCGCCGTTCGGGCGGTTCCAACCATCCATCGTGGACAGCTTGCTACGAAAAATGGCGGATACACAACACCTCGAGAAGCTGTTGACCCTTGATGCTCACCGCTGGAACATGTGGCGATTCCGCAATGACATTCGGGATCTTGATCTCACAAACGCCAATCTTGATGGGAAGGATCTTAGCTACAGAGACCTGGATAATGCAGACTTCACGGGTTCGAGCCTTCGGGGTGCACTTGCAGTAGACGCTAGCTTCAAACGAGCGGACCTCACGGACGCTGACCTGTCGGACGTAGATTTTTGGATGGCCGACCTTCGGGAGGCGGTGCTTGAGTTGGAAAGCTACACCAACCTCTGTTCAAGTGACGCCCACGACTACCGAGCACTTCAGGCCAGAAAGCGCGGCCCGCGACTAAGCAACCGCACCCTTCGATTGGCTCGATTGGAAAAGGCATTCCTGGAAAGGTCGTATCTGAGCGACGCTGACCTGCGAAACGCCAATCTTAGAGGAGCTGTGCTTGATCAGGCTGTTCTGTGGGGCGCCGACCTCCGTGGTGCGGATCTGCGCGAAGCCAGCTTGATCGGCGCAAAGCTATGGAACGCTGATCTCGCGGACGCGACACTAGAGGGCGCCAATCTCCGGTTTGCCGAACTTGACAATGCTAACCTGAGTTCGACTGCTCTGGGCGGTGCGTGTTTCGAGCACGCGAACCTACAGTTCGCGGACCTTCGTGGGGCCGACCTACGGACCGCTCGCCTAGGCAAGGCCAACTTGAGCAAAGCCAGACTGGAGCATGCCAACCTCCAGGAAGCTGATCTTAGGTGTTCGATCCTGGTAGAGGCCGACCTCACGGGTGCCACACTGAGAGGCGCCAGCGTCTATGGCATTTCAGCTTGGGGTATCACTGGAACGCCGGCTGATCAGACCGACCTGAAGCTGGCAGACGATCCTGCGCTCACAGTCGATAACCTAGAGGTGGCGCAGCTCATTCATCTACTCCAGCACAATGCGAAGATCCGGGACGTGATCGATGTCGTTGCCACAAAGGTTGTGCTGATCCTGGGCAACTTCAGTCCACCTCACAGGCTCGTGTTGGACGGTATTCGAGATTCGATGGGCCGCCGCGGCTACGTTCCTGTACTCTTCGATTGGAGCAAGCCGGAGAGTCAAGATCTCGACGAGACAGTGCTAACGTTGGCGCAGCTGTCCCGTTTCGTTATCGTCGATCTGACCGAGGCTAGTAGCGTAGCACACGAACTTCAGCTCATCATGCCAAACGTCTGGAAGCCTGTGGTGCCGATTCTTCGAGATGATCGCAAGCCCTACACGATGTTCGATGGCTTCCAGAAATATCCTTACCTTCTCGCGATCCAACCGTACAGAGATCTCGATGATCTTCTGCAACACATCGATGCGAGGATCATTCGCCCGGCTGAAGAAATGGTCGAAGAGATACGACACGCGAAGCGAGGTTGACTCCGATCCCGCCTGCCGTCGAACTCCCTCGGCACGCTGATCGTGAGAGTTCGATACTGGTCGTCACGGCTTGCAGCGTTCAAAACAACCCGCATCGAAGTGCCCACAAACTCCTGATGGTCGGCGAGGAATCGGCTGGAGCAGTTGGACAAGGCTGTCGAACGCGTTGGAGGATAGGATTGGGACCGCTGGAGACGCTTTTGTGGACGACGCCGACCGGTTTGCTGAGTTGCGGCACCAAACGCGCGAGCTACTGCATTACGCATTGGAAAAGGTCCGCGATGGGCGAAAGGGAGCAGGGACGTCGTTGGACACACGCTTCCAGGTAGCTGAATATTTGGTCGGGGAGGCACGCGAGTATCTGGATGGCGCTTGGGAACTGCTATTAGCGGGGAAGCCAAGTGCATCGTTGACGCTTTCACGTTGGCTACTTGAAGCAGCGCTCAATCTCCTGTGGGTGGTCTCAGAGCGTGCCGAAATTGATGCTCGTTTAGCAAGCCTCCGCGGCAACGCCTTGAGATTGGCCGCTTTGCAGCACGAGGGAATGGCTGAACTAGTCCCAAGCCAGGCCAGCGCCCGACGGGCACTGGCAAAGAAGGCGCGGCGTCTGCGCGACGAGGATGGTGCTGACTCATTGAAACCCCTGGCGCATCGGGTGGATGAAGCGATGGAATCATTGGGCGATGACGCCCCACGGGTTTATGCGCTGTTCCGACTCTGCTCAGCGGCGGCGCACTCGAGTCTGGAGCCACCGGCGCCTGACGCCCCAGATGCGCGGAGCCAGTACGTAGAAGACATTGCCGTTTGGATGCCCGCGGCTACGACACTGTACTTGGTGGCAGGGGTATACTCACTGGTAGGCGTCGGCGAGGCAGAGGCGCTGAAGCGATGGTGGGCGGATGAAATATCGCCGCTGCTGCCTTCGTGACCCCACGAACGGAAGAAGACCGTTAGAGCAATCGGTGCGGTGGCAGACTGTCCGCCAAGGTGGCCGCCACACGCCAAACGTACCAAATCTGCCGGGATCCCGTTGGCACGGCCGAAACTCGCACAACGTAAAGCGAAACCTCGTCAAGCGGATTCGAGCCCCAAGCGATCCCGACGAGCTTCGTCGAATTGATAGCACAAACGGTGGTGTACGCCAGTGGTTAGTGGACCTGCATGACGTTCCGAATCTCCCGCTTGACCAACTCCGGCACCGGCAAAGTCTCAAGGTCTGCTTCCCTTATCCACTGAAGGCACTCGTCCTCTGTCAAGGAGTCGTCCGCAATGAACTCGTAGACGGCAAGGGCACTCGTCCGTGATAGGCCGAGGCCAAGTAGGGACAGTGGAGTCTTTTCGGCAACGCCAAACTCCAGCAGCACCTGAACGTCGAGTAGCTCTTCAACTAGGTCATCCCGGTTGTTTTCGATGAGATGTTGGCGAAGGACATCCGTGTAGCACGTCAGGTACTTTGGCGCAGTGAAGCGAGCCACCTGCTCGACATTCTTCATCGTGGTCCGGATCTCGGTTGGCAAGTCATACTCCCGCCTGTTGCGCCGAAGGTAGGAGATGCGTTCCGAGATTATTCGCGCAAGCGAGTAGCCACGCATCCAATTCACGACGATTATCGCTAGGCTGACGCGCCGCGCCATTGCCCCGAACACCGGTGCCAGATGTTGGTCGATCCTCGTGAATACCGCCGTGTATTGACCTACGGCATCGTCACTCGCGGGACGTACTGGGAGGAGTTCTTCTACAGCACTTTCGCGATCTCGGAAATACCCAAGTAGCTGTTTCATGCCTCCTGGACTGATCCCGGGGTTGGCGACGACCGTGTCCAAAGCAACATCAACACGTGATAGCAGCTCCCCAATCCTTCGATCGAGTTCGGCAATGGTCCTTTGGTCGAATCTACGGGACCAAGTCGACTCTGCAATTGAGCCATGCCTTATATACATACTGGACAAGTACGAGATCACATACTCAACTGGATTGGCGACACGGCCTGCGGGCACTCCTTCGTCAAGGTACGCGAATAAGTCGTCGGCACTTCGCAAGACGCTGTCAGTCGTCCGGTCGATTCGGAACCATGAGCGAGTTGTCGGAGCCTCGTCGCCGTTCCACAGCGATCTTCGACGTGCATCGACGCAAACGATATTGCCCTGAAAATCTGTGCCCCATCGACCCGCGCGACCAGCGAGGTTCCAGAAGTCCTCAGCTTTCATGGGGTTCATGTTCCCCTTCTTCGGGCCTCGCACGAAAATGTTCCTGCAGGCAAGATTGACCCCCTCGACGAGTGTGGAGGTACAGCAGAGAAAGCGAATTGCGCCCTCACGAAACAGGCGTTCAATCTCACTCCGTACGAGCAACGGCATATTCCCGTAGTGGAACCCGATCCCCTTCTTCAAGACGGTTGCTAGCGCGTAACGTCGATGTATCGAGTGCTGGACTAGTTCGATCAGTTCATCTAGTTCACCTCGATGCTCTTGGCCAATATCATCATCCACCAAATCGAAGAGCTGCCAGGCCGCCTTCTCTGCGGCCGCCGCACCGTTGACGTAGATGAGGTTCCCAGCGGAGTGTCTACCTACTGCCTCCGCGACGAACGGTAGGCGCTTGCTCTCTGGAGTCGGCGACTGAGAAATCTCAACGGATCCCAGATCAGTGCGTTCATCAGGGAGGCAAAGCGACAGCTCCCAAGTCATCGGGTCGCCGCGTTTCTGTGTGGCCCATATGAGGTTCTGGTTGACTGTTATCTCGCTTGCACGGATGGCGCGGCTCGCCGTATCCGCGGGAGCATCAAGCAATAGAGTGTCCGGGTTCTCCGCCAGAGGACTTGAGAACACGACCTTGCACTCTGGGCTCTGGTCCACAATCCTCTCGATTGCCTGTTGGAGGAGTACGCCGCGAGTACCGTCACCGACCTTGTGCGATTCATCGACGATCAGCACGTCAATTCGAGGTGTCGAAGCGAGCTTGCCCAACAGAATGTGCAAGCGCTCCTGCGTGAAGACGAAGAGCCTTGGCGAGTCGCCAGGTACTTCTTCAAGCACCGGCAGTGTGGAGACGGGAATATCGAGATCGGCGTCTGCAAGCATACGTCGGAGATCAAGTTCGACCTGATGGATGAGCGCCCTTGTCGGCACTAGGTAGACAACGTGGGCATCGTCTCGCTGCTGGAAGTAGTCGACCAGCCAGTGGTTCAGGATGAACGACTTCCCCGCAGAGGTCGGGGCCGAAATGCTCGTCCAGTCGTTGGTAGTCGCGCACTGCCAGACTTCTCGTTGGAAGGTGTTAGCGAGGATCTCTGTACCGTCAGTTCGGTGAATCGCGTGCATGAGGTGCCGACGTGTCCAGTCCATGCGAGCTGCTGTGGGCAGACGGTCTTGAAGTGCCGCTGGGAGCAACTCGCGACGGATGGCGACGCCTATCGCCGGTCGATTCGCGAGCTGGTCCAACACAAGCGCCGCACTGTCCCTCTCTGCCTGGGATGTCTCGGGTGCTGCGATACACGTTTGCGCTATCCGAAGCGTTGCTTCCTGCCGATCGCCACTGGCGTCCTGCGCCAGGATGCTCGCGCAGAACACCATGTAGCTCCAATCGATCTGCAGCTCCGCGATGCTGTCGTGGACTGAGAGTGAAGGAAACTGGTCAGTAACAGATCGCAGAGTCACCGATCGCAGGCGCGATCTGAAGCCGTCGTTGCCAAGCAACCATTCTTGTAGTTCGGGCAGTGGCATCTAGGCGAGTCCAAGCGACCGAAGAAACTCGTTCCTAAAAGCTGTAACCGATGGGAACGGAACAAAGAAACAATGCACAACGAACGTGTCAATCTCCGATTCTCGCAGCTTTGAGGCGATTGCCCTTCCCCATCCTGGCGCGAGCTCCGAAATCTGTGCGTTCAACTCGTCGAGCGTCATTGAGTTCGGGGTCGCCGGGTAGCGATCGCAGTCGAAACCGACCAAAGCCAAGCCTCTGTACTCCAATTCGTTGAACTGTGGGTCCGTTGGGTCCAGATAGGTCTTGAGCGCGTCCTCAAGAGCAGCGTCAGCGAGATCAACATTCTGCCGCAACAACTGCATATCGCGTTGTTGTGGCGCATCGTCACCGTATTCCTCGCGAAGGTATGGCGCAAGACTCGCTACACACTCTCGCAGCGCATCGGCAAAGGACCGATAGATCTTGGACTCACCCCAGTGTAAGCAGAGTCGATTCGTGGCCGGGTCTACCGAGGCATGGACACCGTCAGAGCCGTGGTAGTGAACATTGGGGTTTGTTTTCAGGGACATCTTGCATATGACCTGCGGCAGTTGAAGAACCGACTCGGCTAGAGCGAATAGCAGCAGTTCGCCACCCTCACCCGTGTTCGCCAGATGGGTGAAGAGGGATCGTGCTTCATTATGAAGTCGAATCAGGCTTCGGGAGTTTTCGCCTTCCGCGTATGCCTCCTCGATCTGCGATCGTGGGATCGAGTATTGCAGAACATAGGTGCAGAGTTCTTGTACGAGGGCGTTCACGCGCGGTCGTCCGTTTCCATCCAGCGCGAGAAAGTGACAGCAGCACGATGCGCGCGTTCCCTCAAGGACGGCGTCATCTATGGTGATCGTGTTTAGCAACGCTCCGAGGTCATGTGGCTCGCCACGAGCAAGCCTCTCGAGTGAAGCGTGGAGCGAGCGCGCTTCCTCACTCTCATGTGGGTGATCGTGTGATGCCGTGACTTCACGGTCCATATCGAATCCTAAAGGCACATTCAGCCCGAGGTACGATCGCACCTCGGGCGCGAGGTTCCCGACTCTCACCGCATTAGGGCGGGTACCCGTGGCGGCCCACCGGGTCACGCCGGACCCCGCAAAGAGGCAGGCCCGCAGCGCGAGCCTAGTCTGCATTCTTCGGCGATTCTCGGACCCGTCCGCAAGTTTTGCGCCCATAGGCTGCACGACGCTGCCGTACCCCTGCGTAGGTGCTATACTGCATACCCTAACACCTGCCGGACATAGGAGCCAGATATGCTGGCAATCGGCTATATTCGCGTCAGCACTGACTGCTTGTGACCTGTTTACGTAAGGAGAACAACACCTAGCGGCCGAATGACCGGCCGAGACTAGGGCTCGCTCCCGGCAGTCCCGATGGGTCCACGCTGTGGCGTCGCATCGGGGGCGCGCCCCTCCCCCCCTCGTCGCGCGGAAGCGGTCCCTACCCCGCCTTCCCGCCTGCGCTGGAAGAATGAGCGGTCCCCCAATGGGGGGTGGGCTTAGGTACTACCTGGAACCGGGTGCCTGGAAAACCACACGAGGCTCGCGCCTCTCTCACACCAGGCCCCCGTTTTTCTAAAGTCCGACGGACTTTGCGCATATGACGGCCCCCGCGAAGCAAGCCGAGCCGCTGCTGATCAAGACCCCCGCGTACGCCCGCCTGGTCGGCGTGGATGCCGCCTCGCGCATGGCAGATCGGAGTGCGCGAGCTGGCGGCGCGAAGGGGCACCGGCACGTTGTCAATGAGGCCGGCTGGTGTGGTCGAGTTGGCGCCGGCGCCGCGTGGCCCCGCCAAAAGTCCGGCCATGGTCCGATGAGGACCGCCGCCACGAAACCGGCGGTAATCGTGTACGTCGTTGCGCCCCGACCACAGTTGCGTCGGTCCGTCGTATGCGGCCCGCTCGCGGCGCCAGATCCGCCCTGGTGCTTCAGCAAGGCGGGCGCGATCCGTGACTTTGCACATGCTTGGGCCGTTGCCCCCATAGGCGCCGGCGCTTGATACCCGGGGAATTCCTTGAAGTAATGTGGGTCGTGTACAACGTGCACCCCGCGACGAACCCCGTATGGGTCCAAAAGTCAGCCTAACGGGACAGCGGCTGATTGAAAAGTCGGCAATAATCAGATCCGGGAGGGATGCCATCGGAGTTCGTCATGGCGACAGCAACCTTCGCAGCGGGATGCTTCTGGGGGATCGAGGAGGCGTTTCGCCAGGTCGAGGGGGTGACCGCCACCACCGCGGGCTATTCGGGTGGAACGGCTGAGAACCCCACGTACAAGGAGGTCTGCTCTGGCCGCACCGGCCACGCGGAGGTGGTGCAGGTCGAGTACGACTCTGCGAGGGTTTCATATGAAGAGCTGCTGAACCTCTTCTGGTCCCTCCACGATCCCACCCAGCTCATCCGCCCAGGCAACGACGTCGGCGGGCAGTATCGCTCGGCGATCTTCTTCCACACGCCCCAACAGGAGGCCGCCGCCCGAAATTCAAAGCAGTATCTGGAAGCGTCCGGCCGGTTTGCCAAGCCGATCGTGACCGAGATCACCTCGGCCTCCACCGTGTATACGGCCGAGGAGTACCACCAGCAGTACCTTGCGAAACGCCGCCGGACGAGCTGCGCTTCAACCTTGCGTCCGTGAATGTCGGTTGTTGGGTCGTGGTCGGGGAGGGACATGGTGTCGGTGGCGAGGAAGCATGCGACGGTGAGGCGTCTTGTCGAGGAAGCGCGGAACAGCGGGTCACGCCGATATCGCGGACCACAGGAGGACATGAGTCATGCAGGGCGAGATTACGAAATGGTTAGACGACTACGATCGCGGGCGGCTGTCGAGACGGCAGCTGATCGCTCTCCTCCCGGGCTTTGCGGGTGCCATGGCCGCCGCGCCTCTCCTGGCGCACGCCAGTGCGCGCGCAGACAGCACGTTCACCGGCACAGACATCAATCACATCGCGCTGACGGTGACCGATCTCGATCGTGCTCGCGCGTTCTACGAGCGTCATCTGGGCCTGGAGGTTGCCCGACAAGGCCGCAATAGCTGCTTCCTGAAGTGCGCCGAGCACGACTTCGTGGCGCTCTTCAAGGGGGAGAAGCCCGCGATGAACCACTACTGCTACGCCATCGAGCAATACGACCCAGGCGATGCCGTCCGGAAGCTGAAGGCAGTCGGCATCGAGCCGCGGCGCCGCGGCGACCGCGTGTACTTCGACGATCCTGACGGCCTCGAGGTTCAAGTAGCCGCGAAGACACACGCTGTATGAGGTTGAGAGAGGAGAAGGTGGTCATGTTGTGTGAGAAGCTGCACCTGATCATCGTGCGGCTACTGTTGAGGGTAAGGACGATCTGAGACCGCCTCGACCGCCCGCTCACTGGCACGGCCCCCAGTTGGCCAACAGCGTCAGCAAATCAAGGATGCCGACGGTGCCGTCGCCGTTGTGGGGGCGGTTCTATCGCACCGCCAGCCAACAGAACGCGGTGCCTTTTTGCTCTCTGGACGGGATCATCGAAGACTGGCGGTCATTGGTTATATGTCGCTGCCGAAGCGTTCACAGAGTTCCACGGAATGGGCACTGACGAGGTCGTTCAGCGCTTGAGCGGGAACGGATGGCTAGATCTGCCGCGCGACCGTGTGGAACAGTTCATCCAGCGTCTGGATTCGTTGCTTGCTGGCAAGTCCGCGTGATGCGCAAAGGCACGGGTCCTGCACCGTTGGTGGCGAGCATCGGATTCGTAGACCGATGGCAATGACGTATCACTGAGCCGCCAGCGTCGTTTTCGGCCGAATTGCACACCAAATTGCCACTCGATCTGCCTCCACCCGGACGTGACAGCCACTGCCTTGCTCTCGATCCCGCGACCCCGGCGGGCCGCCCGACTTCGACGGCGACGGCACCGTCGGCATCCTCGACCTGCTGACGCTGCTGGCCAACTGGGGGGCGTGTCAATAGACGATGCGGTTGAGGTGGTCTGAGACTGCAATTGCCCGAGCTGGACAATCCAACCTGGCCACCAGCGCTAGTAGTCGCCGGATATGCTCACAGCGCATCGCAAGTCGCCGCGCCAACCCGCCCTTACTCGGCGGCGAAAACCCGCCGGCCTTCAACATACACCGCGACCGGCTTGATTGCCGACCACTCCACGTCGAGGTCGAACGGCGAACGGTTGAGGATCACGAAGTCCGCCTCACGCCCGGGTGCGATGCCGCCCAGCTCATTTTCGGCGAACACGGCATATGCCGCCCGCGACGTGTAGCAGCGCAGCGCCTCGGCCACGGTGATGTTCTGATGCGTCTGCCAGGACTTGCCGTCGAGGGTCCGCCCGGTGATCGCCGCTTCGATACCTAGAAACGGGTTGAGGGTGACCACCGGCCAGTCCGAACCAAATGCCACCACCACCCCGGCGTCGAGCAGCGATTTGTAGGCGTAGCTGGATCGACTCCGCTGGGGACCGATGTAGTCTTCGGCGTAGCGCCCGTCGTCCGCTTTGTGATATGGCTGCATCGACGCGATCACCCCCAGTTCGCCGAACCGCGCGATGTCCTGCGGCAACAGGTGCTGGGCATGTTCGCTTCGACACCGGGCGGCGCGCAGGTTCGGATAGGCCCTGGCCAGCACATCCAACAGAAGATGGTTCGCCTCGTCGCCGATGGCGTGCACGATCGCTTGCAGCTCGCCACGGCGGGCGGCCGCAACATTGACCGCGAACCGCCCGTCTTCAACGCCGTCGCGCAGCAGGCCGCGCCAGCTTTCCTTGCCGGGTTTGTTGCCCAGATACGCGTCGCGCATGTACGCCGTCCGCGAACCGAGGCTGCCGTCGAGAAATCCTTTGAACCCTTTGACTTCGACCCAGTCCCGCTTGCCTTGGAACCGGCGCACTGCTGTCGTTGCCTTCTCCCAGTCGTCCGCGGTGGGGTACAGGAAGAATCGAACCGGAAGTTCGCTCTCCGCGATTCGCTCGTATGCCGCCAGATCACCGATGGAGGGGATGTCGCTCACCGCGGTGATCCCGTGCTGGACCGCCTCGCGCATGGCCAGCCGCAGCGCCTCGACCTGATCGTCCACTGTTGGCGGAGGAATGTGTTGCGAGGCCAATGCCATGGCGCTTTCGCGCAGAATCCCCGTCGGTTCGCCCGTCTGCGGGTCGCGATCGATCACGCCGCCTGGTGGGTCGGCCGGGCCGTCTCGTGTGATCCCGGCCAGGCGCAGCGCCGCCGAGTTCACCAGCACCGAGTGGCCGTCCATCCGCGACAGATACAATGGGTGATCGCCGCTGACAGCGTCCACCCATGATTTGGCCGGCTGCTGCGGATCCTCCCAGCTCTCAATGGACCACCGCCCGCCGAGAATCCATTCGCCTGGCCGCAGCTTCGCGGCCCAGTCGCCGACGCGGCGGATGAAACCCGCTTTGTCGGTCGCATCTCGCAAGTGCAGTTCCGACAGGCTCCGACCCCCGCTGAGCATGTGAATGTGCGAGTCGATCAGACCCGGGATGACCGTGCGCCCACCCGCATCAATGCGCTCGGTCTGCCGGCCGATAAACTGGTCCTCGCGCAAGCCGACGTGGACGAACCGGCCGTCCCGCACCGCCGCGAACTCGGCGAACCCGACCAGCCCGTCACTCCAGATTCGAGCGTTTTCGATGACCAAATCCGCCGGCTGCGAAGCGCCCGCCCCGACCACGACGAGCGCGGCAACAAAGGGCAGAATGATTCTCCGAGCCTGCACCATGATCTCGACGGTGATTGTATCGCCTGGCGTTTCACGGGCTCGCCTAGCGCCGCACCTCGACGTCGGGATCCTCGACCTGCTGACGCTGCTGGGCAACTGGGGACCGTGTCGGTAGGCCCAAAGCGATGACGCACAGGACCGAAAGGGTCGGCTGTCCCCCCCGTACAAGCGGGGGGTGCTTTGGCGTGTCGCACGCTTCCAAGGTGCCGCTCAACGATGCTTGCGGACGGATAACGACCGAGCAGGGACTGCTTCAATCGGCGGTCGGCCGCCTCCAGCGCGGCGGAACAAGCACGAACGTGGCGATCACCATCAACGCAAAGGCAACATAGACCGCGGCGAACACCCACTCCGGGAATTCATTGTACATGGCTTCGCGCACCAGCCGCGCGACGAAGGAGATGTCTTCCTCGACCGCCTGCCCGGCTCGGCGCCGCAGCGCTTGCTCCCACGCCGTTAGTGGACAGAGCACTCCGACAAGTGAATCCACTGCCACGAGCACGATTGCGAGCAGATGCAGAATGCGAAAAACGGGGTTTCGGATCCAGCCCCAGCCGAGCGGTACGCCCACCAGCACGAACAGCTCCCCTCCGATCACAAAGCCGATGTAGAGGAGATGGACGATTACGATCAGGTCGGCCAGGAGGGCGTAGGCCATGCGGTTCGCCTGTTGCTTTGCCGATGCTTCCTGGATCCCAAGAGAGTCTGAACTGCCCCGTGGAGCCCAGCGCGGCTCATCCATTCCAACCGTCGATCATGATAATGCCACAGGTTCGGCATGTGGAAGCGGTGAGTGTTCCGATCGGCGAGGCCGACAACAACTGCCTGGCCGACTTCGACACCGACGGCACCGTCGGCATCCTCGACCTGCTAACGCTGCTGGCGAACTGGGGGCCGTGCGCGTGAGCGTTGGGCAGCGTTCGGCCGGGCCGCACTTCGAACCTTGAACTCAACTACAATGTTCTGTGTCCGGTGCGGCGCGCCGTCGCGCGGCCCGCAGCTGAGCTCCATCCGTTGGCTGGCAAACCATGAAGGCGATTCCTTATCGTACGAAGTTCTGCGTAGCGCTTCTGGCAATTCTTGTCTGGCTGCTCATTGCTACGACCTTGTTGCGGCTCGTTCCGGTTACAGTGAGTCAGGCCGCGCTGAAACGAGGGGAAAATCCTTTGTGGTGGTGGGCGCTAGTGTCCGGTGCGGCGCTGGCGCTCGGCCCCAGTTTGCTCATTGCCGCCATTGCAGTACCTCTGGTTCGCCAAAGTCTGCGGGCCAAGCGCGGCCGGTGCATTGCTTGTGGCTACGACCTGCGCGGCGACCTCGCCCTTGGCTGCCCCGAATGCGGCTGGCGGCGCGAGACAGCGTCGTAGAATGTCATCGTGAGACGCCGCGTTTGGGCGGCGCTGCATCTCCGAATCGGGCTGGAACATGGATCGACGATCCCCCCTGCACGTCAATCTCGCCATTGGGGTCTAGGGGCTCGCGCCAGCCTCGGCCAGCGCGATCAGCTCTGGGTGCGCCTCCGCCAGCGCTCTGATAGGGGACACGACGCGCAGAGCATAATGCAAAGCCCCCTTCTCAACCCGGGCTTGGAGCCGACGAAGCGATAATGCTCGCGAGCGCGCGCCGAAAAGCGAACCAGCACAGAAAGAGTTTAACCGCAAAGACGACGGCGACGAGAGTCGCAACGAGTTGGGCGAAGCGAAGCAAGGTGACTGTGCCGATGGTTGCCTGGACGGCAGAGGCGAGCAGAGCCATAGCCATAGGGATGCCGAACCATGTTGCCGCAGATCTGCAACGAGCTCCTAGCGCGGCATCCGGGAGTCTCATAGCGAGATGGGCCAGGTGAAGAGTTAGAGTGGCGATTGTGGCGCAGACAGTAAGCCCAAACGCATACAGGAAGAGCATTGAAACGACGGGAGGGGCCGTTGTAAACAGATATGCGTAGTAGAGCAGCGATATCGGAATGGCAGCGAACACAGACAGTAGTGCGAGGCGGCGAGGTGCTACTGGTGACTCTGTATCGCCGAGACGAGGATCTCGAGTAGTGAGTCGAAGGGAGCCGACGAACAACAACGCGAGGAAGAGGAGCGTCGGAAGCGACCCGAAGAGAAGGCGAATCGTCCTGTTGGCATCTAGGAAATCGTCAAGCCATGTATCGATGATGAAGGTAACGGGCACGCCAATGAGAAGAAGGACAACGCCCAACACGACATCGCGTTGGCCGATGTACACCTGTTTCAGCCAGGACGGCTCTGCGCCGGCGAGATAAGCGGAGGCAAGCGAGCTGGCAACTGCCGTGCCACACTCTGGGCAGCGATCCTCGATGTCGATCGTGCGGAGATCGTAGCCGCAGTGTCGGCAGAGTAGCGGCGACTCCGCGCTCATGGTGTCGGATTGAACACCGTGCATCTGGCGCCTAACAGTTGATTGATCAGTTCAGTATAGCGGAGCCAATGCCATGCTGAACGGAAAAGCGAACGCTGTGCCGGTGATTCCGGCAGACCGGCGACCGTCCCCAGCAGTTGACGATTGTCCGTCATGTGCCTGGGTTCGTCAATTCTACGGCAGATGAATTACCCGTGGCCGATGCGGTGGTTCCGACTGCGATAGCCGACCCAATCAGCCAACTTGGTCCGCGAAACTGCATCCTTCGACGCCATGTGCAGCGTCTGCGGTGCCCACTGCGGTATCCTGTTCACACGATGACCAACTACTTCGCCAGCTCGCTCCTCGACGCGATGGGTAAGGTGATGCACCTGTAGAAATGCACAGAAGGGCAGTGTCGTAGAATGCCACCGTGAAGCGCCGCCTGTTCACGCTTGCGTTGTTCCTGCTCCTCGGCGCGGTGGTCAATGTCGCCGTGGCGTGGGGGTGTGGGCTGTGGTCCATTGCGACGCCAACCGACGTTTGGTTCCAGACACCACCAAACGATCAGGCGCGGCTGTTGGCAAAGGGATGGAAACCATCGCCCAACTCACAGCCCCAAACGACCGTACGACGGGGGTTTGGCGTGTATAGGCTTGACTATCGAGAGTGGTCATGGCCGCCATTCAGCCCAAGCAGCTTGTCTGCATCTGGAATGATGGTCGGGTGGCCATTCTGGTGCCTTTCCGGCGAGGTCATCGCTGATCAACATGACCCGGCGAACTTCGAGGTGGCGCTGTTGATTTCGATGCGCCCTATATGGGACGCCTGCATCGCTAACGCCGTCTTCTACGCCGTGATCCTCGCGATCCTCTTGCACATGATCCGCGCACCCCGCACCCTCCGCCGTCTCATCCGACGCAAGCGCGGACTGTGTGTGGCCTGCGGCTACGACCTGCGCCACGCCGACCACGACGCCTGCCCGGAGTGTGGGGCGGGGTATAGCACCGACGGCAAAGGCCACATTGCGGTTCAGTTTCCACCATGACGAAGGCGCGAATCATTCGGTTGTTCGTTTCTCCCCGATGCCTGCCAGAGATCGCACTTGCGACCTCAACTCCCGTTGCAGCGCTCGTTGGAAGCGCCGTGATCGGAGCCGAGGCGGCGATCTTGCTGTGTACACTCGGTGCGGGTCTCGATGAACCCTTCCCTGATCTGACAGCTTACTTCTTAGACCATCTGCGACTGTTGGCGTACGCCTTGCCATTGGGCATCTTCGCGTGTGGTTTTTCTATCGGCGCTGTCTCGATGCTAGCCGCTCGCGTCATGCCCTACCGCGATCAGGTCGTGGTACGTATTCTGTTGCTTGCTCCGGCATCGATCTTGCCCGCATTGTTGCTCTGGAGTGTTCTTACCGTCTTCAACGTCGTCAATGAGCCGTTTTTTGAGCTTCTTGCTGGAAAGCCATCATGGATCGACTCTCCTCCGATCCGCACCTTCGGTTCGTGGTGGTGGGTGCCAGTGCTGGGCGCGTGGCTGTGCTGGATTTATGCCAACTCGATCTCCAGACTAGTCGCGATGATTGCCAGATCGTGCGAGAAATGCGGCTACGACCTGCGCGGCAACCTCTCCGCAGGCTGCCCCGAATGCGGCTGGCGGCGGGAGGCAACGCCGTAGACTGTCATCGTGAAACGCCGCCTGTTCACACTTGCGTTGTTCCTGCTCCTCGGCGCGGTGGTCAACGTCGCCGTGGCGTGGGGGTGTGCGCTTTGGATAGGAGAGCAGATTCGAGAGGGATGATTATCCTGAGCAAAGACAGAGCGAGAAGGTTTAGAATGGATCTGGAAGGTCATGGCGATAGACCACATATGCACTTGCAAAAACTTGATATAAATGGAGTTTGGGTGGATGCGACGCCAGAGCATCGCCTCTATTTTGGTGGTGATTAGCATCTTTGTGGTACCCTTCATGGCTTATATCGCAATCATGAACAGAGAGAACTTGTATAAGATCCTTCTGCATGAGCGGAACGAAGGTGTCTACGTTTACGTTTTTGAGAGTGCTGATAGCCCTTATCCAGAGCAGGATCATTTGCAGGATTCTCTAGAGCAAGCTATGAGGTTTAGCGAGCGGTATTTTGAGGTTCCAAGAGATTTGTGGGAAGAGGTTCCAGAC
Source organism: Planctomycetota bacterium (assembly GCA_022566535.1). GTDB lineage: Bacteria > Planctomycetota > Phycisphaerae > Phycisphaerales > SM1A02 > JADFFQ01. The sequence goes on from JADFIR010000027.1 coordinate 16,397, forward strand.
GATCCGTCAGTACGACCATAGATTGGACGGCGATCGTTGGCGGCGCGAGGTTGAAGGATGAATCACTACGCCACCAACGTCTCACCGGCCGACGTTGCCGACCGGAATGCTCTGCTGGCCGAGGTGGCGACGTGGGCACAGGATAGGTGGGACTACGCTAGAGCCGAAGCGGACGCGCGAAGCTCAACTCGTGGCCATCGGGGTCGCTGAGGTGGAAGTATCGCTCCCCCCATTCGGCGTTGCGCGGCGGAAACTGCGGCGACAACCCCGCCTCGGTCGCCCGGTCGTAGAACGCATCGACATCTGTGACGTAGAAGATGACGCGGCCCCATGCAGGCAGAGGCGTCGCTGTCGTCTTCGCCGCTAGGTTGAGGTAGTTGCCGCCCACTGCGAAGCTCGTGAAGGACGCCTCAGGTCCGCCGCACAAGCGAACAAAGCCCAACGCCTCATAGAAACGCACTGCCCGCACCATGTCAGCGGTGACGAGTGTCACCGCGCTGATCGCCTCGACCGTCGCACCGCCTTCAGAGTACGATGCGTCGTCATCGCGGTTGGCGGACGGCGTCGGCATTCATCCATCGTAGCCCTCGCCCGCCGCGACACGAGCAGGTCAACTGAGGCGAGCGGCAAGCGCGGACTGTGTGTCGCCTGCGGCTACGACCTGCGCCACGCCGACCACGCCGCCTGTCCGGAGTGCGGGGCGGCTGGCGCTACGATGAGCATCAGGGCCGACCAGAACGAGCCTGGGCCAATTGCTTCTTCACAGCTTTGAAGAATTCACCCAAGCACCGGTATTGGAATGCACCACCCACCATGAACCATGCGGTCCTGTTTGTGGCACGGACGAATACTCGCGCGTCGGTCTCTGTGATATCTACACTCATCGGCAACGGAATCCAGCACCAACCTGGGTCAATAACACTTTCAAAGTGTGAGCCGTCGGTCTCTTCCCACGTGTCGCGATAGGGTTTTCGAGACAAAACATCTCGGACAGCGGCGACTACCTGCTCGCGAGCCGCATCGAAGGCAGTTTTGCGGCTCCGGGTGGCCAAGGTGTTGCCTCCTGCCCTGAGAGATCGATACTTCTAAGCAATATGCTACGCGCTTCATTGCTCGTCGAGGCTCAATCCCGGCTCGGTAGGACCTGAGAGGAAGCGGAGCGTGAAGCGTGACCGCAGCGCTGCCGTGACCTCTCTCACGGCTGCCCCGAATGCGGGTGGCGGCGCGAGGCTGAGGGGTGAATCACTGCGCCACCACCGCCTCACCGGCCGACGTTGCCGACCGGAATGCAACACACCTGGCTTGGGCAGAGTTTGCGCCTCTCAATCATCCTGGACCTCTCAAGACCAGCCAAGAAGTGGCCGAGGGGGCAATGGCGGATCGCAATTGGGCGACCGCGTTTATGCTAACAGGAGAGACCTATGAAAACGCAAGAGATCAGCTTTGACCAGCGCGAAGAAGGCCATCCTATTGTTTTCACCGGCGGGGCTGACACCGTGTCGACGGGATGCGAAGTGCAACTCCAACACCATAGTGCGCGAATCTCCGCCAAAGTACTGAAAAGCACCAAAGGCGATTGGCTTGCCGAGGTGACCGATATCCCGACAGGCTACGCTGCGGTATTTGACAGTGTGGAAATCGGATCGAAGATCCGCTTCCAGGACCGCCACATCTTCCGGTGTGCCGCCTGATCGGTTCGCCGCCCATCTTGGTCATCTACAGCCCGCCCCCCGGCGGGCTTTTCTTTAGGACGGCTCCGAGGTGCCTAACGCTACCGACCCGAATGATCTGCTGGCCGGAGCATTCGGACCGCACCTTTTGACGAGATCATTTGGGGACGCGGCCGGCCTGTCAAATCGTGTCCGCAGATAGTCGGCGCGCCGCCGTATGGCTACGACACCTCCGCTACGTTGCTTCGCCTCGGATCGTGCCGCGCTCCCCTCACCTGGGCGTGCCACTCCCCGCGGCGCGGCGGTGCTCTTCGAGCCAGCGGATTCCCCGTCTGAGGTTGCCGTAGACGTCGCCGCGCCAGCCGTGGCCGCCTTCGTACGTCACGAGCTGGACGACGGCCTCGTTCTTGCCCAACATGTCGCGCGCCTCCTCGGCCATGCGGATGGGGATGAAGTCCTGGGGAGAGTGCAAGATGAAATACGGATGGCCGGCCGCGCGATCAAGCGGCGGAAGCTCGGCCGGCTTGAAGACGGACATGGCGACGAAGGAGCCGGTGACGCGCGTGTCGGGCTGCAGTGAGATCGCGTAGGCAGCCGGGCCGCTTGACGACCACGTCAGGGTGAAGAGGTAGCCCGCGTCGAGCTTGTGCTTCTGCTCGATGTCGCCAATGACCGCGTTGATCAACTCTTCGGTAGAGAACCTCATGCCCGGCCAGCGATTCGTCTCGGTTGGCCAGACAAGCGATCTGCCCTGGTTCGGGTTCCACTCCGGAGCGACAACCTGGGCCAGCAGGTAGTCGTTGGACAGGACGTTCTTGTAGATGCGCTTGATGAAGGGGTGGAAGTCCGGGCCGCCGTGACCGCCGGGCATGACGATCAGCAGCCGGAAGCCATTGGCCGGTGTTGGCGTGTCCGGGTGAGGTCCGATGAGCAGATAGCGCTTGTCTTGATCTCCGCCGGCCCGCAGGTCTTGGGCGGGGATGTGGGCAACGTCCTCAGCGTCGATAACGGGCCGCAGGTGCCGAGGCACACGAAGGTTGCCGCTGGGTGGCTCGTCGGCTCGGTTCATCCGGTCGGCGTATTCGGCTTTGTTCTGCTGCCACCAAGCCCGCCACCACGCGCCGTCATGTGACTCGTCGTAGTCGACGCCCGTCAACGGGTTGAGCCCGAACCAGCCGATGCCGTAAACCGTGTCGTAGGTATTGTCCTTCTCGATGAGCGCGATCAGCGTGGGAATCGCGCGGGGGTTCTCGAACTCCCCAATCCAGGGTGCGGTGTCGGAGATTCCGGGATGGTCGCCGTCTCGCACCTGCCTCGTCAGGCGCTGGAGCAGATCGTCGAGTGTCGGCTCGAGAATGATCGAGGCGGGATCCGGCGGATCCTTGGCGAACGCCTTACCCTCGGCGGTCTTCGGCAGATCGGGAATCGCAAGAGCTTGCACGTCCTGGGGAAAGCGCTCCTTATTCGCCTTCCACCACTTGCGCCACCACGGGCCATGATGGGTGCCGTCGTACCGCACGCCGGTTAGCGGGCTCAGCGCGAACCAGCCGATTCCGTTCACGGTGACAAAGGAGTTGTCGGCGTCGATGATGCCGATCAGCGTGGGAATGGCGCGGGGGTTCCCGAACTCCCCAATCCAGGGTGCGGTGCCGGAGATTCCGGGATGGTCGCCGTCTCGCACCTGCCTCGTCAGGCGCTGGAGCAGATCGTCGAGTGTCGGCTTGAGGATGATCGAGGTGGGATCCGGCGGATCCTTGGCGAACGCCTTACCCTGGGCGGTCTTCGGCAGATCGGGAATCGCAAGAGCTTGCACGTCCTGGGGAAAGCGCTCCCTATTCGCCTTCCACCATTTGCGCCACCAGGGGCCGTGATGGCTGGCGTCATAGCGAACACCCGTCAACGGGTTCAACGCGGACCAGCCGATTCCGTACACGGTGACATAGGAGTTGTCGGCGTCGATGATGCCGATCAGCGTGGGAATCGCGCGGGGGTTCCCGAACTCCCCAAGCCATCGCGCGGTGTCGGAGATTCCGGGATGGTCGCCGTCTCGCACCTGCCTCGTCAGGCGCTGGAGCAGATCGTCGAGTGTCGGCTCGAGGATGATCGAGGCGAGATCCGGCGGATCCTTGGCGAACGCCTTACCCTCGGCGGTCTTCGGCAGATCGGGAATCGGCAGAGCTTGCACGCGCTCGGGGAAGCGGCTCTTGTTGGCCTCCCACCATTTGCGCCACCACGGGCCATGGTGAGTGCCATCGTACCGCACGCCGGTGAGCGGGTTCAGTGCGTACCAGCCGATCGCATAGATAGTTGCCTGCGAGTTATCCGAATCAATGAGACCGATCAGGGTTGGGATCGCGCCCGGGTCGTTGCGATTTGCGATGTCCATAGCGAGCGTGTAGTCGCTATCGCTCTTGCCCTCGTGGACCGCTGTCTTGAGTCGCACGAGCAGATCGTCGAGACTGGGCTCGGTCTGTCCGCACAGCGGTGCGCAGACCCCGAAGAGGACACACACGACAAGCGCAGGGAGCAACATTCCATCAGACGAGAGACCACCATCAATCGGTTTGCGCCACATGGTCGAAGACCGGATGCCCGCGCTCGTGTCTCGGCGGACGACGAATCAGCAGCAGTGTAGCACGCGGGAGTATGGCGAGTTTGGTGCCCGGATGCTGTGACCGGAGGCGATGATACTATCAGCAAACGGGGTACCATCGAGGCTGTCTACACGGGTAACCCGAGCCTATGGTCCGCCTAAGGATTCTGCGCTCCAGGTATCCTGCCCAGCGTATCTGACCGCGTCGCCTGCGAAACCCTGGACGCCATGTGCTCTGTCTGCAAGGTCGCCTACAGGGCGACTCGTTCCAGTTCCTCCGCCACACGGAAGCCAGCCTCTTTGATCGTGCGTGAGGCGTCGCTTTCGGACTGAAGGGCAGCGTTCGTATGATTTAGATGTATGAACCGGACTTTGGCGCGCTCCTCAGCCGGGAGAGACTCAAAGCGCTTCATGCTCTCAGCGATAAACGGGTGCGGGATTTCAGACATGTTGCGATCGGGGAGTTCCCCATCGGCATAGAACGTGCCGTCGAGGTACGCGACATTCACCTCGGCGATCACATCTTCGATCCTTCGATCCCACCGCTCCCACTTGTCAATATCTGGAATGAACACCACCGACTTGTTCGGGCCATCGATGCGAAAGCCAACCACCTCGGTGTACTCCTCGCGATGTGGCACCAGAAACGGCGTGACGGTGAGGCGAGCGTTGAGCTTGAGGGGAGTATCGGCCGCAATCTTCCTGAGCGCGATGTTGCCATGGCGGACGAGTTGATCCCAAGGCCCGTGGTTGGTGAGGAAGTCCTGCATGCGCGGCATGGCGTACACAGGGACATCCTTCGCGCCGATGGATTCGTGGCCGATGAACATCAGTCCGGTGTAGTGCCCGATGTGCCCGTGGGTCAGCAGAATGCCTGCGAGGCCTGGCGTGCCGAGCGGCGGCTCAATCTCGTCCAGCATGCGGAGCTGGTCACGGAAGTCGGGTGTGGCATCGATGATCCAGCGCTCGTGCGTCTGCGGATCGACGATCGCTAGGGATGAAACATGCTTCCGTCTCCAGTGGTCGCGCCAGAGGGCAGCGCAACAGTCTTTCTTGCATCCAGCCTGCGGGTAGCCGGCGTCTTGCGCGACTCCAAGGACGACGATGAATGCACCATCGCCACCAGAAGGACGGTTGGTGGTTGCGGCTGCCAAAAGTATGATCAGTACTGCGATCAACGGAATCCCAACCTCAGAGCCACCGCATCGCCTTGAGCAAACGCTGATCCAGCATGGGAGCCGGCGGTGCATCACGAATGAATTGTACGAGTGAGCAGCTCGCCGCGACGCGAGCAGGTCAAGTGTGGTGGACGTTTCGGCTGGGTTTCCCGACGGCTGGCTGGCGCCAGCGGATAGGGGCGGGCGTACAATTCAATCCGCGGGGACGTATGAGCGGCGGGCCAGTTGAGGAAGGCAGGTGGGTGGGGGTTACCCCGAGTGTGCCGTGGCGGCCGCTCGGTTGTTGACTCGTCCTCCTGCATGGCGATGCGTTCCCCCCTTGCCGACGAGACTCAGGATACCGAGGTCTGGCCCGTAGCGTACGGTTGACCTGCTCCATTTCGACTCCGACGGCACGGTCGGCATCCTCGACCTGCTTGCGCTGCTGGCGAACTGGGGGCCGTGTCCGTAGACACGCTGCACACGAGCCGCGCACGCGGCGGTCATCTGCCGTCACTGCTCCGAACCCTTCGCCTTCGTGTGCCGAGCCTGCCAGTACTTGAGCTTGGTCGAGTCCTTGATGGCCTTCTGAATGGTTGCCTTGGCGCAGCCGAGCCGTTTGGCAAGATTGCCGATGCTGATGTAAGGGTCACCTCGTTTGTACAACTCCATTAGCCGGCGTTGAACATCACGCCAGTCGGTGTCAGTCTTCGCTGTGTCGGTAGGCGTCTGAGTACGTCGTGCGGTGCCGTGCTCCGCGGCCTCGCGTACTTCGGCGGCCACGTCAGAGAGGAACAGCCCGCATTCCCGGATGGCTGTTTCGTGGCGAGCCACCGCCCCAAGTATTTCGGCGTGCGTCGGTCCGGCTGCCGAATCGGGATGGACCTCGAAGGTCCGCTGGATGGCGTCGGTCAGATCGGTCAAGGCTGGAGCCAGCCGGCGGCGTGCGTCCGTCCGCCACGGCCCGGCGGCCAGCCCGTTCACCTTCTGCCGGCAGATGCGGATTCGCTCGCCCAGCACAATCCGTGCGCGGTTCAGCGTCCCGCCGAGACGGACCGCCTGCTGATGGCGTCGGGCGCGGTGCGACAATGCCGCCGCCGTACCGTCCCGCAGGGATCGGGTGATGTTATAGCGCCGGCGAAGATCGCGGAATCGCTCCCCCGCGCGGAGCAGCTTCCATAACTCGAATGCCAGGTTTCTCGCATCAGAAGATGTCATCGACCGCGTTTCCCACCGGGTCAGTCCGGGCAGGGGCGACGGGGAAACGCGGAATGCCGCCGCCCACACCTGGACCAGCTCGCCGGGGATCAGCTGGCTAACCCGTTCGCGGCATTTTAGCGGTTGCTCGCTTCCGTCGGCATCCTCGACCTGCTGACTCTGCTGGCGAACTGGGGGCCGTGCAACTGACGCGCTGTCGCCGGGGGCGGCACCGATTTGACAGGCGCGAACCGCTCACCAACCCAACTAACGATGAGAGCGGTCCGACTGGGCTGCCGGGCGGCCGTTGTAGCCTCGCGCGCGCGTACCGTGCGCTTTATTCACCGGCGGCACCCGGTCCTGGCCCAGTGTCAGGCGACCCTGTCGCGGCATCTTGCGGTCGCCAAGGACGAACGATCCCCTCGTAGCCGAAGTGGGGGACGGCCGACGGCTTCATGGGTGGACGAGGACCGGCAATGCGGACACCGCGGTAGACGACTCGGCGGAGCAGATCGGGTTGTCTGCTGGTGGATGCGATGCGTAGGTGACAATCCGGTGTGCAATCCAGCCAGAATCGGCCCTGGCGATATTGCGATACGGCGTCGCCATCGGTTTGACACTCCGATGCTCAGTATCAGCCATGGTGTCGTCGAGCTGGCTGCTGCTCACATGGCCGACGGTCGGCCGCCACAACGCTGTGGCTACTGGTCACCCCCAGTTCGCCAGCAGCGTCAGCAGGTCAAGGATGCCGACGGTGCCGTCGCCGTCAAGGTCGGCTGGGCACACATCGGGCGGATCAGGGCATTGACCCCAATTGGTGAGAAGGACTAGCAGGTCCAAGATGCCGACAGTTCCATCGCCGTCCAGGTCCGCGCCGGGATCAGGAACACTGGCGTAGATGCCTTCGCCGCCCCCAGCACCGCCGAAAGCCACTACGTCACCCTCGATGGCGGGACTCAGGCCGAGCGTCAAGTAAAAATGGCTGAACGGGACGTCCCGGCCGGGCACGATCGTGTTGGAGTCGGCGATCGTCCTGAGCGCGCCATCGATAAAGGCGTAGATACCCGACGTGAAGAAACCTTTGTCGACTTTCGCGCTGAACGCCACGTTCTCTCCGCTGATAGAGGGTTCGGCGCCGCTGAAGAGTCCAAAGTGGGCGAACAACTCCCCAGCCCCACCGGGAACCTCGGTGTAATTGTCGACAATGAGCTGAAGCGAGCCGTCGATGTAAGCGAAGATGGCGTGTCCGCTGAAATCGTTGGTTGTTCGCGCTCCGAAGGCGATGTTCTGGCCACTGATGGCCGGACTGGCGCCTTCGTGCATGGCGAAAATGTGGAAGGTCCCGCCGTCCGGAGAGGGCGTGTTCGTATCCGCAATGACCTGCAGCGATCCGTCGATGTACGCGTAGATGCCCTGGCCGGCCTCAGTACAACCGCCGAACGCGACGTTGGACCCGCTGATCGATGGGCTGGTGCCGCTGAGGAGTCCAAAGTTCAGAAACGTGCCCTTTCCGCCGGGCACGGGTGTGTTGGTGTCGGCGATCACTTGCAAAGATCCGTCGATGTAAGCAAAGATGCCCCTTCTTAGCGTCGTTTTCGCCCCGAACGCAATGTTCTCACCGCTGATGGACGGACTGACCCCAAAGAGACATCGGAAGTCGGCGAAGGTCCCGCCGTCGGGGGACGCCTCGCCGTGTCGGGCAATCAAGCGCCAGACACCGTCGATTCTCGCCAAGATGCCCGAGAAGGAGCCGAGTTCATCTTGGCCGGTCCCGCAGAAGACAACGTTCTCGCCGTCGATGGCTGGGTGACTGCCCGCCGCAAAGGTGTTGCCGAACGGTTCGTCGAAACCGGGAGGCGGCTCGCTTGAATTCATGATCGAAACAAGTTCACCGTCGATCTCAGCGTAGGCTCCGTTATCTCCGTTATCCCGGTGGCCGACAAAGATCGTGCTTCCGCCCCCCATCACCGGGCTGTTTCCGTTAAGTAATGAAAAGCTGATGAATACTCCCCCACCGTCCGGTGTCTGCATCCCGGTGTCGGCAACGATTCGCAGAGAATCGGCCTGCGCTAAGGTCGCAAGTACGATGACCAGGAGATACCCGGCGGGAATGCTTCGGAAGAACGTGGCGTTCATCGGTGGTTCCTTTCTGCTGACGGTATAAGCTCGGTCAATATCACAGTACCGAATTCGCGCGAAGCGGCCATCGCGTGCGGGCTAGCATTCGCAGCACCCTGTGAATGCCCATGAACTGTTGGGATCCGGTCACCTCGTCGATCACGCTGTTGTGCGCCGACCACGATTGCCGAATCGCTCTATCTGTGATTGAGACGCTCATTGTTTGGCTCCGAGTTAGATACACTCCCCCCAGTTCGCCAGCAGCGCGAGCAGGTCGAGGATGCCGACGGTGCCATCGCCGTCGAAGTCGGCGGGGCAGCCTTTGCACGGGCCCCAACTTGCCAGCAGCGAGAGCAGATCAGACACGCCGACGCTGCCGTTGGCGTTGAGGTCCCAAGGACATTCACACTCGTCCGGGATGCCGTTGTTGTTGTCGTCATCGCTGTCGCCATCAGCGATGTCACAAAGATCGAGCACGCCGTTGTTGTTACAGTCGGACAGCCCGCCAATGACATACGCGGAGCCGGAGTTGGAGCCATTGTCGTCGTTCAAAACTGCCGCGATGATGGCAGTCTCGCCGTCGAGCGATACCCGGCCGCCGAAGTTGTCAGACAGAGCGGCGTCGGAGGCGGTGAGCTTGACGGCCTCACCCCAGTTGTCCGGCCCACCAAGGTCACGCTGGAAGATGTACGCCGAGCCCATGGTGTCGTCAGCAGGTGCCCCTACGACGGCCATAACGCCGCTGAGGGCGACGGCGCCACCGAATACGTCACCACACATGTTGTCGGAGGGGATAAGCTCGAGGACCTCTCCCCAGTTGTCCGGCCCACCGAAGTCACGCTGGAAAATGTACACCGAGCCGGAGTTGCAGTGTGGCTCACCTGTGGCGTCGTCGGTGCCCGGAGCGCCGACGAAAGCGATGTCGCCGCTCACCGCGACATTGGCGCCGAGTGAGTCGAGAGGGTGGGGGTCGGAGGCGGTGAGTTTGGCAACTTGACCCCAGTTGTCCGGCCCACCGAAATCGCGCTGGAAGATGTACGCCGAGCCCGATTCGATGGCGTTGTTGTCGTCGTCGTCGTTGCCCCATGCCCCGACGAGGGCGATTTCGTTTCCGGGGGGGCCGCTGATCGCGACCGACCAGCCGAAAAAGTCAGCGCCCGCGGCATCGAGGGCCGTGAGCTCTGCCACCTGACCCCAGTTGCCCGGCCCGCCGGCGTCGCGCCGGAAGATGTAGGCCGAACCAATGTTTGGCACGGCTTCGTCGTGGAAGGGAGCCCCGACGATGGCGGTGTCGCCGCTGATCGCGACGGACCAGCCGAAAAAGTCAAACGCCCCGGTGTCGGAGCCGACGAGCTCCACGACCTCTCCCCAGTTGTCCGGCCCGCCAAAGTCACGCCTGAAAATGGACACAGATCCGGAGAGGATGTCGGCCTCGTTGCTCCGATGAGCCCCGACGATGGCGGTATCGCCGCTGATCGAGACGGCGTTCCCAAACTTGTCATATGCCTCGGCGTCCGCGCCGGTGAGTCTTGCGACCTGGACCCACGTGCCGTCGGCGTCTACCTGGAAGATGTACGCCGCACCGCAATTTATGTCAGCTGGAATTTGAGGTGGATTCGGACTTGGGCAGTCGTCATCGACGTTCCTGGCCCCAACGATGGCGGTATCGCCGCTGATCGAGACGGACGAGCCGAAAAAGTCGCCAAGCGCGCCGTCTGAGGCCGTGAGCTTGGCCAGCTCGTTGGCGGCGCACTGACCCCTTGCAGCAGGCGACAGGACCGCCATGGCGATGATGATCGGCCCAGCCAATCGTAACACGTCTTGGGAACATCCAGGTGACCGATTCATGTGCTTCCTCGTTCTCTGCCTTTTTGTAGGTGCCCGTCACTCACTAAATCAACCCCCCTCATCGCGGGTTGGAGCGACACCGACGGCGGGTCCTCTCCAATAAAATGTTCGCTCGGGCCAATTGTATTGCAGATGCTTTGGCCGCTCACGGCCTGCGGTCGGCTGGCGCGCATCGATAGTCCATTTTGTACAGATACCCGTGGGATTCGGAAGCCTGGACACCCTGCCTCGGCTTGTCTTGGCGGACCGGCCGGCCTTTGTGGGATATCAGCGTTGATTGCTCGGCAGTGGCGCTGGTGGTGCTACGGACACGGCCCCCAGTTCGCCAGCAGGGTCAGCAGGTCGAGGATGCCGACGTCGCCATCGCCGTCGAAGTCCGGCGGTCCGCCGGGGTCGGTGCCCCTCACCCCCAGTTGGCGAGCAGAGTGAGTAGATCAAGAATGCCCACTTCGCCGTCGATGTCGAGGTCGGCCGGGCAGGGCTCGGGTGGATCAGGGCATGGACCCCAACTACTTAGCAGGAGCAGCAGGTCGAGGATGCCGACCGTTCCGTCCCCGTCGAGGTCGCCGAGGATCGTGACGTCGAACGTGAAGTCGAATGATGCCTGCCCCGACCGGCTCGGCGGCACCTCGTTGTCGATGAACGACCCGGCTTGAACATCCAGGGTGTACACCCCCGGCTCAAGGGTGCCGGCGGCTTGGAGGGCCTGATTGTTGGTTCCACCGCCCGGCGGGGGCTCGACGGACTGTTGCAAGAGCAGGACGCCTCCGATCGGGCCCTCCCACAACCTGGCCAGAACAATGGCATCGACGTTGGCATCGGGGAATGACCCCGCGGTCATCCTGCCGTCGAGAGTGAACCTGCTCAACGACGGCAGCTCAAAGGTTACTTCGAAATAGGAGAAGCCGAAGGCGTGGACCATCCCCGGGACCGGGCCCTGGGCCTCGGTCGTCACGGTGCCCGAGGCGGTCATCGAAGCCGAATCGATCTGTGATTGCTGGCCGGCCGTCGCGCCTGCGAACCCGGAGTCGCAGCCGTGCTGGGTCTGAACGAATGCATCGAAGGGCTCGAATCCCGCTGCCGCTTCGCCGTCGAAGAAGGAGTCATCGCTGCACTGCGGGGCGTTGACAGACTCGGTGCTCACGAAACGGTCCTGATCGACCGGGATGATCGTTTGCGCTTCTGCTGTCCCGCAGGCCAAGAGCGCTGCAGACGCCGCGAAGACGCTAGCCGCGTTCACCGTAGATGGATGTGGACGCATATTGCTGATCCTCCTTTGCGCTGAGAAGAGGCCGCACAGCGGTGCTGCTCAGGCGGTCTGCCGAATCCTCGGCCGTTATGAGCCCCACCATGTGACCAGGCATGAGCGTTACGCCAGCAGTATACCACTGCTAGCGGCCGGGCTGCACTGTCTAGCCGAGATGAATGCGGCGGCGCAGAACACCTCGACCGCAGCGTTCAAGGGCACGGCCCCCAGTTCGCCGGCAGCGCCAGCAGGTCGAGGATGCCGACGGTGCCGTCTCGGCGAAAGGAAATCCCGGCTAGGAAGGGGCCGGGAGTTGGGGTTTTCCGTGATAGGCGTTGAGTCGCTTACGGGCCGCAAGTGCCGCACGGGTTGCCGCCGGCGACCGAGCACCACGCAGCCAGCAACGCTCCGAGGTCGAACGCATCGACGCAACCGTCGGGCGCGCCGTCCACCGGTCCTGAGATGTCCGCCAGGGCAAGGTTCGGGGAGGTGCAGCCCTCGCAGGGCGGGTCTACATCGCCGGGCGGGTCTGGGTCGCCCGCAGACGAACACCACGCACCCAGCAGTGTCCCCAGGTCGAACGCGTCAACGCATCCGTCGGGGAAGCCGGGGCCGCCCGGACCGGAGATGTCGGCCTGGGACGGTGGTGCGCAGTTGGCCTGGATGAAGACGCGCCAGCCAACGCACAAGCCCATGAAAAGGTCCAGGCAGCCGTCGTCGTTGACGTCGATGAACGCGAAGTCGTGCGGATCGACATGGAAGTTCTGGTCATCGCCGACGCCCCATGGATCGAAGAAATGGCCGTCGCCGGGATTGCGCAGCAGAGCGAAGTCGTTGGAGGAGCCGCAGTTCTGAATGTCCACGTCAATCGGGCCTACGCCTACATCGAGGTCGCCGTCATTGTCAATGTCGGCCAGCTTGGTGTTGCCGCCGAACCCGCTGGTACGAGGCGACGGGGAGAGCGTGTACGTCGTGTAGGTGATGGGGCCGTCCGGGTTGATGCTCACCGCAAGATCAACCTGATCCTGCGGGTCCTGCTCCACAAAGATGTCCAGCATGCCGTCACCGTTCAGATCGCCAACGTCAAAGAGGTACGGCGAGACGTTGGGTGGCTCCTGGAACGGCAGGGCGTTGAAGACGCCGGCGCCGTTGTTGAAGAGGATGAAGACTCCCACGTCGAACGGCGATACGGAGTACAGCGTCGAGACCTTCACAATGTCGTTGTCGCCGTCGTTATCCATAGTCATAGATCTCGCCGGCGGTGCCGAAGGCGACGTTGGCGTAGCTGCCGAGCCGGGCGGTGGTCTCATCGGTGAAGTGTCCGGTGCCGTCATTGATCAGCAGCACATCGGTGGTCCCAGCGCAGCACATGGCGTAGTTGGAAAAGAAGATGTCCATCGCCCCATCGCCCGTCACGTCACCTCCCCAGACGGCGCAAAACTGCGGGCCGGGGAGATTGGCAACGGTGATCTTCGGGAATCTCGCCGCTGACTCATCGGCCAGCCCCAGCCAGTTGCCTTTGGCGTCATTGCCGAGGTTGCGGTAGAACTTCGGCTGCTGCCAGAAGGTATTGGCGATGACGACATCCGGCCAGTCGTCGCCGGTGAAATCACCAATGACCACATCGCGGGCATCGGTGAGCGTCGCAATGAATCCGGGGGCGAGTTCAGCCGTGCGATCCACCAGGTCGCCCCCCTCGTTCATGAGCAAAATGTCCTGCCGCGCGCCGGGTGACGAGAACGGCCGCTTTCGGACGACGACGACATCATCCCAGCCGTCCATGTTCAGGTCGCCGACGGCGATGTCCTTTTCCTGATCGTCGCTGAGCGGATCGCCCGCCGGATTGTCCGCGAACGCATCAAGCAGGAGACGAAAAGCCGTGTCATCCGAAAAGCTCACCCACTGTGCGGTGAGGACGTCGGTCACGCTGGCTGCGCAAACGAGGCCCGCGATTGCAAGAACGCATCGTTGGCTGTTGATCTGGGGATTCATCGTGCGTATCTCCGGGCTGAGAGGGAAGAATCGTTGGACGAATGGCACACCACCCCACAGAGCGCCGAGTAAAAATAATATAGCAGCCGACTGGCGTGGAGCAATCGGAAGTCCTGTTCTTGCCCAGATTTACGCTGTTCTCGGGACGTATCGGACCGCCCGAAGCGATCCTCCGTCAAACCGTCAGAGGCGAGCAGCTTGTTGACTTCACACTAGCCCCAAGCGCTGGTCGTCGCCTCGCCGAGAACAGCAGCACCGACCCCGAAAAGGATGTAAACACAGTGGGCGCGTCTGTTGTCACCACGCATCATCGGTCCTCCGCCCCACCGAAGAGCCCGTACGGCGGTGCTGAGTTGCCTGTTGGCCGAATCCGTGGCCGCCAGCACCCCCTGATGCGGCCAGACATCGGGCAAGATGACAGCACTGGCGGCCGATTGCAATGTCTAACAAGGGTGATTGCAGCGGGGCATACCGACTCAGTCAGGGCTGTCACGTCCGGGTGGAGGCAGATCGAGTGGCAATTTGGTGTGCAATTCGGCCGAAAACGACGCTGGCGGCTCCGTGATACGTCATTGCCATCGGTTTGGTGATCCGATGCTCAGCCTGCGGAGCGCTCCCGTCCTGTTCCAGAACTCGGTCGAGCGTTCATGCCGCTTCTCGGTAGTAATGGCTGAGGATTCCGCCGAGTCGTTCGCGTCGCGCGACCGTGCCTGATCCGTGTTCTGGAACCCCGTCGATCAACCTGTCGGCAAGTCCTTGGTGCGCGAGCGCTGCGCAAAGCTCCCCGCCCGGCGAGCGGCCACGGGGAAGGCCCACGGCCTCGAGGGGGTGGGCTTAGGTACTACCTGGAACCGGGCGCCTGGAAAACCACACGAGGCTCGCGCTTCTCTCACACGACCTCCCCGAAAATCGAAAGTCCGACGGACTTTGCGCATATGACCGCTCCCGCGAAGCAAGCCGAGCCGCTGCTGATCAAGGCCCCCGCGTACGCCCGCCTGGTCGGCGTGGGTGCCGCCTCGCGCGTGGCAGATCGGAGTGCGCGAGCTGGCGGCGCGAAGGGGCACCGGCAGGTTGTCAATGAGGCCGGCTGGTGTGGTCGAGTTGGCGCCGGCGCCGCGTGGCCCCGCCAAAGGTCCGGCCAAGGTCCTATGAGGACCGCCGCGACGAAACCGGCGGTAATCGTGTACGTCGTTGCGCCCCGACCACAGTTGCGTCGGATCGTCGCTGGGCCGCGCTGTGCGCGCCGACCGGCCCTACCGCGTCACCAACGCGGGCGCGGCCCGCGACTTTGCCACATTTGCACCGTTTCCCCCAGGTCCGGCGCGGCGCACGCTCGAGCGCGCTGCGATCGGATGCGCCATACGTTGAAGATCTCCAGGCGCTATACGTGCACGGGGTCGTGGAAGACGGCCTCGAGGTCGAGCACGACCCCGTCGCCCTAGCCCGGAAACTGCTCGACCGCATCGACGAGCGGGGACCGCCGGCCCCGGCGTTTCGGTGCCGGCGACTTGATATCCGACGACACCTGACGGTAGTGTTTGCTACGTGTATCCCGCGAGCCACCCAACCAACTACAACACATCGGCACCCGCCGGGCGACCCGTTCGGGGGATGCACACCGCCGACGGGTGCCCTTCACGCAACGGGATCGCGATGGCGAAGATGCAAGAAACGTACCCGTCGGTTACGTGGGTCATCACGCCCGGCACCTTACCCGTGATGTACTGGCTGAGGTCACTCAAGCTGGCATTCAGCTTCGTGCCATGCAGCTTCGAGACCATCAGCTACGCCGAGTAGATCGAGGAAGGGGACGACGAACCCGACGACGATGGAGGTAGCACCCAATGAACGTACACAGGATCAATCGGCGCGGGCCGGACGGGAGAATCCGCCCGTCCGCCAAGTGGTGCGTAGGCCTGCGCGATCATCGCGGCCGGTCTCGGCGCGTCGCTGGCTACACCGACAAGGCGGCAACCGAGGAGTTGGGCAACAAGCTGGTGCGCCTGGTTGCCGCCCGGGCCGCGCGGGGCCTTCTCGACAAAGACCTGGCCACGTGGGTCGAGGCGATGCACCCGACGCTGCGGCGACGGCTGCTCGCGCTTGACCTGCTCGACCCGCAGGCGATTGATGCGGCGAAACCGCTGCTGCGGCACCTGGCCGACTTCCACCAGGCGCTACTCGACCAGGGGCGCACCCGCGACTACGCCGACCTGGTCAGAGCCCGCGTTGGCCACGTGATCGCCGGCTGCCGGTTCAAGCTGCTCAGTGACATCAGGCCGTCGACGGCCGAGCGCTACCTCGCCGACCTGCGCCGCGGCGCCGCTGCGTCGCCGACGGACGGCGAGAAGCGCCGGCGCGCCATCAGCGTGCAGACGGCCGGGCATTACGTGGCCAGCCTCAAGGCGTTCTGCAACTGGATGGTGCGTGACGGACGGGCCGCCGAGAACCCGCTGGCGAGCCTGCGCAAGCAGAACCCTGCGGCCGACCGCCGACACGTGCGCCGGGCGCTCGCCGGGGATGAGGCGCAGCGCCTCCTCGACGCCACGCGCGACGGCCCGTCGCGGTACGGCATCGACGGCCCGGAGCGAGCGGCGATCTACTGGCTGGCGCTTGAGACCGGCCGCGTGGACGCCTATGCGACCGACGACGTGCTGCTCTACGGGCTCATCAGCAAGTCCAAGAATCCGGATCAGTGGCAGGTGACCGGGCGGTTTCTGTCCTATGATCCGTATGGCCTCATGGTGCCCCGGAACGATTCCACCTATCGGCGCATTGGCACCATTTTGCTGGCCGACCTGATGCGTTCGGGTGAGATGCTCGAGATCTACAACAAGTGGTTCAACCCGGGCCCGACCAACATCAACATGCCCATAAGCGATACCCTCAGTACGGCATTCGTGATCCAGGCTTTGCCGCACTAAGCATGGGTGATCGGTGGGATGCCCACAGGCATCCCACCGGCCCGATGTCGCGCAGCATCCGAAGCGGCGGTGGCCGAATAGGGAGCATTCGGAGGCAAGGGGACGGAACGAGAAGATGGCGAAGATGCGGGGCGCTTTACGAGTTGGTCTGAGCGTAGCAGTACTTCTAGGGTTGACGGGATGTGCCGGCGACTTCAGGTACAACTGGAACTGGTCGATCCTCGCGTGCACGTCCGAAAACATTGATGCGGGGTGTATCGGGCCCTATTTCTTTTGGATCCTTGAGGGGCTCTCGTGGACCATCGCCGTCGCCTCCGCGGCCTGGGTGATTGCGTTCCCCCTGGGCTCGGTCTTCGGCATCCTGCGCACCTTCGACAAACCCATCTTGGTGGTCGTCCCCTTCGTCAAGTCGCCAATCTACTTCAGAACACGTGCAATCGGGACAAGTAAAGGAATCATCTGGGTTAATGTAGCTTGGTTCCTGCACGGATTCGCCAACGTCTATGTCACCATATTCCGCAACGTACCGCTCCTGGTGCAGCTGTTCCTCTGGTATTTCGTTTTTCCCGAGCTCCTTTCCGACGAGGCCGGCATGTGGGTAAAGCGGGAAATGCCGTTGCCGGAGTTTTGGACGGCGGTGGTCTGTCTTGGCCTCTATTCGGCCTCGCGGGTGGCTGAGCAGGTTCGCGCCGGTATCAACTCGATTAGCCGGGGGCAGCAATACGCGGCCATGGCCATCGGTCTCACGCCGGTCCAGGTTTACCGCTACGTGCTGTTGCCGGTGGCTTTCCGGATCATCATTCCGCCGCTGACCAGCGACTTCCTGGGTGTCTTCAAGAACTCGTCGCTGGCCCTGACCATCGGCGTTCTGGAGCTGACGGCCATGACCCGCCAGATCGAAGAATACAGCTACCAGGGCTTCGAGGCCTTCACCGCGGCGACCGTGCTCTACATCGGGGTGACCGCCATCGTCATGGTGGCCATGCGCGTCGTCGAGGGCCGGGTCCGCATTCCGGGCATGATCTCATTGGAGGCCAAGTGACATGGAAAGCGGCGGATTCGACACCCACATCATCTTCCACTCGATTCCTTTCCTGGCCAAGGGCATGCTCCTGACGCTGGAGCTGACGGTCCTAGGCATTGGCGGTGGGCTGGTGTTCGGCACCCTGCTGGCGCTGTGCCGGCTGGGAAAATTCCGTGCGCTGGCGTTCGCCGCCGGGACCTACGTCAACTTCTTCCGCTCCATGCCCCTGATCCTGGTGATCTTCTGGTTCTACTTTCTGATACCACTCGTGGTCGGGGAGGAGGTGGGTGCCTTCCAGTCGGTCCTGACCGCCTTCATCATGTTCGAGGCGGCGTACTACTGCGAGATCATGCGCGCCGGCATCCAGAGCGTGAGGGTGGGACAGGCCCATGCCGGTCAAGCGCTGGGCCTGACCTACCAGCAGAACATGCGCTATGTGGTGCTGCCCCAGGCCTTCCGCAACATGATCCCGATCCTCATGAGCCAGGCCATCGTACTGTTCCAGGACACCGCGCTGGTCTACGTCGTGGGGTTGAGCGACTTCCTGTATAGCGCCGACATCGTCGCCAACTCGGAGAACCGGCTGATGGAGATGTACATCACGGTCGCTATCGTCTACTTCTCGATGTGCTCGTTGGCGCAGTTTCTAGTTCGCAACCTTCAGAAGAAATTTGCTCATGAATGAAACCAAAGACACAACTGGTACCGACGGCGGCGGCATGATTGAAATGAACCACGTCGGCAAGTGGTATGGCGAATTCCAGGTTCTGTCCAATTGCTCGACTTCCGTGAACAAGGGCGACGTCGTGGTCATCTGCGGCCCTTCGGGGTCGGGCAAGAGCACCTTGATCAAGGTGATCAATGGCCTCGAGCCGTTTCAGGAGGGCACCATCACCTTCAACGGCGTCTCGGTCGGCGATCGGACGACAAACCTGTCGAAGCTGCGCTCCCAGATCGGCATGGTATTCCAGAATTTCGAGCTGTTCCCGCACATTTCGATCATCGAGAACATCAAGCTGGCGCAGATGAAGGTGCTGGGCCGCGAGGACGACGAGGCGAGGAACCGCAGCATGGAACTGCTCGAGCGGGTCGGCCTCTCCGACCAGCGGGACAAGTTCCCGGCGCAACTCTCGGGCGGCCAGCAGCAGCGGGTCGCCATCGCCCGCGGCCTGGCCATGGACCCCATCGCCATGTTGTTCGACGAGCCGACCTCGGCGCTCGATCCGGAAATGATCAACGAGGTCCTCGACGTCATGACCGAACTCGCCAACGACGGCATGACCATGATGGTCGTCAGCCACGAGATGGGCTTCGCCAAGCGGGTGGCCGACCGTGTCATCTTCATGGACGAGGGGTACATCGTCGAGGATTGCTCGAAGGACGATTTCTTCGGCACCCCGCGCGGCGACCGGGCGCAGCTTTTCCTGTCCAAGATACTGACCCACTGAGGACCGGCGGCCGTCGCCATGCGGACGGCCGCACCCACCGGGCGAAGCCCGATCGCCCGGCGAGACCCGATTCATCGGGGCCACGGCGCGCACCCCCGTTCAGGCGTCGAAGTCCAGGCCCCAGTCGCGGTAGCGCTCCCTGTCCTCGCCCCAGTGCTGACGGACCTTGACGAACAGGAACAGGTGGACCCGGCAGCCGAAGATCTCTTCCAGTTCCTTGCGTGCCGCCTCGCCGAGGGACTTGATCCGCGCCCCGCCCTTGCCGAGAACGATGCCTTTCTGGGTGGGGCGTTCGACGTAGACGACCTGGTCGATGCGGATGCTGCCGTCCTCGTTCTCCCGCCAGTTCTCGGACTCCACGGTGGCCGCGTAGGGGAGCTCCTGGCGAAGCTGCAGATAAAGTTTCTCGCGGGTGATTTCGGCGGCGAGCAGGCGTTGGGGCATGTCCGAGATCTGGTCCTCGGGGAACAGCCACGGCCCTTCCGGGACCCGGGCCGCAAGGTACGCCATGAGGTCGGCGACGCCGTCGCCGGTGGTCGCCGAAATCATGAAGGTCTCGGTGAACAGGTTCTCTTCGTTGAGCGCCTGGGCCAGCTTTAACAACCCCGGCTTCTTTACCCGGTCCACCTTGTTGAGGGCGAGGATGACCTCGCGCGCTCCCCTCCCCTCCGCCGCGCGTCTTTTGATGCCGTCGATGATGCGCCGGGTGTCGGCGTCCAGGCCCTTGGCGCTGTCGACCAGGAGCACGATGGCGTCGGCATGCGCGGCGCCGTCCCAGGCAGCGGCCACCATGGCCCGGTCCAACCGCCGTCGGGGCTGGAAGATGCCCGGCGTGTCGACAAAGACGAGCTGGGCGTTCCCTTCCATGCGGATGCCGAGGACGCGGGTGCGTGTGGTCTGCACCTTGGGCGAGACGATGGACACCTTGGCGCCGACAAGGGTGTTGACAAGCGTGGACTTGCCCACGTTGGGCGCGCCGACGATGGCGATAAGGCCGCAGCGGGCGGCGCTTTCGGCGGTCATTCGCCTTCCCCGTCCGCCCCGGCGGTCACCTTGTCCAGCATCGCCTCGGCGGCGACCTGTTGGGCGGCGCGCTTGGACGGCCCCGAGGCCGTGACCGCACCCAGCCCTTCCAAGGACACCTGGACCGTAAAGACCGGCGCGTGGGGCGGGCCCTTGCGTCCGGTCTCGGTGTACGCCGGCAGGGGCAGGCCGTGGGCCTGGGCCCATTCCTGGAGCGCCGTCTTGGCGTCCTGGGGCGGGCTCGACTCCTCTTCCATGAGCGGTTCCCAATGGCGGTGGATGAACGCGTGCGCCGCGTCCAGGCCGCCGTCCAGATAAAGGGCGGCGATCACCGCCTCGCAGGCGTCGGCCAGGAGACTGGGATTCCTGCGCCCTCCTGCCTCCGCCTCGCCGCGCGACATGACAAGGTGATCGCCAAGACCGATCCGTTCGGCCACCCGCGCCAGGGCCTCGCGCCTGACCAGCGCCGCATGGCGGCGGGCCAGCGCCCCTTCGTCTTCGTCGGGAAAGCGTTCGTATATCAGGCGGGCCGCCACCAGCCCGAGCACCCGGTCGCCGAGGAATTCCATCCGTTCGTTGGATACCCAACGGTCCGACCGGCTGCGTACCGTGCTGGAATGGGTGAGCGCCTGCCTCAGGAGGTCCGGCCGGGTGAAACGCCGCTCCAGGATTTTCTCGAGCGGATCACGCCCGCCGCCCATGGCACTTTACCCGATACCCTCGAACATGCGGTCAAAACGGACCGATCGGGCCCACTTCCAGAACTTCCACACGGCGCCGTCGACGGAAAAGAAAAGGAAATCGGCGCGTCCGACAAGGTTTTCCGCCGGCACGAACCCGATGAACCGGCTGTCCTGGGAATTGTCGCGGTTGTCCCCCATGGCGAAATAATGGCCCTCGGGCACGGTGTACACCTCGGTGTTGTCGGAAGGGCCGTGATCCCCGTTCTCTTCCAGGATGGCGTGGCTGCGTCCGTTGGGCAGGGTCTCGATGAAACGGCGGATGCGCCGGGTGTTGCCGAAGGCGTCGCGGACGATGAAGTCGTCGACCCGTTCGCGTTTCACGGCCTGGCCGTTGATGTGCAGTATGCCGTTCACCACCTGGATCCTGTCCCCGGGAAGGCCGACGATTCGTTTGATGTAGTCGGTCTTGTTGTCCGTGGGAAGCTTGAAGACGGCCACGTCGCCGCGCTCCACATCGGGTTCGCTAAAGAATATCCGCCCCGGTATCAGCGGCAGGCTAAAGGGCAACGAATATCTGCTGTAGCCATACGAGAACTTGGAGACAAACAGATAATCGCCCACCAGAAGAGTCGGAATCATCGATCCGGAGGGGATGTTGAAGGGCTCGTAGGCCGCGGTCCTGACGACGACGGCGATGAGCACCGCATAGACCACCGTGGTAATTGTTTCCCGGAGCCCGCTAGACTTTTTTCTTTCCATTAAGATAACCGTATAACCTATTGTATTTAAGTAAATTTTTGCGTTACACCACGTTCCGTGGGCTGGCAGATCAAGCCAGCCCGCGCCACCCCTGTCAAGGCGCTTGCCCGGCGGCCGCCATGGATTACGCCGCAGGCACGGCCGAAATCACGACCATCGCCTGGGCCATGGGATATTCGTCGCTCAGGGTCACGTCGACCTGGGCCTTCATGCCGGCGGGGGTCAAGGCATCCAGTCGCTTTCGGGCGCCGCCGGTGAGGACCATGAGCGGCTTGCCGCTGGGCAGGTCCTCGACGGCCATGTCGCGCCAGTAGACACCCTGGCGGAGCCCCGTGCCCAGGGCCTTGGCGCAGGCTTCCTTGGCCGCGTAGCGCTGGGCAAATGCCGCCGCCGGGTTCACCCGCCCGTAAGCCCGGGCGCGTTCGGTTTCGGTGAAGATGCGGGCGACGAAGCGCTCTCCGAAGCGCTTCAGGGTGCGCTCGATGCGGCGGATGTCCAGGAGGTCGGTGCCGATGCCGATGATCATTGTGCGGGGCCGTGTTCCTTCGCCGGGCTCATGGGGAATGGGCACCAACGGCCTCGGCGCGGGTCCTGTCCATGAGCGCCCGCATGCGCTTGATGCTGCTTTCCAGGCCGCCGAAGATGGCCTCGCCGATCAGGAAATGGCCGATGTTGAGCTCGACGATGGTGGGGATGGCGGCGATCGGCACCACGGACTCGTAGCTCAGGCCGTGGCCGGCGTGGCATTCCAGGCCCACGGTCTCGGCATGGGCGGCGGCCTCGACGATGCGGGCGAGCTCGCGCTCGCGCGCGCCGCCGTCCGCCTCGCAGTAGGCACCGGTATGCAGCTCGACCACCGGCGCCCCGAGCTCCACGGCGGCATCCAACTGCACGAGGTCGGGCTCGACGAAGAAGGAAACGCGGATTCCCGCCGCGCTCAGCGCGTCGACGAAGGGCGCCAGGTGGGCGCGCCCGGCGACCACGTCGAGGCCGCCCTCGGTGGTGCGTTCCTGGCGCTTTTCGGGAACGATGCAGGCCGCATGGGGCCTGTGGCGCAGCGCGATGTCCAGCATTTCCTGGGTGGCCGCCATTTCCAGGTTCAGGGGAACATCGATCTCTTCGCTGAGCCGCGTGATGTCGTGATCGGAGATGTGGCGGCGGTCTTCGCGCAGGTGCGCCGTGATGCCGTCGGCGCCCGCCCCGACCGCCAGCTTGGCGGCGCGCACCGGGTCCGGGTGGCGGCCGTCGCGGGCATTTCGGATGGTCGCCACGTGATCGATGTTCACGCCCAGGCGCAGGGTGCGTTTCATCGTTGGCTCTCCATCTCCTTCGCTTGGCGCCGCAGTCGCCGGCGGTCGCGTCGGGCCTGGCGGCGCTTCTGATAGGTCGCGACCACGGGCTTCAACGGCACATAGACGGCGAACCACACGACAAGGGCCGTCGGGATGCCGCCCGCCAACATCGGCCAAAAGACGGGCCACGCCGCTTCGAAAAGGTGGGGCATGTCCAAGCGCAGCACCGCCTCCAGCATTCTCCCAAAAAGGCCGATGAAATCCAGATTTTCCGTACCGTGGCCGCCCGTGCCCGCTCCCATCCAGTGTCCGAACTCGTAAATCCAAACCCAAATAAAGGGAAACGTCCACGGGTTCCCGACCACCGTGCCGATGACCGAGGAGATGATGTTGGCCCGGATGATCCAGGCGAGCAGCGCCGCGAGGACGATATGCATGCCCAGGAACGGCGTGAACGAAACGGCGGCGCCGCAGGCGAGCCCTCCGGCAATGGCGTAGGGCGTACCCGGAAGACGCGCGACCCGGTGGAAGATGTACTTCGCCGCGCGTTCCCACCCCGAGCGCGGCCATAGGAATTCCCGCAACCGCTCGGGCACGGACATCTTGCGTCTGCGCCGAAACATGGGGCGAATATAAGGCAATCCGCGGCTCGCGGAGAAGGGAATCACGTCGCGTCGTTCAGGGGTTGGTATTACCAGGATCGGGGGGAATTGCTAGCCCCGCGCCCGTTCCACCGAGTTGATGACAGGGGTGGCCCTGAGCGCCGCGATGATGTTGGTCAGGTGCTTCACATCGCGGACCTCGACATCGATCACCATGTCGAAAAACTCGCGCGAACGCTCGGTGATCTTGAGGTTGCTGATGTTGCCTTCGTTCTTGGCGATCACCGTGGACAGGTTTCCCAGGCTGCCCGGCTCGTTGAGGACCGTCAGGTAAACCCGGGCCACATGGACATCGAGGGATTCGCTGTCCATCTCCCAGGCGACGTCAAGCCAGCGCTCGGGGGTTTCCGCTTGGCTTTCAAGGGTCTCGCAGTCGATCGTGTGGATGGTCACCCCCTTTCCCGTGGTGACGATGCCGACGATGCGGTCGCCCGGCAGCGGATAGCAGCACATGGCGAAATGCACCGCCATGCCGGGGATGAGGCCCTTGATGGGTATGGCGGCGCCCTTGCCCTTCTTTTTCGCCTTGCGGGTTCGGGCGCGGGCCAGGGGCACCACCTTTTCGTCCTTGCGCTTCTTTTTCCTGGTGCCGGGAAAGACCGCTTCCACCACGTCGCGGCCGGTGTGATGGCCGGCGCCCACATCGGCGCACAGGTCGTCCGCGTCGCCCACCTTGAACACCTTCAGAACCCCCTCCAGGGCCTTGTTCGAGAACTCGTATCCCTCTTCACGGAATGCCCGGTCAAGAATGGCGCGCCCCAACTGCACGTACTGGTCGCGCTCTTTGGAGCGGATGAAGCGGCGGATGCGCGAGCGCGCCTTGCCGGTGACCACGAAACGCTCCCAGGTGGGCGACGGCGTCTGCGCCTTCGACGTGATGATCTCCACCTGGTCGCCGTTCCCGAGTTGGGTGCGCAGGGGCATCATGCGTCCGTTGATCTTGGCGCCCACGCAATTGTCCCCGACTTCGGAGTGGACGGCGTAGGCAAAGTCGACCGCGGTCGCCCCCCGCGGCAGGTTGATCAGGTCGCCCCTGGGCGTGAAGCAGAACACCTGGTCGCGGAACATCTCCAGCTTGGTGTGTTCCAGGAACTCCTCGGGTCCCGCGGCGGTTTCCAGGATGTCCAGAAGCTCCCGTATCCAGCGGTATTGGCGCCCGTCCGTCCTGCCTGCGCCCTGCTTGTAGATCCAGTGCGCGGCGACGCCGTGTTCCGCGATCTCGTGCATCTCGTGGGTGCGGATCTGCATTTCGATGCGCTGCCGTTCGGGCCCGAACACGCCCGTATGCAGGGAGCGGTAACCGTTGGGTTTGGGCGTGCTGATGTAATCCTTGAAGCGATCCGGGACGACCGCGTAGGCGCTGTGGACCACACCCAGCGTTCGGTAACACTCCTCCACGGAGTCGACGATCACGCGGAAACCCATGATGTCCGAGAGCCGCTCGAAGCCCACTTCCTGGTGCCACATCTTCCGCCAGACCGAGTACGGCGTCTTCTCGCGCCCCACGACCGCGGCCTTGATCCCGGCTTCGGCCAGGGTGGTCCCCAGCTGCGTGATGATGCGCGCCACCAGGTCGCCGCCCTGTTTACGCAGGAAATCCAGGCGTGCCAGGATGGAATTGCGGACATCGGGGTTGATCTCGGCGAAGGCCAGGTCCTCGAGCTCGCTTTTCATTTCCTGCATGCCGATCCGCTCGGCCAGCGGTGCATAGATGTCCATGGTCTCGGTTGCGATCCGCCGCCGCTTCTCGGGGTCTTCGATGTGGTGAAGGGTGCGCATGTTGTGCAGGCGGTCGGCCAGCTTGACCAGCAGGACCCGGATGTCTTCGGACATGGCGAGGACCAGCTTGCGGAAGTTCTCGGCCTGGGTCGCGTGGTCCGACTGAAGCTCGATGCGGGTCAGCTTGGTGACGCCGTTCACCAGGCGCGCCACCTCCTTGCCGAATTGGTGTTCGATCTCCTTCAGGGTGGCCGGGGTGTCCTCGATGGTGTCGTGGAGGAGCGCCGTGACGATGGATGCGGAGTCCAGCTTATACGCGGTCAGAATCCCCGCCACCTCCAGGGGATGGGAGAAATAGGGATCGCCCGAGGCCCGCTTCTGCACGCCGTGGGCCTTCATGGCGAAAACATAGGCGCGGTTGAGGGCGTCCTCGTCGGCGCCTGGATCGTACGCCTTGACCTGTTCGAGCAATTCGAACTGCCGGATCATGTCCGCCCCTGCCGTCCATCAACCGATACACAGGGGCCGGGCGACAGGCAACGGGGTGCGGCGCGGCCCTCGGTGCGCCGCCGCACGGCCTCAGGCCTCCTTGGGCTCCGTCCCTTCCTCGCCGGCGCCCCTGGGGGCTTCCTCGGCGCCGTTCTCCGGCGGCGCCTCCGGCTCGATACCTTCGTCTTCTTTCACGGCGTCGGCGTCGTCCTCGAAGGCCATGCCGGGATGGGGGATGTCCGGCGCCGGCGGCGCCGGCGTCTCGCCGGTTTCCACGATGGCCGCCTGCTGGACGGCGATGAGGTCGACATCGTCCTCTTCGGGTTCGTCCATCTCGACGTGTTTCTGCAGGCTCCTGATCAGCCCCTCCCTGAGATCATCGAGGTCGATGGTCTCATCGGCGATTTCGCGCAGGGCGACCACCGGGTTCTTGTCGTTGTCGCGCTCGAGGGTCAGTTCCGCGCCGGCCGCAATGCTGCGTGCCCGCTGCGCGGCCAACATGACCAGCTCAAAGCGGTTTGGGATCTTGGTTACACAATCTTCAACCGTTACTCGGGCCATGACGACGTCTCCAAAGACGGTGAAAGGACGCTGGAAAAGCGCAAGTTATATATGTTGCACAGCAACATAAGGCAAGACGTTTAGGCGGAGAATCGATCCGAATCGGCCGCCGCCGGCTTTCGACACCGGGTCGTTCCCACGCACACGCGCCGTTATACCAAGGGGCGCTGATCATGACCCGAGGAGCCGGCTTACCAAGGTTTTCGGCCCTAAGCGTGCGCTGTGGCGATGCGGGGC
>JADFIR010000066.1 GCA_022566535.1 Planctomycetota bacterium
TCGTCGCCCAGCAGCTTGGCGATCTGCCGGCCAGTGGTGGTGTCGAAGAGGTAGGCGGCGCCGTTGTCGCCATGAAAGTGGGCCCCAGCGATGGCGGTGGCGCCGCTGATGGCGACGGAGACGCCGAAGCTGTCGAACTCCGCGCCGTCGTCGGGGAGGAGCTTGAACAGTTGATCGCCGAGGTCGGCGTAGGCCGGGGCGGTACTCAGGGCCAATGCTGCCGCGGCAAGGAGTGGCATGAGATGTCGCATGTTCGTTCTCCCGGGCTTGAACCGACGTTGCCCAGATGGCGTCGTCAGGGGTCGATCGCCCAACCATATGGCATACCAGTGTAACTCGCCCCAACGACAATCCAAACCCAAAGTCGTTGCCTGCGGGTAAGGAGCGGTCCTTTCGCGCCCGTTGCGACCCGTTTGGGCGCAGACCTCCTCCGCAGGCGAGCGGATTGGGCTTCAATGTCGTGAGACGAGCGTTATGCTGCAGCAAAGACGGCCCGGCGATGGAGCCGGGCGAAGGTCATATGGGAAATGTTGGGTTGGAGTACGTCGTGGCCGCGAAGGAACTCTTTTCTGAACGATACCTGACGGTCGCCGAAGCGAACCGCCGGAACTACGCGAACGTCGCCCGCCATTACGTCAAATACATGGCGAAGATAGACTCACCGGAACTTCTCGCGGAGGATTTGCGCAGAGCACTAGGAAGGTTAGGCAATCTCGGCCGAAAGCCGGTGGCGCTCGATGCCTGCGGCGGCTCGGGCGACGCTGCCTTGATGCTCCAACAGTTGGGTTGCGATGTGCTGCTCGTGGACATCTCACCGGAGATGATCGGGTTTTACAAGGAAGCCTGCGCAACGGCTGGCTTTGGGGCAGAGACCCAATGCAGCGAGATCGGCTCGTTCTTTACCCGCACGCAACGCCGGTTCGACCTGATCGTCTTCCGCTCCGCGCTGCACCACCTTGAGGACCCCGTTCTCGTCTTGCAACTGGCCCAGAAAACACTGAGCCCCAACGGACTGATCGTCACCATCTTTGATCCCGTCAAGCGGTCGCGATGGGTGAACATGGCGGTGAAGCCTTTACTCTGGATCAGGCGGGCTATGTCATCGCCGAAACTCGTTCTTACGAGGCCGATACCTGTTCTAAGAAACATGATCCGCGGGGGCCAAAAGTACAAGGACAGGCGAAAGCTCGAAATTACTGATGCCAACGTTGGCATGATCGCGGAATTCCACGCCGGCCGAGGCTTCGACGACAAGGCGCTTGTCCAGCGGATCACAGGCACCGCCAACTTGTCCGTGCTTCACCACGATTATTACACCGGAAGATGCGGTATGCTCGAGAAGATGATCTACAAGGTTTCAGGCTCGCCGCGTCACTTTAAGCTCCTTCTGCAAAACGCTGAGAGTGCCGGCGGCCCGGATCAGAACTCACCATGATCCGATGCGGCGAACCGCGTAGCCAACGTCAACTGGGGCGATCGTACCGGGCCCCGTGACTTGGGCGTAGTAGACTTTGTTGGGCGAGAGCGCGCCGCCCGGCGGGGCAAGGTGAGCTGGCTAAACGCTTGGCTCATGGCGCATGGCTGATCAAGGGCACGGACCCCAGCTGACCAGGAGCGTGAGCAGGTCAAGTATGCCGACGGTGCCGTCGCCGTCGAAGTCGGGCGGGCCGCCGGGGTCGCCGCCCCAGGCAGCCAACAGCGCGAGCAGATCGAGGATCCCGACGCTTCCGTTGCCGTCGAGGTCGGCCGGGCAGTCACATTCATCCGGAACACCGTCGCCGTCTCGGTCCGTACTGGCGCCGATGGCGATATCGCAGTCATCAGGAATGCCATTCATGTTACAGTCGGGTGTGACCGCGGCGGCGGGAACAATTTTGAAGATCTCGCCGCCGTTTGTGCGGTCACACAGATAAAGCTCACCGAAGGCGTCCTCGCCGAACGCGGTTACCCTGGCGATTGAAAGTCCGCCTCCGGGGGCAAGCTCGTCCTGGATTTCCCGCAGTTCAATGATGTTCCCGTTGTCGTGGTCAAGTCGCCAGATGCGGCCATGGAAGTCGGCAAACAGGTAGGCGCCAACCAGATCGGGGATTGCGCAACCGCGATACGCATTGCCGCCGATCACCGCCGCACCTGGGCTCTTGGGGGTATGTGCGTACTCGAACATCGGATCTACAAGGTTGGGGTCGGTGCAGTCACAGGTTTGTTGGGTGGTGCAATGGGTCGCCTCCTTGCAGTTCCAGCCGTAATTCTCACCGCCGGTGCTGCTGCCCGGCTGGAAGTTGACTTCCTCCCAGGATTGTAGCCCGACATCGCCAATGTACAGGTCACCCGTCTCGCGATCAAGGCTGCACCGCCACGGGTTCCGCAAGCCGTAAGCCCAGATCTCGTCGGCCCCATCAACTCCGACAAATGGATTGTCGCGCGGGATCCCGTAGTTTCGGTCCGGATCATCGGGGAAATCGTCGCGATCGACATCGATGCGCAGGATGTTGCCGAGCAGGTTGTCGATGTTCTGTGCGTTGTCACCGGAGCCGGTCCCTCCGCCGTCGCCGAGGGCGATATAGAGGTAGCCGTCGTTGGGACCAAAGCCGATCCACCCGGCGTTGTGCCTATGACTGGGCTGTTCAACCAGCATGACCGGTTGCACGCTGTCAGGATCCGCCACGTCAGGATCGGCGCTCACCGCATAGCGCGCAACGACGGTGTCCCCGTCCGGGGTGCGCGTGTAGTTGACATAAAAGAATCCGTTCGTCTCGAAATCGGGGTGGAAAGCGAGGCCGAGAAGGCCCTGCTCATTCCCAACGCTCAGCACGAGATCGGCCAGATCAAGAAACGGATCATCCAGGACCGCCCCATCCTTGATAATGGAGATCCTGCCGAGCTTCCCAACCACGAACAGGCGGTTGAAGTCACACGGCGCGTGGGTCAGGAATACGGGAAACCCAATGTTCGCGACCAGGACCGTGGTCAGGTGCGAATCTGGGGCATTCACCGCGCCCGCAAGGGCAAGGCAAGACCCTAGCAGGCCCAGCGGCAATAGACGTTTCCACTGGTCGGCCATCTCTTCGACCTCCTCAATTCAATAGCAGTGTCGGGTTAGTGTATCGGGGACTCTCTCGCGGCACAAGATCGTACTGAAGCGGCCAAGGTTTTTGCGGAGGCGGCTGGTCCGTGGCGTGCGGGGCATCGGGTGATCCCGGCTGAGCGCCACCGGCCGGGGGATAATCACTTCGATACAGCTGACCGTCCGTTGGCAGGGATCTTCGTCGTTCAGCCGATGCGGGCGGCTGCTCGGAACGCCTTCATTCGCTGATCGATATCCGCCCGGGAAATTTCGGTGAGCCGATCGAGCCCGAATGATTCGAGAGCAAAGCTCGCGGTGACCGTGCCCCAGGCCAGGGCGGTTTGGATCGAGGCGAAATCGGTCTTGTTCGCCGAGGCCAGGTAACCCATCATGCCGCCGGCGAAGGCGTCCCCCGCGCCGGTTGGATCGACGACGTCTTCCAGCTCCGCTGGATACGCGGGTACGACCGCCACGCCGTCTCGATGCACGAGGATGGCTCCGTGTTCGCCCTTCTTGACGGTGACGAACGTGGGACCCATCTCGAGGATCTTCCTCGCGGCCGTCATCGGATTGCGGGTGTCCGTAAGCTGCTCGGCTTCGTCGTAGTTTAGTGCCAGGCCGTCGAGTTGCTTGAGCAACGCCAGCAACTCTTCGCGGGCGACGTTGATCCACAAGTCCATGGTGTCGGCCACTGCGAGCTTGCGATTGGGAAAGTGGCGCAGAAGTTGAGCCTGAACGTGGGGATGGGTGTTTCCCAGGAACACAAACTCGCTGTCGCGATAGGCGGTAGGGACCGGTGGCGGGTCTTCGTCGAGGACGCCCAGATCGGTGAACAGCGTCTCGCGTCGGTTCATGTCCTCGAAGTATCGCCCGCCCCAGGCGAAGGTCTTGGAGTTCGGGCGATGCTCCAGCCCTTGCAGGGAAATGTTGTCGAAGCTGTGGAGGATCTTGCGGTGCTCATCGGGCCAGTCGCCTCCCACCGCGGCCACGACGCGCACCGGCGCCTGGAACGAGGCGGCGGCGGCGAAGTAGGCGCACGAGCCCCCGAGCACGCCTTCGACCTTGCCCGAGGGCGTTTGCACTGTGTCGATGGCGATGGTGCCCGTAACGAGGAGTGACATGTGAAGAGTATAAGCGATCATGTACGCCGACTCCGAACTGGTCATTTAGCCTCCGGTGAACACACCGAGGGCATTGGGCGATCGAATGCGGGCCGCTGATTGTGGGTAATTGTCCAGCGTGTGTTGTCGCGGGGCTAAATGGATTCGCTCGTCATCAACTCAAACAACCGCCCGAGCGTTGCTTGGTTCTCAATGTTCATTATCAGCTCGCGCAGATGATTGCAGTTCTTTTCACCAACGACGTCCCGGCCGAGCGCGTTGAACTTGACGGCAATCTCGTCCTCGGTCATCGGATCACGCGGATCGCCCTTGGGGACGTCGACGCGATGCTGGTATTGCGTGCCATCGGTGAGCGTGATCGTAACCCGGCTCGGCTGATATTCTGGGAACAGCTTCTCGAACTCATCGTTGGCGACAACCTTGACCTTGTCCATGATCGGAATCAACAGGGGATCGCTGATGCGCTGCTGTTTGAACTGAAGCGGCGTGACCATCCCGTCGGCCAATCCCACAGCAAGCGAATACGGCAATGAATGATCGGCGGTCTCCTTGCCGGTCGGGCGATACTTCGCCGGGTCGCCGAGGATGTCCGCAGCGCGGGCGATGACTTCAACTTTGATCTCGGCAACATCATCCGGGTCGATCCGTTGCTCTTTGACGATCTTCATCATGGCGGTGAGCGGAGCGTGGCTGAGCGCTTCGATCGGAAAGCTCTTCATCCCGCAATCGAGGATCTTGTAGTGATGACCTGATGCGGTGGGCAGCAGATCGGTCAGCTTCGCCAGGTTCCACGCATGGCCGAAGACGTGGGTGAGGCCCTCCTTGCCGTCCATGATGTGCTCGGGGCCGGTGTAACCGCGGGCCGCAAGCAGCGCCGCTTCGACGCCGGCCCGGGCGGCCATCGGATCAACCGTGTTCTTCATCATGGTGAGCTTTCCGGCGGTGACCGCGCCGAGGCTGCACGAATGTGATGCGCTAATACCGATGGCGTGTTGAATCTGCTGGGCAGACAATCCAAGCATTCGCCCCGCCACCACGGGCGAGACGAACGCGGTCAGCGTCGCGTGATGCCAGCCATACTCGCGAATTCCGGGGGCGGCCGCTTCACAGAACCGCATCTCCAGTTCGTGGCCGATGATCGTGCCGAGGATAAGGTCCTTGCCGCCGAGGCCTTGCATTTCGCAGATCGACAGGGCCGCGGGAATGATGTCGCTGGGATGTGATGGATCCTGCTTCCAGTAGATGTCGTTGTAGTCCATCGCCCGGATGCATAGCGAATTCAAGAGCGCCGCCATGACGGGATCGGTCTTATACCCGCTACCGAAGACAGTGCAGACCGGCTCGCCGCCTTGTGATTTGGCGTAGTCGAGCATGATCCGCACATCTTCCTGCTGTGATCCACCCAGCGCGCAACCGAAGCTGTCGAAGAGGAACAGCTTCGCGCTGCGGACCGCCTCTGCGCTGAGATCTTCATACTCGAGGTTGCTCGCCCATTCGGCGAGTTGCCAGGAGATGAACTCGCTGTGTTTCTTTGAGGTGACGCGACCGGCCATGTTCAACGTAATCATTCAAGTTGGGCGGACAAATCGCACCCTAAGGCTCCAATTGTTGCGCTTCGAGCCACTCGATCCCGCGTCGGATATTCCCGAAGGGGTCATCGGTCCAGCCGTGCCCGCCTTGATAGGTCTGAAGCTTCACACGGGCGCCGTGCTCGCGCAGAGTCCGCTCAGCGACCTTCGGGAACTTGTCAAACGGGATCCAATCATCAGGGGAGTGAAGGATGTAATACGCGCAGCCGTTCGCGGCATCGAGCGAAGGAAGCTGCTCGGGCTTGAACACCGACATGGCGACGAACGTACCGGTAATGACACTGTCGGGCTGCAGCGACATGGAGTAGATTGGTGGGCCGCCGGAAGACCAGCCCAGCGTGAAAACATATCGCTCGTCGATGGTAATGCGAGCGCGTACCTCTTTCACAACCTTGCCGATGAAATCTTCCGTCGTGAATTGCACACTGTCGATATGCTGCTGGCGGATCGGCCACACCCGGCGATTCGAATCGCTCGTCCAAACGGGGGCGACAAGCTGGACGCCGACATACCCCAGCGGCAGCGCGTTCTCAACGATCCGCTTGCACCAGGGGTGGAAGTCCGCGCTGCCGTCGCCGCCGGGAAGAATCAGCACCAGCTTGTAGCCGTTGGCTGGCTGCTTCTGCCCAGGCCGTGGACCGATCAGGAAATAGTGCTGATCCGGATTTCCGTCGGCAAACGATTCCTGGACCAGCATTATCGCCGGAGCTTCGCCGGCCAAACGAACGCGGGCCAACTGCACCGTCTGCTCGTCCAGCGAAATGGTTGGAATATCCATCGAGGCGGCCGGCTCCTCGACCCGCCGGCGGCTCTGTTCCCACCAGTTGCGCCAAAAAGCCGCGTCCTGCTCAGAGGGGGCGTCAACGTCCTTGGCCCAATGAGCCAACGCGGTTCCCCCGATATACCGGCCAGCCTGCTTGCGTAGGTCATATCGTTCGTCGGCTTCGATGATGGCAATCAGGCTCGGAATCGCCTGCGGATCACCGATCTGGGCCAGCGCATCCGTCGCAACTGAAAAGACCTGCGAAGCATCTCCTGGCGACCGGAGGGCTTCCGTCATTCGCTGCACTAACCCGTCAACCGCCCAGCGGTCCTTAAAAATTGTGGCGACCCCCGCGGCATTTGCAAAAATGGCGCCATCTTCGCTGCTCAGCAATGGCCCGAAAATGCGGGCGAGGTAGGCCTGTTCCACGTGGCCCCTAAAGTGGAGGTTAGCCAACACATTCACAAGTGAATCTAGCGCGCGCGCATCCACTCCGCCTGAAACCCACCGTTCGATCAACTCCAGCAAACTCTCCTCCAGAATTGCCTCGCGCAGCGCTTGAATCGCGCAGAAGTCGTTCGCCGCGGCCGCCAACGTTTTCGCCGCTGCGGGAACCTGGGCCTGATCGAGCGCCCGGGCGCGCTGCATGAACCGCGAGCACTCCTCGATGCAGATATCTTCTGGTTCTCGGTTCCGAGTGCGGTCCCGCCACGCCTTATACTCGTCCGTGTCACCATGGAAATCGTTGAAGGTGATGTCGTTTATGTATGTCGTCGCAAATTCTCGAACTCCTCGATCGTGATCCGTCATGCCGAGATGCATCACATCGAAGTAGTGCGGGTTGATGTTGGGTCTCCGATTGAACCCCGGGGTGAAGCCTTTGAGGATTTGTTTGCGTGCGCTGATGGCGATATCTGGCCAGCACGACCCAAGGATGCGTTGAGCGCGATCGCCCGGTAGAGCCGAAAGATCAACGCCCAGGCGCGCTGCTACAGACCAGCGCGAGCCCTCCTTGACGGTCAAGAGCCGCTGGCGCCATGCGGCATCATCCAGCCCATCATCCTGCGGAGGCTCCGTTGGCTTGGTCAGGAGCTGTGATCCGGCCGCTTCCGCGGACGGATACGACAAGATCAAAGCGGCCACAAGTCCTCCGAAAAGCACTGATCGCAGTTTCAAAGTAGGTCTCCTAAAGCCCACGGATATTCAACCGCGGTTGTGAACGAACTTCATCCCTTGATGTCTGCCTGCTCATATATGGCGCGCGACTTCCTCGGCGACTTCCAGTGTTGTGTTGCCGAGGCCCACGTCGTAGGTGCCGACCTTGTGTTCGCGTATGACAGTAGCGACAGCGTGTTCCAGACGCTGAGCCAACTCCTTCTCACCCAGCCAGTCGAACATGAGCTTCACGGTCAGCAGCATGGCCGTGGGGTTGACCTTGTACTGCCCGGCGTACTTGGGGGCTGAACCGTGGGTGGGCTCGAAGACGGCGTAGTCGTCGCCGATGTTGGCCGCGGATGCAAATCCCAGACCGCCCACCAGACCCGCCGCGAGGTCGGAAATGATGTCGCCGAACATGTTTTCCGCCACCAGCACATCGTACTCCTGCGGCTTGCGGACCAGCCACATGCACATCGCGTCGATATTCGTCTCCCACAGGGGGATGTCGGGATAGTGGTCGGCAACTTCGCGGGCGACGCGCGTCATCAATCCGCCGGTCTCCCGCAGCACATTTGGCTTCTCCACGAGCGTAACCGACTTTCGGCCGTGTTTCTTGGCGTATTCAAACGCTTGGCGAACAATGCTCTGGCAACCTTGGCGTGACATGATCCGCGTGGAGAGGGCGAGGTTCTCCAGGCCTTTGTCCCCAAACCTCTTCATCTTTGGGTTGAGACACAGGGCGTCGAACACGCTCTGCGGCAACGGATGAAACTCTACCCCGCCATACATTCCCTC
This sequence comes from Planctomycetota bacterium, assembly GCA_022566535.1. Lineage (GTDB taxonomy): Bacteria > Planctomycetota > Phycisphaerae > Phycisphaerales > SM1A02 > JADFFQ01. Next base: position 8,491 of record JADFIR010000066.1, read on the forward strand.
CGTGTTCTCGCGGAACACCACGAGGTCGATATCGTCGCGGAAGTTCAGCGGGTTGCCCGCGTAGGCCTTGCACGGCCGAAGGTTCGTATGAAGGTTGAGCAGTTGGCGGAGCTTGACAATCGGTGAGAAGTACGACAGCCCCTTGTCCTGAAGCTGCGGCGCCAGCTCGCCGGCCGCCTCGTCCTTGGGCTTGCTCGTGATCGCCCCAAACAGCGCGCAATCGGTTGTCTTGAGAATGTCGATCGTCCGCGGCGGAAGAGCATCGCCCTCGCTGCACCAGAACTCCCAGCCGATGTCGGCAGGAACATATTCAGCGTCGAACCCGATCGCATCGAGCACGATGCGAGCCGCATCCATCACATCTCTGCCGGTCCCATCGCCGGGCATCCAGGCGATCTTGTATTTGGCCACTGATTACACTCGAAGAGAAAGGGGATTCACCACAGAGTCGCACAGGACACAGAGAAAACGACAGAGGTCGAGCAGCGAGCCCGGCCGTCTCGGCCCGGTGGATGCGCCGCCGCACTCGCCGTCTCCGACCGGGCGGCGAGTATAGCGAACCCAACACCACAAAGCCGCCGATGGCATCGGCGGTCTTGGCATACCGTCACGTCAGCCGAGCCGCTGCTTGACGAGGTTTTCCGCGCCGCCGGCGACGATCAGCTCCTGGGCGACCTTACTCAGCGGCGAGAACGCGAACGACTTCCCTTCTACCTCGATCTGCGAAGCGGCGAAGTCGATGGTGATTGTCGGGCCGGGTACGGTCGGTTGGTTACCATCGCCGCAGCGCCCACGCAGACCGTCGTAGAGTGAAACGCTCTCGAGGACGAGGAAACCGTTGTTGAACGCGTTGCGCTTGTAGGTCTGGCTGAACGAGGCGGCGATGACGCATTGGAGGCCACGAGCGGCGAGGCAGGTGGCGGCCTGCTCACGCGACGAGCCCGTGCCGAAGTTTCGCCCCGCCACGATGATGTCGCCTTGTTTGGCAATGTCATTGAACGTCGGGTCGTAGTTGGCCATGGCGGCGGCGGCCATCTCCGCGGGCGTCACATCGTCGCGATACGTCAGCTTGCTCGAATAGATGCCATCGGTGTTGAGGTTGTCGACGGGCAGCAACAGTGCCCGGCCGGTGATCGACGTAGGGAAGCCGTCGATGATCTCACTCGATTCGGCCATGCGGTCGGGACGCTCGTGCACCGTGATGGAGAAACGTGGCTCGGTTTCGTCAAATTGCTGCGGAGCGCAGATGTAGCCGGCGGCGGCGGAGGCGGCGACGATGGCCGGGCTGCCCAGATACGCCTGGGCCTCGCGCGAACCCATGCGACCCTTGAAGTTGCGGTTGGTTGAGCTGATGCAGACTTCGCCCGGCTCCAATGTTCCTCGGCCGAGCCCGATGCAGGGGCCGCAGCCGGAGGGTAGCACAATCGCCCCCGCGTCGATGAGTGTCTGCCAATGGCCGAGCTGTTGGGCTTCCTCTTGCACCTGCGCGGATGCCGCGGCAACGTAGAACTCGACGCCCTGGGCCACTTTCCGCCCTTGGAGAATCCCGGCCGCCTCGGCCAGATCCTCCAGCCGGGCGTTGACGCAACTCAGCAGGTACGCTTTGTTGATCTTGATGCGCCGCTTCTCGATCGCCCCCAGAGCGTGCATGACCTTGACGTGGTCGGGACCCGACACGTGCGGGATGACCGTCGCCAGGTCGAGGGTGAGTTCCATCGCGTACGCGGCACCGTCGTCGGGCTCGAGACGTTCGTCGAACCAACGGTCAACGTCCGTGCGAGAGTACCGCGGTGTCTTGCGCCGCGCGAGGTACTCTGCCCGGCCGTACAGGAATTCGCGCAGGATCTCGTCAAGGGGAAACACCCCCGCAAGGGCCCCCCACTCGGTCGTCATGTTCGAGATTGACAGCCTGGCATCTATCGGCAGCGCCGCGACCCCCGGTCCGGTGAACTCCACCACGGCGTTCAACACCTCTCCCTCGTTGTACAGGCCGCAGAGCAGAAGAATGACATCCTTTCCGGTCGATCCCTCCGGCAGACTCCCTTCCAGGATGACCTGAATGGTTCTCGGGATCTGCCACCAGAACTCTCCCGTGGCCCAAATGGCCGCCGCGTCGGTCCGGACCACAG
>JADFIR010000028.1 GCA_022566535.1 Planctomycetota bacterium
GAACACATCAAACAATGCTTCGCCATTCTCGAGGATGACCGCGTCGAGATAGATCAGTTTCGAGAGCCTCTCAGGCACTGCATCGGCGACTCCCGTGATTGTGATACCGCCGAAGCTGTGTCCGACAAGTACGACGCTCGTCAAGTTTTCCCATGTTAGATGGTTAACGATGTCATCAATGAACACGGACAGCGTGACAGACTCCGACAAGAGGTGTGATCGCTCGCCCACGCCAGTTTGGGTCGGTGTCGTGACACTATGCCCACGTGACCGCAGAACGTCCGCCACACGCTTCCAACACCAGCCTCCATGATAGGCGCCGTGCACGAGGACGAAAGACTTCGGTGTTGTGTTTGATGCCATGTTTGGATCCCAACGTAGCGACCTCATAAATTCTAATATTACCTTAGGTGGGTTTCAAACGGGCACATAACCTAAATCCACAGACACATGTCCGACTGAGTTTGAGTTTTGGAGAATTTCATCTCAAACACCGAGGGGCGAGGTCATACTCTTCCCGCGTCCCCGGCAAGCACCGGCTTGTGCCTACACTGCCGTCGGCTCGGCGAGAAACGCCAGAGCGCGATCTCGGCCCCTGGATCGGCCGCTGGTCCGAACCCAGGTCTTGATCTAGATCAATGATGCGGCGCCCCCCGCCATGCAATCCTGATTTGCAATTCGGTTCATGTGCGAGGAGTTACCCCATGTTCAAACAGCTGACAATCGTGATCGCCGCGTTGTGCGCTTCGCTGGCGGTGCCAATGGGTGCGCAGGCCGCGGCCACGATCGAACGGGGGCCAATCGAAGTGGTCCTCCGTTTCGGCTCCGCGACCGATGGCTTCGAGTTGTCGCCGAACATGCTGCAGCTCGAGACCGGCAAGCCTTACAAGCTTGTCATCACGAACCCGAGTAGCACGACCCACTACATAACGGCCCCCGAATTCGCCGCCGCCGTATCGACCCGCAAAGTCGAAATCACCGGTGGTAACGTCGAACGCAAGAGATTCCTGCGTACCAAGCTGGGCATACCTCGTCGACTCCCGGTGATCGGGGAAATCGAGCTTAGAGCCGGCGGTAAGGCCGAGTGGTATTTCACCGGCAATGACGCGGGTAGGTTTCCCATCGAATGTGGGATCCCAGCCCACGCCCAGGCGGGAATGGTCGGCATGATCATAATGGATTAGCGCGTCGCTAGGGTTGCCCCATTCCCTCGGTTCGGCGGCCTGCAAGGCGCTCGGATCCCGGAAACATTGACAGTGATTGATCCAGATCAATGCTACGCGGAGATACGCCCGCGTATGCTGTGCATTGACATGGATCAAATCGATCGGCTCGGGCAAGAGGTAGCGTATGCGATGAGATATTGGGGCGTGCCTCGCATTCGCGGCCGATCGAGAGCGCAGGCTTATAACGATTCCACCAGCATGAGGCTCCTCTTCGACCAAAACTTGTCTCCTAAACTGCGAAACCTGTTGGCGGATTTGTATCCAGGCTCCATCCATGTAAGGGACGTGGGACTCCAATCCGCGGACGACGAAACCATTTGGAACTATGCAGCCTAAAATGGATTAACGATCGTTACCAAGGATTCTGACTTTCACCAACGAAGCTTCCTTCTCGCGCATCCCCCAAAGGTTGTTTGGGTTCAGCGAGGCAGCTGCTCTACGACCGAAATCGTGACCATCGCGTCCACTATGCGGAACTCGAAGCCCGGATAGACGAAGAGTTCCGTCTCGCCATGGTGTGGACCGAAGACTCCGGCTTGCACCGAGGACTCAAGCGCTCGCACGGTGGTGGTGCCCATGCCGATGCCCTGGCAGCGCCGAATCTATCGCGGGATCGACCACGCCCGGCTCGTCGCGGCGGCGGTGGCGGCTGATCTTCGGGTGCCGCTGCTGCGGGTCCTGAGCAAGGCGAACGGCCAGCCCCAGGTGATCCTCTCCCCCAGCGAGCGGAAACAGCGCACCGGGCGGGGATTGCATATCCGCAGACGCATCAGCCGGTTACGCCTCGATGGCCTCGATGTGGTGCTGGTTGATGATGTCCGCACCACCGGAGCGTCGCTGCGAGCCGCGACCAGGCTGTTGCGACGACTTGGGCCGCGACGGGTCGTGGCCGGGGTCGTGGCGGTCTCCGACGATCGGGCCCGGCGGACCAGAACCCGCGATGCCGATGGGGCGCGTGGAGCGCCTGGTCGTGCTGCGGGCCCAACTCCCATCCCCAGCCCCGCCAGTTTGACGCCCGGCCCAGGTTGACAAGAACCTAACGTCCGCTACAATCGCTGGCGATGGCTGAGGAATCAGCCGAACGATTGGTCTGTGGGCGGTTCTTGCCCGGCTGAAATGCTCATTGGAAAGTGAACAGTTGGGTACGCCGCGAGGATGTGCCCGGGCGGCGAAATGCGGTCACACGCATGGGTCGCCCGCGGTATCCCATGGGCGGTCAGTCTCACGGCTCGATCGTCCTTCGGACATCCTTGTGATGCCAGATTGGTCAGTTCCAACGGACTGAGTCACTGCCGTGTGTAATGGCAAAGGCAGTGGTGTCCGAGAACAACTCAGCAGGTTTGCCACCTGTTGGCGCCGGGAGTTGGATCCGGCGAGACCGTCCGGTCCGCTGTTGGCGGATCGGTAGGCCAGGGCACACTTGAGAGTGAATGATCGCGGTCCCGATTGGGGCCGCGTCCAACGACACTCAAAAATCGAAGAGTTTGATCCTGGCTCAGCGCGAACGCTGGCGGCATGGTTAAAGCATGCAAGTCGAACGATTAAAGCCCCTTCGGGGGTGTATACAGTGGCGAAAGGGCGAGGAATACGTTCCTACGTACCCCGAGGTCGAGGACAGCCCAGGGAAACCCGGTGTAATACTCGATGTGGTCCGCCGCAAGGCGGATCAAAGGCTTCGGCCGCCTTGGGAGCGGGGAACGTCCTATCAGGTTGTTGGTGGGGTAACGGCTCACCAAGCCGAAGACGGGTAGCGGGTGTGAGAGCACGAACCGCCGCATCGGGACTGAGACACTGCCCGGACTCCTACGGGAGGCTGCAGCAACGAATCTTCCGCAATGCGCGAAAGCGTGACGGAGCAATGCCGCGTGCAGGATGAAGCCCTTCGGGGTGTAAACTGCTGTCAGGGTTTAGCAACCCAATGAGCAAACCCAAAGGAAGGGCCGGCTAACTTCGTGCCAGCAGCCGCGGTAATACGAAGGGCCCGAGCGTTGCGCGAAATCACTGGGCTTAAAGCGTACGTAGGCGGGCACGCAGGCACCTTGTGAAATCCCTCGGCTCAACCGAGGAATTGCTTGGTGAACCGCGTGCCTTGAGGCAAGTAGGGGCTGTCGGAACGATAGGTGGAGCGGTGAAATGCGTTGATATCTATCGGAACGCCGAAGGCGAAGGCAGGCAGCTGGGCTTGTTCTGACGCTGAGGTACGAAAGCGTGGGGAGCGAACGGGATTAGATACCCCGGTAGTCCACGCCGTAAACGATGTGCACTAGATCGAGGGGGTTCTGACGCCATTCTCGGTCGAAGCAAAAGTGTTAAGTGCACCGCCTGGGGAGTACGGTCGCAAGGCTAAAACTCAAAGGAATTGACGGGGGCTCACACAAGCGGTGGAGCATGTGGCTTAATTCGAAGCAACGCGAAGAACCTTATCCTGGGTTTGACATGCACGGATTAACCCGCCGAAAAGCGGGCCACGCCTTCGGGTGGAACGTGCACAGGTGCTGCATGGCTGTCGTCAGCTCGTGCCGTGAGGTGTCGGGTTAAGTCCCTTAACGAGCGAAACCCCTGTCGCTAGTTGCCAGCGCGTAATGGCGGGGACTCTAGCGAGACTGCCGGTGTTAAACCGGAGGAAGGTGGGGACGACGTCAAGTCCGCATGGCCCTTATGCCCAGGGCTGCACACGTGCTACAATGGCGGGTACAGAACGACGCAATACCGCGAGGTGGAGCAAATCGCTCAAAACCCGCCCCAGTTCGGATTGCAGGCTGCAATTCGCCTGCATGAAGTTGGAATCGCTAGTAATCGCGGATCAGCTACGCCGCGGTGAATACGTTCCTGAGCCTTGTACACACCGCCCGTCAAGTCATGGAAGCTGGCAGCGCCCGAAGTCGCCGCAAATCAGCGGTGCCCACGGTGAGGCTGGTGACTGGGACTAAGTCGTAACAAGGTAGCCGTAGGAGAACCTGCGGCTGGATCACCTCCTTTCTAAGGGATTTCCTTAGACGCGGATAAGGAAGAGCGGTCAGCGGTCAGCCGACAGCTTTCAGCTCAATCCTTCTCCCGGAAGAATATCGATGAACTTCTTTCATCGAGCTAACCCCTTCCGGGGTCCGGAGCGATCCGGACCGCGACTGTCAGCATACCCTCGTCTCGAAACCCACGGACTCCAATCCGTGAGCGTCGAGTAGCGGCCCGGCAACGTGCCGCCAAGCGCCTCTGCCCAACTGTTTTCTTGATATACCCAAAGCCCAGGGATTCCCGTCCCTGGGCTTTCTTTGTGCGCCCAAAGAACAAGATTCACCACGGAGACACAGAGACGCTGAATCTCCCGGTCACAGGGTTGATTGGCGCGCACTGCTTGCCCGTACCTGTCCAGAGGCACTTCTGGATATCCAGCCAGGGGGACCTCCGCTCAGCGCATGCTTGTGCACGAAACCACGGGCTTTGGTGGTTCAAGTGTGCGCGCTATCACCATCCGACTGACAATCTATTCCCGAAGCCTCGATCAAGCTAACCCAACTATCGCTCACCTCCCTCGCTTCGATCATGATGGTCAATCCCTGTCGCAACCGTCGGAACACGGGCCGCAAATCTCTCGACATCTTTTCTATTGGCGCGATAGAATCGGTGAAATGTTGAATCTCATCGAAACCCTTACTGGTAGCTGCTGACAACTCTTGGAGGCCATGAAAGAACTCACACACTTCCTGCTTGGATTCTGGATGTTCTTTAATTTCCGCTGGCGCTAGTTCGATGATTGCCCGAATGCCGACGTCGAAATCGTGAAGTTGTGATGCGTAGTCGTTGCTCAGCCTCCAGACTTTCTCATTCGGCTCGCTCAGCGTTCTCGCTAGACGTTTAGCTATGACAACCCTCTGAGCGAAAACCTTTCGTTGAGATGTGGCGTTTTGTATGTCGGAACCAGCTTGCATCAGCCCATTTCCGATTAGCTTGATCTGCTCCGTGATTGCATGGAGAGTTTCGCTCAACTTTGGGAGAGCTTCCTCGGCCCCGGCTATTCGATCAATCAGACCTGGGGAGTCGTCGTCCGACTCGTCCCTACCTTGGTCTAGTCGCTGTCCCGTATCGGTGATATCCGTTTGCTCAGCGCGCCTGTTAGCCTCGACCAATCGAGCAGCGAGCCGCGCAACGCCACTTCGGTAATCTTCGGAAGCAGGATCCTTGAATCTCAGCTCGCGCCAATCCTCCCGCTGGAAGGTGCGCACTATTCTGGCGAGGTCGTCCTTGGTGTTCTCGTCATCGAGGGCTGGTACGCTAACATACAGGAGAGGCAGGATGAGTTCTTTGATCCCGAGCTGAGTTGCTCGTCTCGCAAAGAATTGCAGCTCGCTGCGACACTCTGGGCTCATGAAGTAGCGCGGAGTTAGGACCGGGATGAAGAACGCCACTGAGGCCAGATTCTCTTCAATTTTGTTGCGCCAATCGTCGCCCCATTCAATCGCATCCTTATCGAGGAAAAGACAGATCGTCTCACCAGTCAACATCTCATACTGACCGACAACATCCTTTGCGAGGCGGGAGATCCGCCCTCCATCCGCGGTATCGTCCTTATGTACATAGGACCAGAAGCCGTGCGCGTCGCTCATGCTTGCTCTCCGGCGAGCTGATGAGGTGTGTCTTGGTCCATGCGCCCGTCTTATGCCTGGAATGTCTCATCACCGCCCGGGTTTCAACACGGGAAGGATAGCAGAAATGGGCCCGGAGTCCTTTTCATTCTGGATGGGTAAAAAAAAGGAACGGATAAGAAAGGGGAACGGGAGTCCTTTTCAATTTCAGCCCCTGGAATCGAGGGGACAGGGGGACAAGAATGTCAGCGTCCCAAGCACGGTGTGTCAAAGTCCTTCCGCTCTTGGCTTGAAGCCAGCACCTTCGAGGTGCCGGTAGAGGTCTGTTTTCGCCTCGTCGACCCTTTCTTGGAAGGGGAGGTAGATCAGTCCGGCGATGTCGCTTGGTAATTCAATAGACTTCTTGTGGAGAATGGCCGTATTGTGCCTGCCGAGACGAGCCAGAACCATCCCCAGTTCCAGGATGACATTCTGGCGCGCGCGGTATTGCTTGTCCTCCGCATGGCCCGCGATGTAACCCTCATCATCCGGGGTCAGCAGCACGCACGCGAAGCCGACATTGCTGTGATCGCCAAGATACTTGTCCAACTTCTCGATGATCGTGTCGCCTGAACCCGAGATACGGGCGAGAATAATCGGATTCAGTCCCATTCGCCGCAGGAGGAGTTCTAGCTGATCACGTGCCGGCTCGTCATGGCCATAAACGACGAATACATCTTTGGACAAACCGGGAAGAACACTTGGGATCGCGGCCACCGAATCTGCTTCCGTTGCCTCCGAAACCGGCAGTGGCATATCGCCGCCGCTATCGGCCCACACTTTCAGTTGCGATGAAAGTGTCGTCTCTTTCCCTTGCACGACTATGGTACCCCTCTTCGTGTACCAGTTAAACACCTCGCCACCCTTGCAGCGGAACTGGATGCCGTGCGGAATCGGTGTTTCATTCAGAATCGCGCTACGCTGGGTCAGAAAGGCACGCACCTCATCTAGAGTAGGCATAGGAAGATAATATACGCGCTGCGAACGGCATCAAGGCGCGGGGGCACTTGGCGCTGCCCGGGCGGCCGCCACTTCCGCCTGTCGTCTGCTCCCCGCAACCCCGCCGCCCGCGATGCCTTCGGCCTCGATGACGACGACAACCAGTAGCCCGCGGCGCCCCCGCCGGCACCGCCAGAGTTCATTCAACCGCTCAACGCGATCGGGTCGATGATACGCAGGAGTCCAGCCCCCGAGTGGAGTCCGGCCGTGGCCCTTTCCGTCACAAATCCCATCGGCGCCGCGCTCGATCGAACGAAGCGCATCCTCTTCAAGCCGTTCGACATCGGGAAGTGGTTCGTCCTGGGCTTCTGCGCCTTCCTCGCCTATCTCGGACAGGGAGCCGGCGGCGGCGTGCCCCCCGGTGGCGGCGGCGGCGGCGGCCCCTCCAGCGCCGAGGCCGTCGAATGGATCAAGGCGAATCTGGGGGCCGTCATCGCCGTCGGGCTGATCGTCCTGATCCTCATGCTCGTGATCGGTCTCCTCATCCTCTGGGTACAGAGTCGCGGCAAGTTCATGTTCCTCGATGGCGTCGTCCACAATCGCGGCGCAGTGGTCGCGCCGTGGAAGGCGTTTCGGCTTCACGGCAACAGCCTGTTCCTCTTCTCGTTTGCGATCTCTATCGGCATGTTCGTGATCGTGATGCTCATCGTGGCGTTCGGCGTCATGCTGGCATGGCCCGACATCCAGTCGAGCGAGTTCGGAAGCGCGTCGGTCTTGGCCATCGTGATCGGGTTGCCGCTCCTCTTGGGCGCGGGGATCGTCTACGGCATCATTGCGGTCCTTCTCGAGGACTTCGTCGTTCCGACGATGTACCTGCGCAACGCCCGCGTCATGCCCGCCTGGCGGATCGTGCGGGCCGAGGTCCTCGCCGGTCACCTCGGCACGATCATCCTCTATTTCCTCATGAAGATCGTGCTGGCGATCGCCATCGTCGTCATCGCGATCATGGCGACCTGCCTGACGTGCTGTCTCGCCGCGATCCCGTATCTCGGCACGGTGATTCTCCTTCCCCTCTACGTCTTCACACGTTGCTACCCGGTGTGCTTCCTGGAGCAGTTGGGCCCGAGCTGGAAGTTCTTCCCGCCCGACCCGCCGGAGCCCGAGGCTCCGCAAGCCGTTTGAAATCTGCTCAACCGATGGCCTGACCGTCACCTAGAAGCCCTCTCCCGGCCCCCGAAAGTGAGCGCGGGGGAAGAAAGGGGACGGCAGTCTCTGTCGGGGTGCACGGGGCGTGAAGCCCGCGGCGCCTTCGGCCTCGATGATGACGAGAAGCAGAATGTGCCGTGGTCCGGGAAGAAAACAGGAGACGGGTAGCGCGAAGCCCCCGATGGAATCGGGACGGGACGCGCGAGCGGCGGGTAGGATGGGATCGTGGCGCGGCCGATTGTTATTGCGCATCATTTGATTTTTACTGCGTATGGGTGGTGGCTGCCGAACGATCCGCGCGGAAGCAACTCCAAGACGATTCGGAATGATGTCATCGCTGAGTTGGGGGAGGTGCATCATGGGCGCAAGCGCGTGCAGCCGGCGTCGGGAGAGATTCGCGCGTTCTATCGCGAAGCCGGCAAGCGGCTTGGGCATGAGCTGTTGACATTTTCGGATCGTGATGTATCAGCGATTGCGGCGGCCTTTCAAGAAGTCATCAACTCGCATCGTTACACGTGCTGGGCGTGCGCGATCATGGCCGATCACGTTCATTTGTTGATACGCAAACACAAGCACCTTGCTGAGGGAATGATCGCGAACTTTCAGGATCAAAGCCGCTTGCGGCTTCGCGCTGACGCTTCGCGATCAACCGATCATCCCGTCTGGGGCGGCCCCGGTTGGAAAGTCTTCCTCGATCATCCGGACGAAGTGCAACGGATCGTGCGTTACATCCAAGCGAATCCGCTGAAGACCGGTCGCCCGCAGCAGGCGTGGGGCTTCGTGAAGTCCTATGACGGTTGGCCGATGCACGAAGGTCATTCGCCCAAGTCCCCGTACGTCAAAGCGCTTCGCGCATCCGGGCGATATCCATGAACAGTTGTTCACTGCGGCGATGGAGGACGAGTTGTACGCGCGAAGCTGCGAGCGGCCGCATCACCCCCCCGCTTGCGGCTTTGCGATGTTCTTCTCCGCTTGTTCGGTCCTGTACGCAGGGCCCAGCAGGAGCCGTAGCGCATGCGCAGGCAATTGCGGCACACCAACCGCCGGCCGTGGGTGAACAGCAGCCCGTAGCGGGTGATGAGTAACGCGCGCTGCGCCATGAGAGATGGAGACATCGGGATGCCCGCAGCGCGGGAGCGGCCATCGAGCAGATTGATCCACCCTTCGGCGAGGTCGGCATCGGCGGCCTCCTGAGCCGTGCACAGCGGCATGAAGAGTTTCATGGCTTTGCCAGAGCCGCCTCGTGCCGAGCCGGACCGCGGCGACACGCCGCGGCTCCGTTCTCGCGCGCGATCGACGCACTCCGGACAGATCAGAAAATGTTGGGCGAGTCGTTCGTGCAGACGCCAGCGTTCGACGCGGATGGTTTGCGACCAGTCCGCCCACAGGCCGAGCATCTTGCCGCCCCAACGAAACGTGGCGCCCTTGTTGGGATTGAATGCCGGGCCGGGGTCGTGGATGCGGAGGTGTTTGCGCTGGGAGCCCTCACCCCCTGCCGCCGGCCCAGGGGTAGAGGGGAGATGGCGGCGCATCACGTTGGATTTCGTAGTGCGCAGGTCGCCACGGAGGCGGCGCGGAAGTCGGCCGGTGTGAAGGCGATAGAGAAAGTGTGCAGAGACCTGCAAGGTGCCGCTTGCCTCCTTGTATGCAGCTGGAACTGGGAGCGTCCGCCGGCCGCTTGCGGCTGCGCGCGGCGGCGCCGTGAACCGTACGTGCGGCCAAACCTCAGACGCCCGCAGCTCCAGGCATGCCGACCGATCGACGCGACCGGTGAGATTTACCCATGACGGTCGTTGATTGAGCGTGCCCAGCGGTGGTGAGGGTGGGAACTCGGCCATCTCCATATATGGATGAATGGCCGCGTTTATGCGCGCAGAAGCGCCGATCGGGAAGGGCCGCTTGCGAGGACGTGCTATGATTCTTGGCAGTGAGTGGTCTCGGCGTCGGCGAAAGCGCAATGAAACAGTCTCGAATCCTGCCGGCTCGGCCGTTGATCCTTGCCGTGCGGTTCTACCAGGCGACGCTGGGCCTGTATCTCGGCGGGCATTGCCGGTTTGCGCCTAGCTGCTCGCAATACGCCATCGACGCCCTGCAGGCCAAGGGTGTGATGCGCGGCTCATGGCTTGCGATGCGCCGAATACTTCGATGTCATCCGCTTGGCGGTGCAGGATACGATCCGGTGCCGGGTGCGGAGGTAACACCCCCGGCAGATCCGGGCGCTGAGGTATAAAGGGAATCACCGGCGTTCTGTTGCCGACGGGCGGCCTTCTCTTTGGCGGGCCTCTTCGGCTTTGCGGGCCGCCTGAATCGCCTTCATCCGGCGATACTCCTCCAGCCCCGGTGGCGCCGGCAGCGCCTGCTCGATCGTCAGAACATTGCTGAGCTCGTTGGCCTGGAGTTGCCGAAGCACATGTGGATAGATGTCGTCGTACACCGCAAGGCGGTACTCGTCGGGCAGATCCTTATAGTTGTAGATGGCCAGTCTTTCGAGCAGGCCGACGGTGGAGTCGATCATGAGCTGGGCGAACACGTTTTGCACACTGTCTTCGAGCTGGCCGATGAGCGCCGCCAGCCGCTCGGTGCCCATTTTGGTCTTGTACTTGATGTATTCGTGTTCGCGGAAGTACACGGTGACATCGTTGGCGAACTTCACGGCCTGCTGAAAGACCTCGGGGCGTCCCTGGCCGATGCCGATCCGGAAGCCGTAGCGAAGCGCCGCGGCGACATCGCTGGGCGCGACGTGCGGTTGAAACTCGTACTCGCCCTCAACCTCCCGCCACACGAAGATATCCAGCGGCGCGTCGTATTTCGGGTTTTGTGGCCTCGCCCCCATCCCGTAGAGGCTGTTGAGTCGATCAAGGTATTTCTGGGCCAGCTCGGTTTCGCCGGAGCGGTACAGCTCGCGGACGGCCGAGCTGAGAAAGTTCTGATGAAAGGCCATAAAGAGGTCGGGGCCGGGACCGCGGGTGTCCTTGTGCTTGGCTGAAATTGTTTCCCAGTACCAGTCGATAACCTCGATCCAACGGGGATCGGGCAGGCGAGCCGGCAGATCGCGTGAGAAGGGATCGAAGCTGATTCGCCCCCAGCGGGCCATGCCCTGCATCGCGTGGATCTTGGCGCGATCGATGTTCACGATCCGGTAGACATCGTTTTCATCCACGGCGACGCGATCCTCGCCATACTGTTCGCCCTTGAGCGCCCAATAGAGCGCGTGAGCGTTCGCGGTCCGCCAATCGATCGGCCCGTAATCGCGGGTGTACTCGTACATCAACTGCGGGTCCATGTTGTATTCGTCGGCGAGGACCCGCTTTCGCACATGAGCGAGGAGGGTATCCCAAGCCGGCTGCGCCTCGGGGTCGGAGGCGATCTCGTCAAGAGCCTGGAAGAAGGGGTCGCCACGGCCGATACCTTTAATCCTGACGTAGATCGACGGCCCTCTCGCCGCCTGCCACTGCGCGTAGGCTCGCAAGAACGTATCGTCCAGCGCAAACTTGAACCGTTGCTCGTACGGGGACAGGTCACGGCGGAGGCGTTCCACGAGGTCCATCACTCCGGGGGTGCGCCGCTGGGCTTCATCGAGTGTTTCCGGAGCATCCGCGACTTTCTTGATCCACAGGATTCTGGCCTCGTGTTCGTACGGAGGCTCACCGAGCAGGTTATGCCACTCGCGAGCGAATTCGGTCTTGTAGTACAGATGGGCATCATCGGAAACACCTTCAATCTTGTGGGACAACCAGAAGGCGAGCTCCTTATGCAGTTGCAAATCGTTGGGGTTGTATCGCAGCCCTTTGTTGCGAACGAGGTTGATCCCGGCCTTCACCCACTCCCAGCGTTCCTCGGAAGTGTTGTGAGCAACGGAGATGTTGTAGGCCATGTTGTGGCCGTGAAACGCCCACACCGCAGCGAAACGGGGCTGGAGCTTGGTGATCAGATCGGCATCGGCCATGACCTCGTAGTAGAGGCCCTCTTGTTTCATGAGGTGGACCTTGATCCAGAGGTAGTCCACGATGATGCCGCGCAGTGCTCCGATGGCCGTGCCCAAGGCGACAAATGGCGGCGCGCCCTCGATCGCCACATCGGTGTAGCGCAATGAGTGCTTTTGCGACAGGTCGGTGATGCTCGGCAATACGCTGCCGCAGATCGCGGTGCTGGCGACAAGGAGCACCGAAGCCAGTAGTTGGATCGCTCGGTCACGGCTCATGCGCGACACTCCCGTCGATTCATCAAGCAGTTGGGGTCAACCATGTCCACTGTAGATTGCCAGCTGCCGGTTCCGCATAACGAGATACCCAAACACAAGGGCGATGCTGGACCACATGAGTCCTAATGAAAGAGTCACGCCGGCAACGCTCGTCCAGGGGATAAGCCGACCTTCGACGAGGCTCTGCGTCGGTCGATACTCACCGAAGCTGTGCAGGAGGAATACCAATCCCTGGGCGATCGCTCTGATCAGCGACTGAGCAGCCCATCGAATGACCATCCCGATGTTGCTCCAATCCATTTGGCTCACCAGTGGCGGATAGTACTCATGCAGCGACAGCGCCAGGAACGGCCCAAGCGTGCCCCCGATGAAAATCGTAAACGACAGCATGCACGCGACCGGGAAGCTCAATAGCGTGGAGCAGGCGATCCCCAGCATCGCCAGGAACGCCAGCTTCACCCACGTCATCAGCACCGCTCGGAAGAAATTCGCCTCGAAGCTGCCGACTTTATAGAGCAGCTCGAAGTCGTCCGCTTCAAAGTTCAGGAAGCCGTAGGCCGGTCTGCCCGGCTGAGGCGGGTTGAGGTTGTAGACCGTGACGCTCATCGTGCCGTCGTCGCGAATCAGATCGGTCCCGATGGGCAAGATGTGGGTCACGGTGGGGACGTACTGTCGCCGCACAAGCGTGTCGGGACGATCATTGAAGGTGAACGCCACCGGGAACGTTTGGTGCTCGTCATCGCGCAAGATGTGAAAGCGATAACGCAGGGTCAGGGTGGATTGCAGATTCCTGGCTCTGCGGAGGCCTTCGAAGGTGTAGCTTCGCTGCATCATCGGCAGAATCGAGCGCTGGGCGTTGAGGTGGTTCTCCTGCAAGTCCGCAGCCAACTCTCTCTTGACCGAAAGCGGGATTTCATCCCGGCCGGCCATCTCCGGATCGCGCTCGATGATCTGCTGGACGCGCGCAGAGAGCTGTCGGGGGCTTAGTAAATCAAATTGCGGCATTGTGCCCACGCGGGCGGTGAGCACTTCGTCGCGAACGGCAAGTCTATCCAGCGCGCCTTCCAGACCGGAGGCGACGGGAAGTTGGCTGAGGTACTTCACGTACGTAAAGATCGAAACGCCGGCGACAAGCAGAATGACCACGTTGACGCTCAATACCCCCAGCCATTTGCCAAGCAGATAGTTGAACCGAGTCACCGGCTTGGTCATCAACTGCCAGATCTGGCGGTCGCGGATCTCAAACGCCACCGTCGCGCAGGACAGGAACAGCGTCATACACGCGGCGAGCGCGTAGGTCAGGCTGAGGCTACGGCTGATGAACGTTTGAATCCGAAACCGAAGCGGCGCCTCCGGATCGAGCCAGATCGGAAGCAACGGAAGAAGGATCAGCAGCCCGACCACGAAGACCAGCGACAGGCGGCTCCGCGACGCTTCCTTCACCACCGTGTTGGCGATCGCCAGCACCTGATGCGGGTACGCAAAGAGAATGAGCACCCCCCGTGTCAGCAGCACAAAGGTGAACGTAAGCAGGCCCATGCCCGCAATCGCCAGCATCGCCTGCTCAGATCCCAGCGCCCAGCAGATTGCCACCGGGGCCGCGGTACCCAGCGCGGTCAGGACGAATGGCACGGTGATCTGCATCCACACGATCAGCAGCACCCACAGCGTCGTGACGATCGCCAACATCCATGTCGTGCCCGGCTGCTCGAGCATGAACCTGGGCGCCCAGAGGGGCCGTTGATCGGCGAGAAGATGCTCAATCAATCGGCCGGGGGCGGCGATCAACCCTTGGTCGTCGAACAGCCCATCGGCCAACTTGCGCAACTCGGGCCCGCCGTAGGTCCGGCCATTGACGGTGATCGTTCCAGTTTCAGCCAGGGAGACCGCATGCTCGTCAGCCTCGTTGAGGTTCTGTCCAACGAGCGCGCGACCGAGCGCGTTTCGCTGCGCATCCAAGTCGGAAGTGACGACGAGCAGCGGACCGTAGAAGCCCGCAATCACGAGTATCGCCAACACACTGGCGACGGTGCGGAACCACAACTTGCCCTGAAGCTGATCGAGCCGTCGGTAGACGCGGACAAACACGCCCATGGCTATGACTTCTCGTCGCCGGGGGGCTCTTCGCCTTGGGCCGTATCATCCCCGTCCAGCAAGGCGTCGATCACGGACGACTCAACATCCTGCGGCGATTTGGGCGCCGTAGCGGCTTGGTCGGCGGGGCCGGCGGCCTGATTGGATTCTTCTGCGAGCAGTTGAGCAAGTACTTCGTCACCCGGTGGCTGGGGCGCTTCCGCCGCGGCAGCCGGCCGGATCCCAACGAGTTCCTTTTCCTCGCGGGTAAGAGACTCGATGAGCTCTTCGCCGCGCGCATCCTCTCCACGCAGGAAGCTGGCGGTGGGCCCGCCGTGAACGACTCCTGCCGTGGCGACCTGCTCCCGGCGGGCCTTCTCCACGAGATCCATGAAGAAATGCTCCAGGCGCTGCCGGGGGGAATCAACCTTGTCGATGCCCATGCCTTCGCACCGTTGGATGACCTGCTCGATCTGAACGATCGTCTCCGGCGCCAGCCGGGGCGTTTCGATAATGGTTCGTCTGGTGTCGCAGAGAAGTTCATCAACGGTTCCCTGGGCGCGAATTCTGCCGGCATAGAGCATGACCATGCGATCACAGACGTCCTCGACGTCGGCCAGCAGGTGTGAACTGAGCAAGATCGTTTTGCCTCTCTTGCCAAGCTCGATGATGAGATCTTTCACTTGTCGCGTACCGATGGGGTCCAGCCCCGAGGTCGGTTCGTCAAGGATGAGAAAGTCCGGATCGTTGACCAGAGCCTGAGCGAGACCGATGCGGCGAGTCATCCCTTTGGAGAACTCACCAATCGGGCGATGGGCCACGTGGGACAGCCCGACCATGTCCAGCAGCTCATCGGTGCGACGGCGGCGCGTGCGATAATCCAGGCCGAACAACTTGCCATAGTAATCCAGCGTCTCTCGCGAGTTGAGGAACTGATAGAGGTACGACTCCTCAGGAAGAAAGCCGATGCGCTTCTTGATGCTGACGTCGGACGGCGACTTGCCGAAGACGGACAGTCGTCCCCGGGTCTTGTGCAACAGGCCGAGGATCAGCTTGATGATGGTGCTCTTGCCGGAACCGTTGGGGCCGAGCAGTCCAAAGATCTCCTCCGGGTGGATTTCGAAGTCCACGTTGTCGACCGCCCGGGCCTTGGTGCGCAGCCAGAAGTCCCGGAAGACCTTGGTGAGCCCGACCGCTTCGACGATGTTCTGCGATGAGACTGGCGAAACCATGGCAGATCAAGTCTCGATGCGTAGCTAGCGGTCCGTGCCCCGCGGGCGAATCGTGCCTTGGGGAGTGACTTCCAGGAGAGGAATAGCCTCGCCCGGCCTAATATCCTTCGATCGGGGATAGAACGGTCGGATGCCGCCCATGCTGGCCTCCAGCGCGTCCCGTTCGCGGCGCTGCAGTCCGCGTCGCTGGCGCACTTGCTGGACCTCCTCCAGGCCGGAGATGATGACATGCAACGAGCTCAGTCCGGCCGGCAGATAGAACTTCTCGGCATCCTCCCTGCTCAACACCGACCCATACGCTTCTAACCACCGCGTCGTGCAGACCAACTCTGGATGCTCGCGATAGGCGGGCAGGATGCTGGCGAAGAGCCTGGCTTCGTTGCCCAGCGTCGATTCGATCTCGGTCTCATAGGCCATGGCGCGGTAAATGATCTGGGCCACCTCGCCGGAGGTTTCGTCGCTTTCGAGGACGGCGTAGATGTCGGCGAGCAACTCGTCGGCCACGTCCCGGTCGCCAAGCTGCTGTGCCTGCTCGTATCGTTGAATCATTCGGGCCAGCGTGCGGTAGTTGCTGCCGACGGCGATGAGCGTCTGCTGGGCATTCTGGCGGGCTCTCTCAATCTGCTCTCTCGCCTGCTCCCTGGCGTTTTGCAGTTCGCCGTACGCCTTGACAATCGCCAGGGGCGGCTTGGTGTCGGGCATGTGCACTTTGACCAGGTCGATACCGCATTCCAGCCCAAGCAGCACGTCCTGAGCGCTTTGGCGAACCCGTTCTTTGGTGTCGTCGGACACATCGACCAGCTCCTGCAGGCTCAGGCCGGCCGTCACGTGCACCACCGCCCGTTGCAGGGCCAACTCCACCAGTCGGTCGGCGTCGTTCTCGTCAATGCGCGTCACGAACTGCACGGGGTCGATGATCTCGTACTCGCCAACGATCCTGAGGTGAGCCAGATCGCCATCGCGAGTCAGCACGTAACCGTCCCGGGCCGGCTGAAGGGCGGCGGTAACTCTGGCCCCGTCGATCGCCTGCTGAAGCGTGACGTTCGCACGGATGTTCGGCCAGAAGGCTTCATTGAGCTCAACCGGTCGATCCTCGACGGCGAAGATGACAAACTCGCCGGCGGGGTAAGGCAAGAGGTTTCGATGCAGCCCCGGCTCGAGGGATCGCTGCTCATCCACGACCACGATCTTGCCGAACCGCAGCATGACGCCGCTTTGCTTGTCCTGGACGGTCCGGAAGCCGGAGACGAAGAACAGCGCGATCAACACGACGATAACGCCCTGGAGGACTTGGAAGGACAGCCGCAAGGCGTCGGCAAGGGACTGGTTGGCAGGGTCCATGGCTTCCCGCAGCGCCGCCTGGGACCCAACCTCCGCGTCGATGGCGAACTGTGCCGAAGCGGTGCGCCGCGGCGGCTCGACGCCTTGGGGCTCCCCCTCGATCGGCACGTCACCGTCTTCGGCGCCGCCGGGCAATTGAGCCGGATCATCCTGGTCGTTCGGATCAGCCATGGTCATGAATCTTCCTTGGCGGACGCCGCCTGCGCCTCACCATCCGGTTGGGCGGCGATGCCTTCCTCACGCACGCGATCCTCGGCAGGCGCGGCTAGGTACTTCTTCTTCGGCTGGGGAATGTGACCGGCGTCGGTCTGGTTGCTGAGGTTCATCAGGTGCCAGGGCGCATACTCGTCACTCAGAAAGAACGTGACTCCTTCTTGCAATGCTTCCTCGAAGGCCTTGAGCCACACGAGGAAGATGGCGAGACTTTCATCCTCGCTCATTTGAGAGAGGTATTCAGCGGCCCGTACGTTGGCGGTCGCTTTGATCTCTTCGGCTCGCTGCTCGACGAACGCCTGGAGCTTGTCAGCCAGGGTGTTGGCTTCGGATTGGATTCCGACCGCCTCGGCCTCGCCTCTGGAGCGCTCCGCGTCCGCAAGTCGCAGCCGTGTTCTCTCCATTCGTGCCAACACGGCGGTTGTTGTCCTCGGCGGCAGGAGCATCTGGCTGATACCGACGGTGACCGGCTCGATCCCCATCGAACCAAGGGAGGCTAACTGGTCCAGCATCTCCTGCTCGGCCTGACCCAGACGGCTCGCCGGCCCGATCAGGTCATCGAATGCATACCGGCTGAGGCTCCCCTTGACGGCGGTGCGAAGGCGACCTTCCAAGATCCTCTGGGCCTCTTCGAGCGCTCCCTTGGACGGAAAGCTCTCGAAGAACTTCAGTGCATCGTCGGCGCCAACCTTCCACAAGAGGAAGGCTTGGACCACCACCGACTGTCCATCCGCCGTGGGGACTTCCACCTTCGGCGTCTCGACGAGCTGTAGTCGCGTGTCGAACCTGGTAACACGATCGGCGAAGAACGGAATCCGAAAGTGCAGCCCGGGCTCATTGACCACACTCTGCGCGGTCGCGCGGCCGTAGCGCGTCTTGATGGCGACCTCGTGGAAACGCACCGTGTAGGTCGTGCTGTACAGCACCAGCAGGACCAGCAGAAGCACACCAACGACAACGGCCAATGTTTTACTCATCTGCCAGATTCTCCTTCACTGGAGCTGGGGTGGAATCCGAAGACCCCCGGCGGCTCTTGGAGCTCGACATCCAGGTTCACCCGCTCCGGATCAATGCCGACGACGAGGTACTTGCGACGCTCCGCCAGCATCTTGCTGAGCACGTTCATGATTTCGCGCTGCTGAAACAGCCTGGGCGCGGCGCGATAGGACGCGAGCCGGCCCTCGAACTCCTTCACCTGGGCCCGCGCGTTCATCTGTTTGATCCAGCGCTCGGCCTCCGCGGTGGAGATGTCCTGCGCGAGCCGGCCGCCGGCCTCGGCGTACATGCGCTCGATCAGAAGCCGCTGATCGATGACCTGCTTTGCTTGTTCGCCCAGATCTCGTTTGAGCTGCCGCCATTGCTCGATCTCGGCGAGGATCTGTTTGGCTTGCTCGGGACTGCCGACCCAAAACGCGAGGTCTTGCACCACCCTTCCCGCGGCCTCGGCCACCCTTTGGCGGCGCTGCTGTTTGGCGATGGCCAGATCATCAAAGTTCTTGGCCACCCCGCCGGAAGGACGAAGCATCGGGACATTCACGGCCACAACCTCTATACCCGTGTTGTGAGTCTGGAACACGGTCTGGATCCGTTTGTGCAGTTGAGAAACCACCTCCGCCCGGCCGTGGGCGGTCACCTGCTCCATAGACAGCCCGGACAGATGCTGGGTGATTTCACGCATGGCCAGCGCCTTCAGCGCCGCTTCACGCATGTTCAGCCGTTGCCGACGACGACGTACGTCCGAAGAGAACTGAATGAAATCCAACAGGCCGTCGGGCTTGATCCGATACTGAAGGCTGATCTCGGCATCGACGAGTGCAAAGAGATCGCTCACCGGCTCGGACTCGACTTTGTCGGACTCGGTCGGTTCGGCTGACGATGATTCGGCGGTGCGCGCCGCAGAGCCGCCGACGATAAACGGGTCCAGATCGACATCCGTGGAGATGTCTTGAGCCCACAGTTGGACGATCGGATCCTCGAGCCTCCTAGCCGTCAAAGGAATCTCTCGGATTATCCCGACGTCGTAGATGTCCGCGGACTGAAACGGCCAAGGCAGCTTCCACATGATGCCTGAGGTGTGGACCTGTTTGCCGGGAGGGCCGATGATCTGGCCCCCGCTGAGCTTGACGGCCTGTTGATGCGGCTCGACGACCACCATCATGTTCAGGGCGATCAGCACGAGCGTCCCGAACCCCAGCAGCCAGCCGAAGCTCCGCAGAAGCAGTTGATACCCCCAGGAGCTGGTGATGTCGAAGCCGAACTGGTAGTTGACGGCCTCGTTAAGCGACCGCACGATCGACTCCGGTGCGGCCAGCAGGCTCAACACACGCGAGTCAAACGCCGGTCTGGGGACCTCGCCGGGGATTCTCGGCCGGTACATATTAAGGATGAAGTTCAGGACGATCTCACCGGCCAGGACGGCCATGTAGATCGGGATGGCGTATGCCACACCGACGACAACATTGTCGTTGCCGAGGAATCGGAAGACGAGTGCGACAGCAATGGCGAGCAAGACCATGGCGCTGCCAACCATGTAGCCGGCCCCGCCGCGAAGGTTCTGCCAGGCGGGCTGCTTGGCCATGCCGGCCACGAAACGAGAAAAGATGAACGCGACCGCTGCAAAGATGAGGCTGATCGCGACCGCCCACCCCCGCTGTTGGGTCAGGAAGAATTCAGCGCCGCCACTGCCGGGATCGCCGAGGTTGCGCAGATGCCGAAGCATCGAGACGGGGCCGAACGCCAGATAGGCCGCCGTAAGCAGACTGACGCTGGGCATGAGCCACTGGTGCATCAATCGCAAGCGCCGGGCCGCGACCTGTTCCTCCTCGCCGGCAGCCTGGAACACCGAGCCGGACCCGGCCCTTTCCGCGGCAAGCTCGTCCTCCTCCAAGGCTTCCAAACGCTCTTGCGTATGCTGATAAAAGACAGCGATCAGGCTGAGCCAGACGAGCAATCCCCCAAAGAGATAGAACGAGGCGAACCGAAAGACGGTGTCCTGGCCGAGGTGACCAAAGATCAGCAGGATCACCGCGATCGCAGCCTGGAGAAGGAAGCCAAATCCGGCGACGCGCGTGGCCTGGCGGTATGCGTGATGGTCGATTCTCATGCTGTGCTCAAGACAGGTGCCCGCCACCCGTGCCCGCTGACGGGGGGCGATCACGGCCACAGCCTAGCCGCAGACCGCCTTGCTCGTCCAAGGCGGCATACCCAGACAGGGCGAGGCCGCCGCGCGCGGGCATACCACGGCGAACCTCGATGTGTTGAACTACGTATGATCGCCCTACCCCTGTTCGCGGGTTGCGACGAAAATTGTTCGAATCGGCCGGCTGGCAGCCGCATGGATCGCAACCGGGCTGGTTTTGGCCCAGCAACGCCCGCGACCCCCTCTTGCCGGGGTGCCTCCGGTTACCCCGAACCCTAACCCCTGACCCCTGCTCCCTGACCCCTGACTCCTGATCCCTGCTCCCAACCATGTTCGGGCAGACCCTCGCGATCATCCGCAACACCTTCTTTGAGAGCATTCGCCAGCCGATCATGCTGGTGGTGCTGGTCGTCGCCACCATCGCCCTGATCTTCAGCAACCTCCTTGCCGGCTTCACGATGGAAGACGACCAGCGGATGATGATTGATCTGGGGCTGTCCACGATAATGCTCTGCGGAACCCTGCTGGCGGCGTTTATCGCCACCAACGTCCTGAACCGAGAGATCGAGAACCGCACCGTGCTGACCGTCATCTCCAAACCGGTCAGCCGGCCTGTGTTTGTCCTGGGCAAGTACTTCGGCGTGGCCGGCGCCCTGGCCCTGGCCATGGTCTACATGAGCCTGGTCTTCCTCCTCGTCGAGATGCACGGGGTCCTGCAGACGGTCCGAGATCCGATCCATGCGCCGGTGATCGTCTTTGGGGCGGCCGCAGGCGTGCTGGGTCTCGCCGCCGGCGTGTGGTGCAACTATTTCTACGGCCGGGTCTTTTCGAGCACGGTCATCGTCCTTACCACAATCCTGGCCGCCTTGGCGTATCTGCTGAGCCTCATGTTCGATCAGTCCTTTTCGCTTCAGCCGATCGGCGAATCATTCAAGCCGCAGCTGTGGCTGGCGCTGGCGGCGATCATGATGGCGATCATGGTGCTGACCTCGATCGCGATCGCCGCCTCGACCCGGCTCGGCCAGGTGATGACCCTCTGCGTGACGATCGGCGTGTTCATGCTGGGGTTGCTGTCGGATTCGATGCTCGGGCAGCCGATCAAACAACTCGACGACATGTGGCTCCAACGCGCCAGCGCGGCTGGACTGACGGAAACGATCGAAGACATCCGAATCATCGCGTTGGACACCGGGCAGATCAACCGGACCGTGGTGGAAATGGAAGTCGCCACGGTCGCACTGACCCAGATGGCCGACGGCCTGGGCGAACGGCTGGCACACGCCGCGTACTGGATCGCCTATTCGATCCTCCCCAACTTCCAGAAGTTCTGGCTCTCCGACGCCCTGACCCAGTCTCGCGTCATCCCCCCCGCTCTCTTGCGCCAGGTCCTCTTGTACGGCTTGTTTTACATCGTCGCAGCCTTGAGCCTGGCCACGATCCTCTTCCAACGCCGCGAAGTCGGGTGAAGAGAGGCTGGGAGGCTTGACGCTTGAAGGCTTCAGGCTTGAGTAAGCCCGGATTTCCCATCCGCCGGTGGCGGATCGGCGTTCTTGAACCACCTATCATGGCGTTCACCTTAGCTTGCCGTGAGTCTCTGCCTCGAAGCACCGAATGAGCGAGGAACCCAATGGGTGAAGTACGCTAAGTACGCGTTGCGGGTACACTCGTGCTCGGAAAGCTCGGCGATGGAGCCGGGCGACGGTCAAATGGGAAATGTCGGATCACGGGGGGCACGCGGTAGCGAGGCGAGGCCTGACCAACAAGGTCGAGCGATCCGCTGCATTACAGCTCAACAGTTCGGAGGCAGTTGCATGACTATGAGAACACTCGTTGGCGTGATTGTCATCATCTCTGCGCTGACTGCATGTGAAGAGAGTCCATCGCCACCTGCCGTGTCACTACATGACGCGATCGTGATGCGCGATGCCCTCGTCGTACGGGCGCACCTGGCCGCGGGCACTGATGTCGATGCAGCGGACGCGAACGGAATCACGCCGCTGATCGCCGCGACAACTTCGGGCCAGCCCGATGTAGTGCGTTCGTTGCTGTCGGCCGGTGCCGACATCAACGGGCGCGGCCCCGAGGATGGGACCGCACTGATTCATGCCATTCAAGCCAAGCAGCCCGAGATGGCTCTCTTCTTGCTGGAACAAGAAGGAATCGATCTGGAGGCGCGTGAATCCCACGGGAGTACCCCGCTGGTCGAGGCCGTAGCCTTCGACCAGATGGAGGTTGTGGAAGCCCTGCTTGAGAGAGGCGCGGACATCAATGCACCGGGACCGGTTGGCCGAACGGCTCTCCACGTCGAGGCCCCGAAGCTTGGTCCCAAGATAATCAAATGGCTTCTTGAGCGGGGCGCTAATCCCGACGCACGCGACGATGATGGTGCAACACCGCTCCACAATGCGGCGTTCTTCCCTGGGACCGTCGATGAGTTCGAGGGGATCGACGTGAACAGCGCGCTGGATCTGCTAATCGAATCGACGAACGACATTGATGCAGCAAACAACCACGGGCAGACACCTTTGCACAACGCGGTGCTGTGGGCAGATCCGTGGGTAATCAAGAAGCTACTCGACGCGCGTGCGAATCCCTTGGCGATGGATCAAGCTGGCTACAGCCCCGTCTGCTATGTCTCGGCAGGCGAGCAGGCGCGACCACGAACAGCTGCCGAGGCGATTGCGGTCGTTTCGCTATTCCGGGACGCCGGCTTCACTGATGAGACAGCCATCGATGAGCACGGCGCGACGCTGACGACACTCGAAGATTTGCTGCGGAAGCAACCCTGAGCCGATGACCTCGGCGTTCTTGAACAACCGACATGGCGAACACTAGAGTAGCCCGGCCAATGGGTGAATCGAATCCGCCAACCCCGCCCGATGAAGAAGTTGATCCTCGACATGGATCCCGGCGCGCCGGGAGTCAGCGAAACCTACGGACGCCGGGAACGCTGGGCGTCCTCTGCACACCTTTGTTAGACAGAACCATGCGCTTAGCACCCGGCTTCGAAGCACTCCTTCACCCAACGCTTGACAGCCGCACGGTCGCCAAGGTAGCGCGACACATTTTCCATCTTGATGACGCCTGGTAGTGGCGGCTTATGAGGCCCGATTACGATTCCGGCGCGCACATTCTTCATGATGTTTCCGGTGAGCCGACCACTCTTGTTCACAATCACAACGTGCTCCGGTCCCACAAGCACTTCGACGCCATTCCGGAGGAATCTTCCCCGTCTCACGACGACCCGATTCGGTACTTCGAAGACCATCTCGATAAGTATGCGTCTGGCAGCCTCTCTGACGATTAAGTTACGCGCAGTTAACTGAATGTCCCACTGCGATGGCACATAGCACAGCTGATTGTCCAGGATCTGGAGTACCAGCCGGTTGTACTCGTCAAACAGGTTGAGATTGAGCAGAAGGTGTCCATCTTCTAGGACGAAGCGGAGCAATGCAGTTCCATCGATCGAGATTGGGACCAGCGTTGTCCCGTGGCCGCCATCCCGCGTGCTGAACAAGTTCTTTCCGATCTCAACTTCGCACTCGGCACCCGAATAGTGCAGAACGTACGGCTTCGAAACACCCTCGCGGAGGTTAAACGGCGTCTTGTTCGCCTCACGCACCTTCTCGATCGGAAGCAGTTCGGCGGTTTTCTCGCGGTGATGTTGATTGCACAATAGCGTAATCTCCTCGCCTACATGGCGCTTGACGTTCGCCCATCCCAAGAGGTGGTCGTATTCGTACAGGGGGAGACCACAGATAACGCAGCCGAAGCCGCAACGCTTCCGAATCTCGCGCTGCATTGGCAGCGGGATATGTCGAGAGCTGATCTCTGACACTTTCACCTCGTTTGCCATTCTGTCTAACGACCAAGTTTACCCGGCGGCGGTAAACGACTTTGATTTCAGATTCCGACGCTGCCCGCCGCTCCGGTGCAACGCCTTGTTATAAGCACTTATTGTCTACTGCCAATTGTGAATTTGAGCGAGTCAGGATCGAACGCCTGCGGTGGAACAACGCCAAAGAATACGGGAACTCGGGACAGTCACCTATTACTGTGATATCACGGGACAGCCACCGACTTGAAACACCACGCGATATTGGTGCCTGTCCCGAGTTGTTCCTCAGTTTCGATTCGTCTCCTGCCCCGATGTTTTCTTCCGTGTTGCGAGTTTGAAGCCGAAGTAGCCAAGCCCGCAGCACACAGCGAGCTGAGGTCCAAGGATGATGATTGCCTGCTCACCGCTGGATAAAGACTCTGCGTACTGAAACCGAATCAGTGGATTGTTCGTGAAGAACGACGCCAAGGGAATCAGCGCGACGTGTAGCCAGAATCTCGCGAAAAAACCAGTGAGAAACCCTACCAATCCGTAAACTGCCGCACTGACAAATGCTGTCAAGACGAACCAATTCACATCGGAGAGGGCCGCTTCAACTAAGGCCTGGCGCACTTCAGGATCTTCCGCAGCCGCGAAATTTTGCTGGAACGCTGGATCGCGGGTTATTGTAAGGCCCATCACAGCCCCACCTGTGGCACCCCATACGATCTCAGTGAGGATCCAGGCTACCGCCACTGCAATGACAAACACGGTCACTACGCGAGTGGGAGTGGTGCGGGAGGCCAGCATACGAGACGCTTCTGACACCTAACAATGATTATACTGATCCGAATAACATGCGGAACTGTGGTTTTCTGCCCGCATAACACGGCTCTGGATCGTCTGCCGGAGGCGCGCTTAGCCCTTCATCTAACGACGAGGGGTCTGCGATGTCAATCTGTCCCGACCCCTGCCCAAGCGGCCCGACAGCAGCTTCCGGCCGCCGTCTTGGGGCTCGCCGCGGCGGGTCACCGTCGATTCCCGTCAAAAGGATCGTTTATGACTTGACAGTCGGGACGGGGCGGGCGTTCTGAGTGGGGGGTCGCTCTTCTCGTCGTCTCAGATGAACGATCAGCTTGTAGGTCAGGATTTCCTCCGGCCGGGCCCGACGGAAGAACTCCGCGACGCGCCATCGTGGGACGAACCCTCGATCCACCGCAGCCGCCACGCGGGCCATCAGCGGTCCGAAGTTACATTGAATCCCGTCGAATCGTTGCACTTCGAAGCCGGGATGGGCGAATGCCTCGCGGTACACACGCAGCGATTGGCGGTTGAGCCAGTCGGATTCATAGATATCCTCGGTCGCCTGTCTGGCTTGGTTGCGGTCAAACCCTTCGCCGTCAACAAGGTACGCCCCCAAGGTCGTGCGGTCGAAGATCAGGTGAGCCCACGGGAGCTCGATTGCTTGCCTCACCTTCACCGTCTCGCCGTAGTGGTGCCCGTCGAAGCCGTTCCAAATGGGGCTCCATTTGGCAATCAGCAGCCCGCCCGGACGAAGGACACGATGGATCTGCTCAACCGCGCGCTGAAGGTCGTGAACATGCTCGAAGGTAGCCAGCGAGAAGACCAGGTCGAACTCGTGTTCCGGAAAAGCCATGGCGCAGACATCGGCCTTGACAAGCCGAGCCCGCCTGCCGACATCGACCGCTCCGTAGTCAATGTTGTTGATCCCCACCAGCTCATCAATCACCGGCTCGTGATCCTGCAGCAGGCGGAGCAGCTCGCCAATCCCGGCCCCAATCTCCAGGACGCGTTTGCCGGCAAGGGATAGGTCCGCCAGGTGCTCCTGGAAGAAATCGATGTGGTATTGCTGCGGTCGCGTGATCACTGTCACTGACATCGGCTGTGTCTCTCAGCCCCATGAGACACGCCGACGGGGGCCGTGTCCGTAAGAAAAGGGCGATGGGCACTTGGCACTAGGAATTTGGCATTAGGAGCGAGCCGCCGCGTCCCGGCGAGCGGGCCTCGCTCTCAAGCTGGGCACACCCACCCACCCCCCAAGCGGCCCGGCAGGGCCTCCAGGTCGGCGACTTGGCGGGTGGCCGGGTGGCTGGGGCTAAGCGAAGCGTGCCCCAGTCTTCTGACGCTGTGGCATCGAAGACTTAGCCACAGCCACCCTGTCGTCGCGGCCTCGCGGTCGGAAAGCTCGGCGGTGCTGGGTCAATCGGTCTACAGCCGGCTGGCGGGCAACGAAGATGTGAATCCCGGCGCGCCGGGACCGAACGATTGAGCGTTGATCCGGTAATGCGCCATGTGGTCCGCGGCCGGGCCGTGGACCGCACCGCCAGCCTTCTCCTGCCGCGGTCCGAGCCATGCCGAATGGTTCTCTGATCGCCGGCCACAGACAAGAAAAAGGTAGCATGTCCCCCGCTTACTTCTTCCTTCTTCTACTTTTGCCTATTGCCGGCGTGAAGTCGCCGACCGAGGTGGCCGATAACGCTACTCGGCCGGCGGACCGCAGCGGCGCGCCACGCAGCCTGCATTGCCCTGCGCAGCGACTGGATCGACACGCCGACCCATGCGTCGCCGTACAGATCGCCGATACTCGATGAGAATCCAAAGTCACGTTTCCGTCATCCTGTTCGTGGCCATCGCCGGCGCCATCGGCCTGGCCTTGGCGGTCGGCATCCTGCTGTCGGGACTGGAGCAGGCCGCCCAGCAATCGGCAAAGGCCTCCGAGCAGCGGCGCCAGATCGAGACACTCGCCGCCTACGGCCAGGAACTGCGGGACGCGATCAACACGCTCACCATCGATTCGCCGCCCGAAAGCTTCGTGATCGTGGACCAAGCCATCGAGCGATGCCTTGCTGATCTCATTGGGCTGCGTCACGCATCGCTGTTTGTGGGTATCCCGCCAATGGACGAGGCGATCGAGTCGTTGCGAAGGATGATCGAGCGGAGCCAAGAGATGGCGGCCGGCCGCGCCTCCGGGCAGCCGGCAACAGCTCACCTTTCCCAGCTCCGCGACATCGCTGAGCACTACCTGCAGCGCTTGGGCGAAGTTGAACGCAGCGCCGTGGGCGCGGCCGAAGACTACGCTGTAGCGCTCACTGGACGCCGCAGATTCATCATGCTCACCATCGGCGTGATCTGCCTCATCTATCTGGCGGTCATCGAGCATGTTCGGCAGTGGACGACGCGCCGCTTGGTTCGCCCTGTGCAGGCGCTGGCCGACGCGGCCATCAACGCCATTGCAGGCGAAGAAACCTTGCCGGACCTGGACCAGAGCGGGCCGGCCGAGCTCAAGACGCTCGGCGAGATGCTTGCCAGCTTCGTCCAAACGCTCAAGGACAGGGTGCAGGAACGCACCGCGGAGCTTGAGCGCCAAAAAGAAACGCTCAAGACCAAGGTGTGGGAACGCACCGCGGAGCTTGAGCACCAAAAAGAACAGCTCGAGCGGGAAATCACCGTACGGCGCCAGGCCGAGGATCGACTGCGTCACGATGCTTTTCACGACACGCTCACCGATTTGCCCAATCGCGCCTTCCTCATGGATCGCCTGGAGTGCTGCCTCGAGCGCGCGAACAGGCAAGCGGATTATCTGTTTGCCGTGCTTTTCCTGGATATTGACAACTTCAAAGTGATCAACGACAGCCTCGGGCACATTGTGGGTGATGAACTGCTGGTCGAGGCCGCCGAACGATTGACTGCATGCCTGCGCGGCCTGGATGTCGTCGCCCGCGTCGGCCAAGATACGGCGGCCCGCCTTGGCGGCGACGAATTCGTCATCCTCCTCGACGGCCTCAGCAAACCAAGCGACGCCGTGCTCGTTGCGGAACGGCTCCAGAAACAGTTGTCTGTACCGTTCAAGCTGCGGGAGCAGGAGGTGGTCATCAGCGCCAGCATCGGGATTGCACTGGATCAGGGCGAGCACAAGATGGCCGAGCACCTGCTGCGAGACGCCGACACCGCCATGTACCGGGCCAAGGTGGCGGGCAAGGCCCGGCATCAGGTCTTCGACGAGGCCATGCACACTCAGGCCATGGCTCGGTTGCAGTTGGAAAACGAGCTTCGCGCCGCGATCGAGCAAGGACAGTTTCAGCTTGTTTACCAACCGATCGTGGATCTGGCCACCCAGCAAATCAGCAGTTTCGAGGCCCTCATCCGTTGGAAACACCCCGACCGAGGCACCGTTCCCCCCGTCGAGTTCATCCCTGTGGCCGAGGAAACCCGCCTGATCGTCCCCATCGGCCGGTGGGTGCTCCGCGAGGCATGCAGGCAGTTGCAAGCATGGAACGCGCAACTGCCTCCCGAGCGGGCGCTATCAATCAGCGTCAACGTCTCCAAGCGGGAGGTGGCGGAGCCGGGATTCGTGCAGGAGGTACGGCGCCTTCTACGGACCACGGGCATTGACGGCCCGCAGTTGAAACTGGAGATCACCGAAAGCGTGATCATGGACAATCCCGAGCACATCATCGAGGTGCTGCGGCAGCTCAAGCAGTTGGGTATCGAGTTGCACATGGACGACTTCGGCACCGGCCTGTCGTCGTTGAGCTGTCTGCACAAGTTCCCGCTTGATGTGCTCAAGATCGACCGCGCGTTTGTCACGACCATGGGACCCAACCGGGAGTACGCCGCGTTCGTCCACACCATCGTGACCCTGGCCCACAGCCTGGACATGAAGGTGACCGCGGAGGGCATTGAGACGCCCGAGCAACTGGCGCAGCTCCTCGCCCTGGACTGCGACTACGGCCAGGGCTACCTGTTCTCGAAGCCGCTCAGCGCCACCGAGGCCGAGGCGATCATCGACCGCAAGTACCTGGTCCGCGAGTCGGCCTGAGTCCCCGGCCGATCAACGCTCAGCCGGGGGGTAAGCCCGGCCTGTGCCCACATTGACCACCAGCGCGGACGCTTCGAGCATCCGCGTTCTTGTCAATGTCGAACTCGATTGTGCCGTGTAGCTGCGAATCGCCTTCAATCCACCGCCCGGCCAATGGGTTGAACGAATCCGCCAACGCCGCCCGATGAAGAAGTTGATCCTCGACATGGATAGCCCGGTAAGCCAGACCTACGAACGTCGGGAACGAGTGCCTTCACCTACCGGGATGAAGCGACAGCGAAATCCCAGTTAGGTGCAAGGCGTTGTTCGGCTCGGCTACTGTATCATCCCTGTCTTGGCTACCTGGGCGTACTCGGTCAGCTCCTCTGGCCACTGCTTGTCACTGGCCAGAACGGCGTCGATGGGATTTGCCACTTCCTCACTCCGGTAGAACGCAAGGTGTCCCAAACCATGGA
This sequence comes from Planctomycetota bacterium, assembly GCA_022566535.1. Taxonomy (GTDB): domain Bacteria; phylum Planctomycetota; class Phycisphaerae; order Phycisphaerales; family SM1A02; genus JADFFQ01. The sequence goes on from JADFIR010000028.1 coordinate 29,302, forward strand.
GGGCGCTTTCCACACAGGCTACGTTCGTGCTTTGCAGCGCTTCGACCATGACTGCAACGATCACAGGGTAGAAGTCCTCCTTCTCTGGGTCATCTTCCCACCAACCGATTGGGGTTACATCCCAGAACATGTAGCAGATCGAGTTCAGCGGTGTGCCGCCTTCTTGATCGCGGTGGGACAACACCGGAGCACACCGGCTCTCGAAGCAACCATGATAAAGCTCGCGGATTGCTGACACCGCATCCAACCTAGTCTGGAGCGGCACAGAACTGTTCTTGAGGGCGAAGGTATAGTCAGAGCACGAGTTGTTGAAGATGAAGTTGAGCCCCGAATTCACTTGGATGTCGGAGAACCGTTGGAGGTCACGTGCGCATCGAAGACATGTATCCCTGATGAGACAAGCGATCTCGAGGTCCGTGCCCGGAAAGGGTGCGTCATCGTCATCATCGAAATACCACTCCGGCTTGCTGTCCGGATGGTCAAACACGTGAGACAGCCATTGGTCGTAATGTTTGTCCATATCTTGTGCCGCACAATAATTAGCTTGATCCGCATGACATGCGGATCGTTGGTTTCCTGTCCGTATGGCAGGCCTCTGGAAGAGTCTGCCTGAGGCGCGCGAAGCGCTTCATCTAACGACGAGGGGTCTAGGATGTCAATCTGTCGCCATCCCTGCCCAAGCGGCCCGGCGCAGCCTCCAGAACGTCATTCGCTGCCACGACTCGGCCTGTCACCGTCGAGTCCGCTCAGTTGCAAGCGACTGGAACTTGTGTTCCCAGGTGGGACCGTTACACTCGTGCTCGGAAAGCTCTGCGGTGGAGCTGTGCGAAGGTCATATGGGAAATATCGATTCAAGCGACTGGCAGCGGGCTGCCGTTCTTAGCCGCCACACCCCAAGTCGGATTCTCAACTGACATGCGACGGATACGCGCCTACCCTTCCCGTGGCATTGGTGGGCAGCCGACCTTCGATCGCCACTTCCCGCGACAAGAGAAGCGAGAGCCCCCGCGGTGCCACTTGGAGACGCTCTCGGCCCTGACCATCACGAGCCAGCGCCGCCAATCCCGCCCGATCCGTGACAGCCACACCCGGAAGATCCCGACAGAGCCCTTCAGGGCGTGGCCGCTTCGTCACTCGCTCAAGCACGCTGAGCCGATGCCGAAGCGCAAGATTCTCAGCGAGGAGACCTGCGAGTGAGCGGAAGAACACTTGCTCGATCGATGCGAACAACTCGAGGATTCATCCTGTCTCTGTCGCCTAGCAGAACAGGTTCATCCTCACCGAACGGTTCACCGCAAGTCTCTGAACCAACGAAACGACGGAGTGTTCGCCACCCACAACCCGACGGACGCCCGTCTTGCTTCCTCGAGGTCTCATGATTCCCACAAAACCCGCAATAATCCTGCCTACGAAGAATAGACAGCATCTGTTGAAACGCTCCATTGAGGATGTTCTCAATCAGTCCTTTACTGATTTTCATCTTCTCGTCGTCGACCATGCTTCCCGCGACGCAACCAGAGAGGTAGTTGAGCGATTTCGCGACCCTCGCGTTCACTACATCCACCATGTCGGCTATCACGATGCCGCGTGGTCTCCGAAGAATGCCGCATTGGAGAACCTCCCTGCGGACACCTTGGGCGTCCTGTTCCGCGATGATGATGATCTCTATGCGTCCACCGAAAGTCTCGGCTACCTCGTTGAGGCGGCGCTCTCTCTCGGTCCGCGATTCGGAATAGTCACCGGCGATTACGTCGAAGTGGATGCTGCAGGCGATGTCATTGCAGTCGTGACAGGCGACAAGACCTCTACCACCGAAATCGCCAGCGCAGCCTGGTTTCCCGTCAAGGCCGCCATCTTCAGTCGCCAACTGGTCGACGAGGTCGGCATCCTCCCGCCGATCAGAAGCCGGGAAACCATTCTATGGGCCTACCTGATGGTAAACTTGTTGGAACAGAGTATCTATGAACTCGATCTATGTTATACCGGAAGATCGATCACTCGTAAGGCTCGCCATGACGACGCAATAAGCGTGCAGAATCTTGCGAACGGCAATCGTCATGCTTCCGAGGCCCTGATTCGAAACATCCACTACGCTCTTCACCCCGAACAGCGGGCAGGTGTCGGCGTAGCCACGTTGTGAACGGCTCCAGTACAATCCACGGGTCAATGCCAAAGATAAACCCAGGCTTTGCAGCGCTGCAGCCATACCTCTTCTCCACGTTGGCAGCAAAGGCGGTCGCGAAAGGGGACGGCGTCCTTCAACTGGTCAGCGGAAACCCCGATCTGCCTACACCTGAAGTCATTACAGAGGCCCTAGCTCGAGCAGCAACAGGTTATTATCCGGATCCTCCCTCACTGGGAGATGATCGCTTGCGCGAGGCCATTGCGCAGTATTATGTTCGCCAGTTTGGTGTGGAGATTTCAGCTGAGAACATCATTGTCGGACACGGCACAAAAACGGACCTGTGGGACATAGGACGCGTTTTTAGCGCCGAGGGGGACACGTACATCCTTCCCGATCCTGGCTATCCCATAGTCAAGGAGTCCAGTGTCTTTGAAGGCCGAACACCGCATGAGGTGCCCTTCAGCAAGGAGCATATCTGGGATCTGCGCTGCCTGGATCGTTCCGAGTTTTCACTGGTGTATCTCTGCAACCCCAACAACCCAAACGGCGCTGTTCAATACAAGGACACGGTCTCAGCCATCGCGGCTCGTGCGGTTGACGCGAATGCTCTTCTCCTATGCGACATTGTATATGCGGATTTCCACCTGCTTTCTGACAAGGCGGCTCCAAGCGTTTTCAACGCTGAGGGCACTGACAGTGTGGCGGTTGAGTTGGGCGGGTTCAAGGCGTACAGCATGACGGGATTTCGGGTGAGTTGGTTCGCAACAAAGAATGAGGAGATTGCCCAACGCTGGAAGAGATTCAAGAATAATCGTGATAAGGGTACGCCGGTGCCCATTCAGGTCGCAGCCTGCGAGGCTCTCACAAACAAGGAAGCCAGGGGGGCCATGGCTCAACACATGGATGTCTACCGCAAGAGGGCCGGCGCGTTGAAGAAGGGCCTGGAGGGCTTAGGCCTAGAAGTGCACGGGCTGGGGCATACTCCCTTTGCCTGGGTACGGGTGCCACAAGGATGTACTTCGGCTGGCTTTGCCCAGCGGCTCTTGGACGAGTGCAATCTGCTGGTGGTTCCAGGCACGGCGTTTGGGAGCGAGGGAGAGGGCTTTGTCAGGCTCTCGATCTTTGCGGATGAGGGTCAGATTCAGGAGGCCGTCTCAAGAATATCCCGTGCTCTCTAAGAGCACGTCTGGCTCTGCTGAGAAGCATCAGGCGGGTGGGCTAGCCGCGTCTTCGTAGCCACGGCCTGGACCATCATGAGCGGTGTGGTGTTCGAGCGTCGCCGCCAAGGCAAGAAAATGGGGACGGAAGTCTTGTTCGGGGCCGGCCTGCCACCGTCGAGTCCGCTCAGTTGCAAGCGATTGGAACTTGGGTTGCCGGTGGGGCACGTTACACTCGTGCTCGGCAAGCTCGGCGGTGGAGCGTGGCGAAGAAGAGAGGCTTGAGACTTGGAGGGTTGAGCAAGAGCCCCGGCCGAGGTGCGCGCGGCTATGATCCCCGAAGCGCCGCAGGCACGCTGCGGTTCGCTTTCCCAGCCGCGGATGCATGTCCGCGGGTTGTGCCCTGCGAGGCGATACACCCGTGAGCGAGCAAAAGTTCATCCGCATCCGCGGGGCCGGCGAGCACAACCTCAAGTCGCTGGATGTGGACATTCCGCGCGACCGGCTGGTCGTGATCACGGGCGTGTCCGGCTCGGGCAAGAGCTCGCTGGCGTTCGACACCATCTTTGCCGAAGGCCAGCGCAAGTACATGGAATCGCTGAGCACCTACGCCCGGCAGTTTCTCGATCAATGGCAGAAGCCGAACGTGGAGTCGATCGAGGGATTGCCGCCGACGATTGCGATCCAACAGCGGACCGGCGGTCACAACCCGCGGTCGACGGTGGCCACGATCACCGAGATCTACGACTACCTGCGGGTGCTTTTTGCCCGCTGCGGCACCCCGACGTGCTGGGCGGTGCTGGGCGGCTCCGCATCGCAGCCGCGGTTCTGCGGCCGGCCCATTTCCGCCATGGCCGCCACCCAGATCGTCGATGCGCTTCTGAGCTTCGACACCGGCATGCGGCTGATGATCTGCTCGCCGGTGGTTCGCGGCAAGAAGGGCTATCACCGGGAGGTGATCGAAGGCTTGCAGAAGCACGGGTTTGTCCGAGCCCGCGTCAACGGCCGGATCGTCGACATTCGCGAGGTGCTCAAGGAAGGCGGCGACAATCCGCTGGAGCTGGGCCGATACGAGCAACACACCATCGAGGCGGTCGTCGATCGCGTCACCGTCAAGCCGGACATACGGCAGCGTCTGGCTGATTCGGTGGAGGTGGCCCTTCGGCTGAGCGACGGGCTGCTGGTCGTGCTCGCCGAAGTATCCGGAAAGTGGACCGAGCACCGCTACAGCGAAAAGCTGGCCTGTAGCGACCATCCGCAATGCAGCCTCGACGATCTCGCCCCGCGCATGTTCTCGTTCAACTCACCCTACGGAGCATGCCAGCAGTGCGATGGTCTCGGCGTGATCAGCGAGTTCGATGAAGACCTCATCGTCCCCGACCCGACGATGGGTGTCGCGGACGGCGCGATTGAGCCGTGGCGCCGCAACGGCCGGCGCATGAACATCTATTACGGCCGGGTGCTGCGCCGCTTCCGCGAGCATGTCGGCGTGTCGCGCAACGAACCGTTTGAGCAACTCTCCCCAACCCTGAAGCGGGTCCTGATGCAGGGGACGACCGAAGCCGATGAAGCACGGCTCGGATTCAGCTTTGAAGGCGTGGTGCCCAACCTGCGCCGGCGATATGAAAACACCGAAAGCGACTTCATCAAGGAGCGCATGCGCACCTACATGACCAACGCCGTCTGCCCGCAGTGTCGAGGTCGGCGGCTTCGTCGCGAGGCCCTGCATGTGAAGCTCCCAAGCGAGCGGGCTGATGTCAACATCGCTGAGGTGGTCGCGATGACCATCGAGCACGCGATCGACTTCATGGGGAATCTCGATCTGAGCGCGGAGAAGCGGCAGATCGCCGAGCCGATCCTTCGCGAGATCGACGCCCGGCTGGGTTTCCTGGCCTCGGTCGGCCTGAATTATCTCACGCTGGATCGCACCGCGGGTACGTTGTCCGCCGGAGAAGCGCAGCGCATCCGATTAGCCACGCAAGTCGGCTCCGGGCTGGTGGGTGTGTGCTACGTGCTCGACGAGCCCACGATCGGGCTGCATCAGCGCGACAATGCCCGGCTCATCGCGACCCTTCGGCGCCTCACCGACATCGGCAACACCGTGCTGGTCGTCGAGCACGACGAAGGGATGATCCGTGCCGCCGACTACATCATCGACATCGGCCCGGGACCGGGACAACACGGCGGCTGCATCACCGCCCGGGGATCGTTGGATGAGATCATCGCCAACGACGATTCGCTTACCGGGGCATACCTGTCGCGCAAGCGCACGATCGCGGCCCCGCCGCAACGACGCCGGCTCAGCAACTCCAACGCGGTGGTCGTCAAAGGCGCCCGCCAGAACAACCTCAAGTCAATCGATGTGGCGTTTCCACTGGGCGGATTCATCTGCGTGACCGGCGTGTCGGGGTCCGGGAAATCCACATTGGTGAACGAGATTCTGTTCAAAGCAGGGAGAAAGATCGTCCACGGCTCACGCACGGCGCCGGGCGCGCATCGGCGAATCAACGGCCTGGGCAAGATCGATCGGGTCGTCCAGGTGGACCAGTCCCCGATCGGGCGAACCCCTCGCTCCAACCCGGCAACCTACACCGGCATCTTCGACGACATCCGCAAGCTATTCGCGCTCACCAAGGAATCGAAGATACGCGGATATGCGCCGGGCCGATTCAGTTTCAACGTCAAGGGTGGCCGGTGCGAAGCGTGCCAGGGCCAGGGCGTCAAAAAGATCGAGATGCACTTCCTGCCCGATCTGTTCGTCACGTGTGAAGCATGCAAAGGCCGGCGGTACAACCGCGAGACGCTTGAGATCACCTACCGCCACAAAACGATCGCGGACATTCTCGATATGCCCGTGGAGCAGGCGGTTGATTTCTTCGACGCGCATCGGCGCGTTCTGCGGATGCTCCAATGCCTGCACGACGTCGGCCTGGACTATCTCAAGCTCGGCCAGCCGTCGACGACGCTCTCGGGCGGCGAAGCACAGCGGATCAAACTCGCTAGCGAGCTTGGGCTGATCTCGGCCGGCCATACGCTCTACATGCTCGACGAGCCGACCACCGGGTTGCACTTTGCCGATATCCAAAAGCTGCTGGACGTGCTCAGCCGGCTGGCCGATGGCGGCAACACGCTCGTGGTGATCGAGCATAATCTCGACGTGATCAAGTGTGCGGACTGGATCATTGATCTTGGGCCCGAAGGCGGCGACCGGGGCGGTACGGTGGTTGCCGCCGGCCCACCGGAACAGATCGTCAAAGCCAAGCGCAGCCACACCGGCCGATACCTCAAACCGTTGCTGGCGAAGCGACGGGCGGCCCCCGCCCTCGCCGCCGCCGGATGAGTTCAACATGATCGTAATCGAGCCAGCCGCGGTGCTGCAGACCCGCTGACGGACCACGTCAAGCAAACAAGGAACCCCCCGTACGTGCGGCGGGGGGTTCTTGAATCTCTGCCTTGCGCAGGCAGGCGCTCACTGCTTCATCCGGATGTTTCAGTCGTAAGCTTCGCGACGCATCGTGCTGCGCCGTTAGGGTCCTCCGGTAGGTAGTTGTCAAGACATTTCTGGACTTCGATGGGGACTTGTTGGCCTGGCTAAGGACACGCTCCCCAAGCGGCGAGCAGAATGAGCAGATCAGTGATTCCCACGGCGCCGTCGCCATCCAGGTCGGCCGGCACGCCCCCCTGGCCCCAGGCGATAAGCAGTTGCAGAAGGTCCAAGATGCCGACGGCGCCGTCGCCGTCGAGATCGGCTGGGCACCTCGGCCCGTACACGATTGCGGCGATCGTTCTGGCGGCGTTGATCCGGCCGCAACCGAAGTAGATGTCGAATCCCGGATCGCCCAGGTCGTCAGCGTTTTCACACAGAAGATCGCGCACGGCTTGCGGGGTAAGCGTCGGATCGACGGAGTACATCAGCCCCACCAACCCGGCGACGTGCGGACTGGCCAGCGAGGTGCCGCTGGTAGCCGAAGTGTAATCGCTCGGCCCAGGCAAGGAGCAGGTGAGAATCTCCACGCCGGGGGCTGCCACATCGATCCAATCTCCGAAATTGAACCCCGCAAAGTCATCGTTGGCGTCGGTCCCCGTGACCCCGATCACCTCCGGGTAGGCCGCCGGATAAAATGGTAAGTCGATGCCGCCGTTGCCGGCAGCGGCGACCGCTGTGACCCCGCTGTCCCACGCATATTGCACCGCCTCTTCGATGATTTCGAGGTCCGCATGCGTACCAAGGCTCATGTTGATGGCGACAGCGCTCATATCGGTGGCGTAATAGATTGCCTCTGCGACGAGCTCCGCTGCACCAATGGCTCTCAGCGGCATGATGGTGATGTTGGCCAGCCCGGCGATCCCGAGACCGTTGTTCAGCCGCGCCCCAAAGATCCCCGCTACGCGAGTGCCGTGGCCGGAGCCACCTTGGGGATCGTTATCGCCGTCGACAAAGTCCCAGCCGACGATATCGTCGATGTACCCGTTGTTGTCATCATCGATCCCGTTGTCGGGGATCTCGCCGGGATTGACCCAGATGGCGCCGTCCTGGAACTCCTCGTGCTCGAAGTTGATCCCGGTATCGATGAAGGCGATCACCACCGACGGATCGCCGGTCGTGATGTCCCAGGCGGCGGGAGCCTGAATGATCTGCGGGCCGTATTGTTCAGGGAACAACGGGTCGTTGGGCTCCAGCGCAAGCTGGACGATCCCGTTGGGCTCGGCGTACTTCACCCCCGGATGCGCCGCCGCTTGCTCAGCCAACGCCGGCACATCGCTGCCCTCGGCGAGGGTGACGATTCGCACCTTCGCCAGGGGGTGGATGCCGGTCGGATCGTTCTTGGGGTGTGGCGCGTGGCGGAGCGCCCGCCAGCCGATGATCTTGGGGAGCTGCCCCCGCAGCGCGGCCAGTTGCTCATCCCCCGGCGGGTCGTGGAATCCCACGATCAACTCATTGGCCACGTACTGCACCTCAGGGCCACGACCGCCCGGTACCTCTCCCCTATTCTGCCCGACGGCCGCCGCAGGAGCGTTGCCCATCAGCCCCGCCGCGGCCGAGGCTGCAAGCGTGGTCAGGATGACCTGCGGCAAACTCATGGTGTGAATCCTCCTAACAACTTGCAACAGGGACGGCTGCGCTTGCAATTGTAGAACAGGCGTCGCACACCGGTGCTCTCCATATACAACTATGCCGCCGGACGGCCGATCTTGCGCGCGAATCCGCAATTTTTTCGATTCTTTGCAAACGCCGCCAGGTGGACGGCCGCGTGGCCGCGGCGGCTTCACGTCTAGCCCCCTATCCTTATAAGAGGTGGAGTTACGGGGACAGCGAGGAGGCGACCCATGCGGTTGTTCAAGGACCGCCTCGAAGCAGCAAGCGAGCTCGCCCGCGACCTGGCCTTCCTCGCAGACCAACAGCCGTTGGTCTTGGGCATTCCCAACTACGGTGTGCCGATCGCGGCAGTTATTGCCGACGCCCTCGACGCATCGCTGGACATCTTGCTGATCGCAGAGCTGACCTCGACGCGACCGCCGAAGCAGATCGTGGGCGCGGTCGATGAACACGGCCGAATCTCGATGATCCAATCAGCGGCCCACTTGTATCACCTCACCGCCAGGCAGATGATCGGCCCGGCTCGCGAGGCCTTTGCCGATCTGCAGAGACGCAGGGCACGATTCCGAGCGGTATTGCCCGAGACTGATGTGCGGGGGCGCGTGGTGGTGATCGTCGATCACGGCGTGGAGACCGGGGCGACCATGTTGGCGGCCATCGCCTCGGTGCGAGACCGCGGCGCCGCAAAAGTTATCGCGGCTGCGCCCGCCGGCTGCGGCAAGGCCACCTGGCAACTGCACGAGACGGCCGACACCGTGGTGATCCCGCACGCTCCGTCCACGTTCAAGGGTATTGACCATTTCTACGAGGTCTTCGATGAGGTCAGCGACGACCAGGTCGCGGCGACCCTGCAACGGTGGGCCGCCGACCGCCCCGAGCACCATCGGGGGGTCAAGACCCTGGTGATGCGAGTAGTCAACGAGCAGGAGCGGGTCATCCATTGTGAGCTGGACCTCCCGCCGGGGACCACCCGTGGAAGCGGCCCGTTCCCTGCCGTCATCTTTGCCCACCGTCTCGAAAGCAACGGGGGAAGCCCCCGATCGGTCCCGATCAGCCGGCGCCTGGCCAAACGCGGCGTGATCGGCGTGCGAATGGACTTCACCGGTCACGGCCGATCCGAAGGCGCCGTCGAGGATGCGACCGACGGGCGAATGTTGGCCGATCTGCGCACGGTCTACGAGAACACCAAGGTCCTCCAGGAGGTCGATTCCGCCCGAATCGGTCTCAACGGATCGGGGACCGGCGGGATGATCGCCCTGCGCTTTGCGGCCGAAGAGCCGGCGGTCGCCGCGATGGTGATTCGAGGCCCGGTGTGCGGAAAGGAGATCGAGGCCGCCCATCACGTCAAAGCGCCGACCCTGCTCATTCACGCCCAGCGCGACACGGCGCTCAGTGAATCCGTGCATGCGTTGGATCAACAGCTCGCCTCGCCTCACCAACTGCTGGAAATCCCCGACGCCAGCCGGCTGTTCAACGATCCGATCAGCCTCGAACTAATGGTCAGCGCATCCGTAGACTGGCTGGTCGATCATCTCACCACCGCGGCTCCGTCAGATCGACCGCCGGTCATCGACAATGCGCCCGACGCTGCGCACCGGGCTGCGACAGAGTGACCTGCGTCCGGAGGGCGAATGATTCTCCCGTAGCCCCCGGCTTCGCCGGGGGGATGCCTCCGAACGAGGAATGTTGTCGGTATACCGCCAGCAAGCCGCCCGGGCACACGAATCCGAGGTCCGCAAGAGCCGTGGCACCAGGCCAGGTTAGGACGCGGTCAGCCAGCACGTAGCCTCAGTGGTACTCTGCACGACGACGCCGACAACCCTTCTCCTGAGTATCGTCCTGACCTTCGGAGAATAGTGAGGATCGTGAGACACTAGCCGCTTGCTGCAACTCTCCGCCGCGGCTCGCACATACCTGAGGTCCTCTCTGCTGAAGCTGACCCCGATGAGCGCTGTCCGGACCCCGCGATTGAATTGCCCCAATTTGACGATGCTGATCTTGTCGGCCTTGGCCATCTGCCGCACCCATTCGTGTCCAAAGGTTCCATGGCGCATTTTCCTGTCGTATTGGCTGCTTATGAGTTTGCCACTGTCTAGGACGAGGTACGCTTCATCCCGACCGCGCATCTGCTTCATGAGGGACTGGCAAGAATCAGCATACCGGTCGTCGTCGCTTAGCCCAGATCCAGTCATGAGGATGCCCACATCAACCGTCAGGTCTTTCATTTTGCTTTCCCCCGTGCCCCCGTGGAGACCTCCGCGAGCTTGAGCGCTTCCTGATAGCCCTCTTCGAAGAATCCTTCGGGCCAATCATCAAAATGCCCCTTACCGTTCAGCTTCAATCGTCTCACCACAGATTCCTGCCCCCGCCGCTCGACGTATAGCACGCCGACCTTGTCGGGCGAAATACGCCCCTCGGCGACGCGTCGCCGCACACGCAAGAGCAAGTGCTCGCTATGCGTTTCAACGATGTACTGCCTGTTCTTGGATTGCCGAATGTTGTCGACGAACAGATCTGCTAGGTCCGCTTGTGCGCGTGGATGAAGGTGTATCTCGGGCTGTTCCACCAGGAGGCATTCGCCCGTGCGCCCCATCAAGACGCGAGCAACTATCGGGAGCATCTGCGACAGTCCTTCGCCCATCGCGGCAACATTGATGGCCTTGAAACCATCGGTTTCGTCAGCGACCAGTGAACGCACGGTGCCCGCAGAATCCACATCCACGAGTCGGAGTTTCTTCAGCATTGCGAATCGCTTTGACATCCACTCGTCCACGAGCTTTACGATTCGCTGTTTCGTCTTCCCCCTCTGCGTTTCGTCCGCGAGGACGCGCAGGAGGTTCTCTCCTCCTGTGCCGAGATCGGACGAAGGCGTCTTGCCGAGCATGGCGAACCAAGGCACAGGAAGGCGCAGCGGGGCGATATGCCGCACTTCCTCGAACAGTTGGCTCCACACCTCGGCCTGCACGTGTAGGAGCAGACTTAGGGCAAGTGTCAGCTTCGCGTCCCTTTCGCTCTTTGGCTTCTTGCCCGCGAGATTGAGCCGAGGAAGGAAGTGAAGGAAGTCTAAACGCCCATGTTTTCTTGCCGCCTTCGTGTACTTCCCGGCCTCCCAGACGCTCCCGGCACGCTTTACGTCTATGACAGCCTTCGCTTGTCGGGACAGCTTGACAGCGGCCACCCGAATCCTGTTTGCACGCGCATCGAACGAGAAGGTTACCGATAGGTCTGTGCCCAAGCCCACCTTGGACTTCTCTCCAGGAAGACCCATCACTTCCATACCCTGTGGCAAGGTGGCAAGGTCGATTGTGATTGTTTGCCTCGTGGCGACTTCTTTCCCGTGGAGCAGTTCGCGGAACCCGCCGAGTTCCGCGAAGGGCCCCGACGTGATAAGTGGCGCATTCTTATTCTTGTCTTGCAATGTCTGCTTGAGCATCAGGATTGCGTGGAGAATACTCGATTTGCCAGCGTTGTTCTGCCCGACGATCACCGTGAGCGGCGCCAGAGGGATCGCTCTGCTATCCCTGTACGATTTGAAGTTTCGTAGCCGGATGCTTGTGAACATCGTGTCTTCCTCTCGCTGGCTAGGCGACCGTCTCGGTAGCCTGCACGCTCTGTCGGGTGCTTCATGCTCGCTTCGACGTGTGCCAGCGCACGCAGCATACCACGACCACGTCAGAGCGGCCACTTCGTGGCGACAGCCGGTAACGCTCCAACGCGGTAAGAAAGGGGTCAGAAAAGGGGACGGGAGTGCCTTGTAGAAAAGCTCCGCTTTGAGCCGACGTGAAGTGTATGAGGACCGCCTGCAAGTCACCACGGACGGTGGCGGTGGTCGATCTATTTCGTCTGGCGAGTAAGGTGGCGCAACTTCCGCTCGATCAGATCCACCACGTCGTGGAGCAGGCCCTCAGCCTGCATCGACCACACCCCCCAACGCGTGTCGAACGGGTCTTGGGCGAGCTCGAGCCCGTCGCGCAGCGTACGTTTCATTCGCCGGGTGGGAAGCGCGCGCGCGAACGCACGCTCCATCGGAACCGCCAATTGCAGATCGGCTGGTGAGGGCACGACGACGGCCAGGGGATCGTCGCTGTGGTCGGTGTGATACTCGACCGTCCACCGCCAACATTCACCGTGCCAGGCAACATCTTCCGTGACCCCGTTGAGTGCCATCACGCGGCCGCGGAACCGG
>JADFIR010000067.1 GCA_022566535.1 Planctomycetota bacterium
TCGGCCTGCCCGGCATCGGAAAGACGACGTTGTTCAATGCGCTGACTGGCGGCCATGCGAGCATCGTTCCGGGTGCATCGAAACCGAACGTCGGTGTCGCCTTGGTTCCAGATCCTCGGCTGGCACTGGTCGCCAAGTACGTGGAAACGCGTAAAGTCACGCTGGCGACCATCACACTTGTCGATATACCCGGCATCGACGCCGGCGGGGGCGCCGCGAAGGCCGGGCCGCTGCTCTCACACGTGCGGCAGGTGGATGCAATTTGCCAGGTGGTCCGCTGTTTCGACGCCGCCGCCGCTGGTTGTTCGATCGATCCGATTCGCGACATTGAAACCCTTGAGATTGAGCTGATCCTGGCCGACCTGCAGCTTGCCGAGTCCGCGCTCGACAAGGCTGCACGACCCGCGCGATCGGGCGATGCCGACGCCAAGGCCAGAGCCGCCGTCTTGGAAAAGGCCTTGGAAGCGCTCAATGACAGCCGGCCGGTCCGCACCATCACCGACTGGTCGCAGCCGGAGCAGGCGATCATTGCCAGCTACGGGCTGGTGACGGCCAAGCGTGTGCTTTATGTGGCCAATGTCGGCGAGGATGACCTGGCCGGCGAATCCGAGTTGGCCGAACTCGTTCGCAGCCATGCTGCATCCTCCGGCGGCGAGGCGGTGGTAGTGTCTGGGAAGCTTGAGGCAGAGTTGGCCGAGCTCGATGAAGCTGACCGATTAGAAATGCTGGAGGCGCTGGGCCTGACGGAGCCCGCGATCGGGCCGGTGGCTCGTGGGGTGTGCAGGCTCCTGGGTCTGGCCGTGTTCTACACCACCAGCCCCAAAGAGATTCGGGCCTGGACGGTCTCGGCCCAGGCCACGGCGCCGCAGGCGGCAGGCGTTGTCCACTCCGACATGCAGCGCGGCTTCATCCGCGCCGAATGCTACAGCGTCGATGATCTGGTGCAGCATGAGAGTGAAAAGGCCATCCGAGCCGCGGGCCGCCTTCGAACCGAGGGCAAGAACTCTCGCATCCGCGATGGCGATGTCATGCGCTTCCTCTTTAGCGTGTAGGTCTGCCTCCTTACACTGTAGTGACTCGGCTCATCGGCCCCGATAACGCGAACCGATCCAGACACGTCATGCGCCTCTTCTCGATGCCCGCCGAAGTATGAACCGCCCCAAGCTCATCGCCAGCATGTTTCATCGTCGCTTGCTGCTGTTGCTTGCGATCGCGATGGTGGTGGCAGCCGGGCTTGGGGCTCAACTGTGGAAGCTGGCGGTGGTGCAGGGAGCCGATCGCCTCGCCACGGCTGAGCGACGGCTGAACCTGGTGACCTACCTGCCGACCTACCGTGGTCGAATTCTCGATCGTCGTGGACGGGTGTTGGTCGCCGATCGCCCCGGGTACGACGTCGCGGTGCACTATGAGGTGATCACCGGCGCCTGGGCGCTCAAGCGTGCCGATCAACGCGCCAAGTCAGCGCACCGAGGCGAGTGGGCGGCGATGAGTCCCGAACAACGAGAGTCGGCCATCGGGGAGTATCTTTCGGAGTATGAAGGACAGGTCGAGGAGGTCTGGGCCGCCGTCATGGAGATCGGCGGAATCGACCGGGCCGAGCTGGACCGACGTCTCGATGCCATAAAGAAGGAGGTGCAGTCGACGGCAGCGGTGGTTTGGGACCGTCAGCTTCGCCAGGACATCACGTTCGGCCGCGGCCCGGTTGATGAAGCGGACTATCGACCGCGCCCCATTCGTGAGCAGCGACAACCGCATGTTCTTCTGCCGAGAGTGCCGATCCAGGTTGCGTTCGACTTTCGTCAGGTTGCGGAGCAACTTGACGGAATGATCGTGGTGCAGGACTCGCATCGCCGCGCCTATCCGTGGATGACCGCTGACGTCACGCTCGACCGCTCCACGCTGCCTCGGCCAATACGATCCTCCGAGCCCGTCACCATCCAGGTTCACGGCGTCGCCGATCACATCCTGGGAGCGATTCGTGATGACGTCTGGGCTGTGGATATGAATCGCCGCCCGTTCATCCATCGTGTCGTCGATCCGAAAACCGGCCGGCAGACCGATCAGACCGATCTCGGCGGCTATCGGATCGGTGACGTTGTCGGTGCGCGAGGCTTGGAACGTGTCTTTGAGGACCATCTGCGCGGAATGCGCGGGGTTGTACGCAAACGGCTCGACACCGGCCGGGAACAACGCCGCCCGCACGCACCCGGCGAGGATCTGCTCATCACGTTGGATATCGCGCTGCAGGCCCGGATTCAGGCGATCCTCGCGCCTGAGTTTGAGCTGACCAGAGTGGCGCAATGGCAAGCCGGTTGGAACAGTGACGGCACACCGAGGCCCAACGCACTGCCGCGAGGCAGCCTGCTCAACAGTGCCGCCGTCGTGCTCGACCTCCAGACCGGTGAGATCCTGGCGATGGTCTCGATGCCGACGATCGCGATGGGTCAGCAGATGTCCGCGGCCGGCCGGAAACGGAGTCAGCCGTGGGTCAACCGTGCGGTCGAAGCGATCTATCCGCCGGGCTCCACCATCAAACCGATGGTTCTTGCCGCAGCAGTCTCCCAAGGGGTGCATCGCCTGGGCGAGCCGATCGAATGCACCGGTCACTACTTTCCCGAGCGAGAAGATCGGGCTCGGTGTTGGATTTACCGCCCGCCGCTGTACAACACCCATGGTGCGCTTCTAGTCGAAGAAGCCCTCTCACGATCGTGCAATATCTACTTCTACACCCTGGCGGATCGACTCGGCATTGCGTCATTGACATCGTGGTATAGACGCTTCGGCTTTGGTCAGCCACTCGATGTCGGCCTGCTGTATCAGGTTGAAGATGAAACCGGCAAAGAGACGTGGCGCGGGGAGAGCGGCGGCACGGTGCCCGGTGAGCAGGCCCTGGCGGCCCTTCGCGCTACCGGCGAGCAGAGGTTCACCTCCGTGATCATGGGCATCGGCCAGGGACCGGTGACCTGGACGCCGATCCAGGCCGCCAACGCCTACGCCACGCTTGCCCGCCGGGGTGTACGCCGCGATCCGTCGCTGATCAGAAATGACCCGCGCGGCGGGAGGCTCCTGCGAAACGCCGATGCGATTGGTCAGCGCGAAGATCTGTCCCTCGACGAGCGACTGGTCAAGAGAATCTTGGAGGGCCTTCGCCAATCCGTGGAGGAAGTCCATGGTACGGGCCACCACATCCGCTATGCCGATGGCACGATGGACCCGATCATAAACGTCGGCAGCGTGACGGTCTGGGCCAAGACGGGCACCGCTCAAGCGCCGCCCCTGCGCGTTGATACCACCGGCGACGGGGAGCCGGACATGTCATTCGCCGACCTGTCGCACGCCTGGTTCGTCGGTCTGGTCGGGCCTCGAACCGCCGGCTCACCTCAGCCGAAGTATGCCATCGCCGTCGTCGTGGAATACGGCGGGTCCGGCGGCCGGACTGCCGGGCCAATCGCCAACGAGATCATCCGTGCCCTTGGAGCGGAAGGCTATCTGCCGGAGGATGAATCGTGACGCTGGTCGCCTGCGAAGTCCGGACGAATGGTCCGCGGTCCAACGGTGTTCCGACCAGGGCTCGCGCGTTGCATCGTCCCAAGGTCATGCTGCGAAACGTCGGTTGGGTATGCGTCGGCGCCGCGCTGGTGCTGACGACGGGCGGGGTCGCGGCGATCGCGACGGCCGAGCCGGGCTTTGCCCTGAGACATCTGGTCCACCTTCTCGTGGGGCTCGCCGCGGCGGCCATCGTTGCCGTCCCGCACTACCGCTGGACACAGAGGCTCAGTTATCCGCTGCTGGCGGCTGTGCTGGTGATGCTCGTGTTCGTGCTGATCCCATGGGTTCCCGACGTGATTGTGCGTCCTCGCAACGGTGCACGGCGATGGATCAACCTGCTCGTCACAGACTTCCAGCCGTCGGAGCTTGCGAAGATCGTCTATGTGCTTGCCCTGGCCAACTACCTTCGGTTTCGCAGCAACTATCGTCGGCTGCTCGGCCTGCTGCTGCCGTTGGCTCTCACGTTCGTGCCCATGAGTTTGATTCTCATCGAACCGGATCTCGGCACGGCCATGCTCTTCCTGCCGACGCTGTTTGCAATGCTGATCGCCGCGGGAGCCAAGCTTCGCCACCTGACGATGGTCATCCTTCTCGGGCTGTCGTTGGCGCCCGCGATGTACCCGCTGCTCAAGCCGCACCAGAAGGACCGGCTCAAGGCATTGGTCGCGCAAGTGACCGGTGATACCCGGTACGAAAACGACATCGGCTACCAAGGGGCCCGAGCCATGACGCTCGCCGGCGCGGGGGGATGGCGGGGCTTGGGCAAGCAACATGCCGCGGCCCTGGTCATCTACAACAACCTGCCGGAAGATCACAACGACATGGTCTTCGCAGTGATCTGCTGCCGCTGGGGGTTGCTCGGCGGGGCGGCGACATGGGCCGGGTTCCTGGTCCTTTGCACCGGCGGGTTGCTGATTGCCGCGCAGTGCAAGGACCCCTTCAGCCGACTCGTCTCCGTCGGAATTGTCGCCCTCCTCTTCTCCCAAATGACGATCAACACCGGCATGGCCATCGGCGTTATGCCCATCACCGGCATGACCCTGCCGTTTGTCAGCTATGGCGGATCAAGCCTCGTGTCCGCCTGGATCATGATCGGGCTCTTGCTCAACATCGCCATGCGCCGCCCGAGGTATCTCGCTCGTGAAGCGTTCGCGTACGACCAAGCCGACGACCAGGCGTGAATGAACTTGCATGATCCTACCAGCGAGAATCGTTCATTGTTCCAACACAAGCATTTGCGCAAAGGCCCGTTTAGCCGCGGCCGCCAGGCCGCGCGATGATGATGAGATGATGGCGCTGTGCTCCTACTATGCACAGGCTCATGTCAGAATTGTGCGATCCTGGCGACACACGCATGGTCCCCGCCACCAAATCCCTTCGTCCGCCCGACTCCTTTCGCCGCGAGGCGGAGGCGTTCGGCTTGGCCTTTGACAGCGGCGACCTCGAGCGGCTGGGTTCGTATCTGGCCATGCTGCTTGATGCCAATACCCGTTTCAACCTTACCGCGATCTCCGACCCAGACGGGGCGTGGATCAAGCACATCTTCGACAGCCTGACATTGCTGCCGTACATCGCCTCGGCCCAAGCGACGCGGGTGATCGATGTCGGCTCGGGCGGGGGTCTGCCGGGGGTGCCGCTGGCCATCGCCATACCTGCCATGCAGTTCACCTTGCTGGAAGCCACCGGCAAGAAGGCCAAGTTCCTTCGTGACGTGATCCAGGCACTTGAGCTGTCCAATGTCGAGGTGATCAACGATCGCGCGGAGACTCTCGGCCACGATCCACACCATCGCGAGCACTACGATGTGGTCGTCGCCCGGGCCGTGGGCAGGCTGGCCACACTCTTGGAACTGACCGTGCCGCTGGCCGCGGTCGGCGGTCACGTGCTCACCATCAAGGGTCGAAAGGCCATCCAAGAGATCTCGGACGCGAAGAAAGCGTTGCACCTGCTGCATTGTGCGGTCGTTGAAACCAGCCACACACCGACCGGGACGATCGTGGTCATCAAAAAGCTCCGCGGTACCGCAAAGCGCTATCCTCGCCGCCCCGGAGAGCCCAAGCGCGCCCCGTTGTAAAGCCGCGACCGGGGGTCGCGGACCGCCTCGACACGAGGCGGCTCTGTTCAACGCGCTCTTCGTTGGCTCTTCGTTGGCACAGGATGTATTTGCGAACGTTGTGAAAGTACCTGTCCTGCCATACCCATTTCACACTGCCGCCCTTCGCCCACCAACCCGCACCGTCCGGCAACGGCCAGCGCTTGCAAAGCGCCTCGCCGAGCCATCGCTTCAGCCATGAGCGCACGGCTTTGCCCTCGCGGTCTGTGCTCAAAAGCACGTGCACGTGATCGGGCCGACTCGCGCAGGCGTGAAATGTCCAGCCGCCCTGCTCACAGAGGTCTGGAACGATTGAGTCCGCGAATCGCCGCAGCTCATCGCTGAGCACCACGGGCGGAAAGTTCAATCTCGATCGCTCGATCCGCTGCCAGCCCCCGTCGGCACCGATGATCGGGTCGCCCGGGTTGTTGAGCGTCCGGTCAACTGTGCCTCGTGGATCACCGTGCAGACGGGTGCCGTACGTGCCGAAGGTGATGTGATACGCCAGCGGGCCGTTGGACATCCGGGCAGTGTACAAAGGATCGGAGCCGCGGCGTGTCGCCGCGGAATCGGGACCGCGCCTCGACGGCGCGGTTTCGATTCGTTCACGATCGCTTTCGATTGGTCACCTGCTTGATGCTTCGGGCAGGGTCCTGGCCGCACGCCCGGCACCACTTGACGAACTCGATCGGCTCGATCCGCCGATCGCCGGTCTCGGTCTTGTGTGACGAAGGTGTGGGGCCGCTTGAGCCTTCGCCCAAGCTCGCGCTGCGTCAGCCCCGCGTCTAACCTCCACTGCCGCAGCAGTTCGCGGAGTCGCCGGTAGTCCGGCCTGTGTTGGGGTCTTGTGCCCACGCCCCCCAACACGGTAGAATAACCTTTGGCTGTTCCTACTCCTAACTTGGGAACACGCCGCGTGGGATAGAGTCTCACTGTGCCTCTTGTCCCGTTCTGAGGACGGAAGGTGGGAAGGTGGATTGCCGTGAGATTGCTACTTACGCTCGTTCGCGCCGCCGTGCGGCGGTGCTGGTTCTGTTCTCCTCGGTAGCCATGGCGCTCGGGGAGATCGTCACGGCAGCGCCGGGTGAGCTCCTGTCTCACCAGAAGATCAGCTTCACCGAAGGCGGCTTCACCGGCACGCTGGACAATAGCGATGAGTTCGGCGGCTCGGTGGCCGCGCTGGGTGATCTCGACGGCGACGGCGTGGGTGACCTGGCGGTGGGCGCGCACTTCGATGACGACGGGGGCGGGGCTCGTGGCGCAGTGTGGGTGCTCTTTCTCAACAGCAACGGGACGGTCAAGTCCCACCAAAAGATCAGCGACACCGAAGGCGGCTTCACCGGCATCCTGGATGATCTCGACCAGTTCGGCTGGTCGGTGGCGGCGCTGGGTGATCTGGACAGCCACGGCATGAGCGACTTGGCCGTGGGCGCAGGCGGCGATGACGACGGGGGCACGAACCGCGGAGCGGTGTGGGTGCTCTTCCTCAACACCGACGGAACGGTCAAGTCCCATCAGAAGATCAGCGAGACCCAAGGCGGCTTCACGGGCGCGCTGGATGATGGCGATCGCTTCGGCGCCAGGGTGACCTCCCTGGGTGATCTGGATGGCGACGATGTGGCCGACCTGGCCGTGGGAGCACCCTTTGATGACGACGGTGGCCAAAACCGTGGTGCAGTGTGGATACTGTTCCTCAACAGCGACGGCACCGTGAAGTCGCACCAGAAGATCAGCACCACCCAGGGCGGCGGCCCACGGCTGGATAATGGCGATCGGTTCGGCTCGGTGGCCGCGCTGGGTGATCTCGATGGCGACGGTGTGGGTGACCTGGGCGTGGGAGCATTCTTCGATGATGACGGGGGCGGGAACCGTGGCGCGGTGTGGATTCTGTTCCTCAACGCGAACGGCACAGTCAAGTCACACCAGAAGATCAGTGACACCGAGGGCGGATTCACCGGCACGCTGAACGATGGCGATCAGTTCGGCGTCTCTGTGGCCTCACTGGGTGATCTCAACGGCGGCGGGACGAACGACTTGGCCGTCGGGGCAATCTGGGATGACGACGGCGGCAATAACCGAGGCGCGGTGTGGGTGCTGTTTCTCAACCCCGATGGCACGGTGAAGTCCCACCAGAAGATCAGCTCAACCGAAGGCGGCTTCACCGGCACGCTGGATGATGGCGATTGGTTCGGCATCTCGGCGGGCTCGCTGGGTGATCTGGACGGTGACGGCGTAAGCGACCTGGCTGTGGGGGCACTTCTCGATGACGACGGCGGCACGAACCGCGGCGCGGTGTGGATCCTGTTCCTCGACGGTATCGCTATTGGCGAGGTGCGTCTGGACATCAAGCCGGGGTCGTGCCCGAACTCGTTCAATCGCAACAGCCACGGAGTGTTGCCCGTCGCGCTGGTCGGCACGGACAGCTTCGATGTGACGCAGGTTGATCTCAGCAGCATCCTGCTTGCACGTGCCGATGGTGTCGGCGGAAGTGTTGCTCCCAACGAGGGCCCGCCCGGACCGCACTCGGAATTCGAGGATGTGGCCACACCGTTTGACGGTGAGTTGTGTGACTGCCACGAGGAAAGCGGCGATGGCATCCTCGATCTGTCCATGAAGTTCAAGACCGACGATGTGGTTGCATCGCTTCAGCTCAATGATCTGCCTGCCGGAGACCTGGTTGAGCTGGTCGTGAGCGGCGCGCTACTTGACGGGACGGCGTTCAGCGCAAGCGATTGTATTCGACTCGTCCCGCCGGGCACGCCGCCGGGGATGCTGGCCGTTGGGTCGAACCTGCCGGGCGCCTGGCTCGACGCAAGTCCGCTGGATCTCCAGCTCGATGGCGGTGGGTTCGTCAGCGTCGATGGGGACTTCGAGCGGACCTATCCGCAGACCACGGTGGTGACCCTCACCGCTGCGGCGGCGTATCACGACTGGGTGTTCTCCGGCTGGTTGACCGATGGTGGTCTACGCCCAGGTCAGACCATCGAAATCACGATCCATGGGGAGCAGCAAAGTGTGAAGGCGCTCTATGCGCCCGCCGGTCCGACCGCCGCAAGGCTTGTTCCCTAGCTCCTGCGGCGCCAAGCAAGCTCGCGGTGTGAAGCAACGAGGCCCACGGATTCTCATCCGTGGGCTTTTTGGCGTGCATCAGAGATTGCTCACGGATGGGTTATGCGGCTATGTGTAGAGAGAGCCGGCCCGTGCCGGGCCGGTGGATGAACGCATATGCCTTGCGTGAGATCCCACAATGACGCCGGGTGTCCACTGGGCTCATCCGCCGCAGGCGGACCCGGCTCGCTCAGCCAACATGCCCGGGCTCGCCATAGCTGACACAGCCCGGCTGACCGCCGACGGCGCCGAGGCTGCGATTCAGCCGTGCGGCTTTGACTCAGGTGCGGCGCCGTCGATCGTGAGCCGGGCCGGATGGCCGAACCACGATCGCTCATTGCCACCGTACTTCCGTTGCATGAGCTCTTCCACATCACGCATGGAGCCGTCCGCGGGGACCCAGCCGCCGTCGATGTCGGGGAAGTCGATCCGGCAGTGGTCACATTTCTTGCCGTCGTAGAACCGGATCGGGCACCAGAACGATTCAACATTGCGGAGCATCTCCGCGCCCAGCGAATATACGCCGGTCATCCAGTCGCAGTACAGACACCACAAAAGATCGTGTCCGATGAGCCCTTGGAACTTCTGACGGCTGACGTTGACCCACTCACCGTGCCTGTAAGCCGGGAATCTCAGCAGCCACACCAGAAGCGGATACCCAAAGATTTCAGTCAAGCGAATCACCCACAGCCCCGGCAGAGCCACAGCCGACACCCAAAGCGCCAGGTGGTTGTGCCACCATCCGATCCTGCGGTTCCAGAAGCGCCCAATGCGCGGCCCGGTCGCGGCGCGGCGGTGGGCCAACTCATGGATGATGACCCAGACGAGTATCGCCAATATCTGGCCGCAGATCGCCCCGCACAGGCCCACCCACCCGGCCAGCAACCCCGCGGCCAGCCACGGAATCCACGTCAACACCGCCAGGATCAGGTCGAGCAACGGGGCCCGGGCGCAGGCGTCGGAGACGGCCCGCCCAAGCCTGCCGACCCGCGGCGCGATGGTCAGCACCGCCGCTAGCGCCAGTTCAATCAAGCCGATGATGGCCGTGGTTTCCAGGAATGTGGTCATGGCTTGGCCTCGTTGATGTTCGTGGAGCGATCCACTCAGTTGCGCGAGGAACTCAAGCTGGAATTCACCAAGAATCTCAGCGATGCCCTCGAGCTTATAGCGGAGGCGGGCCGACGTCTCGGATTCTCGAGAGAGGACATGCAGTATGTCCACTACAAAGATCTCTTGAAGCTTCGTAATCCCGAGAAGCCTTCCGCCGATGACGCACGCGCCTACTTGGATCGCCTCATCCAAAAGAGAAAGACCGACCGCGCGATCTATGACAGGATTCCTCTGCCCCCTGTCATCTGTTCCGAGGACGATTTCCTCGTCATTCGACACGGTACGAGCCGACCCAACTTCATTACCAACGGGCGCGTTCAAGCTGAGCTGGTCACCGTCGACTCGCCTACTGAGCTGGCCAAAGTGATTTTCCATGGCCGAATTGCGCTGATCCAAAGCGCAGATCCCGGTTACGACTTTCTGTTCGCCCAAGAGATCGTGGGGCTGATCACTCAGTACGGTGGAGCTGCCTCTCACATGGCTATCCGCTGTGCGGAGTTAGGAATTCCCGCCGCCATCGGAGTGGGA
>JADFIR010000068.1 GCA_022566535.1 Planctomycetota bacterium
CGGTAGTGGCAGCAGCGGCGGCGTGGGCGGCGTGGTGGGCGGCGGTGGCGGTGGCGGAAGGAACCGCTGCGATCGTAACCGCTATGTCAAGAGTCTCGATGTGCCAGGCGATCTCCTCGCGCGTGCTCTCGCGGAACGATTCGGTCCCCACCAGCGGCTGGACGCGCATCGCGCAGCGTGCGGCCAAGGCCGTCATCGCCCAGGGCGGCAGCTTTAGAATCTCCTTTTCGCGAAGTGGACGCGCGTCGGTCTCTTTCCCTAGCGATGAGCGCACTTCAGCCTCTTGCACTGTTCCTTTGTCTTGTGACGATGGCACGCTCATCAACGGGAATCGTAGATTACCAAGACCAGCCCTTCAAGCCGCCCTGGCCGGGGAGGGCCGGGCTCGGAAGGACGGTTGGGCTCGGCGAAGCGCCATGTCACCGACGATGGAATCGGAACCCGGCTCACAGGATTGATGCGCAACGGTGATGAGGAAAAGACCGCGACCGATGGTCTCGGCTTTGCAGGGGAGGAACAGAGCGCGGTGGGGATCAGGCTTTGATGATCGGTGCTTTGGAATACGTTCGGCCGAGGATCTTGGCGGCGGGGGCGGACATCCAATCTTCGAGCACGGCGGAGTAGACGCTACGGAAGTCAACGTTGAACTTCAAGTCGCCTTGATCGAGATCGGTGAGCGAAGGATGTTGGCCCAGCAGACCCGGGCGAATCATGTCGCCGACGAAGTACATCGGGGCGGCGGTGCCGTGGTCGGTTCCGCCGGAGGCGTTCTGGCCGACGCGCCGGCCGAACTCCGAGAACGCCATGGTGAGCACCCGGCCACTGTTGCCCTGAGCCTTGAGATCATTATGGAAGGCGTTGAGCGCGCCGCCGAGCTGCCGCATGAGGTTGGCGTGCCGGGGGACCTGGTTCGCATGGGTGTCGAATCCGCCGAGCGAGACGTAATACACGCGGGTCTGCATTGCGTCACGGATCATGGCGGCGACGATCTGTAACTGCCGGGCAAGCTGCCCGCCGGGATACCGCACCAGGGGCTGCTTGGCGACCGCGGCGCGGATGCGGTCCGATGAGATCTGTGCGTCCAGGGCGGTCCGCATGAGAAAACCGAGCTGGCTGTCGGGGTCGACGTTATCCAACGTTGAGCTGCGGTTGATCTGTTGATACGGAGGATTGAGCGAGCCGCCCGGCGCGGGCAGGTCTTCGCCCAGCCAGCGGAACAGGTCGGCGGTCTCGAAGGTGACGGGCTGCTGGCGGGCGCCGTGCATGGCCAGCGGCGCGGTGCGTCCGATCGCCACGGCCCGTTCCGGGACAGGCGAGCCGTTGCAGGTGTTGTCGAAGTACCGGCCGATCCAGCCATAACCCTTCGCGCCGGCGTCGGCGGTATGCCAGATGTCCATTGATGTGAAGTGGGAGCGATTGGGGTTGGGATATCCGACGCCCTGGACGATGGCGGCGACACCGTCATCCATGAGCTCTTTGAATCCGGCGAGGTTCGGATGCAGACCGATGCCGGCGGAGTGATCCAGCGGAAGCGCTGCGGGCTGTTGCGCCGCGCCTCGGCCGGGCGCGGGAACCGCGATGTTGGGGCGAGCGTCGTAATACCGGCCGGTGCCGTAGGGGATGACAGTGTTGAGACCATCGTTGCCGCCGCCGAGCTGCACGACCACGAGAATGTGATCCTCGGGCACGCCCGGGCGGCTGGAAAGCATGGAACCTTCCGGCTGCATCATGGCCAGGGCGGAGCGCTGAATGAATAGCGGCGCCGTCGCCGCCATCGAGGCCAGCGTCATACCTTGTTGAAGGAACAGGCGTCGCGTGTAGGTGGTGTCGGACATGGCGGGGATTCCAGGAGTCAGAGGTAGGGTCCGCTGTGCGGACCATGCAAATGCCGATTGAGATTGTGTCGGTCCGCATAGCGGACCCTACGCGTCAACACAACTGATACTCCGGCGTGGCGGTGATCAGCGAGAGTAGCGCGACAAGCATGGCCTTATCCAGTGTACCGCCGCCCGATTCGGCGAAGCGGACGAGCACGTCAAGGCGGCTTGGGTGCGGCGGCGAAGCGAGGTTGACCCCCAGCAGGTGGGTCACCGCATCGCGCAGATTGACCATACCCTGCGGTGACCGAAGATGCTCGATCAGATGCATCGGGTCGTACGTGGGGCCGTCACTCTGCCACGCGTGCGTGCCGGGGCGCCGGCCGGTGAGCAGATAGATCATCAAGTTCTGGCGCACGAAGAGTGTGGACGTGTTGAGCCAGGCTCGTCCGCCTTCCCAGCCCTTGACCGATGGCGGATAGAAAATGTTCTGGCCCATCAGTTCGGAGGCGCTGAGCAATACGCTGAGATTGCGAGGCGGGACCTGCAACGAACGGATGGCCCCGACGATCAACTGAATCGGACTCTTGATTTGCGAGGCGATGTTCGCTGAGTCATAGAAGTGCGCTGACTTGAACAGCGCCTTGAGAACCGGCTTGAGATGGTAGTTTCGATCGCGTAAGACTTTTGCCAGATCGCTGATGAATTGCTGCGCAGGCTTTTGTGGCACGCCCGGGAGGTCGTTGACGAAGTAGCGGTACAGCTTCCAACAGATGAACTTGGCGGCGACGGGGCGGGTGAGGATGATCTGGACAAAGTCATCGCCGTCGAAGTTCCCGGTTTCGCCCAGGATTCGTTTCAGCGAGTGGTCGTGGAGCCGCTGATACTGTGGCGATTGGAAGTTGATGAACTCATCGTCGCGGTAGGTGTAACCGGTCAGTGCCCGCGCGCCGTGCTTGATGTCGCTCTCCGTGTAGTCGTTGCCTTCGCCGAGCGTGAACAGCTCCATCAGCTCACGGGCGAGGTTCTCGTTGGGCGCTTCCTTGCGGTTCTGATTGTTATTGAGGTACGCGATCATTGCGGGGTCTCGAATGATCGCGTGCGCGAGCGCCCGGAAGCTGCCGACGGCGTGGTATCGGAACAGCTGGTTCTGCATGAACATGTGGTAGCTGTCCTCGATCGCGCGATAGCCGGTGGAGAAGTGGCCGTGCCAAAAGAGCGTCATCTTCTCTTGGAGCGGCCGGGGCGTTTCGATCATGCGCGCCAGCCACCAGCGCTGAATATCGCGGATCTGTGTGCGGTCGGCCCGCTGCGCGCTTTGTCGTAATTGGCGGAACTGCTCAAGGGTGGCTTCATCAGCCGTCCGGCGAGCCCGGCGAAGCGCCTGGCGCTGGTCGCGTGCCAGCGGCTGCATGATGTCCTTATCGAATTGATCGACGCGGACCGCCGGAGCATCGATCTTTTCGTAGTCAACGAGGTAATCGACGGCCCGTCGAAGCCCTATGTCGGCTAGGGCCTGCACTTGGCGGGGCGTGCCGCCGAAGCCGGCGCGATTCAGTAGGTGCCGAGCTTTGCGGTCATCGAACTCGCCGGCCGGCAGTGGTCGCAGAGACTTTCCGATCATGCCCTGCTCCTTGACGTGCCCCGCCAATCGTCTGCAAGATCAACGATACACTGACCTGGCTATTGCTGCTGCAATCCGTCAGATTCGCTGCACTACCGCATTCTCGCTCGCCGATGGGCGCACAGCCCGCGGATAGGCATCCCCGGCTAGAACCTTTCGCTAGATGCCTTGCTCAGTGGCGAAGCATGGAGGCGAGATGGCGCTTGAGCCGCAGTGCGTTGCCGATGACGGTGATGTCGCTGGCGCCCATGGCGATGGCGGCGATCAGCGGGCCGTGCGGGCCGAGGAATCCCAGGGCCGCGGCGGGGATCGCGGCCACGTTGTAACAGAACGCGAAGAAGAGGTTCTGCTTGATTGTCGAGAGCGTCTTTCGGGCAAGCTCGATCGTCTCGGGCACGGCTAGGACGTGATCGCTGGGGATGACCACGTCGGCGGATTCGATGGCGATGTTGGTCGCTGAGGCCATGGCGATGCCGAGGTCCGCCTCGGCCAGGGCGGCGGCGTCGTTGATCCCGTCGCCGATCATTACGGACCCGGGCGGCAGCTTGGCGACCAGCTCGGCTTTGGACTCGGGTGTGGCGTCGGCTTCGATCTCGCTGGGGTCCAGGCCGACCTCACGACCGACGGCTTGGGCGACCGCAAGTCGATCGCCGGAGAGCATCGTCACCTTCAGGCCCATATCGTGTAGACGGGCGACGGCCTTCGCCGCGTCGTCACGCAGGGCGTCGACGACCATCATCATGCCAACCTCTTGGCCATCGACGAGCACCCGACACGTCATGGATTCGCTACGGCGAACTTCAACCAACTGCCCGTCCACCTTGCCGCGCACGCCCTCGCCGGGGATCGCCTGGAACTCGCTCACCACCGGAATGTCGAGCTTTCGCTGCTGGGCCGCCCGGACGATGGCCCGTCCGATGGGATGTTCGCTCGGCGCTTCGACGGCTGCTGCCAGACGAAGCATGGATTCCTCGGTGACGGATTGATCCGCGGGATGGATTTCCGAGAGCGTGGGTTGTCCGGCGGTGAGGGTGCCGGTCTTGTCGAAGACGACATGCCGAGCCCGCCCGGCCAACTCCAGCGCGACGGCGGATTTCACCAGGATGCCGTGGCGGCTGGCCGCGCCTGTGGCGACCATCACCGCCATCGGCGTCGCCAACCCCAGCGCGCACGGGCATGAGATGATCAACACGGTCACCGTTGCAACCACGCCCTTGGGCAGATCACCGGCGATCCACCATCCGAGGAAGGTAACCAGGGCGATCGTCAGCACCGCCGGAACGAACACCGCGCAGACGCGATCGGCCAGACGCTGAATGTTTGCCTTGCTCGATTGTGCGCGCTGCACAAGCTCCGCGATCCGGGCCACGGTCGTGTGGTGGCCGTCGACCGTTGCCTCGACCACCAACCGGCCGGTGGTGTTCACGGAGCCGGCGACGACCAGGTCGCCGCAGGTCTTGCTGACGGGCACGGATTCGCCGGTGACGACCGCCTGGTCAACATCCGAGGCGCCTTCGACCACCGTGCCGTCCACCGGCACGCGGGCGCCGGGACGGACCAACATGCGATCGCCCGGTTGGACCTCGGCACTGGCGATGGTGCGAACCTGCCCGTGCTCATCCACTAACTCCGCCTCATCCGGCTGAAGGTGCAGTAGCTCCCGCACCGCTGAGCCGGCCTTGGCGGTCGCGCGGGCCTCCAGCCAGTGCCCCAGGCTGATGATGCCCAACAGCGCCGCTGCTTCGCCGAAATAGAGCGGTTGCTCCAGGTTCCTCCCGATGAATCCGCTGATGAAAACCACCAAGGAGAACACGTAGGCGGTCGTGGCGCCGATGGCGATGAGCGTGTCCATATTGGTGGTGCGCCGCAGCGCCGCAGCAATAGCCGAGCGATAGAAGCCTGCGCCTGCGGTCCCGAGAACGATCGTGGAGCCGATGAGCATCACCCACGGCACCCACATTGCGCTGACCGTCCAATGCAGCACGGCCATCGGGGCCCAGATGCCCAGACCGACGATTGCCCGGAAGCGCCACAGCCGTTCCTGGCGGGCCTGGCGCAGCTCGATTTCACTTCGCAACTCAGCCGGAGCCGGTCGATCGACAATCGGCTCGGCGTGGAAGCCGCGGTCTCGTACCGCTTCCACGATCGTCTCGGTGTGCAGATTCTCGCCGAGCACGGTGGCCAGCCCGTCGATGACGCTGACGCTGGCCGAGCGCACGCCGGGCTTGGCTTCGATGGCCCCCTGCACGGCCGCGGCACAGCTGGCACAGTGCATGCCGGTGACCTTCAGTTGAAGCTCCCGGCGAGGCTTTTCGATGGTGGAGACCGGCATCAGGCAATCCTAGGCCATGATTCCCGAAGCATATCTTGCCGTTGGGGGCAACGAATCTGTCGGGGAAACTTGTCTATGCGGCTCGAGGGGACGATACTTATACGAGCCAACGTATGCGAGCCGATCCGTATTCCATCCGCGCGACAGGCCTGGCCGCCACCGCCACCACCCTGGTAGCGATGGTAGCGATGTCGGCGACGGTCTCGGGGGCCCCGGCCCCGCGGGCATTGGACGCTCAGGTCCGCGCTACGCTGAGCGAGTCGCACGTGGCGCGGGCGGTCGCGGCGGCGGTCGCGGCCGCAGCCCGGGACCTGCTTGGTGGTGAGCGGTTGACCACAGCCGTGGCCCTGTTGGAAGACTCTGCGGGGTGCGGCGCTCATACGATATGGTGCACCGTGACCACGCCCGCATGGCCGTTCGCGCTGCTTGTGCTTCTGGACGAACGGCTGCTGGATCTGCCGCCGCCGAGCTGCTGAATCGCAATTGCATACGGTGTGGACCCAGCTCGCCGCCCCGGTGGCCGGCGGGCCGGTCCGTGTTCGATTCAGCTCTCCATTGGGCGATTTCACAGAGGTCAAACATGGGTTTTCCCGTTGTCTCAACGGTGTTGCGCAAGGTGTTCGGAACCCGCAACGATCGCATGGTCAAGCGCTACCTGCGGGTCGTCGACGAGGTCAATACCTTTGAAGGCCAGATCAGCCGCTTGACGGATGGGCAGCTTCGTGCCCAGACGGACGAATTTCGCAAGAAACTTCAAGACGGCGCTAAGCCGACCGACGTTATGCCGGAGGTCTTCGCCGTCGCTCGAGAAGCGATGGATCGAAACGTCGGCATACGCAACATCTTCGACCCGAAGCACGACTTCGACGTGTCCCAGCTTCCCGATGACGCCCGCAAGCTCTACGACGAGATCCAGACTCTGATTGAACAAACCAAGCCGGCGGAGCCGACGGGCGAGTTCCTCGGATCACCCGACCCGGTGCCCGCGTGGCTGTTTGTCGATATCCCCGTCCGACTGTACGAGGCGGTGCGAGCGTTGCACCCAGATTCGAAGCCGCCGTTTCGGGCTCGGCCGTTTGATGTGCAAGTCGTCGGGGCGGTAGTCCTCTATGAAGGAAGGATCGCGGAGATGAAGACCGGCGAGGGCAAGACGATCGTCGCCCCGCTTGCATGCTATCTGGCCGCGCTCCAAGGCAAGCAAGTGCACGTGGTCACCGTCAACGATTATCTGGTGCAGCGCGACCGCGACTGGACCTTCCCCTTTTTCCGGGCGCTGGGCTTGACTGTGGGGGCGATCCATCCGCAACACATGCAGAGCCCACAGAACAAGCAGCTCGCCTATGCGTGCGACGTGGTCTACGGCACCACCAGCGAGTTCGGCTTTGATTATCTGCGCGACAACATGAAGCTCAGCGTGCAGGATCAGGTGCAGCGGCAGCGCGACATTGCCATCGTGGACGAGGTGGACTCGATCCTCATCGATGAAGCCCGCACCCCGTTGATTATCTCCGGCCTGGCGCATGAGCACAGCCCGCGGTACGCGATGGCGGACCGGCTGGCCCGGCATCTGGTCGGGAAACAAGATGAGTGGAACGTGGCCGACGGGAAGGTGAAGTCTTGCCTGGTTGAGATTTCCGGGTTGGAAGGCGACATCCGCAACGCCCGCGACAAGTCGAAGATTCCTGCGATGAGAGAACGGATGGAGCAGGCCAAGGCCCGGCTGCCCGACCTCGAAGCCGATCGTGACAAGCATGTTCAGTACTACGAAGTGGAGCTGGACAAGAAGAAGGCGACGCTCACGCACGACGGCATCGCCGAAGCTCAGAAGGTCGCCGGCATCGGGTCGTTCTACGTCGGCGACAACATTGATATCCCTCACCTGCTCGAACAGGCCATACGCGCCCTCACCGTCTACCAGCGCGACCGCGACTATGTTGTCTCGCCCGATGATCAAGGCCAACAGAGTGTCGTCATCGTCGATCAGAGCACCGGGCGGAAGATGATCGGCCGGCAATGGTCCGATGGATTGCACCAGGCAATCGAGTCCAAGGAAGGCGTGCCGATCAAGCAGGAAACGCAGACCATGGCCACGATCACGATTCAGAACTTCTTCAAGCTGTACGGCCGCCTCGCGGGCATGACCGGCACCGCCGACACCGAGGCGACCGAGTTCTACGAGATCTACAAGCTTGACGTGATCGCTATTCCCACGAATGTTCCCGTGATCCGCACCGATCACAACGATGTCGTGTTCCTCGCCGTCAAGGACAAATGGGACGCGATCGTCGATGAGATCAAAGCCTTCCACGATGTAGGCCGGCCGATACTCGTGGGAACCACCAGTGTGGAGAGGTCCGAAAAGATCAGCGAGATGCTGAAGCGGAAATACAACATCCAGCACGAGGTGCTCAACGCCAAGCAGCACGAGCGCGAGGCGGACATCATCGCCCACGCCGGTGAGCTGGGGGCGGTGATGATCGCGACCAACATGGCCGGGCGCGGCACCGACATCGTCCTCGGCCGCTTTACGCCCAAGCAGCTCATCGACCATTGGAAGCGCCGCGGCATATGCCCCAAGGACGTCACCCCCGACACGCCGCCCGACCAGATCGTCGCCTCCGTCTACCGCTGCCTGGCCCCCAAGGAGTTGGACCTGGCCAAGGGCGAGGTCGAGTCGATGTCCGATGACGAGATCCGCCTGGCGCTGCTTCGCAACTGGGCGGTGGATCGGTGCTGGGTAAGCGAGAGCAAATCGGCGTCGATGTCCCAGGAGCAATTGCTTCAAGAGCTGGACAAGTCAGGAGGATCGCTGCTACATCGGCTGAGCGTATTCCAAGACGTCGAGGACATGGGTGGCCTGCACGTGATCGCCACGGAGCGCCACGAAGCCCGGCGGATCGACAATCAGCTCCGCGGCCGCTGCGGCCGCCAAGGCGACAAGGGCTCCAGCCGCGTGTTCCTGAGCCTCGAAGACGATCTAATGAAGATGTTCGCCGGGCCCACCACCCTCAAGGTGCTCAGCAAGCTGGGCATGAAGGAAGGCGACGCCATCGAGCATCCGATGCTGACCAAGTCGGTCGTCCGGGCCCAGCGCAAGGTTGAAGAGCGAAACTTCCTCGTTCGCAAGAACATCCTTGAGTACGACGAGCCGATGGATGTGCAGCGCGGCGTCTTCTACTCCATCCGCCAGAACGTGCTGGCAGGTCGCAATGTCAAGCATCTGATCTTCCAGTACATCGACGAGGCGGTGGTGGACGCCGTGTACCGCTTCCTTGACAAGAACTACGTGGCCAACTGCATGGGTGAGTGGGTCCATGAGAACCTCAACGTGGCGATCGATCCGACTCGTTTCCGCGGCAAAGACCGCCAGGACCTGCACCAGCTCGTCCGAATCGATGCGATACAAGAGGCATCCGCCGTCATTCGGGTCACGATCGGCGAGTACATGCCGGCCGATACCGATGCGGATTCGTGGGATGTCAAGGGTCTCGCGGATTGGGGCAATGCCAACTTCCAGGCCGGTCTGAAGCACACTCGGTTGCGCGAGATCACCGCCGACGAGGTCATCGCCCTTTTGGAGCAGGCGGCCGAGAAGCGCATCGACAACGCTGACCTCTCGCCGCTCGATCAATACCTCGTTGACAACTACGGCGAGAAGGAGCTGGCCGGCTGGGCGAGCAGCAAGTTCAACGGCACGTTCAAGGCGGACGACTTCGTCGGGATTGAAGACCTCGACGATGTGGTCGAGAAATTGATGACCCGCGCCCGTGAAGCATATCAACGTCGCGAGCTCACCTATCCGATCGACTTCGCCCTGGACATGACCTCGGCCGTTATGTCGCAGGATCCGCAGCACGCGTTGCAGCAGTTCTGTACGTGGGTCAAGGCTAAGTATGAGCTGACCTGGAACCCACAGGCGCTGCCTTCGGCCGATCCCGCCCAGCTGCGCGCTCTGCTCATTGCTGAGGCCGAGAAGTGGGACGAATCGCGAATCGCCGAACGGGCCGAACGGGCCGTGGCAGCCGGCAGCTCGCCCGATGAGCTCGATGAGTGGTTTGACCGCCACTGCAACGCGAAGCTGACCGAGGATGAGCGCAAGCGGGCGGAGGATGATCCCCAAACTGTGGCCGAGGAGAAGATTGCGTCGGTCCTTCGATCGGAGCTCACCCAGTTCGAGCGGTGGGTGCTGCTACAGATACTCGATTCTGCCTGGAAGGATCACCTCTACTCGATGGACCAGATCAAGGAGTCGATTGGGTTCCGCTCGTTCAGCCAGCGGGACCCGCGCATCGAGTTCAAGCGCGAGGCGGGGCGGCTCTTCGAAGAGATGGGTCAGTCGGTGCGTGACAAGGTGACGGACCTGATCTTCAAGGCCAGATTGACGCCGCAGGTGGCGGCCCGTCAGCCGTCCCCGGCGGGACCCGCGCAGCATGGGATGCCGCCGCGCCCGGCTCAGCCGGCGATTGCTGCGGCCGCTGCTGCGGCGACCGCGGCCGGGACCGCGCCCCAGCGCCGCGATCTGGTGGCTGCCCAACGTGCCGGCCCCGCCACCGCCCCAGCCAGACCCAAGCGCCAGCCGATCCGCCGAACCGCCCCCGC